>JAPLGS010000137.1 GCA_026390015.1 Chloroflexota bacterium | reverse complement strand
TATATCGCATTCCTGCGCGCCATTAACGTGGGCGGTCACAACGTCAAGATGGAGTATCTGCGCCAGCTATTTGAGTCGATTGGGTTTTCCAATGTGGAAACTTTTATCGCCAGCGGAAATGTCATCTTTGACGTGAAAGCGGGGAATGTCAAAACTCTTGAAAAGAAAATTGAGGCGTTACTGCACGAATCCCTCGGCTATGAAGTTGCGACCTTTATCCGAACCATTGCGGAAGTAGTCGAGATCGCAAAATATAAGCCATTCCCACAATCTCAACTGGATACAGCAAAAGCGCTTAATATCGGCTTCCTGGCTGATGCACTCGACAACTCCGCAAAACAAAAGTTGATGTCCATGCAAACTGACATTGACGAATTCCACGTTCACGGACGGGAGATTTACTGGCTGTGCAAAATAAAGCAAAGCGATTCTAAAATTTCAAATGTGGCCATTGAAAAAACGCTGGGAATAAAATCAACATTGCGCGGCATCAATACAGTGGACAAGCTGGCTGAGAAATTCACTTAATGGCGTGGATCTACTGACCTGTGTCTAGCTTTTATGTTAAACTCTCTCTCCCATGGAAAAAATTACTTTTGAAAAGATCGTTTATCAAAACTGGACAAATTATTTTGGGTGTTCAGTAGAAACCGCGCTGCAAAATGGAACAACCCTGCTCCCAGAAAGCAAATATGACGGGGATAAGATCATCGCTCTCTGGCACATCGGAAAACATACCTTTGTACAACTTGATCCAGCATATTTTTCTGCGCTTGATAAACTGGTAAAGAATCTTCCCACAAACATATCCTTAACGGGTGAACATATTCAAGAAATCTGGGGAGGTGAAGCAATTCTCTCGCGTGATGTTGGATTAACATACTACCTATTCCCTCCAGATCTGCCGGATTACCTTCCACCCTATCCATTTATTTTGCGGCCATTGACCGAAGCAGACGCAGGAGTCATGTCCGCTTTGCATGCCGCAAATACTCTAGAAGATGTGGATGAAGGCTACGTGGAAGTGACTCACCTGGTGGCCTTTGGCTGTTTTCTTAACCAGTCACTTGTCGCAGCCGCAAGCGGCTATGAACGAACTGGGTTTCTGGATATTGGCGTGCTAACTCATCCTGAGTTCCGTAAAAGAGGACTAGGCAAAAGCGTCGTTGGTGGTTTATGCGATTGGGGAAACCAGCACAACATCATTGCACAATATCGCCACAACATCACCAACACAGGCTCGCAGAAAGTAGCTGGAAGTTTAAATTTCCAGATGTATTTCAAGTCAGAAGACATCTCCTTTAGGTAAATTTGTGTTACTAAGAATCAAATCCCTCTACAACGAATATCCACGCCAATACTGGCTGATGATCGCAGGCATCGTAATCAGCACCGCGGGCGGAAGTATGATCTGGCCGTTCCTGCTCATCTACGCCAGCGGAAAACTGCATCTCCCGCTCAGCACGGTAGCGCTGTTAATTTCCATCAACGCGGGCACGGGATTGTTCGCATCGTTTTTGGCAGGCACACTCACTGATAAGATCGGACGCAAAGCCGTGATGGTCTTCAGCCTCGCTTTGATGGGAGTTGCCTACTTCTTCCTGATGCGCGCCGAGACTTATCCACAATTTGTAGTTTTGATGATATTCATCGGCTTATCGAATCCGCTGTACCAGGTTGGCGCAGACGCGATGCTGGCAGATATGATCCCCACCGAAAAACGTACCGATGCGTACGCTATCAACCGCATCGCCAACAACGCGGCTTTCGCGCTCGGTCCGGCGGTCGGTGGATTTCTCGCATCATCTTCCTATAACCTTGCATTCTATGGCGCATCAGCGGGCTTTATTATTTATAGTCTGCTGTTATTTTTTCTCGCGCGCGAAACGCTCGAAAAACCAATCAACGAAACAAAAGCCGATTCTTTAGCCGAGCAGGTATCAGGCACGAAAAACGGATCCTACGCGCGTGTCTTCCAAGATAAAGGCTATATGGCATTCGTCTCTCTTATCGCCATCGGCTTGATCGCGCCCAGCATGGTCTGGATCCTAATGGCTGTTTACGCAAAAACAAATTTCGGCGTACCTGAAGCGATGTATGGCTGGATTCCCACCACCAACGCGTTGCTGTGTGTTTTCGCGCAATATCCAGTGACGCAGATCACTCGTAAATATGAAACGCTAACTGTCACGGCTGTTGGCATGTTGATCTACGCCATCGGCGCGGGGTCGGTGGCGCTCATGACGGGCTTCTCGGGCTTTTGGCTGAGCATGGTCGTGCTGACGTTCGGTGAATTAACGCTCATCCCCACCGCCAGCAAATACGTGGCCGATATTGCGCCCGCAGATATGCGCGGCAGATACATGTCAATTTATTGGCTGGGTTGGGGTCTTGCGCGTACGCTCGCGCCGCTCATCGGCGGAGCCTTAAACGATGGATTATTTCCGCAAGCCATTTGGATCGGAGGCCTGCTGATCGGACTGACCAGCGTCTTTGGGTTGATCATACTCAACAGCATCACTAACTCCCAAGCGACGCTTCGCACTTAACTTTTATCTGAATCGCCCGCGATGGTTTTTATCTGCTCAAGAAAAAAGAGTACTTTCTCAAGTACTCTTTTTATTTTTATCTCTATCTCTATCTCTTCAGCATCTCTTCCAAGTTTTTCTTTACCTGCGGCCATTCTCTATCCAGTATGCTGTAATAAACCGAATCACGAAAACGTCCATCGGGCAGGATCATGTGATTGCGAAGAATGCCTTCCTTCTTGGCGCCAATTCGTTCGATGGCTTTTTGTGAGCGCAGATTCCTCAGGTCGGTTTTCAACTGGACTCGGATGCATCCCAGTTTTTCGAAAGCATAACTTAGCAATAATAATTTACATTCTGTATTAACGGAGCTGCGCTGGTATTCTATCCCGTACCAGGTGCCGCCGATTTCAATTCCGCGATCATTGGGCATGATATTCAAATAGCGAGTTGCGCCCACCACCTTTCCTGATTCCAAATGAATGACTGCAAAAGGCAGGTCGGTTCCTTTTTCAGCGCGGTTCATAATATCCGATACCCAGCCGCGCATATCATCTTCTGTTTCCATGCGGCCATACACCATGAAATCCCAAAAATTTTGACCTACTCCGATCTCGGCCAAACCAGAGACATGAGATTTATTAAGTGGTTCCAAACGCACATGTGCGCCTTTCAAAGTGACGGGGGCTATCCAGAATTTTGTCATTTCACACTCCCAAATATTTCTGATGATTTTTAATAATGTAAATCAAAGATCAGGTTCAATTTTATCCTGCGAAGGAAGATAAGGCATTTGCGGACCGTCCTTTCTCAAAAATTCCGCAAGCGCGGCGCGCATCGCGATGCGGTCATCCCAGGGATATTCCGTCTTTCCAAAGCACATCGATTGTTCGTGACCCTTTCCGCATGAAAGAACGATATCTCCATCCCGCGCAAGTTGGATGGCAAATTTGATGGCTTCGCCGCGATCTGCGATCCTCCAGAATGTCACTCCTTCACGCCCACCTTTGGCTCTCGCACCCACAGCCATTTCCTCAAGAATTTCATCCAGTGATTCAGTGCGTGGATCTTCGGCAGTCAACACCGATAGATCAGCCAGCTCAATTGAAGTCTCTGCCATCATACGGCGTTTCTCTTTATCGCGTAAACCTGCGGAACCAAAAACAGAAATGACTCTGCCTTTTGTCATTTTCCTGCCAGCTTCCAATGTAACTTTCAACGCATTGGGCGTATGCGCAAAATCCACGATTGCCATAAAATTCTGTCCCAGATCAATTTGCTCCATGCGGCCAGGGATACCGTCTAACGAGGAGATACCGCGCGCGGCGACATCTGGAGCAATGCCGAGGCCGTAAACAGCAGCGGTCAACGCGGCGAGACAATTTGAGATATTATATAAGCCAAGCAGGTGACTCTTGACGCTCAACTGAAAGTCTTTCGAGCTGGCGGTGAACTCGATCCCGGATGAACTGTAGCGCATATCTTCCGCGCGAACATCGGCTGAGTCTTCCAAGCCGTAACTCAATTTCTTTGTTTTGATAAATTCATTCAAAAAATCAAACGAGCGGTCATCGCGATTGATGACTCCCAAACGCAGATTGCCCGTTGGTTTTTCTTTTGTCTGCTCCAGGCTGCTGAATAAACGCGCTTTTGCAGCCCTATAATTTTCATACGTGCCATGTTCGTCAAAATGTTCATGAGTGATATTCGTGACTACGCCTACGTCAAACTCGCACGCATCCACGCGATGCTGTGCCCAGCCGTGGGATGTGGTTTCAAGTACGACATGCGTCAATCCAGCTTCAACCATTTTCGCCAGATAGTCTTGGACATCATGCGCGTCAGGCGTGGTGACATGGAAACCGGTGTCCAATATTTCATTTCCAATGACCGCGTTGACAGTCGAGATCATGCCAGCCTTGATGCCTGCGGCAACGAGTATTTTATAGATAAGATTGCAGGTTGTGGTTTTGCCATCTGTGCCGGTTACGCCGATCACTGTCAGCTTGCGGGCAGGCCAGTTGTAAAACGCAGCAGCTAAAAAAGTGAGTGCTTGACGCGAATCTTCGAGCTGAACATAGGGGACGCTGAATCCGCTTAAATTTCTATCTCCGATGACAGCTACAGCGCCGTTATCGATCGCCTTTTGAATATAGTCATGCCCATCGACTGCGCCGCCTTGCATGGCAACAAAAAGATGACCAGGCTTTACCGCGCGGCTGTCGATGGCGATCCCATTAATATCAACATTAGGAGTGTTTGCAGAATAAGACTGCGGAAAGTTAACAAACAATTTACTCAATAACATCTCTCTCGCTATACTCCATTTACAGATCAGCCCAAGAAGATCATTGTTTAAAATAAAAAAGGGCTTTGGTAATTTTACCAAAGCCCTTTGATTTTACCTAACAGATCAGGACTGCACAACTTTAATATTGAATCGACGTGAGGAAGTAGCGACACGCAATACATGCCACAAAGCCATATACATTTCAACTGCGCGCGAGCTGGTGATATCGCCGAGGTCAATGATTGATGTCCATCCGAATGATCTCAGAATGGACGAGACGGCAGCCTTTGCATCGGCGCTATTACCGTTTACAAAAATATCAGTCCGTTCAAGAAGTTTCTCTGGATTAACAATGACACTATAATTTATTATATTCAAACTCTTTACCACATGTGTATCTGGGAATGCGCGTTGAATCTGTTCACCCAAAGAATCTGTGTTGCAAACAGTTAGTGACCAATCGCCCTCGTAGTCAATTGGATTGGCTGTATCTATCAAAATTTTACCTTTCATATTTTCAGCCCCAGCCTGTTTCAAGGCTTCCAGGGAAGCGGTTCCCAATGTGCAATTGAAAATAATCTCACCAAATGCAGCAGCACCGGCAAAATTACCAAAAAGCGCCTTGCTACCTTCCTGTTTTGCCCAGGTAACCGCCTTCGAGTTTGCCTCGTCGCGGGAACCCATCATCACAGTATGCCCCAATTGGACCAATTTGGACCCGATGGTTTGCCCAACCACCCCCGTACCTAATACGCCAATATTCATATAAACTCCTTTATCCGCATCATAATTTTTGCATTGCAAAACACAAACTCATTTAAAATGAATGGTCATATTCTAAGGTTAGTGTGTTTTTTATAATTGTGATCTTTGGCAAAATTTATTAATCGCAAAGCCGCAATTATCTTCTTATTTTACCAATAAATTCAGCGGGTAGACGCATCTGCGGCTTGTTTATTCATTTTTGTCTTTAGCCATTTGAGACGGAATATTTCTTCACGTTCGCGTTCTTCAAGTGAACTAACAATAAAAGTTACGGTTTGCTCATATTCAGGGATAAAAATATGCTGCAGGGCATTCACGCGGCGCTGGGTTTTACGAAGTTCACCAGCCAATCTCCAGACAGTTGTCACCAGCATGGATAGTTGGGGGGTTTTTATCAGGACTTCACGAAAAGCCGCAGCCGCTTCATCCAAGGCCGCATTTGTACCGCTCAAACTATAAAGCATTTTCTGGGGTTCGCCTCTTGCTTCGATCATGGGTATTGCAACGCCCATAATGCCACGCAGCTTGATGTGAATATCGACTGTTTTATTTGCGGCAAGTGCGGCCCATTCCACACGGTCACTACCGAGGGTCAGCCGGGCTTTTTCCAATGCGCCGTAAGCAGTTTCCAAAAGTTTCCACACTTCCTTTTGGATGACGTCTGCTTCATGTGCCACGCGAACCAGTTCAGTAGTCAGCACTTCTCGCTTGCGATCCAAAATCTCGTAACCCTCGCGTGCAAAGCGCAAGTCTTTTTTGATGCGGATCAGGTTTGTGCGAGTTGGCGCAACATTAATGTTTGGCATCTTCGCCCTGGTAGTATTGTTTTAACTCATCCAGACTTACGCGCGTCAGCTCATCTTTCGGCAGCATCGAAAGCAAACGCCAGCCAATACTTAAGGTTTGTTCAATGGTGCGATTTTCGGTTGGAGATTGATTGATAAATTCTTTTTCAAACGCACGGCCAAACTTCAGGTATTTCTGATCCACCTCACCCAATTCCTCTTCGCCGATGACGGAGGCCAACGAGCGCACATCCTGCATGTGAGCATATGCGGCATAGAGTTGTGCACCCCAACGTGGATGATCCCCGCGAGTGCGCCCCTGACCTATGCCGTCCTTCATCAAACGGGAAAGGCTGGGTAACACAGCGATGGGCGGATATATGCCGGAGTGATCCAACTCACGGCCAAGTGTGATCTGACCTTCAGTAATATACCCTGTCAAGTCTGGAACCGGGTGTGTAATGTCATCACTGGGCATGGTCAAAATTGGGATCTGTGTGATGGAGCCCTCGCTGGTACGAATACGGCCAGTGCGTTCATACAAGGAAGCAAGGTCGCTATAAAGATAACCCGGATAACCTTTTCGGCTGGGCACTTCTCCGCGAATGTTGGAGATCTGACGAAGGGCTTCGCAATAGTTAGTCATATCTGTCAGGACGACCAACACATGCATTCCTTTTTCGTAGGCAAGATATTCAGCAAGAGTCAGCGCCGCGCGCGGAGTCACAAGACGTTCGACTGGGGGGTCATCTGCCAGATTGAGGAACATTGCCACACGAGTAAGGGCGCCGCTGTCTGTAAAAGAACGGCGGAAGAAATTAGCCACATCATGTTTAACACCCATGGCGGCAAACACGATCGCAAACTGTTCGGCTTCAGCGGATGGCGCATCTGTAGGCGCACCCAGGGTCGCCTGACGTACGATTTGAGCAGCGAGTTGATCGTGAGGCATGCCTGCGCCGGAAAAAATGGGCAATTTCTGTCCGCGTAAAAGTGTATTCAAGCCATCGATGGCAGAAACGCCGGTTTGAATATAGTCACGTGGATAAATACGCGCAGTCGGATTAATCGGCTGGCCATTAACATCTGCGAAATGATCGGTTAAAGGCTGGGGGCCGCCATCGAGTGGATTGCCCAAACCGTCAAAGACCCGTCCTAGCATTTCTTCCGCAACGGGGATGCGCAAAGTATCACCCAGAAAACGGACGCGCGTGCCATCAATGGACAGGCCGGTTGAACCGGCAAACACCTGAACCACGCATGTTTTCTCGCCCACTTCCAGCACACGTCCGCGGCGCAGATTGCCACGCCCATCGCGAATCTCCACTACTTCATCATAGCTAACATTCGCAGCGCCTTCAACAATCATAATTGGGCCGGTAATTCGGCTAACGCCAACAACTTCCTGGCCGCTTTGTACAATTACGTCACTCATCGGTACTCCACATCCAATTGACTCATTTGGTCGTCAATTTGTTTTTGAATATCGTCCATCTTTTCCAGCTCTTCATTTGGCACAATGCTCTTCATACGAATGAGTGTATCCACGATTGGCAGGTTATGGATCAAGGAAATAGGCGCACCGTGTTTGACAATTCGCAACCCGCGTTCATGGAAATACAAGATGAGCTCCAACATGCGAATCTGTTTTTGGATCGTGGAAAAAGCATCCACTTTATCCATTGCATTCTGCTGAAGGAATCCTTCACGAAGCAGGCGTGATGTTTCCAAAACCAAACGTTCCTCGTCAGGAAGGGCATCCGGGCCGACCAGTTTCACGATCTGTGAAAGGCGGCTCTCTTCACTTAGAAGTTCCATGGCATGGTTGCGCATTTTCAACCAATCTTTGCCAACTTTTTCCTGCCACCAGTCTGCCACATCATCCAAATATTCGCTATAACTATCCAGCCAGTTGATGGATGGGAAGTGACGCGCCGATGACAATGATTTATCCAAAGCCCAGAAGCAGCGGATAAAACGTTTGGTATGCTGGGTGACCGGCTCGGAGAAGTCACCGCCAGGCGGAGATACCGCGCCAACGATGGTAACGGAACCGATATGATCGTTCATGGTTTCGACATAACCGGCGCGTTCATAAAATTCAGCCAAACGCCCAGCCAGATAAGCGGGGTAGCCTTCTTCGGCGGGCATTTCTTCCAGACGACCAGAGACCTCGCGCAAAGCTTCAGCCCACCGGGAGGTTGAATCAGCCATCAACGCCACGTGATATCCCATATCACGATAATATTCGGCGATGGTAATTCCTGTATAAATACTGGCTTCACGCGCCGCAACCGGCATGTTGGATGTGTTCGCGATCAATACAGTGCGTTCCATTAGTGGGCGGCCGCTGCGTGGATCTACAAGATGCGGGAATTCCTGCAGCACTTCGGTCATTTCGTTGCCGCGTTCACCGCATCCAATATAAACAATGACTTGCGCGTCAGCCCATTTCGCGATGCTATGCTGGGTGACAGTTTTTCCCGAACCAAACGGCCCGGGGATGCCCGCCGCGCCGCCTTTTGAAACGGGGAAGAATGTATCCAATACGCGCTGACCCGTGATCAAAGGCGTGGTACCGCGCATACGAGTCATGTATGGGCGCGGTCTACGAACAGGCCAACGCTGAAGCATGGTCAACACTTTTTCTTCATTGCCAACTTTTAATTTTGCGATTGGGTCTTCGATTGTATAGTCACCGGCAGGCGCGACCCAAGTCAAAGTGCCGGAAAGATCCGCAGGCACCATGATGCGATGTTCGAAAGTTTCCGTCTCCATCACTGTGCCGATGATCGCGCTGCGCGAAACTACATCTCCAACTTTTGCAGTCGGGTTGAACTTCCAGCGGTCTTTTCGATAAAGCGGGTCGAGGCGCATGCCGCGTCCAATGAATGAACCCGATTCTATTTCGATCAATGGTAATGGACGCTGAACTCCATCAAAAATACTCTTCAATAAGCCGGGGCCAAGCTCAACAGAAAGGGGCAAGCCGGTACCATACACAGGTGCGCCAGGCTTCATGCCCGAGGTTTCTTCATATACTTGGACCGTGATGATGTCACCATTTAAACCGATCACTTCACCGACGAGCCGATCCTCTCCAACTTCGACCAATTCAAGCATACCAACATAACGCGAACCACGCGCTCTGACAACGGGCCCGCTGATCCAGGTTACTACGCCGACCTGCTCGCTCATAGTTTTTCTCCCATCAGCACGTGATATACCGCCGAACGAAGCGCACTCTGCAATCGGTTCAAGCGAGTCTCCAGTGTATTATCATAATGTAATCGTCCGTGGTCTGCATTAATAACGATACCCAATCCATCCTCAAGCGCTTTCCCAATGGAGAGTTGGGTCTTCAATTCTTTGGACAGTTCGCTCAGTGTTTGTTCTTTCAAAACTTTTTGAGTCGCCGCGTCAACCCGCACCTCAGCCTGATCAACTTTCAATTGGGTAACTGCTTCTCTAAGAAGTTCGGCCACAACTTTGTCATAATCAGGCCGCTTTTGCAGACTGGCTAATTTTTCTTTTGCGGCATTAAATACTTTGTCCAGTAGTTTTTCGCGATGTTCCAACTGCAAAGTACGCGCCTTCATTTGAGCCGTGGCAACGACCTGGCTGCGGATGCGCTCCGCGTCCTGCTTGGCGCGCTCCATGATTTCTTTGCGCTCAGACTCTGCCCGTTGCTGCGCCTGCTGTCGAATCGCATCAGCTTTCTCTTTGGCGTCTGTTTGAATTTGCTCTGCGTCTGACTTCGCTTCAAACAGGATGGCGCGTGAAAGATTTTCGATATTCTCTTCTTCAGGTTTCATAAGTAAACCACCAATTGATTTCTGCCTCACTCAACATACACGTGAAGCAGGCAGGATTTCTATAACTTAATTCCGATGGCGCGAAGCACGATCTGGCTAAGGGAGGGTTGGTCCGCTGATACACCGGCTGGAGATGGGATCTCCACAACCAGCGGAATTGTGCTGTGCAATTTGAGGTCTTCGACTCTAGATTGGATCATTCCGGCTATATCCTGAGTGACCAGAATAATGCCGATATCTTTCGTTGCAAAAGCATTATCAAGCGCCTGATTAGCTTCATCAGCAGTCGAAGCCGCCTGACCGTTTACGCCGGCCAAGGAAAAACCTAAGACTGCTTCTGGATGGCCGATCACCAAAACTTTCATTGCGTGTTACCTATTTAGGATAATGAACGCAATAATGAGACCGTAGATCGCGATACCTTCCGCCAAACCGACGAAGATCAACGCGCGACCAAACGACTCGGGTTTTTCAGCAATAGCGCCCACGGCCGCCGCTCCGGAGCTGGCAACTGCAATACCAGCGCCTACACAAGCCAGGCCGGTTGATATGGCAGCCGCTAATGTTGCATAAGGATCAACCGCCGCGCCTGCCTGCAAATTTCCAGCCGCGCTGGCTGCCGTCGGTGAGAACAACCAGACAACAGCAATGCCAACAGCCATCAATCCCAAAACAGCATTGAAACCATTCAATCCCAGCACTAAATCACGGGTAGCTTTTGTGGGAGCCTTATCACGCTCGCGTAGAAAAACGATCACGGCCGGGACTACGGGTACCAAACCTACAAGTATTGCAACGATCATTATCATTGGTTACTCCTTGAAATATGATTTTATATTCTTGTATAATTATTTTTTTCAAAATCTGAATAATATTTTCAATTACTCTTCCTGCACAGGCTTCAACGTCAACGGTTCAAAGCGCATTCCACCGCCTGTAAAGAACTTGCTAAAGAATTCATAATACGAGAGGCGCATGGTTTGAATGCCGACGATCAATCCTTCAAAGCCAATGATGAACAGATTGCCTAGGATGATCGTAATCCAGTAACCAAACCCGCCATCCTCACCCCCGCCTGCCAATCTAGCCAGAATGAAAATCGCCTGACTCAGACCGCCATGCGCCACAGCAAAGGCGCCCACGCGCACATAGGAAAGGGTGTTGCTTAACATACTGATGATGACTTCAAACAGTTCAACGCCAGCCTGGATTAAATAAGTGCCGATCCCGCCGTCTATCAAGGGTCTGTGACCCTCCACAAGATGGATGAATACCTCAGAGAATAAAACCCCTATCCCAGCGAAAATTGCCAGCGCTAAAAACACAGTTGGCGAAACAGGCAATACACCGAAAGATGCGCCGCCAAATCCCAAAAGCGATAAATATAAAACGAACCCGGCGATTCCGTTGTGCCCAAATAATAAATGCCCTCGTTCTTTTGATACCGTGTAGTTGAAAATGCCGATCAAATAGGCAAGGATCAGCAGTACCACACCTGCGCCAACGGCAACCATGAGAACATCCATAATATGGTGGATCGGGCTTATCCAGAGCGGCTCCAATTTCATACCAAAAATATGGACATCCTCTTCAAAGCCAAAAATACTCCCATAGAGGAATCCAAACAAAGTAGCAGATGCTCCACACAAGGCAACAACCCCTCCCAATCCTGATAATCCGCTTAGAGCCTTTACTTTTTTGCTTGCCATAAGGTATCCGAGCAAAGCCAGGACCAAGCCCTGCCCTATGTCTCCAAACATCGCACCGAACAGAAACGGGAACATGAATACGATAAACCATGTTGGATCTAATTCACCGTAGCGGGGCCGTGAATATGTATTAACCAGCATTTGGAAGGGTTTCAAAAATTTCGAGTTTTGCATGGCAACAGGCACATTTGAGTTAAACCCGCTACGCGTAGTTGGCAATGTTTCAATTAGAATTTCTTTGGATGCTGTTTTGAGTCTTTGAGTCAAACTTTCCATATCGTCGCTTTGCACCCAACCTGTGACCACATAGGTATAACGAAGTTGTCCAAATCGGACGATTGCTTCAGCCATGACTCGGCTCGCATGCACATCCCACAACAAGGCACGTAATTGTTCGATGCGAGTTTTTCCAATTTGAGCTAATGTTACCTCCAGATCAGCGATCTTACGATTTGTACTCTCGATCGTAGTTTGAAGCGCGGCGATGATCTTTGCGGGTGTGCCCTGATATTCTTCCGGCAGGGTTAAAGGACTCAAATACGCGCTGCGGGCGGCGCGTTCTAAAACATCAGCGTTGGCTTGTGTTCCAGCCAGCCAGACAACAGGCTTGGATATGTCTGAACGCAAAGTTAGAAAAACATTTGGGACGCGCGCAAGGCTGGTCTGCAATCGCTCTACATTTGCCGCCGGGATCTGTCCAAGCATCGAAAATAAATAGCGTGAGTTTCGCATGGAACTAATGTCGAGATCGATGTCAGCAACAGGTTGAAGTTGATGAAGAGTGCTTTCGAGTTGTTCAAGCCGTTTCTTTTCAGCGATACGTTGATCTGTCGCCTGTTTAACTTCGTCTTCCATTCCTTCAACCGCGGAACGGATCACGTCAAGGTCACCCATCGTTTCAAATTCTTTATTTGCTTGAGGCTGGCCTTCATCAATGGATAAGGTCTGCATAATAACCTGGATTCGACGTTCAAGTCCGGCGTATCCAGCCGCGCTTTCCTGCCAGGTATTGCCGCTTCCGAGGCTGGGATAACTACTATCTGCCTGGTGGAAAACACCATGCCCGCTTAATACCTTTGTCACTGCAAGCAGGTCTTTTGCAGGAACAATCAACTCAATTTCCATCATCTCTTTTGGAAAGAACATGGCTTCTCCGGTCTCTCTAACGTTTTTATTTTTCTACCACTTGCGTTTCGGCGAACCGACGATCATTCAAGTTTCTACGCTTTAACTAACGCTGTTTTTAAGAGGTAGGGTCGATACTTCTCTTCTGATACTCGCGAAAACATTGCTTCAAGCAACACGGTCATATCCTGTATTTCAAGTTCGCATAATACAAGATATGCAAGCGGTATGCCAATATGAAAGGGATCTCCAACAAAAGCAGCCATACACTGTCTCATGAGGTTTTGCTTTAGCTGTAATTCCAACAACGGCAATCCGCTGCGTGGTTCTTCAAGCAGGATATTCAAGTCCGGGATGCCAGGGTAGACTCGCTGCACCACAGAAGCAATATCCGCTCCAGCGGCGATTGAACGAATATCATCATCACGGAGGTGATAGCCAAATGGTAGTGTGTAGTTAATTAATTCTTCTTCAGAGAGTTCATGGTAGACCCGATAACGAATGGCCCACATCAGGTTGTTCATATCGATTAATGACCCCACAACGCGCAATGCCTGCTGTTGATCTTTACTTGGCAGGCGCTTGGTTTCCTGCCATAGTTTTCGCCAATAATTTAAGTCCAACGCCACTTCCAGCGGAAAAAGATTTTGTTCGGCGCTGTAACGCTTCATGGCAAATGAAAGCGTTTCCTCGTAAACTGTACCACGCAGCAATTCGACTGCGGCGGATACGTTTCCTGCCTCCACCATCGCCTGCAAAGGCAATACGCTCATCGAGCCATAGGGGAAAAGTACATCACGCACGCGCTCCCAGGTTGGGTCAGTTACAATACCTCGCAACACAGCTTTTAGATTTTCCACTTCGAAATAACGATAAAGCTGAGTAAGCAGCGGACGGGTATGTTCAGGTGCCATATGGATGACGCTATCATAGACATCTGCAAGGCGCCCTTTAATCTGAAATACCACCCTGCGAGGCGTAAGCTCTTTTTCTTTTAATTCTTCGATGTAAGAACCATAAATTGTGGGTTTAAGTTGTGCTAGTAGGGATTGAAAATCAGGAGAGTCACTCAATCGAGCCATTTCCTGCGGACTTAATAGAGACGAGTACATAGCGCGCACCCGCGCACTAATAGCCGCATATCCTGAAACGCCGCTTGCCGCCATGAGTTATTCTATACCAGTTACACGATCCAAAATGTAGTTGACGGCGCGGTCAAAATTGCTCATGGCCAGCGCTTCGACCTGATTATTTTTTCCCTCAGCCGCCGCCAGAATGCGGGCTGTTTCTTCCGTCGCCTGAGCATTAGCGATAAGTTCACGGGCTTCTTGTTGCGCTGCAACCCGAGCCTTTTCTATTACAGCCTGAGATTCCTGTTCTGCTAAAATCGGCAGTTGTTGGGCTTCCCGAATTGCTGCTTCATGTATTTCCTGCGCTTGCTTTTCGATTTCAAGAACTTGCTGGATCCGATTCTCGTTCATACGAATTTCGCCTCGCCAAGAATTGATGATTAATGTGCGCTATTGTAAATGAGAAACACCAGACAAACAAGGTCTAAATTGGAATTAATAAAAACTCCCTATAATCCAACATTTTTTCGTGGAATTATTTTATACGGATGGGATAAATAAATTAAAGATCCTGACAATAATTGCCAGGATCTTTAATTTACAAACATTTATTTTTTGACTGCTTACTTTAAACTCTGTCTTAGGCCTTCGAGTTTACCGGCCACAGAACCATCAACCACCTTATCACCGACCTTAATGACCAAGCCGCCAAGTATGGATGGATCTACGCGGAAGGCAACATCTTTCGCGCCAATTTTTTGGAGAACACTCTTTTTAACGGTACTCTGTTCTTTATCGTTGAGTGGCAAGGCGCTGGTGACTTCAGCAGAATCACCCTTGAAGTCAGCATCATCAAGAACAACCACTTTTCCAGATTTAACACCGGAAAAGAATTCATCAATCAATACATGTTGCTTTTTCTCATCCAATGCTTCGCCAACAAGTTTGTTGGCTGCAGCAAGTGCAAGAGCGGCAACTTGCCCGCGCAAATCACCAAGAATACGATTACGTTCGAGGTCGGCCTCGGCCATTGCGACTACACGAGCTTTGGCAGCTTCGGCTTCTGCAGCAACTTTTACATCTTTACCAGCTGATAAGGCGCGTTCAGTTGCTTCCCGAACGATCTTGCCAGCTTCGGTTTGCGCGGCAGTAAGGATTTTTGCGGCTTCTTTCTCCGCATCCTTACGGGCTTCAGCTGCGACGCGGGCATCTTCCAAACCTTGCGCGATCTTCTGTTTACGAGACTCCATCATATCCAGCATGGGCTTGTAGACCCACGCGTTCAACGTCAGCAAGACAATAATGAACGCGATGATCTGAACAATGAGAAAACCAGGACTAATTCCAAGTGCGGCCATGTTTCTATGCTCCTATGATTTACACAACTTTGAAGAGCATGAGGAACGCGATTACCAGGCAGTAAATAGCGATAGCTTCTGAAAACGCGATGCCCAGGATCATATTGGTTAACAAGTTACCATAGGTATCAGGATTGCGAGCCATTCCCGTAAGTGCGCCCTGTACGCTCAATCCGATACCGATACCAGCACCTGCGGCGCCGATCATTGCCAAACCTGCGCCAACGTAGCGCATTGCATCTAAAATATTTCCTTCCATGTTGTAATTCTCCTTAATAATGATTGGGTTAATTAAATATCGTGAGCTTCCGAATGAGCTTCAGCGTGCTCTTCGCCGCCGTGACCTTGCGTGGCTTGCGCCATAAAGACCATGGTCAACATGCCGAACACGAATGCCTGAATAAGACCTACGAACAATTCAAACATCATGATCATCGCGGGCAAAATGGAGATACGTCCCAACAAGCCTGCGACGATGGCTACCAACACGATGCCTGCGAACATATTACCGAAAAGACGGAAGGCAAACGAGAGGATCTTCGAGAGTTCCGAGATCAACTCAAGCAGGCCAACCAAAAAGTCCATCGCGCCGAAGAACGGTACTTTGAACATTCGGCGGGTGTTGAAGAACTTGCTCAAATAGCCAAATCCCTGCGCGCGAAAGCCGATGTATTGAATTGCCACAACTGCAATAATTGCCAGCGCAGCGGTGAAGTTCAAATCGACTGAAATGCCGCGGAAGAATGGCGCGAGAATGTAACCGCCTTCCTCCACCTTGCCAGGCACGAGGCTCGACCAATTGCCGAAGAGTGGAGCGATCTGATAGCCTTCGCCGGGAGCGTGGTGCAAAACACCGATCGACTCAAAGCCGGGAATCAACTTAAGCAAATTTGCGAACAAAACATAGATCATGATCGTTGCAAACCAGGGGAATATTGTCCTCGCCCACTTTGTGCCCGCAGAACCTTCAGTAAGGTTATAGAGCATCTCAAGAATGGCCTCCATCACATTACCAATGCCGCGTGGCACAAGATCTGTGTTTTGGCTTTTCTTCAATGAACGATTGGTAAAGAATGCGATAACGACCAGCAGGACAATCGTCACAGCCAGCGTCGGCATTGTATTTACCAAATACAACGGACCCAATCCGAGGAAATTCTCTGCGATAGGTTCCTCAATTAATTTTTCGGCGGCCACTGTGATCTCAGGTTGAACAGGGGCAAAGATACCGCCCAAAATAAAACCTGCGATCATCAGCACCAGCACGACCCATCGGCGCCAGGGTCTTCGTTTCTCTTGTTCCAAAGTCCGCCTCCTAAACAGTTTTTTCTTTCTCTTCGGTTTCGTATTTTTCCTTCAGCCGAGCCAGCGATTTCCGCGAGACGTACAGCATCAGGAACACCGAGAGAGGAATTCCAGCAAACAGCAACACCAGAGTAAAAACTGGTTTCGTATCAAACGTCTTATCCAGCCACAATCCGCCAAACACAGAAGCCAGAATGACCGCCAGGGTCAAACAACCCACCTGGCCGATCACAACGATCAGCAGAGTACTAATCATGCTATTGCGACGGTTCTGCTCAGATTGTGCCATGTCGCACGATTATAACTGACAGGTCAAGATGATGTCAAACGGAAATCCATTTCACATCATTCCTGATCTGTAGGCTGGTTCTAAACTAGAACAAATTCAACGCCGCGGCATTTGACCAGCTGAACCACGGAGCGAATACTGTGCCGACCAAAATCACTCCAAGCACCAACACGACTAACGCGATGGCATACGGGCGGGTCAATGGGATGGGATGATTCTCTTCATCTTCATTGGGCATACGATAAAGATAAATGTATTTCATCGTATTGAGATAGTAGTATACGCCGAGGATCGAGTTGAGAATACCGACTATGATCAACCACGTATAACCTGCTTGCACACCTGCAGCAAAGACAAAGACCTTCGCCACGAAGCCACCGAACGGAGGCATACCTGCAAGCGAAAGGAACGCGGCCAGCATCATCAACCCCAACCATGGACTGCGGCGGCTCATGCCCGCGTAGTCTGTGATGTCTTCGAGACCAGTCACACGGCTGAACGCCATGACTACTCCGAAGGCGAGCAGGTTCGTGGCGATATATGCCGCGAGATAAAAGACCACACTCGCCGCTCCAAGTTGACTAAACGCAACCACGCCGATCAATGCATAGCCGGCATGTGCAATGGATGAGTACGCAAGTAGGCGCTTGATATTCGTCTGTGACATCGCGAGTAAGTTGCCAACTGTCATGGTGATGGCTGAAAGCGCTGCAAGGATCACGGTCCATGACGGGGCGTAATCGGGGAATGCGACAAAGAAAAAGCGAACGATGACTGCGAAGCCCGCAGCTTTGGAAGCGGTGGAGAGGAAGCCCGCCACAGGAGTCGGCGAACCTTGATATACATCAGGCGCCCAAAATTGGAAAGGAACAATGGCGATCTTGAATCCAATTCCAACGAGCACAAGGGCAAAGATACTGAATGCGAGTGCAACTGAAATTTGTCCGCTGGCGAACAAGTTAGAAAGCAGGTAAATATTCGTTGTGCCAGCAAAGCCGAAAATTAGGCTGAAGCCGTAGAGCATGACAGTGGAAGTCACTGTACCGAACAGCAAATACTTGAAGCCAGCTTCAGTGGAGCGATCGTCAGCGAGTAAAAAGCCTGCGAGAATGTACAGTGGAATGGAGGCGGTTTCAATTGCAAGGTAGAGCATGATCAAGTCAGCAGAAACAGCCATCAGGTTCATGCCGAGAAGCGAGGCTAATAGTAGAAGATATGCTTCTCCACGCTGTCCCGCTTTCTCGTGGTCCATCAAAAACAAGGCTGTCACAGCGGCTGCAAACATGAATAAGATCTTGAAGAAGAAACCCAGCCAGTCAAAGCGGATCATGTTGCCGAAGACAGAAGTCGGCTCGCCGGGTTGACCGAAGAGCAGGCTGACGATGATGATCAGGAATAATCCGCCTGAGGTGAGCCAGCCCGCATTGCGGCGTTGGTCTTCTTTCCAGAATGGCTCAACGCATAGCAGGATCACAGCGAGAGTGAGGATCAAAATTTCAGGGAGAATGGAAGCGAACATGATGGGAGTAAACATTTATGCACCTCCCAGGAGGCGCAGGATATTTTCAACGCCTGTTTCGACCATGGGAACCATCACAGCCGGGAAAATGCCGATGAGGACCATGCAGGAACAAAGGGTGAAGATGGCGATCTTATCCAGCGCGGTAATGGGTGAAATATGGCCTTCGAGTTTCTCAGGCATTGGACCAAAGAACACGCGGCGAATGGCGATCATGATATAAGTCGCGGTGATGATGATGGAAATACTTGCGATGACTGCCACGAGCCACTGCCGTCCCCACACGCCCATGAAAATTGGGAACTCAGCAACAAATCCGGAGAAGCCGGGCATGCCCATCGAAACAAGGCCGCCGATAATAAAACCGAAGCCTGCAAATGGCAGTGCTTTCATCATACCGCCGAGTTCAGGGATCTGACGTGTGTGAGAGCGGTCGTAGATCATGCCTGTGATTGCAAAGAAGAGAGCCGTCATCACACCGTGCGAGAACATTTGCACCCCCGCCCCAACGAGACCATCATGATTGAGCGTCGAGACGCCCAGAACAACAAGTCCCATGTGGGAAACAGAAGAGAAGCCGATCATGTATTTCAAGTCTGTTTGGACGAAGGCAATGAACGCGCCGTACACAACCGCTACGCCTGCAAAGATCATGATCAGCCAGGCCCATTGTTTCGCGCCTTCAGGTAAAAGCATAATACCTACACGCAAAGCAGCGAATGCGCCGAGTTTCATCAAAACGCCCGCATGGAACATGGAGACGGCTGTCGGCGCGGCCACGTGGCCATCAGGTGACCAATTGTGAAACGGCCAGATGCCGCCTAAAACCGCAAAACCAAGGAAGACTGGCAGGAACCAGATATATTGGAAGGATGCAGAGAAACCCGCGCTTTCCATCTGGATCATGTCAAAAGAGAGGATGCCTGTGTTTTGATATTGTGTCCAGTACATGACAAGCGCACCAACCAAGGCCACCACTGAGCCGATGAACAAATACAGGGTCAACTTCATGGCCGCATATTCGCGGGTCTTGACCCAGCCCCAGATCGAGATGAGTAAGTACATCGGGAACACTGCAATTTCATAGAAGAAGAACAACATGAAAAGATCTAGCGAAACGAAAACGCCAAACACACCGCCCGCCAGTAGGAAGAGGAAGGCGAAGAATTCGCGCGGTCTGTCTTGAATGCCCGCAGAGAGATGTCTCTCTTCATCAAAATCGCCCCACGAGATGAGTACACCCGTGAACATTACGATACCTGTCAAAAGTACCAGCGGAGCGCTCATACCGTCCACACCGAATTTCAGGCTGATGCCAAGCGCGGGGAGCCAGTTGTATGTTTCAATGAACTGATAACCTGTCAGGTGGCCAAGCAAATATTGTAGATACACCCAGCCAGCCAGCAGAAGGTCGAGCGCTGCGGTTGCGAGCGCAACACCACGAACTTCCGTCTTGCGGTTGGCAGGCATCATCAACATGATAATTGCCGCAGCAAAGGGAAGGAATGTAATAACACTTAGGATCGGAAAATTCATAATCACCTCGTACCCTCATCCTAGCCCTCTCCCGTTGGAGAGGGAACTCCTGATGAAGGAGAACGTTTTAGAAAAGCGCAACCACAGCTTTATTGATCACTTCAAGTATCCACATCGGCCAGATGCCGATGACAAGGATCAGGATCATGAGCGGGACCACCACAAAAATTTCACGGGTGTTGATCTCGGTCAGTTTGTGTTCACCATGCGCCCAATGTTCATTCATGGGGCCATGCAAAACTTTCGCGATGCCTTTCAAAATATAAGCACCTGTAAAAAACAAACCGATCATGGAAATTGCGGTGTAAATTTTCAACACCGGGAACGCACCCCGCACCACCATAAACTCGGAGACAAAGCCGTTAAGTCCGGGCAGGCCAAGCGATGCCATGCTCATGAAGATCAGAATGCCGCCGTAGACAGGCACGAGAGGGAACAATCCGCCGAACTCTTCGAGGTTGCGTGTGTGCGTGCGTTCGTAGATCACACCCACTAGGAAGAACATACCAGCTGCGGATAATCCGTGATTGAACATCTGCAAGACAGCGCCATTCATGGCGATACGAGCGTCGGCGGTTCCTGCTGCGGCAGCTGCTGCGGCGATACCGAGCACCACAAATCCCATGTGATTGATCGACGAATAAGCGACAAGTCGTTTGAAATCCGTCTGACCATACGCGGCGAATGCGCCAAAGACAATCGCGGCGACTGCGAGAAAAGCCAGCGCGCCCGCAAATATCTTCGCTTCCAGCGGATAGAACGGGAGCACGAGTCGCAGGAAACCGTAGGCGCCTAGTTTAAGAAGAACACCCGCGAGGAGCATGGAGCCGGCGGTCGGGGCTTCGGTATGCGCGTCAGGCAGCCAGGTGTGGAATGGCCAGATCGGCACTTTGATGGCGAATGCAATGGTGAATGCCCAGAAGGCGATGGTCTTGACGGTATGCACAGGCATACCGAGGAGAATGGAACCAGCATTCAGTGAATTCCAACGCTCATAGAGGGTGACCAGATCATACGTCCCGAAGAGAACTCCGAGCATTTGAATCCCAAGCAACAGTCCGAGCGATCCGCCCATGGTGTAGATCATGAACTTGAGCGAAGCGTAATCCTTATTGGCACTGCCCCACTGATTGATGAGGAAATACATCGGGACGAGACCAATTTCCCAAAAGACGAAGAAGACCAACAGGTCGAGGGACATGAAGACGCCGAGCATGCCTGTTTCCAAAAATAGGAAGAGCATCATGTACGGCTTGACGCGGTCTGTTACGCTGAAAGAAGCGAGGATGGCGAGCGGCGTCAGCAATGTGGTGAGCAAAACCATTGAAACAGAAATACCGTCCACGCCCAAATGAAGTGATGAGTGTAATGCTTCGTACCAGGGGTAAATTTCCTGGAATTGAAAACCTGTCTTGTTGGGATCGAAATTGCTCCATAACACAAGGGTGAGAACGAATGGGATCAAGCTGGCGCAGAAAGCAAACCAGCGCAGAAGTTTCGTCTCGCCGCTTGGCAGAAAGAGCATGACCAGCGCCGAGATCGTCGGCACGAATAAGATCAGGCTAAGGAGATGAGTATTGAGGAAATCCATCATGCGCTCCTATGCTGCCAGCAGAAAAAAGTAGACTAAGCCGCCGACAACAGAAAGGACGACTATTGAAAGAATGAGATATTGTTGGATGTGGCCCGTTTGAATGGGACGGAGATTCTTGCCGATCCAGTAAGTGACATCTGCTGAACCGTCGCCGAAGAATTGATTGACTACGGGGATGTCAAAGTAATTGCGGATGGTGGAACCAATTCCGCCGGTGGCAGGACCAAAGATGTGCAGAATGCTGTCGATGATGCCTTTGTCCATCCACTTGCTAACGAAGACTTCGGAGAACCAGGTCAACGGTTTGATGAAGAGATATTCATAAGCTTCATCGAAATAATATTTATTCTTGAGCAAAGGAATTTGGAATTTATCTTCAGCAGGAGATTTAATATCTTTATAAACATACCAGCCAAGCGACAGACCACCAAGAGCCACGACAAGCGATGTTAAGAGCGGGATCCAGTTGAATGCCAAAACAGGCGGAAGTTCAGCTAGAGTGCCTCCAACGAATTCGTGGAACCAGTTGGGCGCGAGTCCACCGAGGAGCGGGAAATGCTCGGGAATACCGACCCAGCCATACCCGATGGCAAAGACCGAAAGTACAACGAGCGGAGCGGTCATCGTCCATTTATTCTCCTGCGCGTGTTCCGCTTCTTTCGTGCGGGCTTCGCCGAGGAACGTGAGTGTGATCTGGCGCATGGTGTAGAAGGCGGTCATGAACGCGGCGATTGCCAGCGTGATGAAAATCGTCAAGTGGCCGTTGATGAAAGCATCAGCGAGGATTTCATCCTTCGACCAGAAACCTGCAGTCACGAGCGGGAAACCTGAAAGAGCAAATCCCCCGATGAGGAAGGTCCAGAAAGTAACAGGCATCTTCTTGCGAAGGCCGCCCATGTTGAACATATCCTGCGGATCAACTTTGTGATTGCCAGTGTGAAGCACGCCATGTTCCATGCCGTGAATAACGGAACCAGAACCGAGGAAGAGCAAAGCTTTGAAGAAAGCATGTGTGATGAGATGAAAGACAGCGGCAACATACGCGCCCATGCCGATCGCAGCGATCATGAAACCGAGTTGTGAAATAGTGGAGTAAGCCAGCACGCGCTTGATGTCATTTTGCGCAACGGCAATGGTCGCGGCGAAGATAGCCGTGAACGCGCCGATGAACGCGACGAAAGTCATTGCGGGAGTCAAAGCCGCGCCTTCATGCCAGCCAGCGCTGAGCAACGGGAACATGCGGATGACTGCATACACACCCGCCGAAACCATGGTCGCTGCATGGATCATTGCACTAACAGGGGTCGGACCTTCCATCGCATCTGGAAGCCAGACATGCAATGGGAATTGCGCCGATTTTCCGATCGTGCCTATGAAGAGTAATATCGCGATCAGCCCCGCAGCCGATAAACCGAATACACCGCTTGGAACTGATGAGAGCACGTGCAGAGTCTCTTCAGTGAAGATCTCGCGATAAGTAAGCGTGCCCGTTGCATAGTAAAGGAAGGAAATGCCAAGAAGCATGAATACATCGCCGATGCGGGTGGTCATGAAAGCTTTCACTGCCGCATTACGCGCGGATGGCTTGCCATACCAGAAACCGATCAACAAGTAGGAGCATAAGCCCATGATCTCCCAGCCCACAAATAGCGTAAGTAGGTTATCAGAGACAACCAGTGTGTACATGCCGAAAGCGAATAAACCAATGAACGCAAAGAAGCGCGAGTACATCGGCTCTATCGAAGGCACAGTATGTCCGTGCGCAGTCGCGCCATGCGGAGGCAAACCTGCCTGGTCATGATCGCCAGCGGGCTGACCATAATTATGATAGCCAACGCTGTAGATGAAGATCATCAACACGGTCCACGCTACAAAGAACAAAACCGCCGCGGAAAGCGGATCGATCAACACGCCGATCTTCAACCACGTGTCACCAGTCGGCAGCCAGTTGATCGAAGATGCAAACGGTTGCTTGCCTAAATGTTCCACGCCAATCGCGCGCACAAAAACGATCATGCTCCCCAGCCATGAAAGGAACGCCGCGCCAATTGCCACGCTGTGACTCAAGGCTTTATTTTTATTCGTGAATAACACGATCAAAAAGAAAGCCAGCACAGGCGGTAATGGAATTAACCAAATTAATGTTTCAGTCGCCATGAAGCCTCCGAAAAAATAGGCGCTTAGGGATTAGGATGTATTATTCCTAATTACCTAATTCCTTTTCCTACCATTTCAACAAATCAAGTTCTTCCGCCACCACCGTACTGCGACGACGATACACAGAGATTACCAAAGCCAGACCGACAGCTACTTCCGCCGCGGCAACCGCGAAGACAATGATCGCGAAGACCTGCCCAGTCATCAGCAAAATATCACCATAGCGCCAAAACGCCACGAGATTAATATTGACCGCGTTAAGCATTAACTCAACGCCGAGCAAGATCGCAACTGCGTTCCTGCGCGCCAGCACGCCAAACAAGCCAATGCTGAACAACCCAGCCGCGAGAATGAGAAACCATGAGAGGGGAATCATTTAACCTCCTATTTTTTATTGAACGCGAGATAAACCGCGCCAACTAACGCTGCCAGAAGCAGGACTGACGCGACTTCGAACGGCAGGACAAATCCCGCGGGCGAGGTCAAAGCATCACCCAGTTGATTGATCGCATCAAACCCCGACGGGATGGCTGCTGCCTGTTTCTGAAAGCCGCTCCAACTCTGGAGCATAAAAAACAATCCTGTGAAAGTCAACACTGCCAGGAGCGCGCCCGCCCACCAATTTTTATTCAGCGCTGCGCCTGTGTCCGCCGCCTGACGGCGAGTCAACATGACCGCGAAGATGAAAAGAATGGCAATCGCGCCAATAT
This sequence comes from Chloroflexota bacterium, assembly GCA_026390015.1. Lineage (GTDB taxonomy): Bacteria > Chloroflexota > Anaerolineae > Anaerolineales > Villigracilaceae > Villigracilis. Next base: position 32,732 of record JAPLGS010000137.1, on the reverse strand, counting down.
AGACCACAACCTGCACAACCGCCAGAAAGCCGGCATTAAGCAAAGTGTAGATGATCGCCACGCCGAAGAGAGTCGCCACCAGCCACAACGCGGCATGGACGAGATCACGAACGGTCACAACCATTAATGCGGCAATGAGCGTGACAGCGCCAACGATCAGGAAAATTACTTGTTCACCAGTCATATAAAATCCTTTGTAATTCGTAAATAGTAATTGAAGATTTCATTGCCAATTATTATTTATTAATGATGAGCCTCTGCAACCTGCTGCACACCCTCAACTCGTTCACGTTCCTGTTTGCTCACGGAACGGACAATTTCCATCGAGACCCACGCGACAATAATATTCGAGAGGATCATGCCTGTGATGAAGAGCCAGCTGTCAGCGCCGCGCAGAAGTGTATTCATCAACGCGGTCACCATCACAAGCACGAAGGCCACAGGCGTCAGGAATTTCCAGTTGAAGGCAAGCATCTGATCGATACGGATACGCATCACAGTGTATTTAACCCACATGATGACCCAGTAACCGACCAGCGCCTTAAACAAAATGATCGCGATCGCGAGGAAAGGACTGACCAATTCCAAGCCGAAGAAGCGATAACCGCCGAAGAAGAAGATCGACCAGAAGCCGCCAAATGTGAAGGCGTGCAAAAGTTCGCCCGCGTAGAACATGCCGAACTTCATCCCTGAATATTCGATGTTGTAGCCGGAGACCAATTCAGATTCACCTTCAGCAAGGTCGAAAGGTGCGCGTCCCAACTCTGCAATGGCCGCGATCAGGAAGATCAACGCGGCTAATGGAGAAAGGAAGACGAACCAAATACTCTGGCTTTGAATGATGGCGTTCATACCCATTGACCCTGAGAAGATGGTCGGAATGAGTAACACGGCAAGCATGGGAACTTCAAAGGAGATCATGACAGCCACTTGACGGAACGCGCCGATCACTGAGAATTTATTGTTCGATGACCAACCCGCCATAATGATGGAGAGTGTGCCGATCGAACCTGCCGCGATAATGAATAACGCACCCGCGTTCAAATCCACGCCGAGCATGACGGGCGCCAAAGGCACCACCGCCCACAGGATCAACACAGACATCATCGAAAGTATCGGCGCGAGGTTGTAGACTACTTTATCAGCGCCATCAGGGGTGGTGTCTTCTTTGATCATCAGCTTGATGATGTCTGCGAATGGCTGGATCAAGCCGAAAGGACCAACTCGATTCGGGCCGATGCGGTCTTGAAAACGAGCCACCACCTTGCGCTCGATCCACACCAGGAAGATGTCGATCACCATCAAAATGGTGATAAGCATCAGCACGCCGAGGAAGGCCACGAGCACATTCGCACCGACGCTGGGCATGCCCCAGCCGGTGAAAATACCCGTTAGCCAATCTGCGGCTACTTTAAGAGGGTCATTCCAAAATGTCATAGTTACTCCTGTTTCCCTCATTCCCAACTCTTCCCCCGATAGGGAAGGGAGTCGGCGAGAGCCGTTACACAAAGAGAAGGCTGAATGGAAAGATCCAATCAGCCTTCTCGATTTTCAAACTAAATTACGCCCATTCCAACATCCCCTTGCGCCAAGTGTAAACAAGCCCAGCGACCAGGATGAGAATAAAAACGATACCTTCCACAACAGCGAACATGCCAAGTTGACCGAGTTTTACCGCCCAGGGAAAAAGAAAAACAGTTTCCACGTCAAACACAAGAAAGACCAGCGCAAAAATATAATACTGCGCCTTGAATTGTACCCATCCTTCACCAACAGGTTCGATACCGCATTCATAAGTTGATTGTTTAATGGGATTAGGTTTCTTGGGCCCAAGCAACCAGCCAACACCGATCGCACCAACAGGGATGATCAAGCCGACAATAAAAAATAAACCGACGTAAAGCCACTCGTTCATCTACATACTCCGTCTTAAAAGTCTTGTAAGCGGCAAAATTGTACCATAATGAACAAACCGAACACATGATAGCATGTCAATATTTGGGGTGATATTCGTCATATATTTCACCCCATGCCGCGTCATAAATACCGCGCTACTTTTTCCTCCGCCTAAACAAAAACTTGATAATATCTTCAATGAATGGAAATCCGAAGACTCCGCCAACGAGCGAACCTATCACCCCGGACGTACGCGCCACATTAACTGAAAGCCCAAAGAAATCCACTGCTTCGATCTCGATGATTTGAGCTGATACAGCAATTCGGCTTTGCTCTCCCGTTGATTTATCCGCAAAGTTCAAATGCAGCCAGACCGTGCCACGATATGTGCCAGTCTCCTGCGGACGGATACTCCAATAAAATGTAACAGAGCGGCCGCGGGTGAGCGGCTCAAGGGTCGCTTCTGGCGGCGAAACTTCCATGCCCGCCATATCAAGCCGCGCCTCGGCGATGACATTATGTGTTTCATATAGATCAGGGATCTCGATCGTCTGTCCCACCACTACATTTCCATTAATTTGGGCGGTCGGCGTGATATTGCCCAGATCATCCACTTCCAAAGTTAAGCGGATAATATCCCCTTCCACGCCTGCGCGCATTTTGGATGGGAATTCCAAAGTGAGGCGGCGGGTTTCAGGGATGGCGGGCGGCGCAGAAATTTGAGTAGGCTGGGACGGTTGAGTTGTTGCCTCAACAACAAGTTGTGTCGAAGCTGGCCTTGGAGCAGATGACTCCACACTCCCTGCACATGAAATGGATGCAAGGATCAACATCAACGCACAAGCAGTTATGGAAATATTGCGGGGGAAATAATTATGTTTATCCATAATACGATTCAGATTGCATTCCGCGCTCCATCAATCTTATGGCAATTGCATTTCCGATGGTGCGATCGGCTGAACCCGGGTTTCACGCGGATTAGGAGAGTATGCCCAGATCAATAGCGAAACTGAAATGGCAAGAATAATAATTGCAAGAAAGAGTCTGGCCTTCCTATTCATAATTACCTGCGTACTTCTTCCACTTCGATATACCACTTGACTCTTGTGCCCACCCGCTCACGGATCTGCCAGGATAACGGCTTCGGCATTTCTTCAAACGTCCTTCGGATCTCACGCACGCGACTCAATACCAGTTCGCGTTCTTCTTTAGTAAGAGGTAATTCCTTTTCTTCCATCAGGTCTTCCACTCGTTTTAAATTGATGCTGGTTGTTTTATACAACCCCCAATCCAAACTGCCCAATTGAGCAAGGACCTGTAAATTGATCATATCCTTATCGCCGTTCCCCGTTTCATTATTGAACAATAAAGAAGTAAGATCAAGCGCGTCCTTGCGATTCAGTTCCACGATCTGCGCCTTCGACAAAAGCAGTTCAACCAGTGGAATGGTAACGGGGTCGAAGGTAAGACGGTTTTCCAGCGGAATTTTATGACACATCTCAAAATCGCCGACAAAGATATCGATCTTCATGTCGTTGCCGTTGTGATAATAAATTTGTCGTTGATCGCCGTTCAGGATGTTAAACTGTTTATGCGGGGAATAACCCACCGTGGGCATAAATGTTTCAAAATCCTTACGCTGTTTTTTGGCGATGACAAAATCAAGGTCGCCAAACTCGCGTTTAAAAAGCGGATGGTTCTTCCTGTTATGAGCTTCAACCGCCAAACCGCCAATGGCGCGCAGTTGAATATTCTTCGCGTTCGCCGCGTCGATCAGGCGGTACATTTCCTTCACAATATCAAACTCATTCGATTCCATTAATTACACCTGCACATCCTTCATCCATACGGTAAATTCGGCTGAATCCATTTTTTCAACAGCCCTGCCCCAACGCTCAATAGCCCAACCCCAGAAGTCAAATTCGATGGTGGAGATATTGGCTTGAATTGCAGCCCACAATCCCCAGCCCACATCCGACATGATCATGTTTAATTTCATGCGTGATATTTTATCGGCAAAGGCTGCGCCAAAGTAGGACGTGCAGACTTGCGCGATCTGTTCATCGTTGAATTGCATTTCCTGACAGGTATTTCCCAACTCAAAGGTCGGGTCGTTGTTTCCGCTGTATTCGTAATCTATTAACCAGAGTTGATTTCCGTCATCAATATAATTTTCTGCGAGCAGATCATTGTTGCACGGGACAGTTGCCAGCGGTTTGACAGACATGGCTTTTTCGATTTCATTAACTACATTCATTCGTTCAAGATAACCATCCGGAATCTTGATACTCCGTTCTTTGCACAGGCTGAAATAATATTCCGTGAGGCGGAACATATTGAAGTCACGCAAGGAGCGTTCTCCAGCGTGGAGTCTCTTGATCGAGTCAGCCATCCGTTTTGGCATTCCGGGCGCATTCAATGAATCCTTAGACATGGTAATGCCGTTTAGGAATTCCAAAATCATGACATGATATTCAGGAAAATGAAATAATACTTTTGGGCCAACTCCGGCTTGCGCGGCAGCTTGCGCGCTGTGATATTCGTTGTCGCGGTCTATTGCAAGTAGTTCGGTGCCTTCCCCCGGCACGCGGATAAAAAAAGGTATTCCATCAACAATGACTTTATAATTTGTGTTGGTCAACCCGCCTGAAAGATGCTGAATGGATACATCCCTGCCCTTCCAATCATCCAGCTTTGTAACCACTTCTTCAATGATGGACATACACGCTCCAAAAAAGAAGACCTGACAGGTCTTTAGAGGCCTGTCAGGTCTGTGCAAATTTAATTATTCAACAGGGATTTCGGTTTGAACCTTGTCTATGTCGATGCCGCCCTTCTTGCGGTAGGATTTGAATCCGTAATAGATGCTGGCCGACAAACAATAACATACCAGCAGGAAGAGCATGGAATTTGTATTCTTGAAGCTGATGCCATATAAGCCGGCGCCTTCGCCGCCTGTATTGAGCCACGGATCAAACATCCATTCAACAAGCAGGAAGCCGAGGAAACTTGCAAAGATCACGCCCGCAACAGTGATGAGCGGAATGCCAAACACTTTCATTTGGGCAATCGGTGAAGCTTCGAAAAGTTCCTTCTTCTTATATGGAAGAATGATCGCGGCGATGGCTGTGCCAAAATACATGATCGCGATGCCCTGTGTAGCGGCGAGTGTGGCGGTATAGAAGCCGCCCGTACCATCGGCAGCCGCGCCTACATTATATGCATAGAGATAGGAAACAAATATCGCGGGTACGACCATCAATAACATCGCGTTGACGGGCACGCCTTTGCTGTTCAACTCGGCAACCTTCTCGGGCAGCAAGCGGTCAAACGCGGCCGCAAACACCACGCGCGTGGATGAGAGGAACAATGTCCCAGCCCAGCCAAACCACCAGAAGCTCATCAAAAGCATCACAATGATCTGAAGAATTCGACTGTTGGTAAGGAAGACTGCCAACATGGCAGGGTAAGGCCATACAGGCAATGGAGGAACGTCAGGTACATAACCCCAGTAATAGTTCCACCAGGCGCCATTGGCTTGCATATAGAAATCCCATCCGATGCTTCTTGAAACGCCGATAAAGAAGACAATTCCCAAAACGGTGACCGTTCCAAGCGCCCAAGCCATGCCGGCAAAGTTGCGTTTGTAATCTGTCGCGCCGCGCACTTCACCATACAGGGTCGCGCCCCAGTTAGGCCATAAATTGAAGAACACCAGCCAGGGAAGAGTGAGGAAGACTAAATTGATCGAACCACCCGTGAGCGGAGTCCCAGCGCCGGCATCTGTTCCTGCTTGAACTGTCGCATCGTACAAGCCGGGCTGAGTGCCAAAGAGGGTCGCGGAATTCGCTTCGAAACCAGCTTTGAATTTCTCTGGAGAACCGGTAAACAATAAGATGATCACGATCGCCAAACCAAACACGCCCGCGTAAAAAGACCATTTTTGAATACGGGCATAAGTCTTCATGCCAAGAATGATCACAACGGACACAAAAGCGATCGCGATCAACGTGCTAACGAACAAAGGTGTGCCTTTGCCCGCAAACCAGACCGCAAGGTCTTTGAAGCCAAACACACCAAGGATCGGGACCAGCACAACCTGGCGGAACATATCACCGTACGCAGGAGTCCACAGCCATAATGTGAACCACCAGCCGGTAATGGCAAGGATGAATCCAATACCGCCGCCAAAGATGCGCGTCATCCAGACATAGTCACCGCCAGACCGCGGCATGACCGATATCAGGGAAGCGTAAACGATGATCTCAAAGATCAAAAAGACAGCGCTAAGCAGCAGCGCATTGATCATACCGCCGCCAAAGAAATACATCTGGCTAAAGGCGTAAAATCCCAACGTCACAAAATTGATTGAAAAGAACGCATAGACGAATGCGTCGAAGACTGACCAGGACCGTACCAGACCAGTTGCCTTACGGACAAACAAGTTGCTCATAACTCTCTCCTCTTAGCTTAAGTTTTTTAAGCAGGATTTGGCTTCCTGCGTTTAACCTGTTGTCAATACGTAATTCTCGATCTTGTTCTTTCCTAATTTTACGATCGCGCCTAATAAAGTTCCTTGCTCATACATCGAACCTGGATTTATGCACAATGTCTTTCCAATACGTGAAGAACCGCGGCCTTCGTGGATGTGTCCATGCAGGCCAAGCAATGGCTGAACCTTCTCGATCGCTGCGCGCAACGCTGTCGACCCAACGGGTTTCATTGAATTACCGGCCAGCACCGGGCGCATGTCTTTATCCAACTCCGGTGCTTCATCCAATTGGGATTTGTACGGAGGCACATGGATATTAAAGATGGCATTGTGCGGATTCTTCAACTGGGAGCTCATCGCCTCGTACCTGACTGCAAGCTGATTCTCATCCTCTTCACGGTGCGTGTCCCAGGGAGTGCGGTTGCTCCAACCCGAGGTGATCATTTCATGATGCTCATCCAGTTGAGTCACCAGCCCTTCGACCAGCATCACACGTCGGCTTGAGCGAATGATCGCATCCACCTCATCCGCATCATCATTGCCCGGCGAGCAGTAGACTTTCATATCGGTGCCTTCGAGTTTTTTATCCGCAAGATCCATCCACTGCTGAACGACCTTCAAAACTTCCACCATAAATATTTCACTGATGCGTTCTGGATTTTTTTCAAGTTCGGCAATTTCATCTGGATTGGTCAGGTAGGGATAATAGCCGCGGCTGCGAACGCGCTTGGTGAGATCTGCGAGTTCCACTTCATCTGTTACATCAAACACCTGTTCAAGCAAAGTGATGCGGTAATTTTTTCCACCCTGATGAATAAACGGGATAACTGCCTTGCCCGTCATATCGCCGCCGAGGATTAACTGATCGGCGCCATAGAATTTCCCCGCGTTTAGAAACTTACTCCAGCAAATATCCGACCCGTGAACGTCTGTTGCAAAGAAAAGAGTTGTCACATGCTTATCCTTTAGCTAAATTTTGACGAGTTTTTGGTGAGGAGTGCGATTAATTTTGTCGATTATACCCCGTGAGGAAAGATTTTAGCCGGAATTTGACATGGGAAGAAGCGTGCTATTTTTTTACTTCCACAGGGTATCGCTTTTTATTTTCATAACAATTCTTATTCAAAGGAAGATCGGTTTGGTTGTAGAATTGGTTCACTCGGATTTGTACGCAGAGTACGTGTTGAAGAAACTAAGGACAACAATTATGAAAGTCTTTCTCCCCTCCACTTACATTGACCTGGTCAAACACCGCAAAGCCGCGCATTTACAATGGGCGTTTCTGCGCGGTGTATAATTACACGTAAGGAAGAAAGGTGCAATATGACAATTACCGATATTCTTAGCTCAGTGAAATTCGTCGTCAATCCTGATGGGCGTCAATCTGCCGTGGTTGTGGACTTGGAGGTTTGGGAGCAAATCATCATTCTTCTTGAGGATGCCGAGGATGCGGAAGAGCTGAAGCAGGTGCGCACGGTGAACGAAGAGGTAATTTCGTGGAAAACCGCGAAGAAAGATTTGCAACTAGGGGAATAGCATGTATCAAGTTGGCCTGCGCAAACCGGCCTTCAAAGACTTGGGCGGCATTCCCGCTGAGTATGCGCGTTTGATCTCTAAACATATTGACTTACTCGAACAGAACTCACGCCCAATTGATTCCAAGAAATTAAAAGGTGACGCGGGTTATTCTTTGCGAGTTGGCACATATCGTATCCTCTATGACATTGACGATAAAGCGAAAACTGTAACCATTTATCGCATCAAACATCGTCGCGAGGCATATAGGTAATTCTTGTAAGTCTTTCTCTCCTCCACTTCCATTGACCTGGTCGAACACCGCTAAACCGCGCATGATGCGCTGAAATAATTAGATTTGCATGTGATTTGGATGGAAGCCTTTGACGCGCGCTCCGAAGATTCCACAACCGAGTGCCTACAGGAATTTGAGAAATCGTTGGTCGAGCGTTGCATCGAGCCTGTCGAGATGTAGTCCCGTGAACTTCGGGGCGTATCGAGACCAACATTTGACAAGAGTACTCTCGGTCAGTGGTAGTCTCGGTATGCCGCAAGGAACAAAAGCGCGGCTACTCGACCACCGGGGTATGGTGAAATTTAAATTACAAAAGCAATCTGTTGGTCGAGTAGGCGATGTTCGTCCGCCGTATCGAGACCAACAGGAGTATGGTGGTCAGTGGTAGTCTCGGTATGCCGCAAAGAACAAGAACGCGGCTACTCGACCACCGGGATATGGTGAAAATCTAAATTACAAAAGGAACCCGTTGGTCGAGCGTTGCATCGAGCCTGTCGAGATGTAGGGTTGAGCGATAGCGAAGCCCGTACCGAGACCAACAGTGAGCAAGGAATAAAATATATGGCATGGATGTATATTCTTAAATGCGTGGACGACTCGTATTATGTCGGCTCGACAAAAAACCTTGAAATTCGTCTGTCTCAACATCAGAAAGGTGTCGGCGCAAAATACACTTCAAAAAGATTGCCTGTCGAACTTGTCTATAGTGAAGAATATAACCGTGTCGTAGAGGCCTTCAACCGCGAGAAGCAAGTGCAAAATTGGAGCAGGGCAAAACGCGAAGCATTGATAAACAACAAGACCGAGTTACTTCCCGCATTGGCGAAGAAGAAGTTTAAGAAAAACCCGTTGGTCGAGTAGGGGCGGTGTTCGTTCCGCCCCGTATCGAGACCAACATGTGACAAGAGTATTCTAGGTCAGTGACAGTCTCGGTATGCCGCAAGGAACAAGAGCGCGGCTACTCGACCACCAATATTTTCCCAAACCTCCGAAGTCTTAAAGACTTCGGAGGTTTTTGCTTTTGGTTGTAGAATAGCCCTGTCATTGGAGACCGAATGACGCGCGACGCGCATCAGGATCGCTACCCAAAATTTGACGCATACTCAAATCACAGGAGACCAAATGACACACCCCTACACCCCCGAACCCTTTCGTATAAAAATGGTCGAGACCATTCGCCTGATCACACCGGCAGAACGTGAATCCGCGCTGAAGGAAGCAGGCTACAACACCTTCACCTTGAAAGCCGAAGACATCTTCATTGACCTGCTAACTGACTCAGGCACGGGCGCGATGAGTTCCGAACAATGGGCAGCCATCATGCGCGGCGACGAATCCTACGCCGGCGCGCGCTCGTTCGTTCGTCTCAAAGCGGCTGTCGAGGATATTTTTGGCTTCAAGTTTTTCGTCCCCACCCATCAGGGACGCGCCGCCGAGAACATTTTAGCGGCGTGCGTTGTCAAGCCGGGACAATATATCCCCAGCAATATGCACTTCGACACCACCGATGCCAACATCCGCGCGCGCGGCGGGCGCCCGACCAACCTGGTCATTGACGAGGCTTTCGACCCCGAGAATCAGCATCCATTCAAGGGGAATATGGATATCGCCAAACTCAGGGACTTTATCGAAAAAACCGGCGTGGCGAACATTCCCTTCGGTATGATGACCGTTACCAATAATGCGGGGGGCGGTCAGCCCATCTCGATGGAAAATCTCAAGGCGGTGGCGGCTGTCTATCGCGAATACAAGATCCCCTTCTTTATAGACGCGGCGCGCTATGCTGAAAATAGCTTCTTCATCAAACAGCGTGAATCAGCCTACAAGGATAAATCTGTAAAAGAGATCGCGCATGAAATGTTCAGCCTCGCCGACGGCATGACCATGTCTGCCAAGAAAGATGCCATCGTCAACATGGGCGGGCTGCTGTGCTTAAATGATGAAAAATTATTCATGGATATCAAGAACGAGCTGATCCTGCGCGAAGGATTCCCCACCTACGGCGGACTCGCGGGACGCGACCTCGACGCGATGGCCGTCGGCCTTTATGAAGGACTCGATGAAAATTATCTCGCCCATCGTTTGGGTCAAACCGCTTATTTGGCCCAACGCATCAACGACGCGGGAATCCCCACCATCCAACCCACGGGCGGTCATGCCGTCTATGTTGCCTTGGCGGTTGAGTTGTATCGTGAAGGCGCCATCCGCGGCGGTGAAATTGGTTCGGTGATGTTTGCCCACCCCGACCCTGACACAGGCAGCATGATCTACCCCAAACTTGAACTAATGCGCCTCGCCATTCCGCGCAGAACGTACACGCAGAGTCACATGGATTATGTAGCCAATTCGCTGGCGAATATCAAAACGCGAGCCGCTTCCATTCACGGATATAAATTCACATACGCGCCCGAATTGCTCAGACATTTCACCGCAAGGTTTGAACCGTTGTGACTACTCCCCACGCCTAAAGGCGGGGGCTTCTAGGGCAAAGCCCAGGCTCTCTAGTCCGAGAGCTTCTATGTTTATTTTACTACAAGCAAAACCGTTCCTTACATCTCCACTGCTAAAGCAGGGAGCTTTACGGAACATTTGGTAAGGATGGTTCGCGAACCGCAAAGACGCTGAGCTCGCGGAGAAGATCTTTTAAACTCTGCGTTCTCTTCGACTCTGCGGTAAATCTATTTCGGCTTGTCCGAGTTAAGGATAATACCTTACAACTTTGATAGCTTTATTCCCAAGGGAGGGCATATAATAATCTTATGGATAAACCATCACTGATTCTGGTGATTGATGATGACAGTAAACTTCTAATGGGGATTTCTGAAATCCTAAAGCGTGGAGGTTATGAAGTTATAACAGCCAACAATGGAACTGATGGAATTCAACTGGCATTGGAGAACCCTCCAAGCCTGATTATTTCAGACATGATGATGCCGCCTCCTGACGGTCCAGAGGTTTTGCGAATTCTGTCCACGCATGAGTCCACGATCCACATCCCCTTCATCTTCCTGACTGCCCGCACGGATGAACGAGACAAGGTAACCAGCCTAAAAAATGGCGCTGATGATTACATCACAAAACCGTTTAGCAAGGATGAATTGCTCGGACGGGTAAACTCCATCCTTCGCCGCAAAGGGATCACTGAAAACGCCGAACGATACAAGCAGGAGGATGTTGTCAATCAGCTAAATCAAAACCTTATTGAAATGTCTGAGATGTACGCCGTTTCTCATGAAGGTTTCGCGGCAGGGATGTCGCGTGTGCTTAGATTGCGGGACAAGGAATCGGACGAACATTCACAACGAGTGGTTTTGGTAGCTAAAGAAATGGCGAAGATCCTCTATCAGGATGAGAAAATAATCGCCAATGTCGTGACTGGCGCGCTTCTACATGATGTTGGAAAAATTGCGATCCCTGACGCCATTCTTCTTAAACCGTCCCGCCTGACCGACGAGGAATACACTGTAATGAAAACCCACGCGGCGCTGGGCAGGGAAATCCTCGAGACTTTAGGCCTGCCGTTGGAAACTCTCCAGATCGCTGGCGGTCATCATGAACGCTGGGATGGCGGCGGGTATCCGCAAGGACTGAGCGGCACAGATATTCCGCTGCCTGCACGCCTCTTTTCCATTGTGGATGTTTGGGATGCGCTAGCCAATGAACGGGCTTATCGAAAGGCCTGGCCGCTGGAAAGAACGATCGATTACATCAAAGAGCAATCCGGAAAACATTTTGACCCGGCCATTGTCAAAATATTTCTCTCCATAGTATCGAATGAAAACTAAGGAAATGCAAACCTATGTCAACCATCACTGAACCATCAAAAGAACCCCGCTCGATCCTTATCATTGATGATGAGCACAATATATTGCTCGGCGTAAAACGCCTGTTGGAACGCAGTGGATACAAAGTGACCACCTGCGATGACGGCCTCGCCAGTATCAAAATTGCTGAGGAGACTCTTCCGGACTTGATCATCTGCGATATTATGATGCCATACCTGGACGGCTTCACGACGCGGGAAGCCATAGCTGCCAACCCTCTCACCAAAGACATTCCATTTATTTTCTTATCTGCCCGTACGTCACAGCTGGATAAAGTAAAAGGATTACAGGAAGGCGCAGATGATTACATCACGAAGCCTTTTGACCCGCTCGAATTAGTCGCCCGCGTTGACGCGATCTTTCGCAGGCAGAATCGGGATAAACAATCGGCCATGCAGGAAATTAGCCGCCGACTCGAGTTGATCGAAGCGGAAAAATTAAAGAACAATCCGAAAGAAGTACAAATGTCTGCGAAGCAGATCCTGACAGCGCTTAAGGTTGTTTTGGCCGAGAAGTTCACAGACCCCGATGATATCGAAAAGTTCACAGAAAAGTCAATTTCACAATTCCAAAGACTTAATTTTCTAGTCAATGATCTGATGTTTTTAAACTCCTTCGATAAAGGCGACGCCATTTACCTGAGACAGCTGGTTGATATCAAGAACGACTTTATGCTCCCGATCGCCCAACGGCAGGAACTGTACCTCGAAAAAAAACTACAGATCAATATTCACGTTGCGGAAGATGTGGTAATTTACGCCCCCCGCCGTGAATTCAGCCAGGTGATTGGGCATATCGCAGACAACGCCATGAAATTTGCGCCACCCAGGACCTCGGTCCAAATCGAACTGCTTGCCAACGGCGAAGGCGGCTGCGTGCTAACCGTGCTAGACCACGGCCATGGCATTCCCGTTGAATTGCATGAAAAAGTTTTTGAGCGGTATTATCAGATAGACCAGGATAACTCAAATAAATTCGAAGGCCTCGGGCTTGGGTTGACCATTTCCCGCCCGATCACACGCTCTCTTGGAGGTGATCTCGTCATCCTGCCGACCGATCGCGACTGCAAGATTCAATTGACCCTTCCTCCTGCGCATTTGGATATGCCCTAACTCGGACAAGCCGAAAAAGATTTACCGCAGAGTCGCAGAGAGCACAGAGTTTAAGAGGTTTTCTCCGCGAACTCAGCGTCTCTGCGGTTCAAAAATTCTTGTCGCTCTGCGAAAAGCAAGCATTTAATTTCTAAGTTCTTAATATCTTTACAATATCGGAAGATACACAGCTCTTGAATTCAGGCAAAAAATCATCTCCAGCTTCGTAAATGAAACCACAGAAACAGCATGACAAATCCTTACTCCATACTTGTAATTGACGATGAAACCAAGATACTGCTCGGGTTGAAGGCATTACTCCAGCGCAGTGGCTATAAGGTAATTACTTGTGAGAGCAGCCTGAAAGCGTTGGAGCTTGTAAAAGAAAACAAATTTGATCTAATCCTTTGCGACATCATGATGCCGGCCATGAATGGTTATAAATTCAGGGAGGCCATATCAGTCAACCCCGTCACCCGCGACATCCCGTTTATATTCCTGACCGCGCGTGTCTCACTGGCTGATAAATTAAAAGGCTACGAAGAAGGCGCGGACGAATACATCACAAAACCGTTCGAGCCGAAGGAACTCGCGGCACATATTCAGGCAGTCTTCCGCCGGCAGGAGATCACCCGTCAGGCCAACACGGTAGAGATGAGCCGCCAGATCGAGCGATTTCAAAGCGAGGTCTCGCAAAATGTTTCTCACGAACTGCGGACGCCCATGACGCAGATCCTGCTTTCGCTTGAAATGATATTACGCCAAAAGTTTTCCTCCCCGGAAGACCTGAAATGGTTTGTGGAAACCGCCCTTACCCAATCGCACCGGCTCAACACGCTGATCGACGATATGATCTTCCTGAACAATCACGACTCCGGCCCATCGATGATATTCAGGCAAAATGTGGATATCGAAAGCTCGCTGGCAAACCGCATAGCAGTACGCAAGGATCTGTATATAGATAAAAACCTTCAAGTGGAACTTGACTTCGATGAGAATGTTGTTGTGCACGCAATGCCCAACGAATTCAGGCAGGCCGTTATTCACCTTGTGGATAACGCAATGAAATTTTCGCCGCCCAACTCGGTCGTCCATATTCAACTGGAGCCAAATGGTGAAGGCGGCTGTGTGTTGACCGTCACCGATCAGGGCCCGGGAATTCCCATTGATATGCAGGAAAAAGTATTCGAGCGCTATTTCCAGATCAGCCAGGGCATCATACGTGATTACGGCGGTCTGGGTGTTGGCCTTTCTATTTGCCGCATCATCGCACGCTCTTTGGATGGTGACGTGACTTTCCTACCAAGCGAACACGGCTGCCGGGTTCAAATGATCCTGCCCGCAGCCCGGCTGGATTTGCCGTAACACTGTCAGTCATTCAACTAATTTAGTGGTACTTCAAAAAACGCTGTCCCCTAGTGAGAAACCAATGGATCCTAAAATCAACAGCATACTAATCATTGACGATGAAATAAAAATACTGCTCGGGCTGAGAGCCCTGCTTGAGCGCGGCGGTTACAAAGTACTCACATCTGATAACAGCCCTGATGGAATAAAAATTTCCAGACAGAGCCTGCCAGATCTGATCATTTGCGACATCATGCTGCCGATTTTAGATGGATTTAAAATCAAGAACATAATGCTCGCAAATCCGCTGACCCGCGACATCCCCTTTATGTTTCTGAGCGCCCGCGCTGCAGCTGCCGATAAGCTAAAGGGGTTTGAGCTTGGAGCAGATGATTACATTGTAAAACCCTTTGACCCAAAGGAACTTCTGATTCGCGTCGACTCGTTATTTTCCCGTATCAATAAGACCCGGCACCTCGCCCTGGAAGAGGTCAAGGTGCAGAACGAGAATATCCAGGATGAGGTATCGAAAAATATTTCGCACGAACTGCGTACGCCGATGGCGATTATCTTGTTAACGCTTGATGTAATTAAACAAGACAATTTTGAGCTTCCCGAGGAAATAAAAACTTATGTCGACTCGGCTCTTTTACAAGCTAACCGCCTGCACTCCCTGATCGACGACATGACATTCCTAAGCAATTTTGATATGAGTCCGTTAGCGCACTTGAGGCGCATCGTTGATTTCAGGAATGATGTCATCCTGCCTGTCACTTTAAGAAAAGACATGTATTCCAATAAAAAGCCCAAAGTGGAGCTTACGATCGCAGAAGGCGTACTGATCCACGCGCCGCGCCACGAATTCTCCATGGTGGTTTCTCATCTCGCTGACAACGCTATGAAATTTGGGCCGCACGGCGTATCCGTCAAGATCGAACTTGCCCCCAACGGCGATGGCGGCTGTATATTCACTGTCACGGATGATGGCCCGGGGATTCCTACAAACCTCCAGGAAAAAGTATTTGAGCGCTATTATCAGGTCAGCCAGGGAGATGCCCGTCAATTTGGCGGGATCGGGGTTGGGCTGACGATCGCGCGAATCATCAGCCGTTCACTGGGCGGTGACGTGGTCTTCCTGCCAACGGTTCGCGGCTTCTGCGTTCAAATGACACTGCCGCCAGCCGCAGTGGATATTCCATAGGTTCAGCAAAATTGAAACGCACCCAAACCAGTTCTGCCACAGAGAAAACAAGAGAGAAAAAATTCAAAAACTCTGTGCCCTCTGTGGGTAAATAACCTTTTTGCAGTAAAGTCGTTTTAGGCGTTAGAAAAATTCATCAAACCAAGGGAACGGCATGAAAAAAAACATTCGCACTTTTATTCTATTGATGATCCTCTTAATTTCAGGGATCCAAAACACAGCCTGCGCGCCACAACAGAAACCTCCCATCCGAATCGCCATTTCAGCCTGGGCGGGCGTGGAGCCTGCAGAATTGGCGGCCCAACTCGGGTATTTTGAAAAACACGGCGTGGCCGTTGAAATCGTCCGTTTCTCAGCATACAGTGACTCGATCGATGCTCTGGTGGACGGAAAAGTAGACGCGGGCATGCACACCCTGGATGATGCTATTCGCTACAATTCGGCGGGAAAAGATGTGCGCGTTGTACTCTTAACTGACTACTCCTTCGGCGGCGACGGATTGGTAGCCCGCCCCGGCATCGAATCACTGGCCGACCTGCGCGGCAAAAAAGTTGGCGTCGAGATCGGAACCGTTGGGCATTTATCCCTGCTTAAGATTTTGGAGATCAGCGGATTGACTACAAACGACATCTCTATCGTAAGCATCCCCGCCTGGGAAATCCAGCAAGCCATGATTGACGGCAAGATCGATGCGGGCGTGACCTGGGAACCCTACCTAACCGATACAGCCAATAAAATGGGCGGTAAAGTGCTCATCACAAGCCGCGAATATCCAGAAACCATTATTACAACCATGACCTTTGACGCCGCCGTTGCCGCAGACCGCCCTGACGATGTAAAAAATATCGTCGCGGCTTATTTTGACGCGGTGGAGTACATCAAAAAAAATCCGCAGGACGCCTATGAACGGATGGGAAAAGCCGAGGAGATCAGCGCTGCTGTATTCGAATCACATGTCGCGGGAATCCAGTATCTAGACCTGGCCGCCAACGCCGAACTTTTTGGAAAAGAAGGCAACGGATGCGCCCACACCCAGGCCGGCGTCATCGCGCAATTTCTCTTGGATCAGAGAGTGATCACTTCATTACCCGACATCAGCCAATTGCTTGCGCCAGCCTTCGTCCGCGAGTTGAGTAAATAAGATATTGCGGGCTCAGGATGCCCCAACTGTCGTCGGTGCTGTATTCACCAGGTAAATCTGGATCAGTAGATTGCCCAGGAAGCAAGAAAATATGAATTCGCTAAGATTCAAATTAACCCTCGCTTTTAGCGTGATCGGCCTGGTCGGAATGTTGACGGCGGTGGCCTTCTTTTATTACGCATCCACACGGGGAATATACGAGGGGATGGAAAAACGCGCCGAAATTCTATCTGACGAAATCACCTACAGTCTTGAGATCCTAAGCGAGCAGCAGGATTCGAAGGATGAATTGTTCTCTATTCAAAGGCTGGTTGAAAAATCATCCACATTGGAAGGCGTCACCGAGATCATCGTGGTGGATACCAAGAAAACCATCCTGGCTCATTCAAATAAACAACGGGTCGGCCAATTACTCAATTCAACTCTGATAGACGGTGTTCTTAACAACGGGACCACGACCAGCCAGACGATCGGTCAACAGATCATATTCGTTCGCCCTTTGCACGGGCAAGCCTACACCGATGAATTCCACAATGTGATTGGCGTATTATGGATCGGAATGGGTGTCTCTGACTCTGTCATTCAACAACAAAAAGCCTTTGAATTCGTAGCGATCGGGGTCATAGTCATCCTGCTGTTATTTTTCAGCACACAAATTATTACCGTCAACCGCATTGTAGTCCGGCGCCTGCAGGGAGTGCAAACGGGAATAGCAAAATACATGAAGAGCGGCGAATCAACCGCCATTCTGATCAGCCAGTCATTCGGCAGCGAGGACGAGATCAATGAACTGGCACAGGCATACAACTACCTGATCACCTCATGGCGAGACGCGATCAGGAAACTTCAAAACGAACGGGATTTCGGCCTGCAAGTCATGGACAGCATGGGAGAAGGCCTCACGATCACAAATCCTCAAGGACTCTTTGACTATGTGAACTCCGCGTATGCCGGTTTAGTTGGGCTTACTCCAAGGGAAGTCGAGGGCAGGGCTCCCAAAGAATTTTCACACCCACAGGAAATTGAGAAGCAAATTAAGGAAGGGGAAATCCGCAAACAGGGGAAATCATCCATCTACGAAACCATCCTGCTTGCCAAAGATGGCAGAGAAGTGCCTGTATTGATCTCAGCCGTGCCGCGCGTTGTGAATGGTGAAAATATCGGAAGCATTGCGGTGGTCACGAACATCAGCGAGCGTGCCCACATCGAAGAGATGAGCGCAAGCCTGCAGCGAAAATTGATCTTTGAAGAGTTAACATCGCATCTTGCGGCAACATTCATGATCCTGCCTGCCAGTGAAATGCACAATGCAATTCAGGAAACACTGCGACAGCTGGGCGAACTATTTCAAGTGGATCGCACCTACATCTTCGAATTCACCGCAGACCAGGCATTCATAAACATTACCCACGAATGGTGCGCCGAAAATATCAGCCCGCAGATCGAAAACTTGCAGAACCTTCCCGCTGAGATTCTGCCCTGGTGGGTGAATTTGTTAAAAAAAGGCGAGACCATCAACGTTCCGCGAGTTTCTGAAATGCCGCCTGAGGCCTCAACAGAAAAGGAAATTCTCGCGGATCAAGGCATTCAATCGGTGCTGGTCACGCCCATCTCATCCGAAAATGGTTTATTCGGATTCCTGGGTCTGGATTCGGTTGTATCGGAGCGCAGGTGGACAAAGGATGAAATTCAATTCCTGCAGGTGCTGATGGGTATTGTCATGAATACCATCACCCGTCAACGCGCTGAGGAAAATCTCACCCGTTCTGAATCACGCAACCGCGCCTTCCTGAATGCGGTTCCCGATCTGATCTTCCGAATATCTGAAGACGGAACATTTTTGGATTTCCAATCTGGAGCCGGGAATAGGTTATTAGCTCGCCCCGAAGCCATCATCGGGCAAAAAGTTGAGACGATTCTGCCGGGCGACATTTCCAAGGTAACCATGGCCGCCATCAAAACTGCATTGGAAACAAAAAAACCGCAGCAATTTGAATACATAATTCAAAATGAAGCCGGGCCGCTTACCTACGATGCGCGCGTGGTTTCGTCCACCGCCAGGGAAGTCATTGTGGTTGCGCACGATATTACAGAAAGAGTGCGCCTCGAAGAGATGAAGACCGATTTCATCAACCGCGCCTCGCATGAACTTCGCACCCCCCTGACCACAGCCATTCTGATGGCGGAACTTTTGGAAGACGATGGATTGACTGAAGACAAACAGGAATTCCTAACCGTCTTGAAAGAGGAACTCAATCGCCAGCGAATGTTACTGAATGATCTATTGATCGCCGGACGCATCGAAAACAAACGCTTCGAAGTCCACCTCGCCCCGGCAGATATCGCTCCGCTCATTGAAGAAGCCGTTTCAAGTGTAAAACCGCAGGCCGACGTGCGTGAGATCACGATCCAACTAGAAGTTTCTGAAATGCCGTCAATGGCATATACAGACCGCCAATCGCTGATCCAGATCCTCTTGAATCTACTCTCGAACGCCATCAAGTACTCCAATCCACAAACAAGTATTGAAGTCAGCGCGCGTCAAAGGGAAAAGTCCATCGAGATCGCAGTAAGAGACCACGGAATGGGAATACCCGCACAGGATCTGCCGCACATCGCAACCCGTTTCTATCGCGCAAAAAATGCCACTCAAATGGAGATACAAGGATCTGGCATTGGTCTCTATATCGTCAAGGAAATATTGCAAAGCCTGGGCGGTGATATGAAAATCGAGAGTGTGGAAACCGAAGGGACGACAGTTACCATTTTTCTTCCATTAATTCCAAATGACGATCATGACACGCTGGCTTGATCCTCATCCCGTAGAAATACCCGCTTCATTCTCGACCCTCAACCTGCCTCCATTCATCAAGCAGATTCTGCTGCGGCGGGGAATCAGCACACCCGAAGAAGCCGAAGCGTTCTTACATCCAGATAAACTGCCAGCGACTCCGTTTCCAAATATTGGATCAAGCGTGGATCGCATCTTATTGGCAATCCGCAGCGAAGAGAGGATCTGTGTTTGGGGAGATTTTGATGTAGACGGCCAGACTTCGACGGCGGTGCTGGTGCAGACCTTGAGATCTCTTGGCGCAAATGTGGTTTATTACATTCCCATTCGCGGCAAGGAAAGTCATGGCGTTCATATTGAATCGCTTAGTCCCATCCTTGATAACGGCGCAAAATTAATAGTCACCTGCGACACAGGCATCAGCGCGCACGAAGCCGTTGATTATGCAAACTCCCGTGGGGTTGACGTAATTATTACTGACCATCACGATCTCGGCGAAACGCTTCCAAACGCGTTTGCAATTGTCAACCCAAAATTACTACCAAAGGATCATTTGCTTTCAAATTTAGCGGGCGTGGGAGTCGCATATAAATTAGCCGAAGCGTTGTTGGACGGTGAAGCACGGTCAACCGTCAACGGTCTACGATCTGTAAATTTGCTCGACCTTGTCGCTCTCGGTCTCATCGCGGATGTTGCCCTGCTAAAAGGTGAGACCCGTTCTCTCGCGCAAAAGGGGATTAAAGCCTTACGAAACACCGATCGACTCGGCTTGAAGATCATTGCAGAATACTCGGGCACGAAACTTGAAACACTGACAGAAGAAACCATCGGCTTTACATTTGCGCCGCGCTTGAACGCGCTCGGCCGTTTGAGTGACGCGAATCCCGCTGTTGAATTATTGCTGACCCAAGACCCGGCACGCGCGCGTGTATTGGCCGCACAAATCGAAGGTTTGAACGCCCAGCGCAGATTATTGACGAGTCAAGTTTATGAAGCTGCAGAAGCTCAACTGCGCGCAAACCTCGACTTGCTGACCGAACCTGCCATCTTGCTGTCACACCCGGGCTGGCCTGGCGGCGTGGTGGGAATTGTCGCAAACAAACTCGTGGACCGTTATCACAAACCCGCCATCCTGTTGAACGAATCAGAAGATGGCGTGCTGCGCGGCTCAGCCCGTTCGATCGAGGGGCTGCATATCACCGAAGCGATTGCCACTCAAAAGGGTATTCTGCGCAACTATGGCGGGCATCCCATGGCGGCCGGCATGTCACTGAATGTAGATAAATTAGCGGAGTTTCGCCGTGGGCTTGGCAAGGCGATCGAAAAACAACTTGGCGGAGTCATACGCGAAGAACCCAGCTTACAAATTGATGCGTGGTTGGAATTAAATGAGCTGAACCTTGAACTGGCAAATTCCCTCGAAAGACTCGCGCCTTTCGGAGCGGGAAATCCGTCATTGGTATTGGCATCGCGTGACGTGACGATGAAATCCGTTTCGACACTTGGGAAAACAAAAGAACATCGCCGCCTGCATATTGAAGATGTAAGCGGAAACACACAAAACATATTATGGTGGAACAGCGCAGGCGAAGAACTTCCTGAAGAAGGTTCCCGATTCGATATCGCCTATTCCTTACGCGCCAGTTCCTATCGCGGACAGAAGCAGGCCACGCTGCAATTTGAAGAATTTAGGATCACAGAAGAAAATCCTATCGAGATCAGGAAAGCGAAACTTGAGATCAAAGATTTTCGTTTGCAGTCCGCGACTTTTGACATTCAACCTTCGACTTTAGTTTGGGCTGAAGGCGCTGAGAAAGCAAAAGGCAGATCACGTTTCGATCTACATCAAGCCGATGATTTCGCGATATACACAACTCCCCCATCGCCGGTTGAATTACGAAAAGCGTTGGAGATCGTCAAACCGAAGATGATCTCCATATTTGCAATTCCGCCTGCCGAGGAAAGACCCGAAGATTTTCTGAACCGACTCGCGGGTTTATGCAAATATGCGATCAATCAACGCGGCGGCAGCGCAACTGTCCACGAGTTGGCGGCGGCGATGGCTTCAGGTGAGAGTGCAATTGAATTTGGGTTGCAATGGCTCGCGGCGGGAGGTCAACTCTCGGTCAGCGTTGAAGAAGATATAATTATTTTATCAGCGGTAAGGCAGGAAAAAAATCCATACCTGCAAGCGGAATTATTCATTGCACTGAAAGGCATAATCAACGAAACATCCGCTTATCGAAAATACTTTGCGACCGTTGATCTGAAAACTCTTTTCTAAATGAAACCTGAAGTCATTTCCTGGTTACTCGAAGGCGACCCGTCCATACGCTGGCAGGTTCAACGGGATTTGTTGAATTCATCCCCGTCAAAATATGAAGCGGAACGCAGGAAAATTGCAAAGGAAGGCTGGGGCGCACGATTGCTTGCCTTGCAAGATTCAAGCGGAACATGGGGCGGCGGGATCTATGGCCCAAAGTGGATATCCACCACGTACACCATGCTGACCTTGAGATTGCTCGGGTTGCAGACGAATCATCCGCAGGCAAAACGGGTCTGCAAATTATTTCTTGACAAAGGCGTTTACACAGACGGGGGCATCAATTTCTTTTCATATTCCTTGAAATACAGCGAGACCTGTGTCACTGGAATGATCCTCGCTTTGCTAGCTTATTTTCGTTATCCTGATGAGTATATGCATTCCATCGCTTCCTATTTGATGATCCAGCAAATGCCCGATGGCGGTTGGAACTGTGAATCATACAAGGGCGCAACGCATTCATCCTTTCACACCACACTTTCCGTGCTGGAGGGATTGTACGAATATGAGTGTCTCTTTCCTGAAAAGAAAAAGCAGATTAGCCAAATCCGCGAGCGTGGGCATGAATTCCTGCTGGCGCATCGCTTATATAAATCCCACACAACGGGAAAAGTATTCGACGCAAAGATGACAACCATGCCCTTCCCTCCGCGCTGGAAATATGATTTCATCCGTGCACTGGATTATTTCCGCTCCTGTGATGCTCCGCGTGATGAACGCATGTCAGATGCAATTGACCTTCTGTTGCAAAAACAAAGGAAGGATGGACTGTGGCCGATGAACAGCGGCATGTCTGGATTAAAATATTTTGATCTGGAAAAAGCCGGTCAACCCAGCAGGTGGAATACACTAAGGGCATTGCGGATATTGAATTGGTGGAATAGGCAGTCTTAATAGTTGCAAGCTAAATTGGTCAGCATCAATGCGCTAGCTGTAGCCATCCTCTGCATTCATTAGAAGTTTCAAATCTGTGTTTTCGATAGGGCATGTATCGGTAGGTAGAAGGGTTATAGAAAATGCCGCTTAATAAGTCCCGGCTACTTCCCATTTGTTAGGACCCATATCTACTGAGTTGAGCATTAACGCTACTCCCCACTTGCCGTGATCGATAAAGAAAAAATGCGAATAATCCCCACTTGGCATACCTGATTGCACCAAATAAAGCTGCATCCTGCCTGTGAATTTACTTTGCGGCCCATATGCCCATCCTAAGCGGTTGCGGACATCTGCAACTTCACGCCAAACTTTGCCTATACTTTCAACAGGCTGATAACGCCCATTGGGAACTACAAGGCTTGGGTCGCTGGCAGGTTGACTCGCATCCCAGCCGTCGGGGAAAGTAAGCCACTCTCCATCATTATAAATTACGTATACAGTTCCTCTTTGGTCGGCGGTATAGGCGGGATCAGGCGCATAGCGAAGTACCCGGCCGCCTTCAAAGTCTTCTCCGATAGCTTCCAGAATTTTGACTGGCTCAGGACAAAAAGAACCAAGCGGAAGGTGTTTATTATCAAAAGTAAAAAACCAACTTGCAGAACATGTTGTTGATACATGTGTCGGTGGAAGAACATATGTAGCCGTTGGTTTATATTCGCCGCCTTGGCAAATAAAATCGGACGCATAATTAACCGCCTGACCATTTACAAACAAGGTGATGGTGATTTGTACATTTCCCGGGTCGGAAAAAGGACCGCTAAGACCAGTGTGGACATCATATCCGCCGGTATTATCAAGCATTATTTTTATTATTCCTGCGTCGGGACCAGCAGAGCCGTTGTTGCCACCACTGACGGTGTAACTCACCTCGGCATTGGCAGCACCAGTAATCTTTGCCGATACCATGTATATGGCGTCGGTTGTACATGCTCGCGAACCCTGTTGCATTTCAGTAGGATGCTGAATTTGTACACTGATACTTTGATCACTGCTCGTTGCCGATGGCGCTGGCAAAGTTGTAGGTTCAAGTGTGACAACGGGCTGGGTAGGCGGCACAACTTGAGTGGCAAACGGTTGCGGATTGTTTTGGGCAATCGCGGTTAAAGTTGCATTAACGATGTTGCTCACATCCTGAGTTGGCGCAGGTTGCGCTCCACAGGCGAGAATCATAAACAGTAAAGGCAACAAATATAGTATTTTTTTCATTTTTTCTCCGTGACAGACTCGCTTATAAAACGAGTTTACAAAGTATTCATTTCATGATTTCCTGTTTATAAACTACAGGTGAAATTTCCAAAGTCGGCGCTGTTCAATCCTTTTAATAGGTTGCCACAAAAAGATCAACCGCGTTCAAGGTGCTTTAACCAGTTGACCACTATCTAAATGAAAATTCCATGTGACAAGTTGACTAGGACAGCAAAGACCATCATTCGGTCCTTGTACGCGTAAATTCAGCGTGATTACCCCATTCTGAATCGCCCCAGACTCAATGACTACCCTATCTCCTAAATACAAAGTTGAAATGTTGCTGGGATTTCCATTCAAGTTAAGAACCGCTGCCATTTCAACGAAATGGCCAGTCCCGCCGTTTTCGGTGCTAAGAAATACAACCGCGTCTTGAAACCCGTTTAAATTAATATCACCGTAAAGGATAGTATCCAGCAAGCGAGTCGTATAAATTTCGGGAGACTCCTGCGAAGTTGGAGGGGTGCGGTAGTATATGCCATTAGATAATTGAAACTCACCCCAATCGGGAGAGTGATATGTAGCGTTGCGGAGAATATCCAACGGAAGAGTTAAGTTACTAACTTGCGACTCAACTTGTTGTATGGTAGTTGGTTGTGCTTGAACAATAACTGGCTGTGCCTGAATTGCGATTGGTGTAAAGGTCGGTTGCGGCGCAATAACTTGCGAATTACTTTGAGCGATCGCGGTTAAAGTCGCATTCACAATGCTAGTCACATCCTGAGTTGGTGCGGGCTGCGCTCCGCAGGCGAGAATAATAATAAGTAAAGGAAGCAAATATAGTATTTTTTTCATTTTTCTCCAGCAAAACTTGATGTTTAAAAATATCTGAAACTCGCACAGACACTTTCAGCCATCGTAGCAAACTATGTTATTGATCGGTTGGCATGGGCGGGAAGGTACCTTCGGGAGCGTACCAATCTCCAGGGTTAACTATGATATTTTGACCTACTACTACAGTAATTGGAATGAGCGAATGGTCTGTGCAATCCGCTGATAAACCGCATGGAACAAATTGTGTATATCCGCCAGCTCCGCCTGCTATGGGAGAACCAACTGGGGGCGTTCCCATTCCCGCACTATAAGGATAAGCAACTACATGATAAGTTCCTGCGGGCAGGTCCATAGAATATGTGCCTTGATTCATGCCTGTATCGGTATAACTCACACTTCCATCTGTAAGGCTAAAAAAGACGACGCGCATGGCAGGGATAAACGAAGACGGAAAGGATAAATTTCCAGTCACCGTTCCCAGCGGCGGAATAAAATCACGCGCAGAAAGAGACGCAGTAGGTTGAATAGGCGGCGCAACCTGAGTAGCAGTTGAAGGTGTCATATCGGAAGTTGCAGGCAATCCCACCAGCAAGGATTCCGCCAACGCATCCAAAGATTCTATGGATGGATTGAACGGGTTGCCAGCCTGATTGATCTGACTGATCGTTTTCATCAAATAATCCGGATATTGAGCTGGATTAGCCGCACTCTCAGGCATAGGTTCCAAATCAGCGAGATCGATGGGCATCATCACAGACACATAATACTTTCCATCATTGGTAAGCCCCTGGAAGGTATAAAGCATATCTCCGCCGCCAAAAGCAGGGAATGCCGCCTGACTGTATTCTGTGATATAGCGGATGCCGTTCCCGTTCTTGAACGGGAGAATGGTTTCCTGTGCGTGAAAGATCTGCCGGGCATGCTGATCTGGCAAAGCTGGAAGATAATATCCTTGCAACGGGAAATTTTGTGTACTCAAAATAGATTGAAGGGAACTGATCATCGTCCTGGCATCATACTCTGATGATGCGGGGTCATTACTTATTTTTTGGTATTCGTCTGCCGGGAAGATCAAAATTTGAGGTTTGTACAGTGTGTCCAGCAAGGGATACCCCTGCAAAACGATCTTTGTATGTGCAGGCCATACCAGCATGGGCTCATCTGGAGAAGTTTGAGGCACAGTCTCATTTTGCGTTCCATTCGCCAAACCAAGCGGGATGGTAAAGGATGTCCCCAAATAAGAAACATCCGCGCTGCCGGAAGCAGGGATTGTTACCAGTAGAACTTGCGGGGTTGAGGTCCCAATAGACGTGGGAGTTTCCACCTTCACTTCCAATGTGCCATTGGAGAAAAAATAATTCCCCACAAGTATTACCCCCGCCGCGAGAATTGTAGACAGTATTCGTTTCATGTTTGCTCCTTTTTTATTTTTTGATATAGAAGCATTTATATCGAATGACTGTCACAGGCGGGACACAACCATGTCACAATTTGGTAACAGGCAGGCGGATGGTAAATATCGTGCCATGCTGTTCATCCTGACGGCTTCGCAAAGTCAACTCCCCGTGATGCAATGCGATAATTCGCTGTACGAATGAAAGCCCCAGGCCGCTGCCTTCCACGGCGCGCGCATTCTCGCCGCGATATAACTCTTCAAAAACTTTCTGCTGCTCTTCTGGATGAATACCCGCACCGCCATCTGCCACTTCGATGACCACTGAGCGGCTATTATCACGCACACGAATTTCAACCGCTTCATTCTGGACCGTGAACTTGAGTGCGTTATCAAGGAGATTGTACAAGCTGAGGCCAAGCAGATCACGATCCCCGATTACCGGCGGCGGAGGCATGGGGACTTGCGTCACGAGCAAATTGATCTGGCGCTTTTCACGTCCAGGTGTGGAACGCACCACTTCAAGCAGTTCCTCAAGCAGTTCGGGAATATCCACAGGCTCGCGTTCGAGCATGTTCTCTTCGAGTTCAGAAAGTTTGCGCAGGTCGCGCAATAGATGAGCAAGCCGCTCCAGCACGCGTTGAATATTCGTCTCCGCTTTGCGGCGCGCGTCCATTTCGGTTGCGACTTGTAGATTCTCCAAGGAAGCCTGCAGACTCATCAGCGGATTCTTGAGTTCATGGTCAAGGCGGCGAATGAAGCGACGGTGTCCCTCTTCGTAATTGCGAATGGCGGAATCAATTTCCGCGCGCGCCTTTCTCTCGCGGACGGCGTCCACGACAGCCAGGGCCTCGATCCATAACGTAATGAACAAGCCAGCAAAAAACAGGATCGCGCCCAATCCCAGCCGAAAAGAGATCACGATCTCGGGTTTGATCAGAATAGGTAAAAATATCAACGCAAGCGCGCCGATCATGAGCGGTACAAAAGGATAAATGAATTTAAGTCTTTTCATGGAGCAGGCTTCACAGGCGCGATGAAAATATATCCTTCACCTGTCAGGGTCTGGATAAAGCGTGGAGAAGCCGCATCATCGTTCAAGGCGCGTCGCAATTCATTGATACGCGTGTCCACAGTGCGCGTGCCGGTGGGATATTCCCAGCCCCACACGGAACGAAGCAACTCTTCACGACTGACAGCTTCATCGGGATGGGTCATCAAATATTCAAGAACGGAAAATGCTTTCGGCGTGAGGTTGAGAGATTCATCAGCGAGGAAAACTCTTCTAGACTGGCGATCAAGAATCAGGTCAACTGAAGCGAGGCGTCGCGCAGAGGAAAGCGATTGTCCAGCCGAGCGCGCACGACGCAGTACAGCATGAATGCGTGCCAATAATTCCTGCGAATGAAAAGGCTTGTTGAGATAATCATCCGCGCCTTCTTCCAAAGCAGTGGCGCGCTCGGCAGCTTCTCCAACCTGGGTCAACAAAATGGTTGGAGTCCAAATATTGGACTTGCGCATTCGCCGCAAAGTTTCGCGCCCGTTCATGCGTGGCATCAAGACGTCCATTACGATCACATCGGGATGATGGGATTGGATTTTACTCAAAGCTTCGTCGCCATTGGAAGCAAGCAATACATGAAAACCCGAACGCTCCAATAAGGGAGCAAGACTTTCAACGATCATCGGATCATCATCGACAAGCAATAGTGTAAGTTGGCTTTCGCTCATAATGGAAAATTATACTTCGCACACCGAAACGATCTTCGTAGTAGGTCAACAAGGTTTCAGTTTTGCGCAGAAACTCAAGCGCTATTGTTTTTTTTCCATTTGACTCAAGAAACTCCTTATGGGTGATCAACCGCTCACGAAAACTGACCGCGGACGAAGCGGGTAATAGCGGCTCGATCTCGCCGATCAAAGACAGGGTTTCCTGAATACTGGATAATGCGTCGGGCAATGTAATATCTTTATCCAGAAGCCGCCTGAGCACTATGCACTTATATGTTCTGCAAGTGCGCGGGTAGTCCGGGGAACTATATACAGTACACACCCCATCCCAAAGCGGACAAGGTTGGGTGAAGCCGCGCTGACGTGGATCATTTCGAATAACATTCAAACCGAGAGATTGAGCAGAGTCTAATTCAGGAGCGTTGAGTCTCACCCACGCAAAAAGATGACCTGAACAGCATAGTCCGCAGGATTTACAGAGAATATTGGAAGGAGATTCGTTTGTATTGCTAGTATTGATCATAAAATAAATAATACCCGTAGTTAAAAAAATACAGGTCGCGCTACCGAAATCTCCGCAAGAGAAGCGCGACCTGCTTTTTTAATTCAACGGTAATCCCAATTCCATCAATTTTTGTTTGGTCGGCACGCCCTTCTCATCCCAGCCGCGGAGCGCGTAAAACTCTGGCAGCATCTTATCAAGTTCAACGACTTTGCCTTTTGCGGGGCCGTCAGGCAGCGGCTCGTGTAACATACGGTATGGAAGTGTATCTTCTGTTGAGCCGGCTTTGATCAGGAACATGCGCTCGAGATTATAGACACGCTCGGCGGCGATCATCACTTCTTCAGGAGAGTATTGCGCCCCAGTGGAGAGGTTCATCATCTCGGCCAGACGCAGCGGCAGGATCATGCGATCTTTGTTGAAGGCGTAACGGATGGCGACGAAGACACACAAGCCCGAGCTATCCATCAACGCGAAGGAATCTTCAAAGTGTTTAACGAGTTCTGGTTTGCCTTCAGTCGTGAGCGGATTCTCTTTGACAGGCACGCCAAAGACTTCTTCGTAGGCAACATCTCCTTCCATATGTGACGCGCCTTTATTCGACGTGGCATACAGCAAGCCCATGCCCTGTGATCCGCGCGGATCGTAGCCGGGGAATTCCTGCTTGCGTGTGGTCACCGCAATTTCAGGGTGACCATATTTTTCCGCAAGCCGATAACTGCCCTGCGCGAGATCATTTCCAAAACCTTCACGATATGCCATCTTTCTGATCATCTCGATCATCGCATCGTGGTCGCCGAACTTCAACGGCATGCCAATTATTTCTTCAGAGATGTAACCCTTCTCATACATTTCCATCGCGGCGGCGATCGTCATGCCGGTAGTGATGGTGTCCATGCCGTATTCGTTGCACAGATAATTTGCCTTGACCAACGCGGCGAGATTGCTGACTCCACAGCCCGTTCCCAAAGACGAAATCGTTTCGTATTCAGGTCCTTCACCCTTGCCTTTATACGGACCGTCGGGAACCTCGGTCAGTCGTCCACAAGAAAGCGGGCAGCGATAACAAGGCGTATGACGGATCAAATATTGATTCTTGAGCGCATCGCCGTCAATGTTATTAACATGTTCAAATGTGCCTTGCAGGAAATTTCGCGTCGGTAAAATGCCAAGCGTGTTGGTCACCTGCGGTACATACGAGGTGCCGTAAATGCGCATGTTCGAGCCTTTCTTAACATCCGCGCCCACCTCTTTCGAAGTGTTCACGCTCAACGTGCGCATTCCTTCGGGGTCATACAATGGCGGATTTTTATTTCCCATCGCCACAACCGCCTTAAGATTTTTACTGCCCATCACCGCGCCAACTCCAGAACGGGCCGCCGCGCGATGTTTGTCATTCATGATCGCCCCCATCAACGTGAGATTTTCTCCAGCCTGTCCGATACATGCAACTCGCGCTTCGGCGGATGTTTCTGCCTTTAGGATATCCGTGGTCTCATGCGCATCTTTGCCCCAAAGATGTGCAGCGGAACGCAACTCGATTTGATCCTCGTTAACGAAGAGATATACCGGCTCTGGGGATTTGCCCTCAAAGATGAACATATCGAATCCCGTGCGCTTCATCCACGTTGGGAATTCGCCACCCGAATTGGAATGCGCCAGCGCCCCCGTCAGCGGCGACTTGGTCACCACCATGTAACGATTCCCCGTCGGCGCAGGAGTCGCGGTCAGCGGACCGGTTGCGAAAATCAAAATATTTTCAGGCGAGAGTGCATCAGCCATCGGGTCCATTTCTTTGTATAAATAATGGATCGCCCATCCGCGCCCACCGAGATAATCGCGTGCGATCTTGGGGTCTACATCTTCCTGGGTTATTTTTTTTGTAGTGAGATTTACTCGTAGAATTTTTAGGTGCCAGCCGTACATAAGAATCTCCTTGGAAAGGTTTGAACGTTCGAACGTTTTCGTTATTTATCCGCCAGCGATGGCTGAGAAAGCCGTGACCATATCACCTGCTTTGAGCGGAGTGGACATTTCAACGGTGAGTCCGTTCAATACGATCACGCTTGTGTCATCGAGCGGAATGTCAAATCTTGAAATGGCTTGATAAACTGTCGTGCCATCTGGCACATCCAATTCCACCACGCCATTAATCGCCTCGGGCGGAAGTTGCTCACGATAGTTGGCGATCAGCTTAACGTGGATCATCATTTGTAGATTCTAGCACGAAAAGCTGACAACCGCAGTAAGTTGCCAATGCAAGGCTTGTTGAGTTCGCGAAGCACAAAAGAAAAATAATTTGCTATCTACTCAACCTTTCATATTCATGGAACCAAGGCTCGCGAGTTTAGCATTTTATGCAATAAGCGGTAAAATCAACTCGTGACAGAAAATATAAAAATAATCGCAACCAACCGTAAAGCAAGTTTTGAATACTTCCTGATGGAAAAATTCGAGGCGGGCCTCGTTCTGCAGGGATCGGAGATCAAATCCATCCGCGCGGGGCAGATCAGCATCCAGGAATCTTATGTAGATGTTCCAAATGAAAGCGAAGCCTGGCTCGTCGAAGCACATATTGCGCCATACGAACAGGCGGGAACTCACTTCAATCACGAACCCAAACGTAAAAGGCGCTTGCTCCTGCATAAAAAACAGATCCGCGAGATGTGGAATGAGATCCGCATCAAAGGCATGACGGTTGTGCCAACGCGAGTCTATCTCAAGGATGGCCGCGCCAAGATCGAGATCGCTTTGGCAAAAGGAAAGAAGGCCTACGACAAACGCGCCACGATTGCCAAAAGAGATGAAGCGCGGGATAACGAAAGAGCATCAAGAGTTAGATAGAATTTGTCAGATAGCTCCAAAAGACTATCGGCAAAAAAAAGGAGACTAAATTGCCCCCTTCAACCATTGGCGGGATCAACCTGCTTCCTGAAGCAGAAAAACGCGCGATCTATGCGGGTTACATCCCTGCAGTACTTCTGGAAAAATATCATATTCCCCCACTAACCTCCGCAACGGGTTACAACCTTCTGCAATTCCGTTTCGCTGGCGGCTCAAGTGACGTGGAAATGCGCCTCTTCCACGAAATGGATTTTCCTGACCCGATCCTCTATGCCCACCTGACTGATACGCTCAATGGACAGATCCACGTTTTACTATACATCCTCAACGATCCATCGTCACCGCGTTTTGATGTGGACAAAATGCCAAACGGCTCGCCGACAAAATTTGGGACATTGCAAAGAAACATCGAAGCTGAAAGATCAGCTCTCGAAGCCGGGCTCGCTCCAGGTCAGGTACGGCGCGGATTAAGGTTACTCGGCCAGGCAATCGAAGCCTTTGAAGTTTTCGTCTCCGCGCTTGGGCACGAGATGTATTTTGTCGAGCCGTTGTATTATCACAACGCAGTCATTTTTGAACGATATGGTTTTAGTTACCAAATGGGCAAACGCCTAATGGAGAGTATCCATAATGGTTTTCAAATCAACGGAGATCTGAAAGCGCAGCTGGGTGGGTCAAATCCATTTCGCCAGCCAGAAGTAGCAGATGCTATCCGCAGACGGTCATGGGCGATCCATGATGGCATTCTCGGCGAACCATTCACAAAAGTAACCATGTACAAACGCGTTGGGGTTTCAGCAGGTATCAACACCTCGCCAAATTGCAAATGGTAATAGGCTCTTGCATAAGAAGCCACAAAGCGCACAGAGACCTTTGAGATTAGGCTTAACTCGGACAAGCCGAAAAAGATTTACCGCAGAGTCGCAGAGAGCGCAGAGTTTAAGAGGTTTTCTCCGCGAACTCAGCGTCTCTGCGGTTCAAAAATTCTTGTACAAAAAGCAAGCATTTAATTTCTAAGTTCCTAAACCTCGTTTTTTTCTCAGTGATCTTTGTGGCAGAAGAGACTTTCGCAAAAGGTCTAACGCGATAAAAAAATAAAACAAAAAAAGAGACCTCAAAGGCCTCTTTTTTATTAGGTAGCGGGGGCAGGACTTGAACCTGCGACCTTCGGGTTATGAGCCCGACGAGCTGCCACTGCTCCACCCCGCATCGGATGGACGCAGATATTACCATAATAATTACTGAATAGTCAAGCAATGTTGAATACTGTCAAATTAACGACAACCTGTATTACTGTAAACCTTAATGAAATCGTACCATTGAATAAAAACAGTTTGTTAAGATTTAGTGTATAATGAAAAACCTTAACAAATACATTTCATCTAAATATT
>JAPLGS010000011.1 GCA_026390015.1 Chloroflexota bacterium | reverse complement strand
GCATCCAGACCCAGGCCTTCATCGATGGCGCTGGTGCTGATGTTGCCGAAGGCGCTTACGCATCCGTCGCCGGCATCCCTTACGAAAAGTTAGGACCCGCTGGCCAGCAGTTCAAGAAAGATTACGAAGCCAAATATGGCCCGACCAACGAACCGTATGCTGTTTACGGTTACGAGACCATGAACGTCATCATCAAGGCAATTGAAGATGTCTGCGCCGCCGGTGGCGATCCCACTGACCGCGCCACCATCAACAAGGCTGTATTCGCGATCAAGAACTTCGACGGCGCCCTGGGCACCTGGTCGTTCGACGCAAATGGCGACACCCGCCTGACCGACATGACCTTCTATCAAGTTCAGAAGGGTTCTTATGTTGCCGTCGGCACGTTCAAGTAAGATTTAGCGCACCCAACAGGGGGGCGGCATACTACATGCCGCCCCCTAACGATATTTACAGGGATGCGCAGTTCGCCACGGAGGAACATGGGCAAGCAATCGAAACTCAACCTGAGACGCATCGCTATCACCGCGCTCGTCATTTATATCGTTTTACTGATCGGCCCGATCGCGGGGTTTGATATCCCCAGCATCTACGCAGCGGTCAAAGCAAACCCCTTCCAGCTGTTTCAGTTTTTAATCATTGGTCTGGCAAATGGTGCGATTATTTCCATCATCGCGCTTGGCTACACCATGGTTTACGGCATCATTGAGCTTGTTAACTTTGCACACGGCGATGTATACATGATCGGTGTATTTACATCCCTAACTGTGCTTTCCTTGACGGGCACACTGAATGCCAAATCCCCTGGCCAGATTATCCTGGGTCTGTTCCTGGCGTTGATAGTTTCCATCGCCGTTGGCGCCGGGCTAAATGCAGGCATTGAACGCATCGCCTATCGACGTCTGCGGAATTCTTCACGCCTGGCCGCTCTTATTTCGGCCATCGGCGTTTCCTTTATCCTTGAAAATATCGGCCTAATCTGGGCCGGTCAGTCATGGCTTGTACCTTCGTTTGGGACCACAGGTGGGGCTTCCCAGAAGGTGTTCCCCGATATGCTCGGAAAAATCATGGCAGCATACGGAAGGGATGTAAATTTACTTTCCCTCACAGGCATCAATTTACGCTTCACGATTAAAGATTTGCTTGTCATGGTGCTTGCCAGTATCATGATGATCAGTCTGCGTTTGTTTGTTCAAAATACAAAAATGGGCAAAGCCATGCGCGCTGTAGCTCAGAACCGCGACGCTTCAAAAATGCTCGGAATCGATATTGACGCTGTAATTTCCACCACATTCGCAATTGGTGGCGGGCTTGCAGGCGCAGCCGGGCTCATGGCGGGACTGTATAACAACACCGCCTGGTGGTTCATGGGGTTCCGGGCAGGTTTGCAGTCCTTCACTGCCGCAGTATTGGGCGGTATCGGCAATATCACCGGTGGGATGCTGGGGGGTTTCCTAATTGGTCTGCTTGCTTCATTCAGCGATGGATATCTCAACGCGCGCTGGACGAACGCCTGGGTTTTCGCCACTCTGGTTCTAATTTTGCTATTCCGCCCCTCCGGCTTGCTCGGAGAACAAGTTGGCGAGAAAGCGTAAGGCTGCCATGAATCCACAATATAAAACAAGTATCATAATTGGTCTGGTTGCCGGATTTGTCGTGCTTTTGTTTGGAGGTTGGGCCGTTGCAGTAGCGGGCGGAGTGGCTGGTATGGGCTTGGGATATTACCTGGGCGGGAAGATAACCACCAACAAACCTCTTGACGCAGCAAAGGGAGCAATTTTACCTACTCTGCTAGCGGCCGGCATCTTAATGACATTCAGCATTCTGCAGGATTTGGTCATTGCCGCAGCCATCGGCAAAGATCCAAACCCAATCGACACTCTCATTCAAGCCAACCTGGTTGGCTCACTATCGCTGATTGCATTTTCTCTGGCACTAACCGCCGTTCATACTTTGCCGGAACGCCAGCAAAAAATTGCACAGATTTTATTGATCAGTTTCGTTGTGATTTCCTTTCCATTTGTAGACCAGTTTACGGGCCTGCGCTGGACTGCTCAAATCATTTTCGCATTGATCTTCACCATCCTGGCCTTGGGGCTGAATATCGTGGTAGGTTTTGCTGGTTTGCTTGACCTTGGTTATGCAGCCTTCTTCGCCATCGGAGCTTACACTACTGGTATTCTCTCGTCTCCTCAACACGGCATTTACCTGAATTTCTGGATCGTGATCTGGATAGCGGCAGCAATGGCGGGTATCTGGGGTTTGATCCTGGGCGCGCCGACCCTGCCATTAAGGGGTGATTATCTTGCAATCGTGACGCTAGGGTTCGGCGAAATTGTGCCTGTGATCTTCAAGAATCTGATCAAAGTCACAATTCAAGAACCGCTTTCGTGTTGGGTCATACCAGCCATCACCAGGTTATTCGGTGGCAATCCAACCATCGCTTGCATCACAGTCATAAAAGATGTTGACCTGACCGCAGGCGAAAAAGGAATTAACCCGATTGGGCGCCCGATCTTGCCCTTTATCGGAGAATTCCGATCAGATAACAGCACTCCCTGGTACTTCCTGATCATCGCGATCATCCTGATGTCCATTTTCATTATCCGGCGCCTGCGTGACAGCCGGCTTGGGCGCGCCTGGATGGCAGTACGCGAAGACGAATTGGCTGCCTCGCAAATGGGCATCGACCCTGTCCGCACCAAATTGCTGGCCTTTGCCATGGGTGCCATGTTCTCTGGTTTTGCTGGTGCTTTTTACGGCGCTTATATTCGCGCGATTTTCCCCAGCGTGTTTGACTTCAGTGTATCCATCATCGTACTTTGTATGGTGATCCTGGGTGGTTTGGGCAATATCAACGGTGTTATCGTCGGTGGCCTGGTCATTATGACCGCAGATCGGCTTTTCCTGCCGGCGCTCAAGGATTTTCTGGCTGGCTTGCTGAAAAACACGATCTTACCAGCTCTTTCCAATTACCACACCATTCAGGCTGCTGTTGAGCAAAATGCCAATCCGATCCTCTACCGCTTTTTACTCTTTGGTCTAACGCTAGTGATTATGATGGCCGTCCGTCCGGAAGGCCTGATCCCCAGCGCTCAACGAAAAGCGGAACTACGCAGCGAAGAAGAAATCGCCGCCGACCAAGCCGCGGCAAAGGCGTAGGAGATCATCATGGGACTCTTTGAAGCAAAAAACATTACCAAATCGTTTGGTGGCTTGACTGCGGTCAATAAAGTTAACTTCACGTTGGAAAAAGGCATGATCGCCGGGCTAATTGGCCCGAACGGTGCCGGTAAAACCACCTTCTTTAATACAATCACTGGCATTTACACCATCACGAGTGGTGAAATGACTTTTGATGGCGTCAGTTTGATCGGCAAAAAATCCTTCGAGATTACAGCGCTTGGGATTGCGCGCACTTTCCAAAACATCCGCCTGTTCTCCAACATGAGTGCAGTCGACAATGTTCTGGTAGGGAAGCATGTCCGCATGCATTCCAGCTTGATTGGTCAGATCACGCATTC
>JAPLGS010000102.1 GCA_026390015.1 Chloroflexota bacterium | reverse complement strand
GGAAGAAAGTGAATATTTCTCAAAGTTTTCAAAACCCCAGTTCATGGCCTCTCGATAGCGTAGGACTTCCTTGTCGGGGTGGCGCTGTTCTGCTTCTGGGAAAAGCTGCCACTGCAGCACATCCGCCAGGGTGGTGTTGATATTTTCAATATTCGAACTAGCCACCGATTCGCGGATTACGACCGGCGCTATCAGCAGCAGCGGATTGGGGATTTGTCCGCAAGCGCCTTTCAGCTCAGCCAGTTCCACGCGTGCTTTTAATAACAGATCGCCAAAATCGCTGTTGGTGATTGCAAGTTGCGGGGGTAGGGGTGCAAGTTGGTGTGGATATGTTGGATCGAATGACATATGGCTGTCAATATATCAGTTTTTTTTGAATTATGCAACATATGATTACAATACGTTTTAGAATAGCTTTTTTCAAATGAAATCCATTTGCAATACAGACGCCTGAATCAGGATGCGGCTTTTCCCGCCGTCGCGAGCAGTTACATAAATTCTAATATTGCTTTTACATCATATTGACCCGCTTTCCGTTTGCTTTTACAATGATGAAGATGTTGCTGAAATTTGCAGGATTTTTCCGCCCCGATCATGACCCTCCATTTGCGCGCTGAGCACGCGTTGTCAACTTTAAACCTAAATATTTTCGGAGGAAAAATGCCCACACCACTTATTTCAAAACGCGCCCCAATTTACGCCGATGTTCCCGATGAAAAGTGGAACGATTGGCGCTGGCAATTAAGTCACCGCTTGAATAGCGCGGAAGACATCGAAAAAGTTATACATCTTACCGAGAGTGAACGCAAGGCTTTGCAAACGCAAGGTCTGTTCCGCGTAGATGTGACGCCTTACTTTATTTCTTTGATCGATCCTGACGACGCAAATGATCCCGTCCGCAAGCAGATCATTCCTGTCGCGGAGGAACTGAACGCCTTCACCGCCATGATGGAGGATTCTCTCGCGGAAGACCGTCACTCGCCGGTGCCCGGGCTGGTTCATCGCTATCCTGATAGAGTGCTTATGCTGGTCACGACTCAGTGCGCGTCATATTGCCGCTATTGCACACGCTCACGCATCGTGGGCGACCCCGGCCAAACGTTCAACCGCCAGGATTTTGAGCTGCAAATTGATTATCTCAAACGCACGCCGCAAGTCCGTGATGTATTGCTCTCAGGCGGTGACCCGCTGGTGCTGGCGCCAAAAATTCTGGAAGAACTGCTGACCCGTCTGCGCGAAATTCCGCACATTGAGATCGTGCGCATTGGGTCACGTGTGCCGGTCTTTATGCCAATGCGCATCACACAGGAATTGTGCGACATGCTCGCGAAATTCCATCCGCTGTGGTTGAACATCCACGTGAATCACCCAAATGAAATTTCACTTGAACTCGCCGAGGCTTGTGACCGTATGAGTCGCGCCGGTATTCCATTAGGCAATCAATCTGTTCTGCTGGCAGGCGTAAACGATTGTGTCCACATGCAGCGTGAACTTGTGCAAAAGTTGACCCGCATCCGCGTGCGGCCGTATTACCTGTATCAATGTGATTTGGTTGAAGGTTCGGGCCACTTCCGCACACCGGTCGCAAAAGGCGTCGAGATCATCGAAGGTTTGCGAGGACATACTTCCGGGTACGCCGTCCCGCAATTCATAGTGGATGCGCCCGGCGGCGGTGGTAAGATACCTGTCATGCCCAATTATCTTTTGAGCATGTCTGATCACAAAGTGATCGTGCGCAACTACGAAGGATTTGTCACCACTTATGAGGAACCCACAGAGTACAAATCTCATGATCCGAAGACTTGTAAATTCTGTCAAAACAAGAGACCTGAACCCGGTCAGACCGGACTAACCGGAATGCTGGATGGCGAGCAAATGTTCATCAAACCTGAAGGCTTCGATGAACTTCACAATCGCCATGGCATTCAACATCGCCTGAAAGACGAAAGCAAATGGAAGCCGCTCGGTATCGGCTCTGGTGAAACAGATTAATTATTTAAACCATGGAAGTTTCCCGTACGCTTAAAACTCAAAAAGTTTTCATGGCATTTATAAAGATATAGAAGGAGCTAAAATGAGAAACAAACTGATCGTAACAATAATTCTTGCAAGTCTATTGGCAGGCTGTCAACCGGCGGCAAACCCTGTTGACGTACAAGCACAGGTCAACACAGCTGTTGCGCAAACGATGGAAGCTCAACAACAAATTGAAGGATTTGTAGCACAGACAGTTGCCGCGCAAATTCCGGCATCCACACCAACCGTGGAAATCATCCCCACCAACACACTGCTTGTAATTCCAACATTCACAGCGCTCGTTCTTCCAGCAGATACGGCGATAGCGGTCATCCCGCCATCCACCGGCGGTGGAGGTGGTGTTTCTGCACAGGCCGAATACTCCTGCACGATCATCAGCCGCCGCCCGTTTGATAATACTGAAATCCAACACGGTGATAAATTTGATATTAAGTGGACGATCGTCAACACGGGCACAAAAACCTGGGATGCCGGTTTTGATGTGAGCTACTCCAGCGGCCCGAAAATGGCCACAGTCAATGCGGTAGAAATCCCCAAGAAAATGAAACCAAACGATAGCTATCAAATCGTTCTTGATGCAGTTGCACCTTCCGATAAAGGCACCCAGATCATGATCTGGGTGGTACAGGGACAAATTTGCTTCCCGTACACTTCGATCATTGTAAAATAAAAACTTCCGGGAGGAACCATGCAACGAACCTACAGGATATCTGCACTTTTGATTGTAATTGCGCTGATGCTTGCCTGCGCACCTACACTTGCTACGGAAGCCACGCAGTCTCCTGCATTTGATCCGAATTCGATCAATACAGCCATCGTGTTGACAGCGGACTCAGCGGCGACACAAACCGCGATCCTGAAACCTGCCACGCTAACTCCCAGCATCACTTCTTTCCCGACCAGCACGTTACCCGCGTCAGAGACATCGACGCCGACATTTATCTTCATACTAGCGACGTCGACTGTGCCCTCATCCACGCCAACAGCAGAACCGACCCAGGACGGATCAAGTTCAAGCTCGCAATATGCCTGTCGGGTCGATTCAAAAAATCCAGCAGATGATACTGTTTATGCACCGGGAGCAAACTTTGATGCATCCTGGGAGGTAAAGAACACCGGCAATGGCAAATGGGAATCCAACAGCGCTGATTACCGCTACGTTAGCGGCGACAAGTTTCATCAGGTTTCGATCTACGATTTCAACAAATCAGTTGGAGTTGGAAAGAGCACAGTTCTGATTGCAAGCATGAAAGCGCCCGGCAGTCCCGGCACATACTCCACAACCTGGAAGATATTCATCGGAAAAAACAATTTTTGTGCGATGAAGCTGACAATTATCGTTAAATAGAAAACATACGCAGTTTTTAATTTTGTACAATGGCAGGATAAATTAAGATGATCCTGCCATTGTTTATTTTTCATTTTGCCAAAACAAGTATCCGCCCTGGCTTTTGAAATGTTCTTGTTGACAAGCATCCCTTCCTAACATAAAATCCAAAAACAATTTAATTTGGACTTTTGCCTGACGGAGTCCGAAAGCCCTATAAATATTAACTGGAGAAAATCATGCTCAAACAATTTAAAGACTTTGTCATGCGCGGAAATGTGTTGGATCTCGCCATTGGCGTGATCATCGGCGGCGCGTTTGGAAAGATCATCGCTTCACTTGTCAGTGATATGCTCATGCCCATCATCGGGCTCGTGATGGGAGGTGTGGATTTTAGCGGGCTATCCATTACCGTCGGCGCGGCGGTAATAAAATGGGGCGCGTTCGTGCAGACCATTCTTGATTTTCTCATCGTTGCCTTCGTTATTTTTATTATTGTAAAAGCAGCGAACAAAATGAAGAAAGCCCCGCCGCCCGCAGACCCCACTACAAAGGAATGCCCGCGTTGTTTCAGCATCATCCCCATCAAAGCCACACGCTGCCCCAACTGCACATCTGAATTGAAATAGCTTACGCACCTATAAAAATATCCCACGGACATCCCTGTGGGATATTTTTTCATCCTTCATCTTTCATCCGTTATAAGTTATCCTTCCCCTTATGGATTTCCTAGACAAACTCAACCCGCAACAACGCAAAGCTGTCACAGCCGCCGATGGACCTGTTTTGGTAGTGGCAGGTCCGGGTTCCGGCAAGACGCGTGTACTGACTCAGCGCGTCGCCTATTTGATCGCCAATGAAGGCGTCCGCCCGTGGCAGATCCTGGCGGTCACATTCACCAACAAAGCCGCGAAAGAAATGGATTCGCGCGTGAAGTCGATGCTGACCGATCAAGCCACGGATGGAATCATGCTCGGCACGTTCCACTCGATTTGCGCGCGAATTCTGCGGCGTGAAGCCGATCATCTTCCACTGCAATCGAATTTTGTTATTTTTGATTCCGACGATCAGGAACGGATCGTAAAAAGCATCATCAAAGAATTGAATTTGAATGACAAGTTGTATCGCGCCGCGAGCTTGCATGCGTCCATTTCCCGCGCAAAGAATGAACTCTTTGGCCCCGATGATTATCCGATCAACACCTATCGTGACGAAGTGGTAAAGCGTGTGTATGTTGAATACCAAAAAAGGTTGATCGCCAGCAATGCCGTGGACTTCGATGACCTGCTCGTTTACACCTCAAGGTTGATGGATGAAAACCCCGTCGTGAAAGAAAAATATGCACAGAGATATAAACACATTCTAGTTGATGAATTTCAAGATACCAACATGGCACAATACAGTTTATTGAAAAATTTGGCTTCTTTAAATCGTAATATCTTCTGTGTGGGCGACCCTGACCAATCCGTGTATTTGTTTCGCGGCGCAGACTATCGCAATGTGCAGCGCTTTGAACAGGATTTCCCCGACGCGCAGGTTGTGCTTTTGGAAGAGAATTACCGCTCCCACCAAAACATCCTGGACGCGGCCATGGGGGTCATTGACCGTGCCAGCAATCGCCGCAAGAAAAAACTTTTCAGTGATCGCGGCGCAGGCGAGAAAATATTATTTCATGAAGCCTACAATGATTACGACGAAGCTTTCTTTGTTGTGAATACCATCGCGGAACTTGTCGCATCCAAAAAATTCGAACCCGGCGAATGCGCGGTCATGTATCGCACCAATGCCATGTCACGTTTAATTGAAGAGGCGTTTCTGCAGGCGCGGCTTCCTTATCGTCTGGTAGGAGCGCAGCGGTTTTATGGACGACGCGAAGTCAAAGATATGATCGCTTTTATTCGCCTCGTGCACAACCCCGCCGATGAGGCCGCGCTCGGGCGCATCATCAATGTCCCGCCGCGCGGCATTGGCGAAAAAACATTTGCCACACTGCACTTCGTCGCCAATCAAGCCAACACAACGCCCGGGGAAATTTTGCTGGATCTTGCGCGCGGCTCCGATTCGCCTTATTACAAATCCTTCACAGGCCGCGCAGCATTGCCGCTCGCAGACTTTGGCGGAATGTTCGCAAGCTGGCGCGCCGCCGCGCCAACTTTTACCGTCGTCGAACTCTTTGACCGGATTGTAAAAGACATCAACTACAAGGATTTTATTGTTGAAGATGACTCAGAAGAAAGCAAGGATCGCTGGGATAACGTGCTCGAACTAAAACGCCTCGCACTCGAATATTCTCAACGCACAATGGATGAGTTTCTCGAAAACATCGCGCTCGTCGCCGATCAGGATACCATCACCGACGCGAACGCGCCCACGCTGCTCACACTGCACGCCGCCAAGGGACTTGAATTCGGCGCGGTCTTTATCGTCGGCCTCGATGACGGCATCATTCCGCACAGCCGCTCCTTCGATGAGCCCGCGCAAATGGAAGAGGAGCGCCGTTTGTTTTATGTCGGCATCACACGCGCCAAAGATCGGCTTTATTTATTACGCGCCAACTCCCGTGGCGGACGAGGCATGTCTGAAGAAACCTATCCATCCCGTTTTCTGGATGATGTCCCTGCGAATCTTTTAGTCGGCAAAACCCGCACGGGACGTCCCGCGACTTCATTCTCATCATCCCGATCCTCATACGGAAGCTCAAGCACACCCAACTCAAGTTGGACGCTTCCCGCTCCGCCCAAGTCTGCTCCTGTTGCAATGAGCAGATTCAAATCTGGAGATCGCGTTAAGCACGCGTCATTTGGCGAAGGAATTGTACAGGAAAGTAAATTACAAGATAACGACGAGATCGTTGTGATTGAATTTAAATCCGTTGGGCTAAAGCGCCTGGCTGCATCACTGGCAAAATTGGAAATCATGTAGCGACAATGAACAGTAGACTGTCCAAAAAGGAGTCCGTATGCAATACGTTAATCTCGGCAAAACTGGATTAAAAGTTTCGCGCCTATGTTTGGGGATGATGACCTACGGCTCAAAGAAATGGCGCGATTGGATGTTGGAGGAAAAAGACGCGAAGCCATTTGTTGACCGCGCCCTGGAAGCGGGCATCAACTTCTTCGACACAGCCGATGTTTACTCGCTCGGGGAAAGCGAACGCGTCACAGGCAGTTTGCTCAAGGGAATCAAACGCGAGAATATTGTCGTTGCCACAAAAGTATTCTCCACCATGAGCGATGACCCCAACGACCGCGGTCTCTCGCGCAAACATATCATGAATTCAATTGATCAGTCCCTCAAACGTTTGCAAATGGATTATGTGGATCTTTACCAAATCCACCGCTGGGACTACAACACACCCATCGAAGAAACCATGGAAGCCTTGAATGATGTGGTGCGCGCGGGCAAGGCAAGATATATCGGTGCATCATCCATGTTTGCGTGGCAATTCATGAAGGCGCTGCATGTCTCTGAAATGAACGGTTGGGCAAAATTTGTCTCGATGCAGGATCACTATAACCTTGTCTATCGCGAAGAGGAACGCGAGATGATTCCGCTTTGCAAGGATCAGGGCATTGGATTAATTCCGTGGAGCCCCATGGCGCGCGGATTCTTCGCGGGCAACCGCAAACGCGGCGGCGGGGGCGAAAGTATCCGTGCGAACAACGACCCGTTTGCGAATGAATTATATTTTCGCGATGAAGATTTCACTGTGGCGGAGCGGGCGCAGGAAATTGCGAAGGCACATAATGTCAGCGGGTCGCAGATCGCGTTGGCCTGGGTGTTGAGCAAACCTCATATCGCCGCACCCATTATCGGGTCGAGCAAGATCGAGCATTTGGACCAGGCCATTGCCGCGCTGGAGATTCATCTGTCAGATGAAGAGATCAAAAAACTTGAAGAGTCATATCGCCCGCATCCCATTTTAGGCCATTCATAAATATGTACGTCCGCCTGCTGTATCTTGGTTTCAAGATCTATTGTTTTATTTTTCGTCCCGTGCGGATGGGCGTGCGTGTAATGATGATTCGAGACAACAAAGTCTGGCTGGTGCGCCATACCTACGTCAGCGGCTGGTATCTGCCTGGGGGCGGACCAAAGCGCGGCGAAACGCTCGCAGATACCGCGCGCCGCGAAGCCTTTGAAGAGACCGGCGCGCAGCTGGGTGATATCGCATTAATGGGAATGTACACAAATTTTGTGCAATGGAAAACCGATCACACAGTCGTTTTCACTTGCAAAGATTTTTCCATCACCGGCAAACCAGATGGCGAGATCGCCGAGATGCGCGCCTTTCCACTGGACGAATTACCCGCGGATGTTTTTCCCTCTCACCGCCTGCGGCTGGATGATGTTCGGGCCGCTGTGATCATTCCGCAATTTGGTGAATGGTGAAATTAGACTCTCTGAAGACAAAGCGTTCGCTCAGCATTTCATTGGTAAAATACTGGTGAAATCTTTCACTGGAGACTTCCCTTGACCGAAACCCTCAAAATCGTTATTCCCATGGCAGGCTGGGGAACCCGCATGCGTCCGCACACATGGAGCAAACCCAAGCCGCTCGTCAGCGTGGCGGGCAAGACATCACTTGAACATTTGATGGATATGTTCAAGACTCTGCCAGACCCAAATAATGTTGAGTACGTTTTTATCCTCGGCCCATATTTGGGTGAGATGCAAATTCCGCCGTTCATTCAGAAAAATTATCCAAACATCAAATCAAGTTTTGTTGTGCAGCATGAGATGAAGGGACAATCGCACGCGCTGGCGTTGGCACGTGAATATTTACACGGCCCGATGATGGTCTGTTTTTCAGATACCTTGATGGAAACGGATTTTTCATTTCTCGCACAGGAAGAATCGGACGGGGTGGCCTGGGTGATGCCTGTGGAAGATCCGCGCCGCTTTGGGGTGGCGGAATTAAATAACGAAGGCTGGGTGACCCGCTTCATTGAAAAACCACAGAGCATCGACAATAACCTTGTGGTAGTTGGATGTTATTACTTCAAAAGCTCGGAGCAGCTTCTAGCCGCGATCGATGAACAAATGGAACGCGGCATTATGCTCAAAGGCGA
This sequence comes from Chloroflexota bacterium, assembly GCA_026390015.1. Taxonomy (GTDB): domain Bacteria; phylum Chloroflexota; class Anaerolineae; order Anaerolineales; family Villigracilaceae; genus Villigracilis. The sequence goes on along the minus strand of JAPLGS010000102.1, from coordinate 11,005 downwards.
ATACTTTCTGACGGATACGATCACGGTCATGATCGAACATGGAGCGAAAGTCCGCACGAATCAGATCAGCACCTGGCTGGATACAGGCACGATCGAAGCGACTTTGGATACCAACAAAACATTGTTGGATAAGATCGGTTCGAACGTTCAGACGTTCAAAAATTCAAACGTTGAGATCATACAACCCGTAGCCATTCACGAAAGCGCAGAGATCAGCAATTCGAGGATTGGACCGTACGCATCCATCGGCGCGGATTGTAAAATAGAGAACAGCCAGATCGCCGAGAGCATCATCGAGGCGGGTTGTGAGATCAAGGATGCGGCGCTGAGTCGTTCGTTGATCGGCAGGCAGGCCAGGGTCAAGGCGCGCGGCGATGGTCACATCATGCAGTTGAATATCAGCGATACCAGTTCGGTCATTCTGTAGGACAGGAATACTCTTGTCCTATTTTTTTTCACGAAACCATAGGAGGCTCGATGCAGGAAATCGGTGAAGTACAAAGACTTTCAAAACGTGTGGCTGGATTAAAACCCAGCGGCATTCGCAAGTTTTTTGATATCGTGGCGACGATGAAAGATGTGATCTCGCTCGGTATTGGTGAACCTGATTTCACCACGCCCAAGCCTATCCTGGATGCGGGCATTCGCTCATTACAAAATGGCGAAACGCATTACACATCCAATCACGGCAAAGCGGAACTGCGCCAGGGCATCGCGGATAATTTGCAAAAACTATATAAAGTCAAATATGATCCTGCCAGTGAAGTGGTAGCAACGGTCGGCGTTTCCGAGGCGTTGTACCTGACCTTCACTGCCATCCTTGAGCCGGGTGATGAAGTCATCATCCCCACGCCATGTTTTGTATCGTATCAAGCCGAGGTGATTTTGGCGGGCGGCGTGCCAATTGAAATTCCCGCGCGTCTTGAAAATAATTTCACCATCGACCCGGATGATATTCGAAAAGCCATCACGCCGCGCACGAAGGTTATTTTTATCGGCTATCCATCCAACCCGACCGGCGCCGTCGCTCCGCGTGAAGTAATGCTCGAGATCGGAAAGATCGCGGAACAATATGATCTGATCGTTGTCTCCGATGAGATCTATGACCGCCTCGTCTATGATTTTGAACACGTCTGCTTCCCCGCTCTGGATGAAAACCTGAAACGCCGCACAATTTTGCTCGGCGGATTTTCCAAAGCCTACGCCATGACGGGTTGGCGCATCGGCTATGCCTGCGGACCTTCAGACATCATTCAAGGCATGGTGCGCATCCATCAATACACGATCATGTCCGCGCCAACGACTGCGCAGGATGCCGCCATCGAAGCCTTGAAATTGGGCGAACCGCATGTGCAGGAAATGGTCACAGAGTATGACCGCCGCCGTAGATTATTGGTTGCGGGACTTAATCGCCTCGGCCTCTCGACCTTTGAGCCGCGCGGCGCTTTTTATACATTTCCCAACATCCGCGCTTCCGGCATGGACGATGAGACTTTCGCTGAAGCTTTATTGAAAGAAGAAGGAGTAGCTGTTGTACCAGGCAATGCCTTCGGCCCTGGCGGCGAAGGATTTGTCCGTGCTTGCTACGCCACGGAATACAGCAAGATCGAAGAGGCCTTGCGCCGCATGGAAAGATTCATGAGCAGGCATGGCTAAAAGCCGTGATTTGAAATTAGGAAGCGCGGGCGGCCAAAACCGCCCGCGCTTTTTTATGCACACCTCAACTGCAGCCTAAACCAATAATTCTCATTATGATTTTTATACCAGGAATTGCAAGTGCATCAGTAGAATGTTTTTGTTGGGCGTGGTACGATAGATTACGGGAGGCTTTTATGAATATTTTTCTTCTGCTCGCAATATTGTTTGCCGCACTTGAGGCTCTGGCCTTATGGAAATATTGGCTGGGACTGGAATACATTGCCAAACCCGCCGTTATGATCATCCTCTTTATCTGGTTATTTACATCCACTGGATTGAGCGGCGCTGCGCTTTGGTTCGGAGTGGGAATCATCTTCTCGCTCACGGGAGATGTGTTATTGATGCTCTCGCTCGATCGTTTCTTCCTCTTTGGGTTGGTTGCCTTTCTATTGGCACACGTTGCCTATGTGATCGGATTCAACATTCCATTGCCAGCGTTTTCCGTTTGGGGAATTGTCTTTGCCGTCATGATCAGTCTTGGCGGAGCGCGCATCATCCGCCGCATTGTGGATGCGCTCGCTTCCAAAGGGCAGGCGCGTATGCGGATACCGATCATTGTTTACAGCATGGTTATTTCGATCATGTTATTGTCTGCGATGCTGAAATTAATGGATATCACATGGGGCGCAACAGCGGCGGTGCTGATCAGCGGCGGCGCGTTTTTGTTCTACATCTCGGATATCATTCTCGCGTGGAATAAATTCGTCGCCCCCATTCAACATGGGCGCATCTATAACATCGCCGCCTACCACCTCGGTCAAATTATGTTGATCGCGGGCGTCATCGCCCAGTTTGGCAAATAACCATAAAGGATAAAAGCCTGCAACCAGTCTTGTTTATTGTATTCAGCGGAAAGCGCCTTCATTGTCTATATTGGCGGCGCGGTTGCAGCATTGATTCCACTTGTAATCAGCAACTGGCGTAGTCTCCATGGTTTGCGTTGTCCGCAGGGATTTTTGCCTCGTTGTGATATTTTCAATTTCCAAACTGAAACACGGTCACATTATATTCAGCGTTGTGATACACAACCGTAAACTTGCCGGGATCGCCATTCAGGATCGGCATCAGCTGCGCCTCGACATCCCCATCCAATTTCGTGGACCGCGGTGATTGAAGTTTCGGTGAAATGATAATGTAGTCAATACCCTGATTGACCAAATATTTTTCGATATTTTGCAGGTCCTTTGGATATCCCACTGTCTGCCTGCGCAGCTGGACGTACACGGGAACTGGCTCATTCACCATGATGATCGCATCCGCTGGGGCATTCCCTGCCACCCAATCCGCTCCAATGGATAAGTCCGTCATCTGGCCGCTGACGGGATTGCGCCAATCTTGAATGTTACGCGCCAGCAGCAGGAGCGCGATCAACCCTGTCAACACGAAAACAAGACGCGCGCTAGTTGTTAAATTATTTTTTGTAAATCTAACGAGTATCCATTTCAATCCTTGAACAAAATAAAAATATAGAAAAGGGATCATGGGAATCAGGAACCGTGCCTTCACGCTGCCAACTTTTGGATTCCAAAACGCCAGAATTCCAACGAGATAGATCAGAACATAAACATCCATCAGGTGGATTTTTTTGCGGGAGAGCATCCAGCCAATAAGGATCAAAATCAAAATTATCACATTGATAAGCAATGGAATGAACGGGCCAACGATGCCTGTAATTTTTTCCCCGAAAACAGGAACCAGCGAACCAGTGACCGTCTCGTTGAGATAACCAAACAAATTCATCCACATCTGCCAGACCTTTTCACTGACAGATCCGTTGAAGACCTGCGACTCATATCCTGCGGAGATCAGCGAACCGCCATTACGAAGATTCAACCAAAATTGAAGCAGTGCCCCAAACGCGAAAACGCCCAGTGTGATGGCCGTCTCTCGAAAGCGGCGTGTAAAAATAAAATACGAGATCACCGCAATTGAAATTGAAACTCCGATCGTTCGGATAAGTTGAGAATACAAAGCGGCAGCGGCGATCAGAAAGGCCAGCCAGTATTTTTGTTTTTCTAAACCACCACTCCACGAGTCAAAAAGAACAAGCCCGATCAAGGAGAAAAATAAATAAGCGGATTCCGACATCACGCTGACGGACGTCCCCACCAGCAAAGGATTTAACGCGATCAATCCGAATAGAATTTCAAGATAAGGGGATTCGATTCGTCTTGAAAATATTTTATGTATCAACAACAGAGACGCCAGCCATAGGGTCAATGTAAATAATTTTAGGACCGTATAATTAGCGGGGAAGAAGAAAGTTAAAGGGGCAAGCAAGATCGGCCAGCCGGGTGGAAAAGCGCGTTCGATCTGTGGATTCGGGAAATTGATCAACTGATAGCCCTGCCCACTGGAGATGCTTTCAGCGAGGATGACATAATGCGCATCATCATAAGATCCGCCCAGCTGCAGCGAATTAAATCGCAGCAATCCCAACACGGCACTGATGATCATAAATAAGGAGGGGATATGTTTTGTGAAGCGCTGAGTTTGATTCATATTGCGCAATCATATCAGCAACCTCAAACTTCGGAAATCTCCATGACAGGTAAATTTTGCACTTATAATTCAACCATCGTGAAAGGATTATCGTTATGATGAACAACCGTCAACTCGCTGATACATTTACCCTGATCGCCAATCTATCTGAGATCAAGGGTGAAGTCATTTATGTCATCCTCGCTTATCGCAAGGCTTCCGAAAATTTAATGACGCTTGGCCGTGAAGCCAGCGAGTATTGGAAGGAAGGAAAACTGCGCGAGATCCCCGCGGTGGGCAAAGCCATTTCAGAAAAAATAGATGAGTTGCTAACCACGGGCAAACTCGAATTTCTGGAGAAACTTAAACAGGAAGTCCCGGCCAGTTTAGCTGATTGGCTGCAGGTGCCCGGGCTTGGACCCAGAAAAATATCGCTTATCTGGCGGACGTTAAATATTACGGCTCTTTCCGAGCTGGAAACTGCCGCGAAAAAGGGGCAGCTGCGTGATCTTCCCGGCATGGGCGTCAAATCTGAGAGCGCCATTCTTGAAGGGATTGCATCTCTTGCCCGCAGGTCCGGGCGGATTCCGCTGGGGCGGGCACATCCGCTGGCACAGCAGATCATCACGACTCTCAAAGGGGTGAAGGGAGTCGTCGCAGCAGAATCAGCCGGTAGTTTAAGAAGGATGCGTTCCACAGTCGGCGACCTGGATATTTTGGTGGCATCCAAAGATTCAGCCGCTGTGATGGAAGCGTTCATTAATCTGCCAGGCGTGAGTCGTGTGCTGGGCAAAGGCGAGACAAAATCAAGCATTGAATTTACAGATGGCGTGCGCGCGCAAGTATGGGTGCATGCGCCTGAAAAATTTGGGACGGCGCTGCAATATGCCACGGGTTCGAAGGATCATAACGTTCAGTTAAGACAAATCGCATTGGCAAAAGGATTGTCGTTATCGGAACATTCATTCACAAAAGCGAATGGCGAAATTTTTTGCGCCACCGAACAGGAAGTTTATAAAACTCTTGGCTTGCCGTGGATACCTCCTGAATTGCGCGAAGATCACGGCGAGGTGCAGGCCGCGAAGGAAAATAAACTTCCAAAATTAATTGAAGTAAAGGATATCAAAGCGGATCTGCAAACACATTCGACATGGAGCGACGGAAAATTATCCATGCTGGAGATGGCGCAGGCGGCGGCAAAACGCGGAATGAAGGTGATCGCGTTCACCGATCACTCTGCCAGCCTCGGCGTGACCGGCGGATTGAAAATGGAAGACCATAAAAAACAGGCCGCCGAAATTAAAAAGATACAAAAACAACTTGGTGACAAGATCCTGGTTTTACACGCGAGTGAAGTTGAGATCAAAGCCGATGGCACGCTGGATTATCCCGATGAATTTCTCGCCACGCTTGATCTGGTAGTGGCATCCATGCATACAAGTTTGCGGCAACCGCGTGAGAAGGTTACCCAGCGCACGATCAACGCGATCCGCAATCCGCACGTTGATATTATTGGACATCCAACAGGCAGATTAATTTCAGATCGAGAAGGCGCAGATCTGGATATGGAAGCCGTGTTCAAAGCCGCCGCTGAAACCGGCGTGGCGTTGGAGATCAACGCGCACCCATCCCGCCTCGATCTGGACGATATGTATGCGCGCCGCGCAAAAGAATTGGGCATCCCCATCAGCATCAACACAGACTCGCACTCCGAAGACGATTTCGATAATTTATTCTATGGTGTTGCCATTGCCCGCCGCGCGTGGCTGACCAGGGATGATGTGATCAATTGCTGGTCGACGAAGAAATTGTTGAGCTGGTTGAATAAAAAGCATTAACAAATCCGAGTCGTCAGCAGATGTTTTTTTCACAATGTGAACTGCTGTTTCAATGAATACTATTTTGCATTGGGTATGACTTCTGATATAGTATCGGAGCAATCCTCGTCACCTGGTCACAAAAACAAAAATAACATCGTCAAGCAAATCAGACTGACGATGTAAAATAGAAAAAAATGAAACATCACTTGAACTCCACTTCCCCTCAAAAAAGCAACCTGCTGAGATCAACAGCTGACACACTAAAATCCCTCTTTGTGACAGAGGGGGATCCCAGTCATATCTATTGGATGCTGGGTATCATTACGCTCTGCGGCATGGCCTTAAGGCTGTTTTGGATCAACCGTCCCATTGGGTACGATGAAGCCTATACATTCATTTACTTTGCGTCCAGGCAATTCAAATACATCCTGGCTGATTATCATGTGCCAAATAATCATATTCTAAATTCACTCCTTATCGGAATTGCCTATCGGATCCTTGGAAGCCATACCTGGATCGTCAGGCTTCCCGCTATTATCGCAAGCGTATTGATCATTCCCGCGGCATATTTTACCGCCAGAAGGTTCTTCTCCCGCAGTCAGGCCCTCGCAGTTTCAGCTGTGCTTGCGGTCTATCCTTCCTTTGTTCACTCCACTGCCAATGGGCGCGGTTATATGCTGGTCATTCTGTTCTCATTTGTACTGGCCAATATTGCGGGGCTTCTGATAAAAAAACAGAATCTTACGGCCCTGCTTGCCTATGCTATAACGGGAGCTCTTGGATTTTACAGCATTCCCATTTTTCTCTACCCCATGGCGGGTATTTCACTTTGGGTGGCAGTTACTTACCTGATCATTAATGAACCCTGGCGCGATAGAATGTCCAAACTCGCGATATTTCTAGGCGCTTGCCTGGTATCCGGCTTGTTGACCCTCATTTTGTATTCTCCAGTGATCATTTTTGGAACGGGGTTGAATTCGATCATCAACAACGATATTGTAAAATCCCGTGACTGGTCCTCTTTTATCGAGAGTCTTAATCCCAGAATTATAAAAATTCAAGAAGATTGGAAAAAAGATCTGCCTCTGTCAATCCAATATCTGCTTTCAGGCGGGTTTCTTATATCGCTGTTTTTTTATCGCAAGGCATCGAAACAGAAATTACCTCTGCAATTATTTCTGTTCCTTGCGGTCGCGATCCTTCTTGTTCTTCAAAGGATTGCCCCCCTGCCAAGGATTTGGATGTACCTCGAATTGTTCTGCGTGTTCTTTTCCGTGGCCGGGTTAGTATGGGTGGTTGAGATGTTGTTCATAAAAATGGCAAAGGAAACATTCTTCAACAAATTATTCCCCATAGCCGCCCTTTTATTTACGATCGCAATTTTAGTAAGCTCGGCTGTGAACACTCAAAACCCGTCAGCCATCGCGGATCAGACCGTTCAACCGGAGCAGGTTGCGGCAGAATATATCGCCAGCCACCTGAAGACGGGTGACATCATTTTGGCGACAGGTCCGGTGGATATGCTCACTGCATATCATTTGAAAATCCTCGGTGTCGCCTATGATGTTTTTTATCAGAGAAAACATCCACTGGAATTTCAAAATGCGCTGGTGGTTCTTCGCGTGAAAGGGAATTTCAATACTACGGAAAAATTGATCGAGTCGTATGACTTACTTTCCAAACTGGATCCATCTGAGGCTGAACTCGTATTTGAATACGGAGACCTTCAGGTTTATTCCATTCAAGTCAGGCAACCCTGACACATTTTTATTTTCGATTACAATTTATCCGTGTCTTATAATCAATCCGGAATGCCCGCGGGTATCCGTGGCATCTGATTGAGGGTGCGTTCTTTTCTCCACAGCATCTCTGACACGTTTTTTATATCAAAGTAACATCTTGAGTATTTATCCTTTACGGCGCATTTCACTTATTTCAGAAAATTGAGGCCAAATGACACAAACACCGATCCCGGCGGGGAAAGTTCGTTTTTTCAGCGGGAGTTCCAATGTACCGCTTGCAACCAAGATCGCAACCCATTTGGGCGTGCCGTTGGAAACGACTCATATTACGCGTTTTAGCAATGACAATTTATACATTCAACTGGGGGCCAGCGTGCGTTACCGCCGTGTGTATATCGTGCAATCGCTCTCGCAACCGGTCAACGATCATTTGATGGAATTGTTGATGATGATCGACATCGCACGCGGCGCGGCTGCATCAGAGATACACGCGATCATTCCATATTATTCCTTTGGCCGTTCCGATAAAAAGGATGCGCCGCGTATTTCCATCACCGCCCGCCTGGTTGCGGATCTGTTGAAGACAGCCGGTGCCACGCATGTGATGAGTATGATGTTTCACTCGCCGCAGGTCCATGGCTTTTTTGGAGTTCCTACTGATCCGCTAAGCAGTCGCATGGTTTTCAAGGATTATCTTTCAAATCTGGATTTGAGCGGAGCCATTATTGTCGCGCCGGATATGGGTCAGGCCAAGTCTGCGGCGCGTTTTGCGAAGACTCTGGGTTTGCCTGTTGCAGCCGGGAATAAAGAGCGCATCTCAGATACCGAAGTTATTATTAGCGGCGTGGTGGGCAGTCAAGTTAAGGGACACAAGCGCGCACTGATCTATGACGATGAGATCGCCACCGGCGGATCGATTTTGGAATTAAGTCGTATGCTTATTGAAGAAGGCGTGGAGGATATAAAAGTTCTCTGCACACACGGCGTGTTTAGCCGCAACGGTCTCGAACGGCTGGCGGTTGTCCCTGAAATTACAGAGATCATCACCACTGATACAGTCCAGATACTGCCTGAAAAAACACATCCTAAACTGACGGTGCTTTCCGTCGGGCATGTCTTTGCGAACGCAATCCGTCACAACATTAATCGCGAGTCTCTTAGTGATCTGTTTGTGTTCGGCGAGTGACTTTTGGGAGAATTATGGAAATCACACTTCGCCGTATTACACAGGAAGACAAATCTGAATGGCTGCGCATGCGAAAAGGCATCTGGCCCGAAGCACCCGATGAATATATGACCTTTGATATGGATGACATCCTTGCCAGCGATAATGATTTTGTTATCTTCGCGTGTGACGAAGGCAGGCCAATCGGCTTGACTGAGGCGAAGATCAGAGATTACGGGGAAGGCTGCGAGACCAGTCCCGTTGGTTATCTTGAAGGGTGGTTCGTACAGAACGAGTATCGTGGAAAAAGAATAGCAGGCATGATGACACAAGCCGCCGAAAATTGGATACGCGAGAAAGGCTGTACTGAAGTGGCTTCGGACACCTGGCTGGATAACGAGCCCAGCATCCGTGCGCACATAAATATGGGATATACCGAAGTGGAACGGCTTGTTCATTTTGTGAAGCAGTTGTGAGTCAGCAGGGCGCCACACGATTGTCATAAAGAAAGACTTATTCCTGGCCCTTCCGATCGTTATCAAACCGCAAGCGAGCCATACACTTTCGCGTTTTCCATCCTCATTCCATTTGAATTAAATGATCTTCCACTTCCACGGCCTGGCAAGCCGCTTTGTCTCCATATCAAGACACACCATTACGTCCAAACAAAAATGTAAGGTTAATTACAGAGGGGCGTGATGTATGATGATGAAAGACAAGTAGACATATAGACGAAATCAAAAACCCAATTGGAGGAACAAAATGAAAACTATGCTTCGAACCATTTTGAGTGCTTTTCTTTTGGCGAGTATGACCACTGCCTGTGGAACGCCCGCCGCGCCCACTGCCGCGCCTGACATAGTCGGCACTGCTGTTGCCGGTACTCAACAGGCACAGGCGCTTGCACAAGCGACAGTGAACTCCACTGCGTTAACCGCCATGCCCGCCACGCCCACACCAGGCCCCACAGTGGATTATGTCAACCTCACCGAAGAGGAACTGGCCGCGTTGATCGATCAGGCTGTCACGGAGGCAGTTGCCGCAACCGAGCAGGCTACAACTGCGGTCACATACACCACCACTGACGGCGCGGTCACAACAGACGAAGTCGCCTACGTCTACGATTACTATTACTATGCTGATTACTATGTGCAATATGCCGATGATGTGATGGCCGAGTATTACACTTTATACGCCGATCTCGCAACGGATATGATCACTGAAATGAACGCGATCGAAACAGAGCTTACTCAACTGAATGACACACTCACATCCATTGACTCATCCCTGCAGGAGATCAACAGCACTCTTGAACAGGGTTTAGCCGTGGCTGAAGAATCGATCGCCCAGCTTGAGTCTGCCGCGCAACAGGCCCAAACCAATGCGCAGGAATTGCAGACTCAGGCGCAGGATATGCTTTCGGTTTTGCAGACAGAACAGCAGGGCCGCGTGGATCAACTCTCACAGATCCAGCCGAATAACTTTCCTACTGACAAACTCACCTCGCTACAGTCAGCATTTGACTTTCTGGATTTTGCGAACACAGCCATGGGCGATAATAAACTCAGCCTCGATGAATTGACCGGCCTTGCCCAGCTTGGAAAGAACGCCCAGGCAGGCTTCGCAAACTTTGGAGGAGCAGGCGGCGTTGGGCCTGACCTGACACAGTTCTCCGGCAAATTTGATGAGATCACCAACCAATTCGCCCGCGGACAGATGCCCCAGGCACGAGGAAATGTCGGCCAATTTCAAACCTCATTAGGCTCACGTCCGAGCCCTGGTGCTGGCGGCGGCCTTCCCGGCGGTGGTGGCGGTGGTGGGCTACCAGGCCCGCGCCCGTAGAATATTGTTGAGAGCTTACTGAAAAGCAAACAGGTGAGGCAAATCTTCACCTGTTTGCTTTTCTAATATAAATTGGAGAAATCTGGATACTGTAGCAAGCCTATCGAAGAAGACGAGTCCAAAACTGGTGTTTTGGAGTAAACTGGCGGGATGAAAACGCCAACTCCAGCCAAAAAGCCAGTAAAAAGACTTGGTCCGGGCGAGTATAAGCCGGATACCGAATATAAACGGATCGAAGATCTGCCCAAAGCGAAGGT
>JAPLGS010000044.1 GCA_026390015.1 Chloroflexota bacterium | reverse complement strand
TTCGCGGATATCGTATTTTGGGTCGCGATCATTCCAGCTGATCAAGTTGACTTCCTTAGCCCAGCCACTCGCGGACGTGGAAAGCACGCCGACCTTTTTGATGATTTCGTATTTGATTTCGGACATGTTTAAGCCTCCATAAAAAACATACTTAAGAGCAAGAATTAGCATAAAGAAATAAGAGCTTTTAGAACAGGGCGGATGGTGTTTAGTTTCTCTATATAAATTTCCCTAAAAGCAGGCTGTTCAAATAAACTTAACGCAGCAGAACATTTGGTTCGTAAATTAAAATTTTCTCTTTGCAATTCACTTGTTTCACTTTTTAGTGATTTGATTTTATCGGTAATCTCAAGTGTTATATCAATAATTCCCTTTAATGTTTTATTATCGATTTGGTACTCCAGTCCTTTTTTGAACTTTTGTTCTATTAGATCTAGATAATGTTCCAGCTTCCTTTTTTGTGATTCTAAATTATTGCCTAAGTCGGAGCCTTGTAAGCCTGGGGGCATAAAATATCTTATTGCAAGAAGGATTTTCTGTTTGGTTGTGCCAACTCTTGCATGAACAATAAAATTCTTCCAGTTCCAAATATTAGGTTATCAAACTCCTCATCTATATTCATTTGGACATTGCTGGGTATATCTTCTGGTGTACTTCCATATTTATCTAGGTCTTTAAGTAGAGACCTTAAATTTTTAATTGAAGTTAAGATCATCCTGCTTTCGAATTGGTATATTTCATAAACCCCTGGAGAATGTATTTCTGCCACGGTCGCCACAAGAAATATCTGCTGCTGAATTTTGGCTAGTATTTGTATTGCATACTCGATTTTTGGGTCTCCAGGTAAATGGTTGAGCAAAGCTGGCTGCTGCTCTGTTAGAGATGTTAAATAATGTGCCACGGTGTAGGATGAGTTTTTATAAAGTTCTGCAACCTGTGCTGTATCCATTTCTTGTGGTGTCATTTTTTCCTCTTTCATCGGGTGATTGACCGCCTCTTTAAAGATATCGGCAAGTGATTCTTTTTGATCTTTTGAAAGGCGATTATTATAGTACAAATGTTCTATTTTAGAGATAATTATAGGCGATTCGTTGACAACATTATTTATATTAATTGCTTCGTTCTCTTCCGCTTTGGTAATTTCTCGTGGACCCGTCCCCAATGCAACTAATAAATGAGATTTCCAGTCAGAATCGGAATATTCTATCCATTGAATACCAGCGAGTGGAAAGCTCAACTGAGCTACGATATCGACTTTCTCCAATCGTATCGGGATAATTGACCTCTTCTTTTCATAAGCAAGTTGAACCTCTCTTCGAACGTTATCCGATGCCATTGATCCGGATGAAACAAAAAGCAGGAAGAAGTTACAGTGGGTAATTGCTTCTACGATTTCAGAACCCCATAACGAGCCGCCCTTTATGCCGCGAGTATCTATCCAGACATCGAAGCCCAAGTCTTGTAAGTCCCGGGCTTGAATTTGGACAATTTTTTCATCTGCATGAGCATAGCTGATGAATAATTTTGTCATGGACACAATCCTTGCTTCTTTGCCCCCACGCGAAGCGAGCGGGTGGTCTCGCGCAGGAGCACAAACACATTCCCGTAATGGACAATATCCACAGTGGAAAGTTTTCGCTCGCGGCGGTCTTTTATGCTTCCAAGTTTGATTTTACTCATCACTCATTCCTGTTTGAGAATTTATTGTGACGTGATAGGACACAGGTTCCATGTTGTAATTAGCGCATTTTAAATCAGGTTCTCTGATTGGCAGAACTTTGGGTTTCTTGCTCATTGTCGAGAAAACAAAATATATGAAATAGTTTTCCAGAGCCTTTGCCTTCTCCAGTTCGTTTACGCTGATATAAAAACCTCGATCAAGGTTGCCTGCACTTGTCGCTTTTACTTCGATATGACGGGGACTACCGTCTTTTTCAAAAGAAAGAATATCGTACCCGTCCCTATCGCTCTTATCTGATACATGTTGGATTTTTTTTGACAAGTCTGGTCTGCCTTCATCCTTGAGCCGCTTCTCTTCCATGCTCAAGACAATAGCCTCACCTCGATTCCCAATTCGATTTCGTAGTTTTTGCTGTTCGATATAATCTATCTTTGGGGCTGCTGAACCCTTTTTGACCTTGGAGGGAGATAAGGGCGGCATCTCGTCAATAAACTTTGCGCCTTCGACTGCCAGATCCAGCAGTGGCAAAGATGGTGTTTCTTTTGCGGAAGTGGGTGGCGTCTTTGCGTAAGGAAAGCTTTGATAAAGGAAGTGCATGAATAAAACAGCGGAATGCTCCATCAGGTCAGGCCAGGCGGCACGATAGGACATCAGCGCGCGCTGCATTTCTACAGTCGATTTAGGATTTGCATGT
>JAPLGS010000046.1 GCA_026390015.1 Chloroflexota bacterium | reverse complement strand
TTTCCAAAAACACTAAGGTCCTCTAGGTTCCCAACTAGCTCCCTTTTTTAAGGACAATACAGTGCACACGTAGAAACCGGTACAAGCTACTACGGTAATCCAGACTATTATAATTTTCCAGTGATTTTTGTTGATTGGAACATGGCAAATACTTATTGCTCCTGGGCGGGCAGAAGACTCCCTACAGAGGCAGAATGGGAGAAAGCCGCGCGTGGTACGGATGAAAGAATTTATCCATGGGGCAATAATACGCCCAATTCGAAACTGCTTAATTTATACGTTGGCGATACTACAGTTGTTGGTAATTACCCGGATGGTGCAAGTCCATATGGAGTTCTGGATATGGCAGGCAATGTTTGGGAGTGGGTAAGCGATTGGTACAGCGAAACTTATTATCAAACATCACCTTCGTCAAATCCTCTCGGGCCGAGTACAGGGGATTCTCGCGTGCTGCGAGGTGGTGCCTGGTTTTATGGGGACAGCATCGTTCGTTCGACATTTCGTAATGGGCTCGCCCCTTCATATACGAGTTATTACTACGGCTTTCGATGTGCGCGCACACCATAATGCCGCCTTCTATTTTTTGCAACTGAGTGATACCTGGATATAAATGAAATCCAACCAAGATTGGTAAACTTGTTTATCTTTTCCGTATACATAAATCCGTCATTTGAATAGTCTTCTCTCTTCGTATTCAATTTTGTAGTTAACAAGGAAATTAATATGGCAGACATTTCTGGAAGATCATTGGGACGATATCACATCCTCGAACAGCTGGGCGAGGGCGGGATGGCCACTGTGTACAAGGCGTACGACACGCGCCTTGAGCGGGATGTGGCGGTGAAGGTCATTCGCATGGAACGGTTGACGATCGAGACCATGCCCAGGGCGCTTAAACGGTTTGAGAGAGAAGCAAAATCTTTGGGGAAATTAACGCATCCGAATATTGTACCGGTATCGGATTATGGCGAGTTTGATGGCAAGCCGTACTTGGTGATGCCGTACCTGCCCGGCGGAACGTTGAAACAAAAAATGGGAAAGCCAATGCCGTGGCAGGAAGCGGTTCAACTACTATTGCCAATCGCGGAAGCCTTGGATTATGCCCACAGCCAGAACATGATCCATCGGGATGTTAAACCTGCAAACATTTTGCTCACCCAGCGCGGACAGCCTATGCTGACCGATTTCGGGATCGCAAAGGTGCTTGACCTGGAAGAGACTTTGGACTTGACAGGTACAAGTGCTGCGGTAGGTACACCCGAATACATGGCACCCGAGCAGGCGACCGCCAAATTTGTTGATCACCGCGTGGATATTTATTCGTTGGGGGTAGTATTTTATGAAATGGTAACGGGAAGAAAGCCGTTCATCGCGGATACTCCCTTGGCGGTACTGATCAAACATGCCACTGAAGCCCTGCCGCGCCCGACAAAGTTTGCTCCGAATTTGCCTGATGATGTGGAAAAAATATTGTTGAAGGTGTTGGCGAAACAGCCGGAGAACCGCTATCAAGATATGGATGAATTGGTCTGTGCTTTTCAAGGAGCGTTGGCAGGAAAAGTATTTGTTGAGAAAGCAGATCGCGATAGGAAAGAGTATGAAGCCGCTGAACGTGCTGAACGAGAACGAAAAGAATTACGCGAAAAACAGGCTCGTGAAGCCAGTGAAAAAGCCAGACGGGAAACTGAGAAGAAAGAAGATAAGCCCGTAGTTGCAAAGCCAAAAGCAGGGGGTCAATTTGCTTATTGGTTTGGAGGCCTTATTGTTCTGGCTTTTGGAATAGCATTCTTATCTTCATTAAAAAATTCCTCTTCATCTCCACAAACGACACCAGAAAATACTCAGACGCAAGTAATTGCCACTTCGACTCAAGACAATGTTCAACCAAGTCCAACTGCAATGCCAAAATCAACATCAACTCC
>JAPLGS010000059.1 GCA_026390015.1 Chloroflexota bacterium | reverse complement strand
CTACTTTGGTGATCGCCGCTGTCAACGTTGTCTTGCCATGATCAATGTGCCCCATGGTGCCCACGTTTAGATGTGGTTTGCTGCGGTCAAATTTTACCTTCGCCATTTTAAAACTCCTTTTTATATATTAGACAAGAATGCTTTTCAGCAACTGAGCCCTCAACGAGACTCGAACTCGTGACCTCGCCCTTACCAAGGGCGTGCTCTGCCAACTGAGCTATGAGGGCTTAACGTGCTGACCGAAAATCTTCCGGTAGTGGGCGGTGAAGGATTCGAACCTCCGAAGTCTTCTGACAACTGATTTACAGTCAGTCCCCTTTGGCCACTTGGGTAACCGCCCGGGGTAATTATTTTTGCTGATCACCAACTGATCATTTTTTCAGTCAACAACCGCAGAGCCGACGACGAGAATTGAACTCGTAACCTCCCGCTTACAAGGCGGGTGCTCTGCCAATTGAGCTACGTCGGCAAGTGATTAAGCAGGCGGATTATACCAAAACAACGCCCAACGTCAAGATAATTGCGTCATCATTATTAAACAAATGAATAAAAACTTACACCTTGACAATCAAAACTTTTGGTTGTAATATTAGAACAGGTGTTCTAATATGGATAAAACCAACCACTTCTCATTGATGATCGAAGCATTAACAGAACTTGCTGAAGAAGAGCAAGCGCATCACACTCCGCCCGCGCCTGGTCTGCCAACATTAAGATCCGTTATCGCTAACGCAACTCCTCTGCCCCGTGAATCGATCTTCCTCGGTCTCGCAGACGACGGCTTGCCTGTCTTGTTGAATTTATACGACCCAATCCCCGGCCCCATTCTTATCAGCGGAGATCAAGCCAGTGGAAAAACCGCACTCCTGCAAATGCTTGCGCGGGCCACAGAATTTCTGCATTCGCCGTCCGAAGTTCAATACAGCGTCATCACGCAGCATCCAAAAGAATGGGATGGTTTTCACGGCAATCAGAATAATGCGGGAATCTATGATACCCAGAACCCAACAGCGCAAGACCTATTGTACTCGCTCGTCAACTGGGCGCATAACAACAAAGGCGATCAACAATCTGTGTTGCTTTTGATGGATGATCTGGAAGCCATGACAAAGCTGGATCAACAGGCTGAACAAAGCCTGCGCTGGCTTTTACTGCGCGGCCCCAGCCGCCGCGTATGGCCTATCGTTACGATCAACGCCAGCCGCGCAAAAAAAATGGAGCCTTGGCTTGAATTCTTCCGCACGCGTTTATTTGGCTGTACTCAAGACTCAAACGACTCAAACCTATTGGCAGGCAATTCCAATAACGCTCTCAATGATCTGACCGCGGGTTCACAATTCACCATGCGAGAAGGAACCAACTGGCTGAATTTTTGGGTTCCACCAATTGATTAAGGAAAGGAAAACATCATGCACACTGGAATGTTATGGTTTGACAACGACCCTAAAACTACTTTAAGTGTAAAGATCCAAAAAGCGATGGATTATTACAATAAGAAATTTGGGCGCATACCGGATATATGCCTTGTCCACCCAAGCATGTTGGATGGCGGTCAGAAACAATTTGAGTTGGGAAAACTTACCATCCGTCCTTATCAACCTGTTATGCCCGGACATCTTTGGATCGGCGTTGAGGACCAGAAATAAAATTGAGCTACAGCATCCATTCCTGTATCTCAACCGTCCTTAACAAAACATCCCGCGACTCGTACTCGCGGGATGTTCTACATTTACTACAAAATAAAATCTGGATAATCCGTAAAACTTGCTGGTGTTTTTTCTCTACGATCCTATCGCCACAACAAACGCGATCGCCTGATTCTGGGTGTGGCTCAAACTGACAGACCAATTTGACAATCCCAATTTTCTAGCTACCTGTTCGCCTGCCCCATGTAAAAATATATGCGGCGCGTGATTCTCGTCACCGATCACTTCAATGTCCAACCAGCTTACGTCACCTATGCCACAGCCCAGCGCTTTTGCTGTTGCCTCTTTTGCCGCGAATCTCGCCGCGAGAGACTCGACTCTTCCTCTACATTCTTGTTGTTCCGCTTTAGTAAAAATTCGCGTAACGAATCTTTCCCCATGACAATCAATGGCTTCACGGATGCGCACAATCTCAACAAGGTCAACGCCAGTGGAAAGATTCATAAAAAATTATGGTCCTGCTGTTGATATCACCAGACGATCTGGGTTGATATATTTGCGCGCAGTCTCCAGCACTTCAGCGCGCATCACGTTTTTCACGAGTCCCTCATAACGCTGATAATAATCCAGCCCAAGATCATACCGTTCAATATTCATGATCGCGCTTGCCACACCGCTATTTGATTCAAGCGAAAGCGGCAAACGCCCAATATAATTCGCCTGACTATCAGCGAGTTCTACTTTGGTCACACCGCCTTTAATAAAACGGCGCAATTCATTTTCGATCAAGCCGATCGCCTTCTTCAAATTCTTTGGGTTCACGCCCGCGCTCACTTCCCAAGTACCGGGACCTGTACCAGCGTTCAAACTGGAGGATGCATAATATGCGAGCCCGGATTTCTCACGCACCACATCGCCGATACGTCCCATCATTCCAAACTGTCCCAAGACCGAATTTCCCAAAGATGCGGATAAATATTCAGGATCTTTTCGACGAGGGCCGATCATACCGATCACCAGATCTGATTGTGACTTACCCGCGAGAGCGTGGTGATGTTTGATCGTTTTTTTAACAGGCTTATGCGCAGGTAAATCAAGCGCACTTACCTGATCTGGAACCTGCCAGCCTCCGAGGACTCGCTCCACCTCTTCGACAGCTTTTTCAGGCTCGATCGCTCCCACGATTGCAATGACCATGCCCCTCGGTCCGAAGTGGGCTCGATGAAATTCCTGCATATCTTTTTGCGTTATGGATTGGATCGTTTCCACAAAGCCGTCGCTCGGTCTGCCGTATGGGTGATCAGTGAACAACATGCGGTCAAAAGCCATGGCCGCCACATCTGATGTATCTTGTGAGCGGATGGCAAGACCGGTGAGCAATTGCGCGCGCAGTTTTTCAACTTCATTCGCTGGGAAGGTCGGCGTTTGCAATGACTCAGAAAGCAGGTTGAGCAAAAGCGGCAAATCTTCCACAAGCGTGCGGCCTCCAAAGCTTGTGTTATGAACGCCAGAATCAAATCCCATACTCGCGCCGACAGATTCTAGTTCGTTATAGATCGCATCAAAGGTGCGCGCTTGCGTGCCGCGCATGAGTGAAGATGATACAAAATCTGCAAGTCCAAGTTTCGCATCACTTTCAAAGATCGCGCCGGCGGGTAAATATCCGCCCATACTAATGGATGGGCTGTCAAAGCTTGAGCGAGCAAGCACGGTGATGCCGTTGGATAGCGTCACGCGGTAAATATCATCCGGGCCAGGCAGGGATTGTTTTGCAGATTTCGTGATACGTTTTGCCATTATGCCTCCACGCCCATCGGAATGTATGTGCCGATCACGCGGCTTTTTGGTTGAAAATATTTTTGCGCCACGCGTTGAACATCCTGTGGTGTGACTTTTGCCAGTTTGTCCAAATACGTTGTAAACCATTCATAGGATGAAAACATTTCCACGTAGCCCATCCAGAATGCCTGGTTGGTGATATTCTCGCTTCCATAGGCAAAGACCGCCCGCGCCTGTTTGACCGCGCGTTTGATCTCATCGTTGGATACCAAAACGTTTTGAATATTTTGTATCTCCGAGTCGAGCGCCGCCAACGCTTCTTCGGGTTTGCGTTTCGGATGATTGGTGATCATGATCCGATAAAGAAATGGATCGATCGTGGCTTCCGACCAGCCGGATACATCCACTGCATATTCCTTATCAACCAGAGCACGATACAGCCGTGAGGTCTTATAGGAAAGACCGCTGGCGCCGCCAAGCAGACTATCCAATACTTGAAGCGGAAAATAATCGGGATGTGTAGCATTTGGAAATCGATATGCGATCTGAATAAAAGTAGTTTCACCGGGACCTTCGACAGAAAGCCGAACTTCTCCTTTTTGTTCAGGTTCGGGGCGGGCAAGCCGTGGCGGAGTTGCGCCTTTTGGAATAGACTCAAACAACTCCTTGATACGCTTCACCATTGACTTGGTTTCAAAATCACCTGCCATACAAAGCACTGCATTGTTCGGGACATAATAAGTGCGATAATGTTCGTAAAGATCATCACGCGATATGGTATGCAGATCTGCCATATCGCCGATGATCTCGTGATGATACGGATGCACATGGAACGCGGTATTTTGAACAGCTTCGGTCAACCTGAACATGGGCTCGTTCTCATGCCCTTCACGCTCAGAGATAATGACGGTGCGTTCTGAAGCGACTTCTTTTGCATTGTAATTGCTGTTCTTCATGCGATCCGATTCAAGACGCAGGGCAAGGTCGATCTTGTCAGCCGGCATGGTTTCAAAATAACGGGTCGAATCGTGCGAGGTGGATGCATTCCAACGGCCGCCTTCGCGCGAGATGGCTTTATCCAGAATATTCGCGGGAAATTTCTTCGTCCCCTTGAATTGCATGTGTTCTGTCCAATGCGAGATACCTGTCTTGCCGGTTGGTTCATCTTTCGAACCGACGCGATACCAGACCCATGATGAAATGATGGGAGCGGTATGTATCTCTTTTAGCATAACCTTCATGCCATTCTTAAGGGTGATTTGTGTGATCTTGTTTGCCATTTATCTCCAGTGTGCTCATACGAACAGGAATTTTATTTTAGTGAACAGATAAATTATTTACAAAATTGTTGTCCATCCAAATTAAGTGCGGTTGGATTGATCATACAATAGAACGGCTCCACTACTTTACGCAACCCAACGAACGGATCATGCAGCTGCGTTTCATTCAAAGGAATATCCACTTCCACATTCAATGAGACTGGAACGGTGGTATCCACAGGAATGGTCAAGTTAAGCACGATAGGAAGATTCGTTCCCTGCGGCAGCACGATGGTTGTTAACGCTCTTGATATATTCAATCCGCCGGTATTCACAGTGACATAAGCGTTATTTATCGTCACATCCTGACTCAGGATCACATTCGTTTGCTGGTTAAGCAGGAGGTCAAATTTTACCGGGATCGTGGTTTGAACAGGAATGCTCCTTGTAATATGCGCACGATCCATTTTTTCAAAATTTGTATATAAACCTCCCAGTACTCCTGTACCCATATCTGTAACAAGCGTTGTGGCTCCATTAATATCCAACTTTGGGAGATTCGTCCAGATTGAAAAAAGAAGAACGGCCAGAACCAAATTGATGATAAGAGAAAGTACGCTGGCAATCGTCCAGAAGGGAGGCCAAAAGTTAAACTTACGTTTTTTTGTAATAGGAACAAGCTCGGGCGCACGCCAAGCGGGATGAGACGCATCCTCTTCTGCGGGCATCCCTATCCAACCTTCATCCTGATTCGAAAAAAAAGGCACTGAATCATTCCTCTTCCTGGGCAGACGATTAATTGGTGACTGGCTCTTAAGTACATTTCGCATACGGACGCTGGGTTCTTGTTTGGGTTCAGTATTCAAGAGGACTCCTGTTGAAACAAACACGGCCAATGATGACTCGTGTCAATATTAACACAGATACAACCGATAACTATTTTGATTTTCAAGAATTTCTCACTAAATTCTAATATGGCTTTGGGTAACTTTTGCAATTTCTTTTCGACTTGTAGAATGTTAGTATCATTATAAAAGCATGTTAAGAATTTAGTTTAATGACTTGTTGATTATATAATTTACAAATATACTTATACTGTTTTTGTCTTATTTGATGGAGGTAGAAGTGAGTGAAACAAAATATTGTGTTGCAGTAATTGGAGCCGGCCCGGCGGGTTTGTTTGGCGCTCGCGAATTAGCCAACCAAGGCGTGCGTGTTGCGCTCTTTAATCGAGATATCAAACCCGGCGGTTTGGCTGAGTACGGCATTTATCCTGAAAAGCATATGATGAAAGAAGGGTTGCGTAAACAATTTCGCGGTGCGCTGGATAACCCCAATCTTGAATATTTCGGCAATATCATTATCGGAGACAATGGCGATATCACGCTCAATGAATTGCGCGAGCTTGGCTTTGATGCGATCCTCGTCAGCGCGGGCGCACAGGGAACCAAGTGGCTCGGCTTGCCTGGCGAAAATCTCGAAGGCGTATATCACGCGAAGGAAGTTGTGTACGCTTACAATAATCTTCCGCCCTTCAGCCAGAAAAATTTCCGCTTTGGAAAACGATGTGCCATCATCGGCGCCGGCAATGTGATGGTGGATATTGCGCGCCATCTCATCAACGTTCAAAAAGTGGATGAGGTCATCGCGGTTGTGCGGCGCGGCCCGAACGAAGTTAATTTCACCAAGGAAGAAATGAAGCATCTAATCGCTTATCTAAACTTGGATGAATTCGACAAGGAAATGGCGCGCGTTCAACCGACGCTGCAAACGGTCAATCAGAACCTGGAAACTGGACGGCAAAAGATTTTAGATTCTCTCGCGAAGGCAGACCCCAAAACCAGCAGCGCGAAATTCCATTTTGATTTCCTCGCCTCCCCCACTGCGATGTTCGGTGAGAACGGCGCTCTGACCCAATTGGAAGTGGAGGATAACATCCTCACTGAAAGAGATGGAAAGATCAGCGCAAAGGGAACCGGTACCAAACGTCAGCTTGATGTGGACACGGTCATCTTCGCCATCGGTGACAAAGTGGACGAATCATTCGGCCTGCCGACTCAATGGAATGAGTTCATTAAAAATAAAGAACCGAAATTCCCCGTGGAAGGTGTCTCTTATGAATCCACAATCGAAGGAATATTTGTCGGCGGCTGGTCACGCAAAGCCAGCGAAGGCCTGGTCGGTTATGCGCGCAAAGATGGAACGAACGCGTCAAAAGCAGTCACCCAATATTTACAGACACGTCAGCCCGTTAACTCCGATCCTGAAACGATTGCCGCAAAAATAAAAGGCTTGAGTAAACCCGTCATCATGAAAGATGATATTAAGCGGCTTGAAGCTGTCGAAGCTGAAGAAGCTAAAAAGCGCGGACTTGAAGAATTCAAGTTCTCTAGCAACGAAGAAATGCTGCAAGCAATGGGATTGATCGAGACAGCGTAAGCTCAAATCAAACCTCCGAGTTCTTAAAGAACTCGGAGGTTTTTTAGGAAACCATGAAACTTTCAACACCTGAATTCCGCGCCATGCAATCGCTGCCCCGCAAGCTGGGACAAAGATTTTTTGAAATGCCCATGTTTCGTCAAATGGGGCTGGATCTGCAAAACAAGGATGTGCTTGAGATCGGCTGCGGCTCAGGTTATGGCGCATATTTATTGAATCAACTTCAACCCAAAAGTTATGTTGGTCTGGACGTAATGACCGAACAAGTGGAATTGGCGCGCAAGAATTATCCGCTATTTCAATTCTTGATCCAAGACGCCGAGGACTTAAGTCAATTCGAAAATGAAAGCAAGGATGTGGTCATCATCTTTGGCGTTCTGCATCACATTCCGGACTGGCGCAAAGCCATTGACGAGATCATCCGTGTGCTCAAACCAAATGGCAGTCTCTACCTCGAAGAACCGCGCGGCGTCGACATTAAAGTCTTCGACGCTTTCTTCCGCTGGGGACATCCAAATACTGATTTTGGATTGAAGGCTTTGGATGAACATTTTTCAAACCAGAAATTAAAAATCGTCAACAAGAGATGGACTCCGCTGTTGACGATGGTTCATACAAAAAAACACAGCTTGCTCTAGACCTGTGGATTATAAGAAGTTGGTTGCTGTATAAATCGTCTTATCCATTTGGAAATGGAAAACAAACTACATTCCAAAAGCTTGAACAAGAATGGCGGCTGCAATTCCTAACTCGGACAAGCCGAAACCAAAAAGGGAAAGTCGCACAAGGTATGTCATGCCAGAGGCAAGAGAAATGGGATAAGCACGAGGCTGTTCCCGACGGCGACTTTCCCTCGTGCATATTTTAGCAGAGTGTGGTTAGAT
>JAPLGS010000090.1 GCA_026390015.1 Chloroflexota bacterium | reverse complement strand
CCGCGTCCCACGAAAACATTCACGCCTACCTTTACGCCGCGTCCCACCAAGACCAATACGCCGACCAATACAGCTACACTCAGGCCGACCAACACGGCCACGGCTACAATCACGTTCACGCCAAGTTACACTCCAACCATCACACCGTCATTTACTCCGACATTTACACCTAGCGTCACATTTACAGTCACATCCACGCGCACGCCGTTGCCGACCGCGACTTTAACTCCGACGCGTACACCGCGTCCCACGAAAACATTCACGCCTACCTTTACGCCGCGTCCCACCAAGACCAATACGCCGACCAATACAGCTACTCTCAGGCCGACAATCACATTTACATTTACATCCACATCCACGCGTAAACCATTACCTACTACAACGAATATTCCAAGCCGTACACCACGACCAACGGCTACCATCACCGCTTCGTATACGCCGCGCCCGAGCGCTACAAAAACCCCCTCACGCACACCGAGTCTCACGCACACCTTCACGCCTTCCTTCACGCAAACGCTTACTCAAACCACAACATTCACGTTCACACCTCTTCCAACTGCCACGCTTATCCCCGGATGCAACCGCGCTGGGTTCGTTTCAGATATAACGGTGCCCGATGGAACCACTGTCAACGCAACTGAAAAATTCACCAAGACATGGCGATTCAAGAACATCGGCACATGCACATGGACAACTTCGTATAAATTCGTCTTTATCGGCGGAGACAGAATGGATACAGTGGGCTCCATAACACTTCCCAATAATGTCGCTCCCTCTGAAACGATTGATATATCCATTGAGCTGACCGCCCCCGAAGCGCCCGGCAGATATAGAGGCAACTGGGCCTTTGAAGACAATACTGGAAAGCAATTTAGGCTTGGTTCATCAGGAGCTGGTCAGATATGGGTTCAAGTGAATGTGATATTAGCCCCAACCAATACCCCAATACCTTCGCCAGTGTCCACTCAAACTGGATTACCAACCACAGTAACCCCATTCGCCCCGCGCCAATT
Source organism: Chloroflexota bacterium (assembly GCA_026390015.1). GTDB lineage: Bacteria > Chloroflexota > Anaerolineae > Anaerolineales > Villigracilaceae > Villigracilis. The sequence continues at coordinate 39,046 of JAPLGS010000090.1, read as the reverse complement.
GGAAACTCTCGCGTATGACTTCATCTCAGAAATTTGTTCGGCGCAATGGTTAAGTAACAATATCCAGCAACCATGTCCAGGGACAGGTAGTGAAGCGCAGAAATTCATTAATCTGATCACAAACCCCACTCTGGAAGATGGCACCGCACTTAACAATCCGGCGATCATGATCGTTCCAGATAATTTAAATGGATCCATAAAAGGCATCTATCCTGAATTTTTAGTACAGAACGGTGATCACATCCGAGCCATCGCAAGCTGTGAATCAAATTCTATAACCTGCTCAGCCATCTTCCGAGTCAGCTATCAGGATTCTTCAAACGCCGTAGTGGATCTTTGGGCTGTTGGAGAATTCTTCGATCAGAGATACACACAAATCGATATTGATATCAGCACCCTAACGGGTCAGAGGATCAAATTTATTTTAGATGTAACACCATTGAATACAGATCCAGGCAATCACGTTTTCTGGGCAGCGCCTGGAATTTATCGCGAGCTTTTGCCAACCGCCACGCTCACAATTGCGCCAACCATCACCGCTACCCTAACCCCCATCCCGACAGCCACTCTGACGTCAACTCCGACTGCCATACCGCAGACAGAACCAGAAACTCAGACAGTATTGGAGAAGATCCAGAAATTCTTCAGCGACATTTTCAAATTAATTTTTGGTGGATAAAGAACCGCTTCCCGCCTGTCTGATAATTGATTCAGAATCCCAACCATTCCTTACTTCGAGATAAGAAAACAGCCTCCAAAAACGGAGGCTGTTTTGGTGACCCCGGGCGGGCTCGAACCGTCAACAAATTGCTTAAGAGGCAACTGCTCTGCCATTACGGCAAACGGCGTGTTGCTTCTTCGCTTTTAAGTAGGTAACGTGTCGGGTGATTGGGTTTTTAAGTTGCTAAGTAATTGGTCGCATGGGGGAATTTTTACTCAGTATCCACGCCCCCAATGCGCGCGTTTTGAAAATCCACTAGCGTATCGTGTTACTGCGTACAACGGAACGACGAACAGTCCGAACATAATGATACCGAGTTGTATATTTTGAGCGGCGATCAATATCGCGGTGGCCACCACGACCCAGATGATGAACAGATACGACGCGAGGAACACGAGACGCGGTGCGCGATTACCTAACCAGTGATGGCGACGGTTACGAATAAATCCAAAGCAGGCTTGACAGTAAATCTTAAGTAGAAAGTAAATCGCTTGATGTTCGGAAATATTTTGCAACGCATGAATTAAGCGTTTCTTTTGACGTACATTCATTTTGCTTTTTTAGGTTTCCCGCTTAGCACCGGGTTAGTTTGTTGGGCGGATTCAATTTCTTTTATTCGTTTTTCGGCTTCTGTTTCTGACAGGTTGTTGATCCAGTTGAATAACTTTTGCTTTACGGGGGATAAAGGACGCGCTCTGCCTAAAATATCGTAAACCTCATCTCCTAATTTTTTTGCAAGAATCGGAATGTACTCATCGCCAGGCTTTGAGTTTGTATTTATCCAAGTCGAATAAGACGTAGGGGGAACTCCAAGATATTCGGCAAAATCCTTTTGAGATTTACGCCCTACTTCTCTTTGCCAGTCTAAAAACTTTTCGAACAAAAATTCCTTGAAGCTCATAAATTCATTATAACGAATATTCACGAAAAAGATACGATACTCTTGACAAACAACGGATAAGTCGTATAATCTACGAAGTAGCCGTATAATAAAAAGATAAGCAATCTCCCACTCTCACAGAAAGGACAACTATGGCACAAACAGAAAACAAAGTAAAGGCTGGTTTTTTCATCCGTGCATCAACTTTATCCAAAATTAAGCGCCTTGCTGAAAAAACGCAAATTCGCCAGTCCGTGCTGATCGACTTGATATTTGCGGATGAAGCGGGCGTGAATGATGTTTTGAACCGCCACGTAAGCAATATCCAGACAGTTTTATCCCAAAAATCTGGCAAGAAATAGCACAAAAGTGTAAAGGAGAATACCGTGACCCCGTTGAATATAAGTGTGACCGTTGAAGACGAAGAAACCAAAGAAACCGTGATCGTTTACGGCTCCGTGGAAGTTTTGAAGGCGCTACTGAGTGGCACCAAGATCAGCATCGCACAGATCGCAGAGAAATTCAAGGCTGACGAAGTGCTGATCAGCGCACTGACTGAGAATTTCCACATCGACCCCGCCAATCAGCAAATTTGGACGGCGACCAACGAAATCCAGACCATCCTGCGCGACCTGAAGACCATGAACGAAACGCAGTTTGATAACCGCAGGATCACATCCGCGCTGATGGAACTCGGAATTGCACACCCCAAGTCAAAGCGTAATGCCGACACGATCATCCGCGGCTACTACGGCATTCAGCCAAAGCGAGCGTAGCCATGTCTTTACTCGGAATCATCCTCATCATCTTAGTGCTTATCCCGATATCCATAAAAGATTATCAGGACTTCAACAAATGATGCCCATCGAATTGGCACAGGCACGCACAGACAAAGAAGCCGCGTGGTCGAAATACTTTGACCTCGTTGAGCAAACCAAAGACGCAGACCTTATCAACCAGGCTTATCTGATGTGTGAAATTTTAGAACAGCGCGCTCATCACATGTACAACGCATGGCAGGCGCTCGGCGGCACATCCGACATCGAAAGCATTGCACTGCACAAAACTGATGTTATTGCCCATGAGACCGAATTTTGGCGCCGGCTCGTAATTTACGCTGGCGAAATTTTGGAGGTGAATCAACGCGAATAATCCTCCATCACCTACTCAGTAGCAACATCCCGTCACTCATAAATAACAAGGAGAAAAATATCATGGTAGTAGCAACACAAACCCCCGTAACAGTAGTTGAAGATTTTGACCCGTTTGCATCCGCATCCAATCCAGTCGCCCCCGTGTACGAACTCTGGGGCATGGTGGAGATCAATGCCTGGGCGTGCCATCTGCAAAAAGGTACTGGCAAGGTCCCGTTTGACGCGACCAATCCCGATCACAAACGCGTTACCGCAATTGACCTCTTTATCGCGCCGCTTGCCGAACAGGATATTACCAACACCAAATCATGCGAAGATCATCACATCGCTGAATCAGCCGACTGGGCAGGCATTACCCTGAAAAGCATCAAGGCACTCGGTATCGACAATATTCGCGAGATCAACGGCAAATATGCCCGCGTTGAAAAAGTTGATGGCAAGCCGTACTTTGAAAAAGGCGCGGACAAAAAGACCGCCACCCCGAAAGGCTTTGAACGTCACTTTAAGTTTGTCGCTTTGTACGATACCGAAGCGGCTTGCCGTGATGCTTATCTTGCCGCTGGTGGAAAGTCCGCGCAATCTGTGAACGTGCTGATTGACGTATCCGACACCGAAAAGCAGACCGCGATGGCCTTCCTAAAGGTGATCGTCACCAATGCGGCCAAGTCCGCGTCCAACGTTGAAGCCGCCAAAATCGCCGTGACTGTTGCGCTGGCTGGTTATCCGTCCGTGGCCAAGTATTTTACGGCCGAATCGGTTGAAGTGCTGGACCTGATCAACGCATCACTGAATAAATAGTCATGACCGAAACGCTGACCGTTACAGTAACGGAAATCCCGATCGAAATGATTGCGGCGTATGTTCCCGAAATGGAACACCTAAACTTGGAAGCCGCGGCCGCTATTGCTTGCGAACGTGATGATCAATCGGCTCTGGAATTACTACTCAGTATCTTAGCCCCTTAGCGCGGCCTCCAAGAAAACCACAGCGCAGGGATACCAATTCCTACGGTGCGGTTTTCACGGGACTGCATCCTCCTTTTACCGGGAGGCGGTTCAATAAGCCGGACTGCCTCCCACAACTTACCCACGAGATAAACATGCCACAAATAACAGCAATCCTCATCGATAGCCGCGAACCCGATTCAGTAAAAAGCCTCAAGTTTGGCGGACTGCCGACCATGGTTACGTTTCTCGAAACTGGCGATGTGCAAGCAGTTACTGACGATGGCCATACCATTCTCGTAGAACGCAAGACCCCGGAAGATTTTCTAGGCTCCCTGAAAGATGATCGTTTATTTGTACAGCTTGGCCGCATGGCGCAAGAACGCTACGACCAACAGTTAAGCGGTAAACCGATTACCTCGTGGCCGTATCTCGTGATCACTGAACCTTTCACGGTGGACAAAAACGGCAAGGTGGTTACTGAGCGCGGCGTCACAGGATGGGCGTATTCGTCCGTTATGGGTGCGGTACTCAGTATTCAGGAAATGGGGGTTTTTGTCGTTTTTGCAGGTGGCGCGGCTGATTACGAAAATTGTATTTTGCGAATCGGAAAGAGATCCCGGACTGATGTGCTGAATTTATTACCGCCACGACCGGCGAACATTCTCGGGCCCAAGGCGACATTTCTTGCAAGCCTGCCCGGCGTTGGCATTGAACGTGTCCAGGATATTTTGACCTGGTCAGATAACAACGTCGGCCACGCGCTGATCGGACTAACTGATCTAACTATAAACGCTCCGATCGGCGTGGCTCTACGGCGCAATATTAAGAACCTGCTCGGCCTCGAAGAACACCAAACACTTGAACTATTTGAAAAGGAGATAGCCGCCAATGGCTAAAAAACTCGAACTAACTAAAGAAACCGAAATTGCCGTAGTTGATCAACAGACTACCGCAATTGAATTATCCAGTGAGCGCTTTGTCACTCCGTCCGTGCTGGATATGTTTGACCGAATGGCGCCGGTGCTCGCTCGTAGTCGCCTCATGGGTGTGATGCGCACGGAAGAAGCCTATGCAATCATGCTGAAAGGCTATGAGATCGGACTGTCCATTACTGCATCATTTGAATTTGTGCAGATTATCCAGGGCAAACCGTCACTAACACCGCGCGGAGCCATGGCACTGCTACTGAGTAGCAAATCTATGCGCGACATTCAGATTACGCGCCTTGCTGATGCGGCCGGCAAGTTTACCGGCTACGAATGCACGATGATCCGCAACACTGGATTTACCCACACGGCACGCTTTACGATGGCCGACGCGGACCGGGCTGGACTTGTTAAGCCTGATTCTGGCTGGGCGAAGTATCCAGAAAATATGTGCATGTGGCGTGCTGTTGGCTTTGCCGCTGATGTAGTCGCTCCTGATATTACCGCCGGCATGACCACGCTGATGAAGATGCCAGAAGCATACGGTGTCGCTTTGACTGCCGAAGGCAACGTGATCGAGGCCACGCCCGAGCCTGTGAATGTGTCACCGCTGAACGATTTATTGACTCAGTATCCTGCTGATGCAATTCTCGCGGCCAATGATGGACGCATCCCCAGCACGCAGGAAGAAGTTGACGCGGTGCGCGAAAAACTTTCCGCTGTGACCGTGCGATAAGTTGAATGATACGGGGCTGGTTAATGACCAGTCAGGCCTCTCGCAGAAGCCCAACTGTGATGCGGTAGAAACCCGCAACCCGTTTCAGAAGTCCCCGCCGTGAGTACGGGAAACAGCCGTAATAATCCAGCGTAAATGCGGAGCGGCGGGGCAACAATCGAATGATACGGGAGCGTGTCTCGTGGTCTGTGGACGTTGGTTGGTAGACAAAATCCTAAAAAACCAACACATGCTTTACATCCGAGACGCCCGTTTTCAGAAGTCCCTGCCGTAGTGACTGATAACCCTGTGGTCTTAACCTAACGGGTGGTAGCAGCGGCAGGGCAACAAATAAAAGGAGACAACCATGACCGAAGAAATTATCAAACAGAAACTTGACACACTGGCGGAATTTTACAGCCAGAAAGATGCACTCGAATTATCCAAGCGCGAATTATTGGACGAGGTGAAAGTCCCCGCAGAGATCGAGCAGATCGTCAGCGAAGGAATGAAGGAAGCGGAACAGGCCGACAGCGAGTATGGAAATTCAATCACGCTATTTTCAAAGCAGATCAATGAGCGCATCGCGTCGGTGGTCATCCCGCAGGAATACAAAGATGCACTAGCAGAACTTGACCGCCAGCGCGCCGAAATCATCTCCAGGATGGGCGAAGTGGAGCAGGAAAAGCGCGCCATAAAAAGCGAACTGGATGATTACAGCAACCGCCAGCAACAATTCCACAACACCCGCAAGAATGAGATCCGCGCAAAGATTGACCGACAGACCCGCGATGTATACGCGGCGATCAATCAGCGCAAAGATGACATTGAGGCTGAGTTTCGCGGCAAGGCTCAAGACGTGGATGCCAACATCAAGAAACTCGAAGCCGAAATAAAAGCCGATGTCAAAGCGGCAGGATCAAGTGTCAAAGGTCAATTCTTTCACGCGGTTTATGTCAAAGGTCGCGTCACATGGAACACCGACAAGATGGACGCCTGGTGCAATGACCATCCATTCCTGAAGGAAGCACGCAAAGAAGGCGAGCCGAGTATCACGCTGAGGAAGGTGTAACAATGACACATACAACGAACAGAATACACGCCCAGTACAACGCAGATCACGACATCAATCCAGACCCGCAGGCTCCGCGTGTTACGTGGGCGGAAGAAGGACTGGCCGACGACGTTGATGCGCTTGTGAAAGTAATCAGCAAACTCGAATACAAGATTGAAGTAATGCAGGCGAAGATTGACGCGCTAGAACTCCGCAAGGTGTAACCATGCCTCAATGCAAAATCATCCAATCAGGTAACGACCTGCTGCTGTCATTCCCGTACGATGCGGACATGGTCGCAGACATCAAGGCAACCATCCCGGCCGGTGAACGCCGATACGACCCGCAAACAAAGTCCTGGCGAATCGCCGCGAACAAAGCCGCGAAGATCCAAAACCTATGCAGTATCTACTTCAACGAGTTACCGCTGGTGCCGAGCATCGTCGCCGCCAAGCCGATCATCAAATCACAAATCATCGAAGTACGTTACATCGGCGCGACCAAAGATCGAGGCTCTGATGACCGTAGCGCGTATGGCTGGGTAAACGATGGTTGGAATGCCATTTTTCCAGAGCCGGTGTTGCGCGCGTATTTTGATGCGCCGGCCAGTCCGGATGAACAGCCAACTTTTTACTCAGTATTGTCTGTGCAACGCGGCGCGACCGACGATGAAATCAAGTCAGGTTATCGCCGCATGGTGCGCCAGTGGCATCCCGACGTTTGTCGTGAGCCGAACGCCAATGAACAATTTCTTGCAATTCAGCACGCCTTTGATGTGTTGAGCAAGAACCGCGATCGATATGACGCCGGCCTCGCCTTTGAGCAAAGCCTACGCAAAGAGGAAAGCGCGAATCGCTCATATGACCGCTTATCTGATGGATACCGCACTCCGTTGCGCTGTGGCGTGATGATGGTCGAAGGCATTGAATCAGTCGGGGTGTTCAACGTGTCAAAGATTTTCGCATGGGAAGATATTCGCAATTCAGCCGGGCAGACACTCGTTGTGTCATGGCCGACTGGTGCAAAGAAATTTATAGAGGACTGGGTATGACAATCGTTTATTCCCTCACGGAGTTACCGCCTGCCCCGCTTTACATGTATTCGGTAAAGGATAAGGCGGAAGCCGAAAAGATTGCTACTCAGTATTCTGCCTCGTGGCTCTACAAAGAAAAGTTGTTATTTATCCTCAACTCAGAACATGAAAAGGTGAAACTATGAACTCTCAAATCGTACCCGGCTCAATTGCCGCAGTAGCACAACAAACAGGCAAGTCAATTGCTGAATCGTTTTTATCGGCTGATGCTGTAATCCTGGTCGATACGTCAGGCAGTATGCACGCCAATGACTCCCGCAACGGGAAATCACGTTATGAAGTCGCGTGCGAGGAACTTAAGAAACTGCAAGCAGATATGCCTGGCAAACTCGCATTACTGAGCTTCAGCAGTGATGTGCGCTTCTGCCCGGCAGGCATCCCGACAGACTTCGGCGAGATGACCAATTTGGCCAAGGCGCTTAAGTTTGCCAAGCAAGCCGACATCAACAACATGCGCTTTATTGTGATCAGCGACGGTGAACCAGACAGCGAAGGTGAAGCAATCTTCGAAGCCAAGAAATTCAAAAACCGCATTGACACGATATTTGTCGGACCAGACGGCGGCGCTGGCCAGGACTTCCTGAAACGCCTTGCCAAAGCGAGCGGTGGTCAAAACATGACCAGTGCGCAGGTCAAAGAATTGGCGACCGATGTCCGCACGTTGCTATTAACCGCATGATTGCAATCACACCCAGCGAATACATGGAGCTGAAATGACAATCGAAAAGAACGGATGGGTAATTACAGTGTGGGAATTGGCTTTCGGTGTCTACAAGTACACCGCAAGCCACGGGCTTGATTACCACAATGGTCGCATACAAGCTGATGACGAACTTCACGCCATCGAACAAGTTGCTGCACTATGCGGGGTATGACGTCCAGCGAATACAGCGCGTACCTAGTAAGTAGATCAGAACGCCTGCTTACTAGGTCATGCTGTAAATGTAAACGGAAGTGCCGCAAAGTCCGCTGTCCAGATTGTGAGGCGGAAGCGCAGCGCAGGTCGAAAGTACGGCGCGGGATTTGGAAACCAACAATGATCGGATAAGGAGAATGACAATGTTTTCTTATTTTTACGAGGACGGCTTTTACAAAGTACAGGGCGGCGATGGATTGATCCACGCGGCATTTACTCAGGAATGGGAAGCGATTGACTTTTGCGCCAGGCATAACGCGCAATGACTCAACCAGTTTTACTATCAATGCAGGACGCTTTTCAATGCCGTCCGCCGATCACCTGGATTATCGATAATTTCATTTCAGCCGGCAGTGTGAACGTGTTCTACGGTGACGCCGGCAGTAAAAAAACATGGGCATTATTAGATATGGCGGTTTGTGTGGCGCGTGGCGCCGATTGGCTTAACTTCAAAACAACACAGAGCAATGTTTTTATAGTTGATGAGGAAAGCGGACGCAAGAGAATTTTAGACCGCATGGAGCACGTTGCACGCGGCCATAGCTACGATGAAACCGTGCCTGTGTTTTGTCATTCGCTTGCTGGGTATGACTTCGGGAATGCGTTTTGGCTGGCTGAATTTACCAACACAATAAATCTGACAAATTCTAAATTTGTAATTATTGACGCCTTGGCCGATGTAATGCCTGGGCGCGATGAAAACGCAGTAAAGGACGTGCAGCCGATATTTTTAGCGCTCCGCAAAATTGCAGAGGCCACACAGGCGGCGATTTTATTAATCCACCACAGCAACAAAAACGGTGGCAAGAATGACTACCGAGGATCAACATCCATAAAAGGCGCTATCGACCTTTTAGTAAAAGTTGAAAGTGAAAGCAAAAAGTCAATAATTGAATTCGCAACAGTCAAGTCAAGAGACACAGATCCGCTTGACTTTACGGCTGAAGCTAATTTCATGATGAACATAACACCGAAGATGTTTTGGCTTTCTGTGTCTGGAAGCAAGGCAGGAAAGAAAATTCACCTAACCAAAGCGGATGAATACGTGCTTAGATATTTGAACGTAAACGGTGCAAGTGAAAAGGCTGACATCATAGACAACGCTGATACATGCTCACCAACGCAAGCGCAGCGGGCAATATACAGAATAGCAGACCCGCGTTTGGGACTTATTGAGCGCACAAATTCATCAGGAAGCGCTGGCGGACGTGGAAAAATGGCAATTTACGATCTAACCGATGAAGGTAGAGATTATCTAAAAAACAATCCCTAAACTGTTCAAAATAAACTGTTCAGTCTCTTAAGAGAGAGACTGAGTGAACAGTTTATTGAAACTGTGCGCGAACAGTTTATGAACAGTTTATGAACAGTAAACAGTTTGCAAAACACGAAAGAAAATGACAAATAAACTGTTCAACCGAAATTTGAAAAAGTGAAAAAACCTGAATTTATAAAAATAAACTGTTCAGGCACAAAAGTGAACAGTTTATTGTAAAACAACAGGATACAGAAAACATGAAAAAACTAGAGTTTGCACAGCTTTTTAGGACAATGGGAATTGCAGTGATCCCGCTGCGGCATCGTGGCAAAGAGCCGGCCAGCCACATGATGGGCGGAACTTGGGAGAAATACAAGACCACGTTGCCGGCTGAATACGACGTGATGAACTGGCTATACTCTGACTGGCACAACTACGGAGTGGTAGCCGGCTGGGGTAATTTAGCAATGATTGACTTTGATGATCAGCAAGCGTATGAAATTTGGAAGGCTTACTTTGTTACTTTACGCGGCCTATACGGTAGCCCGTTCATTGTGCGGTCCGCACGTGGCGCGCACGTGTACATACGGCTGTTTGGCAACTATGCCAATCAGAAGCGCCGCGGCGTGGACGTGAAGGTGCATGGTTATTGTGTGGGCCCGGGATCTGTGCACCCGAGCGGCGCGATCTACACGGCGGAGAATTTCAACTTTGAATTTCCTGAAGTGTATGACCTAGACACGCTAATCCCTACTGAGTTATTTCCACACGTGGCGGCGGCTCCATGTGAGGCACCTGTACAGCTTGACTTTACGCCGGCCAGAAAAGCGGTTGCGTATGACCCGTTTGAAGTGGCAAATTCCGCGTCAGGAGTCGCTCTGGGACTCGATATCGTGACAAAGGTCAAACAGGCCGTGCGCATTGAAAATATGTTCTCAGAACGAGTCCAGACATCAGGCGATGGAAGATGGTGGGCAGTGAAATGCCTGTTTCACGATGATAAATCGCCGTCTGCCTGGATTGATACGCGTATGCAATTGTACGGATGCCAGGTATGCAACATGAAGCCAATGGATGCGATCAACTTATACAGCCGTCAGCATGGCGTAGTTGATTCCGTGGCAGTGAGAATGATGGCGGCGGAAATGGGAGTGCTGTAATGAAAGTTTTGGTAGCGTGTGAGGAAAGCCAAGAAGTGACCGCCGCATTTATTGCGCTTGGACACGACGCTATGAGCTGCGATTTGCAACCAGGCGCGAAAGGTTTGCCGCATTATCAGGGCGACGTTTTAGACATCATAAATGATGGTTGGGATTTGATGATAGCGCACCCGCCTTGTACTTATTTGAGCTATGCGGCTAATCACGTTTGGAATAAACCAGGACGGGCAGAGCTGCGAGAAGAAGCCATGCGCTTTTTTATGGCTTGCGCCAATGCGCCAATCAAAAAAATAGCAATAGAAAATCCTGTTGGCTATCCAAACACGGTTTACAGAAAACCAGACCAAATCATACAACCATATTTTTTTGGAGATGAAGCGTTGAAAACTACATGCCTATGGCTGAAAGGATTACCGAAATTATGGTATTGGAAGCATGACGATTTGTTTGGAAAGCGCACAGCGACAGAATACCCAAAGGCAGTTTACGCAACCGCTCGAAAAGATGGGACTGTGAAACTCCGCCATTGGACAGAGGCGGGTCATGGTGGATACGCAAGAAGTAAAACATTCCCTGGCATCGCCCGCGCAATGGCTGAGCAGTGGGGTATGTAATGACAGTCATCATCTACGACAACGGCGAAGTGTACGCAATAGACGAAAGCGAAATCTACGAACCGTTTCCTGCATGTGAAGAAAGTGAGGAAAATTGAAATACATATTTTTTCTTTTATCGTTTTTCTTGGTGGCGTGCGGCGCAACTCCTACTCAGTACGGAATTGCTCCGCTTGCGAGTCCGCAGGCCACGCAAATAATTAGCACATCCACGCCAGCCGCAGATTACCCGGCAACGGTCGCCGCGGCCAATGCGGGCGCATACCAGGCGCAGCAAGATAGCATGGCCGCACAGCAGCAAGCCATCAATGCGCAGGAGACAAGCCAAGCCGCGCAGGTCGCAATCGTGGCGTTTACTGCACAGGCGGAGTCGATGGCTATGGATTACTTCAAAGCCACGCAAGCTGCCGAGCAATCGACCGCAGTCATGTACGTGACGCAGATCGGCATGACGCAGAACGCGGACAACATGACAGCAACGTATCAGCCGACAGCGGACGCGATCATGTCCACTCGTGAAGCCGTCGTCCTGGTGAATGCAACCAACCACGCCGCCGAGCGCACCGCAGCCGCGTATGAGCCGACTCGTGTGGGGCAACTCAATGCCGCGGATAATATGCGCCGCTTCGGATGGATTGATTACTTTGCCCGGATGATGCTGTCAATTGCCTCTCTTGTTTTGGTCGTCGGATTATTCGCGTTTCTTTTGGCGTGGGCGAAGCGTCCAATAGTGACCGAACCTTTCGGTGATATGCCCGAAATAATCCCGCTGAATGTGGACCGCTCGAATGGCGGCTGGCACGCGACCCGCGCAGATGTGCCCGTCACTATTGACGTATTAGTGACGTTTGCTGATGGCATTATGCGCGGCAAGACGCCTGCTTTCGATGTGTGGCAGGGTGTAATCTCACGCGCAGACCTCACTCAGATCCGTGGCTTTTTGATGCGGGAACACATGGCTCAGCACGTCAAAGCGAATGAGATCACCATCCTGCAAGTGGGGAAGGACTGGCTCGCGCGCGTATCAGATACAGGTGAGTGTCCCCCGCCCTACCAGACTATTATCCCCAAAAGTGACACCCCTGCCGCCGTGCGTACGTCAAACGTGGGCACGGAAGCGGTGGGGGGCTTGTAAACCATGGAAAACAACGAACCCAAAAGAGTTGTATGGTATCCAAACTGGACGCACAGAGAGGCGGTTGAAAAGATGCTTGAAAAACTGCTTGAGTTGGAACGCGAAAACAAAATCACATTATGGGCCGATGAAGATGAAAACGGGAAACGATTTTATGACATCCGAGGCGCGCAATGAACGCCTTTGACCGCCTCAACGATTGGATACGTGATACCGAATCATCCATAGTCAATATCGTTTCTGCTATTGCCCCTTGGCTTGCTCCCCTTGCGCCAGCGTACATGACATACCAACACGCACGGACAACTCTCGGCTTTCCTGAATGGGTGGCAATCCCTGGCGCGGTGACGGTTGAGATTTTAGGATTTTCCACAGTCAGTACTTATCTTGCATTCTGGTTTCACAATCGCAAGAACTCAGCCGAGACAAAGAAAGCCCCGCTCGGTATCGTGGTATTCGCGTTTATCTTTTACCTGTCGCTGATCATCGTGTCAAATGTGATCCTTGACGCATCAGGCGGCGCGAAGTGGGCAATTATCGTTGTGCGCGCGATGTTCACATTGCAGAGCATTCCCGCCGCGTTGATCGTCGCAGTGCGAACCCAGCACAGGGACATGCTTCACGCCCTGACCGCAGAAAAGGAAAGTAAACGGAAAGTTACCGAAAGTTTCCCAAAATCGGAAAGATTACCAATCGTTGTGACGGACTGGCGGAAACTTCGTCCACAACTTACCGCCGAACAGGTAAATGCAATTGCCAAAGAAAGCGCAAAAGACATCGGCTTTCTGTATGGCGTGAGCGAACGCACTGCCGGCAATTGGCGCAAATATGCAAAACGGGAGATCGGAAAATGACAGAGGAAACCGAGTCGATCAAAAGTTTCAAAATCAAGCGACACATAGAGATGCTACTGAGTAGGGATGTAACTGCCCTGCAACAGCAACATGACGCATACGTCAAAGCGGCACAAATAGCACAAGCCAAGAAAGAGGCACGGAAAGGAAAGGCCGGATTTGGATATTTGCATACAGTCAGGAGGAACCTGCAAATGGCCGCCGCATATAAGGCGGTTATCGAGTCAATACACGAGGAGATCGCATAATGGATCCATTGCAAATAACACGCAGGCAAGCAGCGGATAAATTAAAATATTTGACTCCGCGCCAATCTGAAATATTGTTTTTAGTGGCTTGTGGATATTCATACAAAGAAATTACAGGAATGTTAAGCATCAGCTACAGCACTGTTATACAGCATGTTCACAACGCTCGTTTTCGGTTGAAAGCTGATACAACGCTTCAGATGGTTGTTCTTATGGCAAGAAGCAGACCATAGCATAGTTTTATAATAGCGCATAAATAAATAAGTCTGTATTATTAGAGCATGAGTGAAGCAGAAAAAGACGAAATCAAATTATCGCGTAAGCAACAAATATTCATTGATGAATATCTAAAATGCTTCAATGCCACAGCCGCGGCTTTGCTTGCCGGTTATTCTGAAAAGTCGGCGCACCAAATTGGATGGGAAAATTTATCCAAATCAGAAATAAAAGAAAAAATTCAAGGGCGGCTTGCTGAAGTTCACATGAGTTCAGAAGAGGCATTGAAACTGACATCCGATATAGCACGCGGGGATATTGCATTATTGGTTGATGTAAATGGCAAGTTTGATATGCAGTTTGCGCAACAAAATGGGCTAACAAAACTGATAAAAAAATATAAGCAGAAGACAACAACAAAACTTAAGTTGGGCGGCGCGGATTCAGAAACTCAAGAACTGGAAATTGAGCTGTATGATGCGCAGGCGGCCTTGCGGGATATATTGAAAGTTCACGGCAAGTATATTGATCGCAAGGACATCACCAGTAATGGCGAATCCCTGGTATCAGTCAATTTCTACATCCCTGATAACGGGCGGGAAAATCCAAAATGACAACAGTCGACATCCGTCCGCAGCCTGGCAAGCAGGAGATGTTTTTATCCACTCCGGTGGATATTGGAATTTATGGAGGTGCAGCTGGCGGGGGAAAAACATTTGCCTTATTGATTGAACCCCTTCGTCATGTATCAAACAAGAATTTTGGAGCGGTAGTCTTTCGCCGTACCATGCCAGAGATCACTAAGGAAGGCGCCATGTGGGATAACAGTATGGAGCTGTATCCATTGCTGAATGGTCAAGCGAATGTCAACGAACGCAGATGGTATTTTCCCGATGGCGGACGGATCACCTTTAGCCATATCCAATATGATAAAGACCTTGATGCCTGGCGCGGCGCTCAAATTGCGCTGATGTGTTTTGACCAACTCGAAACATTTACGGAAAAACAATTCTTTTACATGATGTCTCGAAACAGATCCACGTCTGGCGTGCGTCCGTATGTGCGTGCCACGTGCAACCCCCAGCCTGGTTGGCTGGCAAAGTTCATTGACTGGTGGATCGGAGAGGATGGCAAAGCAATCCCAGATCGTTGCGGTGTGATCCGCTGGTTCGTGCGCATTGATGACAAGATCATCTGGGCGGACTCCCCAGAGATACTGAGTATCGATTATCCCGGCATTCCGGCCAAGAGCGTAACGTTTATTTCCGCCAATCTATTCGACAACAAAATTCTAATGGAGAAAGACCCGGGCTATCTTGCCAACCTGAAGGCGCAAAGCAAGGTAGACCGTGAGCGCCTGTTGGAAAGCAACTGGAAGATCGAACCCAGCGCGGGCAACATCTTTAACAAGGCGTGGTTTGGGACCGTCCCCGCCATGCCATCAGGCGGCGAGATCGTGCTGTTCTGGGATTTTGCGTCTACCGAAAAAGAGATTGCCAAACCAGATCCAGATTTTACCGCGGCGACAGCCATGGTGAAAAACAATGGACGCTTTACCGTATTGGATTGCGTTGATTTTCAGCAAGGACCCGCAGAGACAGAGAAGCGCTTCGTCAACATTAGCCGGCAGTGGGCGGCAAAGGCAAAGATGCTTGGGGCAAAGCTGAAGATCCGTTGGGAGCAGGAGCCAGGCTCAGCGTCGAAAAGAGATGCGGCGCGTATGGCATCCCTCCTGGCTGGTTTGGATGCTCATGCTGTCGGCACGGGCGGCAAGGACAAGATCACGCGCGCGAAGGCCTTATCTGCGCAGGCAGAAGCAGGTAATGTGGATGTGGTTGAAGCGGATTGGAACGATCACTATCTCAACCACATGCACAACCAACCAGACGCTGATCACGACGATATTATGGATTCATCTTCGGGCGCATTCAACGCGCTGACGGATGATGGCAATGCTCTGGTTGAGATGTATCGGAAACAACTCGAAGAGATGAAAAAGAGCAAGGAGAAAGGATGAACGCTACGCGTGAAGATGAATTGAAGATCATTATCTACGTAAATGGCGAACAGGTGCTTGCGCCTGCCGACTGTATTTATGTCCCATATTTTGCAAGAGAGGAATAACCCATGACTGACGTAGTCCCCGCGGGCGCAACCCGCATTGACTTAACCGACCAAGCCCGCGCACTGGTACGGCTGTCGCAAGCTGTAAACACATATCAGGGAAATGGCATTTTTTCCCCTGGGCAGCCACTCACGCCAAGCAATGGAGAAGATTCGCCGCGGCTGTTTGAGTATCAGCCAGGTGTGAACTTGATGATCACGCCTCGTATGGGATTCGGAGCGCTGCTTTCATTCCCTGCGCTGCGAGGCTTGGCAAGTGTGAAAGAAGTCCGTTTGAATATCGAGCTGATAAAACGCCAGATCTGTGGCATGGAATGGGATATCGTTCCTGTAGAAACATCCACGGCGGTTACCGTAGACGATACCGAGTACGTGCGGACCTTTGAAACAGACAGCATCAAGCAGTTCTTCGAAAAACCTGATGGCGTCAACGAGTGGGATTCGTGGTTGAAAATGCTGCTGGAAGATATGTTGGTCATTGATGCCGTGACGATCTATCCCGACATGAAGTTTGGCAAGCTGCGCTCATTAGATATTATAGATGGAGCAACGATGCGCCCGCTACTCGATACGCGCGGACGGATTCCGTTGCCTCCCATGCCGGCATTCACGCAAGTTCTATATGGCATTCCTTCCACCTGGTACGCAGCAGATCGGATTATCTATAAACCACTTAACGCGAAATCGCATACGGTTTATGGTGAGAGTCCTACGGAATGGGTGCTGACTGCGATCAATACCGCCATCCGCAAGGATGCGCAGCGCATTGGCGCATTTACCGACGGGAATATCCCTGGTGCAATCGTGTTTGTGGACGTGCAAACGCCGGAACAAAAAGCGATTATCGAAGAATATACCGATGCGATTATGAAAGGCGATATTGCGCGCGCAAATAAATTGTTATTCCTTCCGTCTGGCACTGGCTCCAATGTATTTCCATTTGCGCAGAATGATATTGATAACACTGCAATTGACGAATATCTATTCAAGGTGGCGTGCTGGGCGTTTGGGAATTCACCGTCTGAGTTTGGCTTGATCCCTGGTGCGGGTGGATTGGGCGGTGCTGGATTTATGAAAGGCGCGGAAAATACTCAGTATCGCTCGATGATCGATCCTATTTCTGGGTATGTCGCGCAGTTGATCAACCGTGTTATCCGCGAGTTTATGTTCCGCCGCGATGTGAAATTCCAGTGGAAGAATGGGGACCCGCAGGAAGATAAACTTCAGCAGGTACAGGTGGATCAAGGCTACATAAATGCCGGCGTGTATGGTCCTGACTATGTACAGGATCGGCTTGGCATTTCGGAAAAGTACCGCCAGTCTGCGAAGACAGCAGCTCCATCACCATTACCATTCGGGCAGGGCGGCGCAGTTCCATTGCCGCATTCAATGTTGTCCTACGTAAAACGCGCGATCAAAGCAGATTTGACCGTTTGGCGCGATCGTGCCGGGCGGGAGATTTCAAAACCAACTGGCAAGATTGATCCGTATTTTATGCAGAGCGATGTAATTCCCGCGGAACTTGCCAAGGAGATTTCAGCAGAGCTGCGCAAAGCGTCAACCCGTGATGAGGTTGAAACGATTTTTAATAACCTGTTAGGTGAAGGATTTCAAAAAACCATCACCCAAATCGTGGAAGATCCATTGACGCATGTGAAAGCGGGTGCCGAAAAGGAAATGGAACGTACACTGATTGAATATTTTTCGGAATTGAAACAGCGTGTTTTGCAGAACGCGATTGCCTAAGCCATACTGAGTATCTTCATGCCGATTGATTCCACCTTCTGGGAAAACGAGAAACGCCGTCTGTTGGCGATCTTCCTGCCACGTTTGACGCAGATGGCGCTGACTGGGATGACTACTGCTGCAAAACAAGCGGGTATTTCGTTTGACAATACGCTTTATAACCAACGCGCTGAGGCGTGGGCACGAACCTATACCGATCAGTTGCTCGCCGATTTAGGAACGACCACTCAAACGATTGTCGGTACCACCGTCGCAGATTGGATTGCAAAGCCGAATATGACCGTTGGCGATCTGGATGCGGTACTTACTCCTGTGTTTGGTGCTACACGCGCCAATGCGATTGCGGTGACGGAAACGACTCGCGCTTTTGCGAATGGTCAGATCGAAGCATATAAAGCCGAGGGGATCGAAGAAATGATTTGGCGGACTAACAAAGATGCCTTGGTGTGTCCTGTTTGCGGACCGTTAAATAATAAGGTCGCTAAAATCGGGGAAGCCTTTGGCAAGGATAAGAATGGGAACGATATTACGCAACCGCCCGGACATCCGCGCTGCCGTTGTTGGGTTGCGCCGAAAGTAAGCAAGGACAAGCCGAAGGAACAGGCAAAAGATAATCAGGAAATTAGTGGAGACACAAGACCATTGCCGCAGAGTTTGGGCGCAGATGTATTTCAACAAACAATATTAAAAACGCAACGCTATAACGAGCTTGTTTCTATTAATCAGCAACAACAAAAAATACTTTTAGAAAATATGCTTAAACCAAATAAAATCCCAGAGATGAATTATCACTCTAAGTGGTTTGAAAATGTTGGGGTATCCAATGCAAAAGACTATCAGAGTAAATTTGAGATGCACCTTCAGAACAACCAAATACGTATGTTTACAGGAATACAAGATGGAGAAAAGGTCTGGTATTTGGTTGATCTTGAGGACGGGTATCTTTCGGCGTATAATGAATCAAGAAGTCAGCATTACACATTTTTGCGGAAACCAGTTGAAGAACACATTAAGTTTTTAGAAGCAACAAATAACTGGCTTGTAGAAGTGAAACGCGATGAGGACAAAATAAGGATATTGCACGAATGGCAACCATGAACAATACTGCGCAAATAAAAGAATATGAAACTTCAGTCGGAGCTCTGGGGGAATTTGGCATGAGCGTTATCACTGATGCTTTTTATGCTTTAATTGAACGCGATTCTATTTTTGAGAAATGGAAAACATTGTCTGAATCTGAAAAAAAGAATGTCGCTTTATTGGATGAAATTCTAAAAAATAAAAGGCTGTTTGTTGCGAAAATTCTTCCCTCTAAGAACTCCACTCCGCAAGCTAGGGCAGAAGGTCGCTGGTGGTGGTTTTTGAATGAGTGAAACCCTACAAATCTAAGGCTTCGACGAACTCCTAAAAGCCCTGAAAGAAACGCCGCAAAAGGTCATGCCGTATTTGAAAAAGGCAATGACCCTCTCCGTGCGTGCTGTGCAGGAGCGCGTGGCAGAATACCCACCGTCTACAGAAGCAAATCAGCCAGGTCGCATTAGCATCAAGACGCACAAGCCAATGGGCTATTATGAACGCGGGCGCGGCTGGTGGTATCCGATTATGACGCGGGCGACTTTGGGAGAGAAGATCGGTAAGTCTGTTGGCGCGATCAAAACAAGTAAGAATATCCGCGTGGCCACTAATGTGGCTGGCTATAAACTTGCCGACGGCGGATTATCTGAAATGCTTGGCCGCTCGTGGGACGCACAGACCATCGAAATAGAAGGCGCGATACTCGGCGTGGTTGGCAACAACACATCATACGCTGAATATGTGCAAGGTGACAAACAATGGCGCGGGCATAAAGCGCGCGGATGGCTTACTGTTGACCAGGCATTGGAAATGTCACAAGATGACATCAATAAATTTTTTGAAGAAGCCACGGATGAATTTATAAAAACCGAACTTGCGAAATAAAAACATTTGTGCTATTATATTCATGACGGTGATTAGGGTGCCCCCCTCACTCTGACCCGTCAAATAGTAAAAACTTAGCCTAACAGGCAGCCGATGGAAAGGGATTTTCCACGGCACTGATTAGCAGACGTATCGTCTGAAGCACACCCAGCGGAATTCCGCGCATGATTGGGTATGTTTCAGGCGATTTTTTGTTTTCTATTTGGAGGTACAGACTATGGATTTATTTATCCCGCTTACAAAAGTAGACGCATCCCGCCGTGAGGTTTGGGGTGTGGCTGCCATTGAACAGCCTGACCGTTCCCGCGAGATCATGGATTATGAATTATCCAAACCGAACTTTATGAAGTGGAGCGAATCAATTCATAAAGCCAGCGGCGGGAAGTCACTCGGTAATGTGCGGGCCAGTCACAGTACCGATGCCGTCGGCAAAGTGATTGCGCTCGAACCTGACGATGTTACGAAGGCTTTCCGCGTAGGCGTGAAAGTGGTGGATGATAACGCCTGGCGCAAAGTGCAGGAAGGCGTGTTCACAGGCTTCTCCATTGGCGGCAGTTATGGAAAGCGCGCGCCCGATGGTTTTTTAAAAGATCACATCCGTTATGAGGCCATCCCTACCGAGTTATCTCTCGTGGATGTGCCATGTATCCCAGACGCGCAATTTGAATTTATTAAAGCAAATGGAGAAAGCGAAATGAAAAAAGTTATGACCGAAGAAGAAAAAAATAAATTCGCCGCAGAGATGGCCGCCAAGAAAGATGTGGCAACCGAAGTCGAAACTCCCGCCGAAGACAAGGGCGAGAATCCCGCCGACGAAGGCACGGCAAATGACACAAGTGATACCAGTGCTAGCAAAACTGAAACAGGCAAAATCGAAACCGAAACAAACTCGGAAGCGGGCGTATCGCCCGAAGGTCAGGGATTGACCGCCGATGGCGTGAAGGAAATCGTGATCGGCCTGCTCATGGAGTTGGGACTTGTTCAACAGCAAGGCAGTACTATGATGATGTCCGCCAAGATCAGCGACATGGCAAAGGCAACCGATCAGCAATTGATACTCAGTAAGGCTCATGAGGAATTCAAAGCGCAGATCGTTGGCGACATGGCCAAAATCGCCGTAGCCATTGATGGACTGGAAAAACGCGGTTCGGGTCCTGTATTGCGGGAGGTAGCACCGATCACTCCGCAGATGCAAGCCGATACCCAGCGCGCCGACCTGTTCAAGAAGATGGCAAGCGAAACGTCCGATCCAAACGTAAGGCAGTCGCTTCTCAACGAAGCCGCTCGTTTGGAAATCAAAAAAATCCAAAACACATAACGAGGTAAAAAATCATGAATGGTTTAATTTCAAATCTTTCCCAGCTTACGAATGACGCGATTGTGGAATTCAAGAAAGCTGCCCAAACTCCTGTCCCCGCAGATGAACTTAAGAAAGCGGGCATCACAGTCGCAAGTAATTTCACGGCGTATGATCTGCAAGCCCCAGCGAAAAATTTATTCCCTGTTTTGACTCCAATCCGTAATTCCACTCCGCGTGTAAGCGGGGGCGGCGGGAGTGCCACCAACTGGAAGCAAGTCACTGCGATCAACTCCGCATTCCTGCGCGGATTCGTTCCTGAAGGGAAGCGCAATGGCGTTGTGACAACCGCGGCAGTTGATAAGAGCGCAACTTATAAGGCGCTCGGCTTGGAAGACAGCATCTCCTACGAAGCTGAACTTGCCGCTCGCGGCTTTGAAGATATTCGCTCGACACAGGCGCAACGTCTGCTTTGGGCGACCATGATCGAAGAAGAAGTCGCTGACATTGGCGCAAACCTCTCCGTGACCCTTGGCACGCCCACCGCTCCGACCGTTGTTGTTACCGATGCGGACGGCGGAACCATTGCCGCTGATGCGGGTGGATATGCCTGTCGCGTAGTGGCTCTGACTTTGCACGGCTATCTCGCTTCTTCTATTACCTCTGGCGTGACAGGGCTTGTCAGCGTCACCAATGCCGCGGGGAACTCCTTCACTTATGGCGGCGGGTCATCCATGAAATCAAATGCCACCGTTTCTGGCGCAGCCGCCGGCGGCGCTTCCAGTTTGAAGCTCAGCACTCCTGTTGTGGCTGGCGCCGTGGCGTATGCCTGGTACGTAGGCGCGCATGATGGTGATGTACTACTAGAGGCAATCACCACGATCAATAGCGTTAAGTTGCTGAGTCTGGCGGGCACTCACCAGAATGTAACCGCCATCATTGCCGACAATGGCAAGAACACCCTCGGCTATGACGGCTTGCTCTATCACGCGTGGGGCAGCGGATCAGGCGCGTACATCAAGAACATGGCGACTGGCACTGCCGGTACTGGCACAGGCCTCACAGCTGTCGCTGATGGCAGTATTCAAGAGATCAACGATATGTTTCGCTCAATGTGGGACAACTATCGTCTTTCCCCTTCGAAGATTTTTGTCAACGCACAGGAAGCAGACAACATCACCAAGAAGATCTTGACCGCAACCAACGCACAGATCAATTACGTATCTGGCACTGAGTTTGGCGGCGGCAATCGCGTCAAGTCCCTGCTCAATCGCTTTGCGATGGGCGCGGCTCCTGAAGTACCGATCCAGATACACCCGAACTGCCCTCCTGGCACAATTTTGGCTGTGACAGAAACCATGCCGTATCCGATCAATGGCGTACCGAACGTGTACGAGATGCGTTTACGCCGCGATTACTACCAAATGGAATGGCCGATGACTGAACGCCAGTATGAAAGCGGAGTGTACTTTGACGGCGTGCTTGCACATTACTTCACGCCTTCCCTTGGCATTATCACAAACATTGCCAACGCCTAAATAAAAATTGAGTTGTAAATTCTGAAGGATGTTTGTTTTCACATTCATCCTTCAGAATTTGGAGAAATGATCATGGCAAAGAAAGCCGAAGAGCTAAAGGTTGAAGAACCCGAGCTCGAAGAAACAAAAGCCGAAGAGCTAAAGCGCGCCCCTCATACTGAGTATCAACTCGTTGATCCAAAGACTGCAAATATCGCTCATGGCGGTGTGATCTACTCAGTGACCAATGGAAAGATTGCCTGCTCGTCCGAAGTAGCGCAACAGCTCATCGATGCGGGCGTTTTGAGAAAATAAGTCCCCATGAATTACACCACCCTCGCCAAAGTTCGCGCTGCGCTCGGCGCAGAAACCGTTACCGACGATACCCTGCTTCAGGTAAAAATCACTGAAGCAAGTCGTGCAATCGATCGTCTTTGCAGTGCGCCTGATAACTATTTTATGGCTGAAAGCGTGACAGGAGAATTGTGCAACGGGCTGATTGCCGCGGATGGCGTAATTATTGCGTTTCTTAAAAAGGCGATTGTCAACAGCGTATCCTCATTCGAGTATCGCAAGTCTCCAAAAGATGCTTGGATTAAAGTCGATGCCGACGCGCTTGTTATCCTGAATAAACACCAGGTGGCAATCTATGGCGAAGCTGTACACCAGGGTAAATGTTTTACACGCGTTTCCTACAATGGCGGCTACGGTACTGAAGCAGGTACTCCATCCGTTATTACAGGTCTGTCCGAAGACATCATCAACGCTGCTACCGTGCTGACCGTTCGCTTCTACAAGGAAGAAAAAACAGGTTTGACGGATGCAATTGGCGTGGCGGAACTTGGAACAATGCAATACACAAAAGCCATGCCAACACGTGTAGTTGAAATGATGAATCCATATAAAAGGATCATCTGATGTCCACCCTTCTAACCGCCATCAAAAGCCGTCTGGCCGAATTGGAGCGAACTGTTGTCGGAGTAAAACGCGCTTATACAGATGCGCCATCCTCCCTACCCCATGCGGACCTACCAATCTTCTTGAATTTTACAGGTCCTGCAACATTTACCAAGATTGGCGAGACGCTTGGCGAAGAGACACGCACGTTCTTTGCACGGCTGTATGTAAAGCCGATCTTGGGTGGCATAGATGGCGAAGCGGAAGCAGCCGCTACTGAGTATCTTGCTGCGGCGAGAGACGTGTTGTTATCCCATCCATCAATGGGTAAAAGCGTGGCAGGATCTCCGATTTCATTTGTGGAACGTGTCGAATATCTGGGCGACGGTGGCGTGATGGTAATGCCGTTTGCGAATGAAAATTTTGTTGGTTCTGAATTTCGTGTCACTATAACGACAATCGTCCCGGTGACGATTGCGAAGTTTGATTAACAAGGAGAAATATCATGGAAAATAAATTCAAAACACTTTTAAAATCCCGCAAATTTTGGGCGGCTGTAATTGGGCTGATGGTTGTATTTGTTGGCGATCGCGCCGGCGTTGATCCTGCTCGTTTGCTTGAGGCGGTCGTCGTGGTTGTTGGTTACATTCTCGGAACCGCTCTCGAAGCCGTATCTGCGCGCGGATAACCATTATGCCAACTGTCCCCGTAACCGTTTGGGAGCAAATTCCCGTTGTAGTTATATTTGCCTTTCTCCTGGTTGGCGGGGCATGGTTGATGGTAAAAGCATTTTCAAAAGCCGTTGCCGACATCAACGCGCATTATTCTAAAATCATTGAAAAGAATAATTTACAATGGCAAAAGTATTTTGACGCGCGGTCGGAGACCAACACTGTCATCAACGATCAGATGATCGAAAAGCTGGAAAAGCTGACGAGCATTATTGAAAAATTGGTTTCTGACTTTGAAAAACACGACGCCGTAGAAATTAATTTGCTTGAAAGACTGGCCGCGGTAAGTTTTTCAAGGAAACTCGATAATATCTAACTATTTTGAAAATATGGAGAACATAAAAAATGGCAGCACCTACCGAACGAACACTTAATTATGGCTTGCGCTTTGCAAGCATCTTTGCCCTCAATACCAACGGAACACCAGCTGGCACAAACGCCACCGCCTATGAAGGTATTCAGGTGGCGGGATCCACCGCCTTTGAGTTGAACGTGCCTGACGCGCGCAAATTAAGCGGATTAGGCGAAGACGGCGTTACCCAGGTGGTGTATCTGCCGCCAAACGAAGGCGCAGACGGCAAGCTCAACGTTGAAGCCGCCGACCCAACTCTCGCAGCGTTACTGGATGGAACACTTGTATCCAGCGTAGGCGAAATGTCTATTGTGGGCATTGGCACCGACAAGCAGGGCTTTGAGCCGAAAGTCGGGATGATGCTATACCAAGCCGCGCGTGGACTACTGACAGGCAGCATTTACTGGCATACGTTCTTCATTCCGTCCGCGCAGGTGATCCGCAAATCACCGGGCATGACATCCGATAAAGGCGTCACTACCTACCAGATCGCGCCGAATAAAACCACCAAACACTTGTGGGGACCGTCATTCGCCAATGGCACAGAAGGATTCCTCGTGGCGCAGATCCTTGAGGCATGGAGCAACAATCCATATCGTGTAGCTGGCTTCAAAGGCACAGGCGCTGCAGTGGATTTCAACTTCCCCACCGACTACCCAGCCGTCCAAACATCGGGCATCAAGGTCTATAAAAATGGAACCGTTGTTTCCAGCGGCATCACTCTTGCAACCACCAAGGTCACGTTCGCTGTTGCGCCATTAATCACCGACGAGATCACGATCCTGCGCGAAGTGGCGGGATAAAAAATAAGAATGAATTGTGAAGGATGAAAGCGAAAGCCGACATCCTTCATCCTTTGAAAGATTATTATGTTAAAAACTGAAATAATTACCGTACTTGATAAAACCTTTACCTTGGGCGAACACACGCTGTATATTGATTTTAAGCGCGAAAATCTGATCGGCAAGGCGATCGAAGAGAACAAAGCTGATGATGATATTGCCGGTCAACTAATGCGGATCGGGTATGTGAATTTAACAGCAGCAATCGTGGACGGTACGCCTCCCAGTTTTGAGGATGTGCTGTTTCGCGTTTCGACAGAGGATACCGCCCAATGGAGCGCCGCAGCTCGCAGACTCAATCCGCAGTGGTTTCCAGCTCCTGAAGCCCCCAGCGATACTGAGTACCAAACGGAGCAAAGAAAAAAAAAGAAGATCAGACGTGGAAAATCTACGCAACGTTAACTGAAAAAGATAGTGAGGATGGCGACATTCCGTCTGTGCTGGAAAACGCGGAGATGCTTACGAACCTCTTGCCCCTGTATAAACGGTGGAGTGCACTGGAAAGACCGATGACCTTAAATGATCTGCTCAATTCCCCCGCCTGGCTGATCGATGGATTGCTTACTCTGGAATGGGTGAGACAGAAGGTAAACAAGAAAAAGGAATGATTATTTCAAAAACCATGAACGAAGAATGCCCAGGATAAGAGAAAAAAAGCCTTTTGGTTTTTCGGATGTTGGATTTTTATTTTCATACTCTAGCATAGTCTTATATCTTCCCCAGTCGATTTTATCTATTTCTTTTTGTGCTTCTGAATAATCGTTTGTAGGCATAAAACACTCCTAATTCATTATACGACTTTCCTGCTAAAAAGGTTTCCTATGGATGATAAACAAATAAAAATAATGCTCATGTTTGGCACAGATGCCGCTAAGGCAAATGCCGAACTTGCAAAAATGTCTGAAAAATTTCAGCAGGCAGAGAAACGCGCCGAGGAGCTGAAGGAAACCCTTAAATTCTTAAAGTCAATTGGGCAGGATACCAAAAAAGTAGAAAGCGATTTACAGGGCGTCGAGAAGGAAATGACCGATATTTCCACCGCCGCTAAAAAAGTTGAGGCATCTCTTAAGGGAATGGCACAGGGATCAAGGGATGCGCGAGATAATCTGTATCAACTACGCGACATTGGAGAAAAACTCAATAATATTGGTATGGGGATGCAAAATGCAGGGCGCGCTTTACTTTCGCCGCTTCAAGGCGCAATGGCTGCATTTTTGCAGCAACAACAAATGCTCAAGGAAGCAGGCGGACAAATGTCCGAATCTGCGAAACGCTACATGGATGCGCAGAAGCAAATGCAGGATGCTTATGTACGCATTGGAGCGGTTGCTCTTGAAAAATTAACACCGACCATCGAGAAAGCGGCTGATCTGGTTGACCGCCTGGCGGACTTTGTTGAAAAAAATCCAACCCTGATTACAGCAATCGCAGGATTGGGAGTTGGGTTATCTGTTGTCGGCTCAGTAGTTTCCGCGATTGGGCAAATGTATATGATCGCAGGATCATTACAAGCTCTCAAATTAGGCGGAACAGGAACGGCTATATCAGGCGGATTAAAGGCGGCGGGAGCAGTCGCGGGGTCAGTAGGAGGCGCGGTCGTTGGCGGTACTTTGCTTGGCGGTGTGGGATATAACTATCTGAAGCGCGATGAAATTGCCGCAGGTACAGCCGACTCCGCAGGAACGATTGTCAAGAAACTGGCATTGATTGGAAGTCCCCTTACTGCGTTATCCATTTCCTTGAAGGCGTTGAATTTTGATGAAGCATCAGCCAAGGTGTGGAATTTCAATAAATCTATTTACGGTCTTGGTGATGCTGCTGATAAAGCCGCCAATCCTACAAAAAAGACAGCCGAACAAATTCTTGCAGAAGCAGAAGCCGCAAAGAAAGCTGCTGAAACCAACGCTAATTTCACGAAGGTGCTTACTCAGTATCAAGCGGAGACAAAACAAGCGGAAACTGAGTATTACGCTCAGCGCGCCAAGATCATGACCAATGCGCAGGCGAACGAACTTAACGCGCAGAAATCATATCAGGCATCAGTCGCAAGCCTGAATGCAAATTATCAGGTGCAGGTCAAATCGATTACTGCAAATTACAACCTCGGCGAACATAAAGCCGAACAGGACTATTATCAACAACGCTCGCAATTGGTGGCAAGCGCAAATGCAGAAGTACAGAAAATTGAGCGGGACCATCAGGAACGTCTGCGCAAATTGCGTGAGGATCACGAAGGGCGAGTTGAAGAACTGACCGCTAATTTTGACGCGCTTGGATTGGTCAAGGAAAATGAGTCCTACGAAAAATCTCGCCGCGAAGAAGAGCGAAACGCCAATGCTGAGATCGCCACAAAGCGCCAGGATATTGCCATGCGCTTGCAGGAAATGGCTGCGCAATTTGTCTTGGAACGTCAACAACGCGCGCAGCAATTCAAACTGCAAATGGTTGAAGCCAAACAACAGCACGATCTTCAGGAAAAAGAACAGGCGGAACAATACAAACTGGAACAGACGCGAATGCGCGAACAAAAAGCCGCGCAGTTGCGCGAGCTTGATACTCAGTATCAAGCGGAGCAGATCAGGCGCCGCAATGCGTTTAGCGTAGCGATAAAAGACATTGACACATCCCAGTTGAACGAACGAAACCGCCGACTCTATTGGTACACTGCGTCGATAAACGATGCGGATGCATTCGGCAAGAAATTGCGCGCGGCATTGGCTCAGACCGCGCCGTCCCGTGATTCGGGCGGGAGCGGCATCGCAGGATCGGCGTATCTGATCGGGGTCGGAGCGCAGCCGGAATTGTTTGTCCCGAACACCAACGGCACATTTATTCCGAACGCCAATCGGCTGGGTGGTTCTGGGACGCAGATCACCCTGCAGCAGGAGATCACCTTCAATGGCGATTTGAGCGCGGGTAACAAGGCGCAGTTCAGATCCTTCATGCGGAATGTGGCGCTGGAAGCATTTGCAGAGGTGGTGCACTAATGTCTATTTATGAGTATAAGATCGGCACGACATCGGGCGGCATGACAAACATTGAGTCTTTGACTGTGCTGATTCCAAACATGCGATCCTTTTTCAAACCTTATTCTGAGGTTGTTACTTTGGGTGATGGGTCTCAATTCGGGCGCGGCTTCCCGCAGGTCGATTGGACGTGGAACTTGCTGACACGCGAGCAACGTGATCAACTACGTACTTTTTGCACGGGCGCAAGCGCCACTGTATATATCAGCACACGAACAAACGACAGTGCAGATACATATAAAAATTATCAAGCGATCATGTTTTGGCCTTTGGAAGAAGAGCGATTTGCGCGCAAGCGGATGGATTTTACGCTCCAATTCAGGCAGTTAGTGGAGTTCGCGTAAATGGCGATCCGCGCTCTAACCTCTCCCGAGCTCGCGCTGCTCCGAACCGCAGGACAGCACTCCCGTCTATATCTGGCAGGCACTGAAACGCCGCCGATCGTATTTGCCGCACGTATTAACCAATCATTCACCACCCATGATATGCAGGCGCAAATTACATACGATACTGTGACAACTGGTGCATACACAGACATTTTGCCAGGGCAAACGCTTTGGATCGGGTCCGCGGCAGGGTTGTACGATGTTGGCGAGGCGCGTATTCGGAAAACACCCACCAGCACAATCCTCTATATTGGCCGCGAAAGCGAACTCGCTCTGACCGATAACCTGTATTTGACCGTCATAGACGAAATGAGATTATGGCCGCGGCACGTGATGATCGAAAGCGGCGTGATCAAAATGGATCAGGATGTTGTCTACAGCGATCAACACACAAATTTTGATCCTGTCCCCATCATGGGGCCTGATGCGGTGGTGTATGCAGGCACCTACCCAGTGACGGTCACGTTCCCGGAGGCAAGCGAATCATGGGTATTTGATTCGACGATCTCCGCCAAGTTATGGACCGTTACGGCGGGAACGCTTACGAATGCAACCACCTATTCACCGACATTGACTATTGCATCATACCCTGCCAATGGACGTATCCGCGTAGCGTTGAAATTGACGGCTGCCAATGGCAAGATATTTACTGGGTATCGCTGGGTATATGTGTATGATGCGGCTCACTTACCGGTCAATGTATTCCAATTGAATTCATGCAGTGGCGATCATGAGAACGGTGGTTTCGAGTTTGATGTGACGATGTATGGCGGAGCCGGACAAACAACAATCCGCGATCGCGCACCTATTATTTTATTCGCCAAAGATTTTTACGGTCCTACTGAGCAAAGCATCGGCCAGGCTGCGGGACGTGAAAATATTGTTATCACTGGCTGGATCGATGGCGAAACGATCGATCAAAATCCCATTGCCGGCACCGTGCATTTTACAGCTCGCGGTGCAAATTATTGGATCGACAAAATGTCAGGCTATCCGCCAAGTGTGCGCCTGGCTAAAAACACACCCGCGCTATGGACAGACATGACCGCGCTGACAGTTGATCGGGCGGTATGGCATTTGCTGCATTGGCGATCTACAGCGACCTCAGTCATGGATATCCGTTTGACTGGCGATTCGCGAATCGCGGCGGAGTTTCCATCTTCATCGTTATCGCTCTGGCAGCAGATCAAAGAGATTGCCACGGTCAGGATCATTGCCAATCCTGGTGTAGATCCGTATGGGAGGTTCTTTTTATCTGTTGATCCACAGCTCACTCCCGCCGCAAACCGCACCTGGGCAATTATCCAGGATATTTTGAAATCCGATTGGCTCGGGAAAATTAGCCTAAAGCGCGAGATTGTAAATAAAATATCGATGCTCAGCCAATCAGGGATCGCGGTGGATGCATCAGGGTCTGGGACGGCGTTCTTCAGCCTTGCTAATGGGCACACGTTTAAGCATTTCGGGGACGCGCTAACAATGGATGGGTTGTTGTTATCTTCGCAAGCACAAGCCAACGAGCTGGCCGGTCTGCAAATGGCGTGGAAGAATAATAAATTTCCGCAGATCGATATTCCGCTTGTTGCGAATAATCGGATGTATACATTATTCCCGAATCAATTCGCAAGCATCACGATCGGTGCGGCGGACACACTGCGAGGAATTTCGTACACGGGTAATTTAATTCCGAGATCGGTCTCTTATGATTGGAATCCTGAAACTGGTATGCTGTCGCCAACGATCGCGTTTGAAGCGGAAGTGTTTCCTGATCTTGCGATGAATGGTGATGTGCCCGCATCGACAGGCATTGAAAATTTTGATACATCTGTACCGCCTATGCCTAATTTCCCGCCTATGCCTGTTTTACCTTTTGTTGAATGGCCGTCATCTGTGAACAATCCATATCATCCCAAAGTGGTTGTGTTTGCCTCCAATAATTATGGAGTTGGATACACCACGAAATTTGATTCCGACTCTCCGACCTGGACGTTTATGAATGTTGGATTAAATCCCGCTGTTGATTTTGCAGATATACGTCAATTGATCGTGACGCCTTCAGGCGCGCTGTATCTACGTATGCTGACGGGCGGCAAGGTGATGCGCGCGACAAGGCTGGGCGGCACTTGGGTGCAGATCGCTAGTAATTCGGATTTTATAGATATCAACGGCAAGCCCACTGGGATCATGGCAATTGGCATGAACCCGCTCAATGATGATCAGATCGCCATTGCCAGCGGCGGATCATTCCACGCTGGAGATTTCACGCCCTCGGAATACTGGAAAGGATGCATGAGATTGTCGAGCGGAGGGGTGCTTGGCAATAAAAGCGCAGAGTTCTTGGCGGCCGGCTATGGTACTGGTGGTGTAATACTATATGCGAATGGGCAATGGAATCTAATCGCCACACATAATAGAAATGCAAATATGCAACTGTTTCAGTTCAACTCAAGCGGGGCATACCTGTCCATGTTTGATATTGGCGAATATATCGGGCAATCTGCAATGGCTACTTTTGGGCGTACAGTAGGCACTTCGGCAAAAATGTATTGTTGGGATGGTTCTGGGTCAGCTAGTGGATTTGTAACGATTAGCGCGGGCAATTTAGTAACTCAATATCCCGTCGCCACTTATATTAAGCCAAATGCGTCAAATGATATGACTCTGGCTATATCCCCCACAGGCCAACGGTTGATGGCGACTGACGAGGGAGGTACGAATAAAAAATCGTCAGACGGCGGTACGACATGGGTGGCTGGCATCCCGTATCTGTATTACTACACCATAGATAACTGCCGTGATGAAAACCGCTGGATATTGGCGGCTGGCACTGGCATATATTTCACGAATGATTTTGCCACAGCGAATACACCAAACGTGACTATCTTTAACAAAACTGGCAACCTGGCCTATATGACGCCCCTGCTTGATATTACGCATTTAAGGTTCATCGAATGAACTCAGTACCCACTCTCAAGAAGTCATTTAAGAAACTCATCGAAACCCGCAAGGATATTCAAGTCCCAGCCTTTATGGGCAACCTGCAGGACGTTGTCAAAGCGGATGAAAACTCGAATGTGTATGTCGTATTGCAAAATGGCGAAGTTTTAACTGTACGCAATACACGAGTGCCAAATGTAAACCGCCTACCCGTGATCGTTGGTTATGACGTGGAAAGGCCAAACGTATTACAAGTTTTACGCGCGCGAGATATTTATATAGATCCGCCATTTCCCGAAGTACCCGATCACGCAGGCGAGACTCATCAATGGCCGAAGCATGACACTTTGTGGGTGCGCGGTGAACAATTTCTTCCAGGACTTGTAATACCATCCACAGGTCTGTCTGTTTCATTCATTGGATTTGTTTATTACGTAAACGGATGGCACGAAATCCGCAACCAAGATATTGACTTCACTTCTGTAATACCTACGTCTGGTGCGAAATATGTTTTGGTCGAAGTTGACGAAATTGGAACGGTTACTTTGAATTCAGGAGCAGTTGTAGGTGGCAGGGAATTACTTGTTCCTGAAAATATCCCTAATCCATCTGCTGGAAAATATCCGCTATTTGCCGTGAAGGTGTATATAGGGCAGACAGGTATTTTGAAGTCTGGTAATTATACGGACATTATGGACTTGCGATTGTCTGGATATGCAGAATCAGCTGGAATGACACTTTGGTCAAGCATAATGGGTAGGCCTACTGAAATAACTGAAAATTTATCTTCTCAAATTACGGGAACGGCTACTCACTTCACGCTCGCTCACACAGCAACCGAGAAAGTTAAAGTATGGTGTGGAGTTAGACAACACATGACATCCTATTACATGGATGATGATGACGCAGGGTTTACTTTAAGTTATGCGCCTACACTATTTGATTCGTTGTTAGTGGAGTATAAATATTAAATGACACATGCTATTGGTGGAACTGTTACAGTAAGTGGCTCATATCGAATCCACACCTTCAATGCAAGTAGCTCGATTTTTATTGATGAAAGTGGATCTATTGAATATTTAGTTGTTGGTGGTGGTGGGTCTGGTGGTGGCGATCACGGCGGAGGCGGCGGAGGCGGCGAAGTCAAAACTGCCACTCTTGCAGTTACCGCTGGAACAACTTATACAATCGTGATTGGTGCAGGTGGGACTGCAAGTACTGGTCGGGGTAATGCTGGAACTTCTGGTGGCTCGACTGCTTTTGGCGCAGTAGTTGCTACTGGTGGTGGGCGTGCGGGACAATATCCTGATGGTGCAGGTGGCTCTGGTTCTTCGGGTGGCGGTGGCGCATCTTTTTCAGGTGGGGGCGCGGCGGGTACTGCTACATCGAATGGAGTAACTGGTTATAACGGCAAAGTTGGAAATAACAACGGCGCAGGTGGTGGCGGAGGTATGGGAAGTCTTGGGGGCGTAACGTACGCCAGTCAAGGTGGTGCAGGTGTCTCATCTTCTATTTCAGGTGCAGCCGTTGGATATGGTGGAGGTGGTGGTGGAGCAGATTCACTTGCGCCTAATAATCCATCATTAGGTCAAGACGGTGGCGGTAATGGTAATAATAGGGGAACAACAATTGTTGGAACTGCCGGTACTGCTAATCGAGGCGGCGGTGGTGGAGGAAGTACATCAAGTCAAGTCGGGACAGCAGGTGGTTCAGGTGTCGTAATTGTTAGGTATCTTGCTACTACTACGACCCGCAGACAGATACATACCGAAGATATAAGTTTTCAGTCACTTCCAGAATTTCCGTACAAAGGAACAAAAGCTGGTGTTGAAGCAATAGCCGCTCCCGTAGAAGGAATGAGAGCTTTTGCGACTGATACAAAACTATCAGGATTTTATAACGGCACGATTTGGGTATGGGGTTCAGCTAGTAGTGGTCACGTTATTCAAGATGAAGGAACTCCGCTTACTGCTAGAGCCAACTTGAATTTCAAAGGCGCAGGTGTTACTGCAACTGATAACGCTGGTACAGGCGCAACTGACATAACGATTGCTGGTGGCGGCGGTGGCGGATTATCTTTACTGCCCATAGACCTGACAGCACAGATTATCGCAGGTGGCGAGACTCATTTTGACTTGGTAGACGCTACGACTACAATTGCAGTTTACATAGATGGTGTATTGCAACATCCGTCAGACGTAACACTTGACATTGACGGTCTAGGATTTACTTTAGGCTTTGGCGTTCTAATTACTGATAACTTAATTGTCGTGGTTGGGAGTGCTGGCGGGAGCGGCGATGCTCTCAAGGCTGACCCATTATCGCAATTCGCCGCTACTACATCAGCGCAACTGGCAGGTGTAATAAGCGATGAAACAGGAAGTGGTAAATTAGTATTTTCAACTTCCCCTTCACTTGTAACCCCTGACTTGGGAGTAGCTACTGCAACAAGCGTGATGGGTTTGACTACCGCACAGGTTACAGATTTGACTGATGGTGGGGCTACGACTCTACATTCCCATTCAGGCGGTGGGGCAGGTTCGCCCGCATTGAATGTTTATTTGAACGCAACTTTTCGATAGGAGCTTTATGAGTAACAGAGGAACATTTGGAACAAGCTCGCCACAAAAAGATATACCTGCTTGGGTATTGAATCATCCTGATAATCCACCTACAAAGCCATCTGCTTGGGATGATGAGTTTGATGGGAAACGCCTCCATAGCAAATGGACAAAAGTCGGGTCTGGAACTCTTATTTGGACTGTATCTAACAGCCTGTTGAGATTAGAGCAAGCGGCTGTAAACGAGCGAGGGAAAGGAATTGAACAACCTTGCCCAACGGGAAATTGGAAGATAAGAACGAAATGTTTCTTCAACGGCCCGGCGTTGAATTACAACGGAATAGGTCTTTTAGTAAAAAATGCTGTAAATGGCAGATACGACTTGTATACGATGATGCACCATTCAACTTGGGGATACTTTGCACCCCTGATTATTCACACAACAGCAATAGACACTTATTCCAGTGAAACAAATGCTAATCAGTGGTACATGAATATGCAATGGTATCTTGAACTGGAATACGATGGAACTAACTTCAATTTCAGACACAGTGCGGACGGTGTAAATTACTACACTATCTACACCTACGCTCAGGCATCGTTTCTAGCAGGAGTCCCAACCCACTTTGGAGTATGCACCCATCATTACGGACTTCCAATGGATGTGTCTTGGGAATATTTCAGGAGAGTCGCATGAATTCTGGAATGAGAGGTGTTAGCAATGCAAAAGCTGTTTTGCCTGATTGGGTATTGCGCCATCCTGATAATCCGCCTACGAATCCGTCAGTGTGGGATGACGAGTTTAATGGAAACGCCTTACATCCTAAATGGACGACAGTAGGGGCTGGAACTCCAATACACACCGTTAGTAACGGTAGTTACAGAATAACCGAAGGCGCACTTAACGGAGTCGTAAAGGGCATTGAACAGCCTATATCTGGCAATCGCTGGAAGATACGAACGTTAGCTCATTTCAATAGTTGCGGAGTAAACTTTGATAGTGTAGGTTTTATTGTTAGATGTTCTACCACTACAAGGGTAGACCATTACAGCATGATGCACCATTCATCTTGGGGATACTTTGCACCCATACATTTTCACGGCCCAAGTTATATCAGTTGGACAGTTGAGGTAGGCTTAAATCAGTGGTACATGAAAAATAAGTTTTACCTAGAACTTGAGTACGATGGAACTAACTTTATATTCAAGCATAGCGCAGACGGATTTAATTTTTATTCAATATCATCTACGGCACAAGCAACCTACCTAGCAGGAGTCCCGACTCATTTTGGTGTTGGGTCGTGGCATAACGGGCCGAGTTTAGACGTGTCGTATTCTTGGTTCAGACGAGTTTCATAGGAGCATTAAATGGCCGCAAACACATCACCGATTTTCACTCTTACCCCCGTAACTGCGTGCGTAGCTATTGCGACGGCTAATGCTAATCGAGACGGAACTGGAACTATTGGTACAGTACTAACCGCAGGAGCGAATGGCACTAGAATACACAGAATTAATTTGAAGGCAACCGTTACTACGACTGCCGGAACTATTCGGTTATATATCTATACAGGTGCGGCTTATTTCTTATGGCGTGAAATAACGAACGTGGCTATCACAGTGTCCGCAACCGTTCCTGCTTGGGAATATGTTATTGAACTTTTTGGAGAGTCGGCTTTAGTACTTCCAACTGGATATTCCCTCAGAGCAAGCACAGAGAAGGCTGAGAACCATAATGTTGTTGCGGAAGGTGGAGATTATTAATGACAAGACAACAAGTATTGCCCCAAGATATTTCCGCGCCGTATAGATTTGGGTCGTTGGCTAATCATGTTCTAATTGACGCAGAAGGCCGTTTACAGCTTGTCGGAACAGCAACCGTTCGTGATGATTTATCTATCTCGGCGCATACACTGCGGGCTGGCGCAACTCCACCAACGTGGACGCCGTATAACGGCACGCTTTACGCACCCGAATTTATAAATAGCGCTACTACTGACTTGCAGGGAAGTTTCGAGATATTGCACGATTATAAGGATGGATCTGATTTTGAATTCCATATCCATTGGTCATCGTCTACCACGAATACAGGGAATTGTTTATGGGCAATAGATTACTCCATTTGTAATATGCTGGGTGTATGGGGCGCCCCCACAACAGTGACGGTATTAGCGGCGGGTAGTGGAGTTGTTAGAACTCACCAATATAAAACACTGGCGACAATTAGTGGAACTGGCATAACCGCAGGAGCATCTTTAGATTTTAGGATTTATCGTTTAGGAAATGATCCAACTGACACATTTACAGGCAGTGCATTTTTACACATTGTTGGATTGCATTATGAAAAAAATAAACTTGGTTCGACTACATAGGAGTAGCGCCAACATTATAGCCCCAAGGAGTAATGATGATCACAGGCACAACAGTTTTACAGGTAAAAGTATTCGACACTCCTAACGCAAGCGGCAGGCAGATTAGCACGATTAGCGCTGGCATTGTGTTTGACGTCACCGCGCAAAACGGTAACTGGCTGACCAGAACACAAGGTGGTTATGTGAATGTCATGAAGGGCAGCGTGATAGCAGTGTTTGTAAAAAGTACAACCACGCCCCCGCCCGTTGATCCACCTTCTTCAGGTAGGATCGTCACGAACATTATCACCGTACATGGTGACGGGAGTATCATTGTTACGCCTCAGTAATATCCGCATTTACAGCGACGGCAGCGTGCAGGTAGACGCGCCTGCGCCGACTTACGTAGCCAGATACGGCATCATCCGATTACCAGTAGTTACATCAACACAGATGGCATTCGACCCTGCCACAAACGCGGCAATGGATCATCCGCTGGGAACTAATAAAGGGCACACGATGATCGTACCGCTGGCCTGGTACAACTATTTTAAGTTACTCCAATCGCCCGCGGCGCATAACTGGATATTCAAGCCATACTGCATGATGACTAATCTCCCTCACTGGCTGGATGGCGTGACAGGCGGGACAGAGGCAACAGATCCTATACGATTTGAATGTTTGATCTTGCCCTGTAACTTTTTTGAGATGGTATCCGAGACTGATACGCATGTGCAGATCAGGGCGAGGACAACGCAATCAGCGACAGCGCGGGCGCTCAACCCAGCGATCAACAACTGGTTTCACGAGCCGCACCTATTCTGGAAGGCGCAGATGCGGAATGTCGCTGGCGACCTGCGGAACGTCGGCAACGAACTGGACGCATACACAGCCGTCATGAAGCAACAGCCAGAATTATGGACGCATAAAAAAGACGTTGAGATGTTTCCCCCTCTGCCGTTTACGCTGGCACAAGGCACAGTCACCAGTTACAGGCTGGAAGGCGCAAGCGTGTATGGCCGTACCGATGCGGGCGAGATCCCCCTACGATTAGTAAGGCGACCAGGCGAGTGGATCCAAAACCCAAACTGGAAGCTAACAACCAAGCCAGTCGTACCAGCACTATAATCGCCAATTATCCACAGGCGAGGCTCGACGATGAGCCGACTCCATGTCCACCTGGGCGACGTGCAAATAATACTTAACCATTTCTAAAGACGCATGCCCCAGCAATTTTTGAAGCGTAAAAATATCGCCCCCATTTCTGATATATTGAATGGAAAATGTATGACGAAAAATATGTGGGTGAACATTGGAGACCCCTGCCCTGGCTGCGATCCGAAGCAGTAAATGATTTATTGAGTCAACCGTCATCCGATTGCCCCGCTCCGATAAAAATAATGGATCTCTTTGGATTGTTCTATCCCTACTGAGTAGGTAACGCCACAATTCTTTTTGCACACGTTTCCCGATGTACACGGTCCGCGGCTTGCTTTTACGGGATGACTGAAACGGCTTCACAGACACCTCGCAGGTATCCATGTTTAGATCCTCAACGTTGAGCCTGCAAAACTCCCCAACACGTAAACCAGTATCCAACAAAAATAATATTAGCAACCTGTTGCGTTCTCCGTGTGGAGCTCTGCGGTCATATTCCTTTTTAGCATCTTTGTGGTTGATCGTTGTTGACGCCTTCAGCAGCTTGTCGATGTCAGCGTTGGATAGTGGAGATATTTCAGACGCGCGGAATGGCGGCTTTTTTAGATTGACCATGACGTTGGGCGCCAGTCCCTCAGTATCCAGCCATTTATAAAACGCGCGTATCGCTTTCCACCCGTGGAAGATACTTACAGGCGACAAATTACCGTAGTCAGTTTGTAGGTAGACAATAAATTTGCGCGCGTCATCAATCGTGATTGCATTGATCGGTTTATCCCCCGTGAATGTTGCCCATCGTGATAGTGCCCAATCGTATTGACGGATCGTGTCTGGACTATATCCATCCGCACGACGCGCCAGGTAAAAGCCTTGCATTGCTTGTTTTAGTAACAGGTCAGATGTCATTGGAAAGTTATCCTTTTTCCAATCATCCGACCTGTTGCTTCTCCCCTACTGAGTAGGCATCTTGCTACATGGTGACCCCGGGCGGGCTCGAACCGTCAACAAATTGCTTAAGAGGCAACTGCTCTGCCATTGAGCTACGGGGCCGCTTTTAGAATTTGCACGGCTTTATTCGCGGACGATATTATACACCAAAGAAAATGAGTGTCAACGAAAAAACGGGCACCTTGCAGGGCGAACGCATCTTACGTCTGGACAAGTTTAGAAAAACCTGAAAGTACTTGGAGCAAATAGGCATTATCCCAAGCAGCCTGCATACGTTTGGTTTTGATACTGCGCTTGCTAGTTTTGTCTTGCTTAAGTAAATT
>JAPLGS010000155.1 GCA_026390015.1 Chloroflexota bacterium | reverse complement strand
GCACTTCGCTTAATCGGTTGGCAGACGGCGCTTCTTTCAATTCGTGACAGGCCGCATCTATACTGATGCGATGAGCACTGGCATAACCAAGTATGGCAATGATATCTTCCGCCGTAATACGTGTGTTTTTCATATCAAGCGGCAGATATCGGCGTAAGATCATAATCAAAGCATTTAGCACTTGTTGAGATCGCAAGATTCGGTTATTTTTATGCGCGGGTTTGAACATGGTGGTTTGGTCTCCTTGGTAAGAGCCAAGTAAACCATGTTCAAGCCTTTTCGTGAACTACTGATAATGAAGTGGGCGCAATTCAATGTGTCCTGGGATTAAATTATCTTCGTATGGAATGTTGCCCGCAAGATTGAAGTTGTCTTTGACATAAACCATTGCCGCAATTCCTCCGGTCATTACTTCATCTGCGTAGTTTATTTTCGTAGTATTGGAGAGCTTAAACCTACCATCACGAAGTAAAACACTACTATAATTCGAGTATCCATACAACCTGCTGTTCCTGGCGGTTGGGATGCTCTACCTTTATTGGAAACTACTGGGTTTTGTCAAAGTTCATAACAAGACGCTACGTGTGTTAAATAAAAAAACACCGCAATTGATGCTGTAACTGCTTGACACCATTTTTCCAAAGGAGATTCCCATGCCGCAACCCAATTCAAAGTACCCCCAGGTTTCCAACTGGCTTGAACATGTTCGTGTTCTATCTGTGGATATTGGACCACGCGGCTCCACGCGTGAAGGCGAACGTAAAGGCGCCGAATACGCCCAGACACAGTTTCAGAAAATTGGATTGAAACCCATTTGGGAATCTTTCAAGAGCGCACGTTCGATCTTTCTCCCGCACTTGATCGGCTGCGGACTGATCCTGACTGCTTTTATCATTTACCCCCTTGGCGGCCAGATCAGTGCCTTCATCTCTGCGCTGTTGACCATTCTGGCATTGGTCTCTGAATTACAGGAACTTGGTTTTCAGGATAATCTGTACCGTCGTATTATCCCCAAAGGGGAAAGTCAGAATGTACATGTTGTCATTCCCCCGGCTGGCGAGCATACACAAGACCTGGTGTTGGTTGGGCATCTCGACAGCCAGCGCACTCCCTTTATTTTTCGCAGTCCGTCGCATGTGAAGGTATACGACAAACTCACCACATTAATTTTCATCACCTTTATTCTTCAAGCATTGCTTTATACACTTTCAATTTTCTTCGCCTGGACGTGGGCATGGTATGCAACCATCCCCACCGCAATTTGCGCGCTCTTGCTTGCAGCCATTTGCATCGAAGCTGATTCAACTCCTTTCACAGCTGGCGCAAACGACAATGCAACGGCAGCAGGAATGGTGTTGACATTGGCCGAGCACTTCACCAAAAAACCACTACAAAATACGCGTGTCTTCGCGGTCTGTACTGGCTGCGAAGAAGTTCAGCACTACGGCATGATCGATTTCTACAAACGTCATCGCGGCGAGATGAAAGATCCCAAAGCGGTTGTCTTTGAAATGCTGGGTTGTGCCGGGCCAGCCTGGTTGACGAAAGAGGGGATTATCGTACCCTTCAAAGCTGATGCCAACCTGGTCAGTATCATGGAGCACCTGGCTGCTGAACATCCTGAATGGGGGGCATTTCCTGCAAGTGTTAGCGGCGGCAATACCGAAATGGCGGATGCCTTGCGCTTCAAGGTTCCCGCCATCACGATCTTTGGTATGACCAGGGATGGGGTGGCGCCATACTGGCATCAACAGGCTGACACCTTTGACAAGATGGATACGAATGTAATGGAACGCACCTGGGATTTGATCACCGCCCTGATCCAAAAGATTGATGCCTAAATTCCTGATTGAATGAAATTATCAATCGCTTGGCTATAATTCTCCTTTTTCACTGAATGATATCTGTAAGGCGAAGTTGAATGACGCCTGAAGATTAGTATGTTCCACAGTGGAGATAAACTGATATTTGAAACCATCCTTCCCATCCCCGATATATTTTCCGCTAAACGCATCCTTTGCGTCCAGCCTCATTATGATGACAACGACATTGCCGCGGGAGGTACATTTGCGCAACTTGCAAAAAACGGAACGGAGGTGATTTATCTAACCGTCACCGACGATCTGATGGGGGTGGTGGATACATCGCTTTCACCGGATGCCGCCGCCCAGTCCCTGACACAAGATCAACTTGTGGCTGGAAAAATCATCGGCGTGAAACAGCAAATCCTGCTCAACTATCCAGATGCGGGTGTGTATGATTATTTTTCCCTGCGTCGCGACTTGTTGAAATACATCCACATGCTCCAACCGGACTTCGTTTTCACCTGCGATCCCTGGCTGACCTATGAGGCGCATCGCGATCACATCCAAACAGGATTGGCTGTCGCGGAAGCGGTTCTGTTCTCAAGCCTGCCCAGGATAGCATCCAGTGACCTAAAAGTGGATGAAGCATACACAGGTCACTCCATCCACGGAATAGCCTTTTATTATTCGCGCGAACCGAACCAGATCGTGGATATCACTTCCACGTGGGAAAAGAAGATATTGGCAGTCCGTAGCTACGCAACGCAAATCCCGTCTGAAGACGCAGATCAACTGGTCATGGCGCTCCAATTCAAATCCCAGCAGATTTGCGCCGGAAAAGATTTTCAATATGGCGAGCCGTTGAAGGTGCTGAATCCCAAAGCATTGCATTGCGGGTTATGAAATGTAAGAAACGGCTTGTTGCTCAATCAAAACCAAAATATGGAGATCTGTATGGATAAAAATAAACTTCCCTTCTGGCGCATCGCGCTCTACTCAAGCGCATCGGCGGGCCTGAATATTCTCGGCATCACCGTCAGCACCTGGCTGTTGTATTTTTACTCGCCGCCGCCAGATTCTGGGCGGCCAACCTATATGCCTGCGGTCACGATGGGGCTCCTTCTGCTCCTCGCTACATTTTGGGATGCGGTGATCGATCCGTTCATCGGTCACTATTCTGATACCTTGCGCTCGCGTTGGGGGCGGCGCAGGCCATTCCTAATCTTTGCCGCGCCATTCATTTTGTTGGGCTCCATCCTGTTATGGACTCCGCCAAGCCCCACGAACTACGCGGCGAACGCGATCTACTTCATGGCAATTATTTTGATCTATCACACCAGTTACAGCCTGGTCGGAATCCCATATGATGCCAGCCTGCCCGAAATGGCACCTGAGACTCATTCCCGTCTTGGTTTGAGTTATTGGAAAAGTGTATTCGGAATTATCGGGGTGTTGATCGGTTCATTGGTCGCCGCGCCGTTGTTCGGGAGCATCGGACCTGTCGCAATGGGAGCAGTTGTCGGTGGGGTGGGAGTCGTCACGATTTACATTACCTTGCGCGGTCTGAGGGAAACCGAGCGTCCGCTCGGCGAACCGATGTCTGCGCTGGAGGGTCTAAAAGCAACCTTCCAAAACAAACAGTTCCTGATCATGTTCTTCTCCACCCTTTCTGTTCATATTGCCTATCAGATGGTATTGGCGAACTTTCCATATTTTGTCACACTCGTACTGCGTCAGACCGAGGGCGATGTAGGTATTTATCAGGGTGTGCTCATTATCTGCATGGCGCTCACGGGACCGATCTGGATGTGGTTCAATCGAAAGTACAGTCAACGTATTCTGCTCAATGCAAGCATGATCCTGCTGGGTGTTATCTTCGCGCTTGGATTCCTGGTCGGTGCAGTTGATGGAGTTTCTCTTTCCATTCAGGCTTATATTTTGGTTGCGTTGATCGGGACCGCCCTTGGCGGCTACTTGATCCTGATCTATGCCATGATGGGTAATGTCGTGGATTACGATGAAATGCTAACCAATCGCCGTCGTGAAGCGATTTACTACGGAACATTTTCCTTTGCCATCGGCCTCGGTACTTCTGTAGGCACCTTGATCCTGCCTCTGCTTCTTCAGACATTTGGCTACACCCAGGCGAATCCGCTCGGCGTCCGTTTGGCATTTCCTGTGATGGCTGTTTTCATATTTTTGGGATATTTCCTATTCCAAAAATATCGCATAGGCGATACGCCCGAAGAGACGCGCAAGAATTTGAACATGGAGCATTAGGAGAAAAGATGGACGGATCAATTTTCTCCGCAGGCGTGGCTCGGCGTATCATTACACCGCCAAAGGGGATTTACCAGATCGGCTATGGTGACCGCACGAAAGGCAACATTGGCGTTCATGATGATCTAACCGCCACTGCTCTCGTGCTCGATGATGGAACAACGCGTGTTGCCATCGTCGCGCTGGACATGCTGACCATCAATGAGTTCATCGTGGATCGCGTCCGCGCCGGCCTTGCTCCCACCGAAATAATCCTGTGCTGTTCTCATACACATTCCGGCCCCATTGCCTATGCAGATAAAAAGTCGCCGCGCAAGAACCGAGAGTATATAGACTCATTGGTGGATAACATTGTTTTAGCAGTGCAAGATGCGGCATCGAATCTCCTCCCTGCGCGGCTGGAATATTCGCAAGGCGAAGCAGAGGTAGGGATCAATCGCCGCGAAAAAATGCCCGATGGTCGGATGGAGATAGGGCACAATCCTGATGGCATCAGAGATCAATCGGTTCAGATAGTCAGTGTGCTGACAGATGAGGGGGAACGACTCGCGACCCTCGTTAACTACGCCTGTCACGGCACAGTGCTTGGACCCGACAACCTGCTTGTCTCGGCTGATTGGATAGGCGCGATGCGCAGAAAAGTAGAAGATGAAATTGGCGGCTTGACTCTTTTCCTGCAGGGCGCGGCGGCAAATATCAACCCCGACATGTATTGGGATGATGTGCGTGCCTTTGCGATGGTGGAAGAACAAGGCTTAGGCGTGGCAGAGGCAGTTTTATCCGCGACCAATTCTGGATCAGAAAAGATTCGGGAAGTCTCACTTCGTATCGAACGCGTGGAAGCGTGGATGCCAACCGAAGCGTGCGTCACTACATCCCGTCCGCCAAAGAATTATGGCGAGCCATTACTGGCGCTAGCAAAACTTCCCAGCTTCCTTTCCATTTTCGCAGACCTGCTGCTCGATCAACGTTATCCGTGGAGGTCAGTGATCGAAGCGAAGAATGGCTTTTGGTCGGTGCCGCTGAGGATCAATGCACTGCGAATTGGCGATCTGGCGCTGGTGACATATGCGGCTGAGACGTTCACTGAAATCGGGCTGAAGGTCAAGTCTGCTTCGCCCGCCGCGCACACACTGTTTGCAAGCGTGTGCGATGGCTGCATCAGCTACCTGCATACCACCGAGTCTCACAATGAAGGCGGCTATGAAGTGGATGTGGCTCCGCTGGCGTATCGCTATCCTGGCAGACTGCAAGCAGGCTGCGA
Source organism: Chloroflexota bacterium (assembly GCA_026390015.1). Lineage (GTDB taxonomy): Bacteria > Chloroflexota > Anaerolineae > Anaerolineales > Villigracilaceae > Villigracilis. The sequence goes on along the minus strand of JAPLGS010000155.1, from coordinate 5,292 downwards.
GCAGGTCGCCCTGGAAACGACAAATGACATGTTAGAAAAACTATGGAGACGAACTTAATTGATGCAGAAGATACTCTATGTGGATATGGACAACGTGCTGGCGGAAAAGAGCTGTCAAGCACAAGTTGAATTGGGTGAGTTTTTCCTTTAAAAAGGATTTGGATAAAGATGGAAGCATCGATGCCTATCGAGTTCAAGTTGAAAATCGCTGAGACAGGTTGATCAAATGCGTAAAAAAATTCTTTTGTTGATTCTTCAGGCAGTTTTATTGGCCTCCTGCACGAGTACAAAAGCAACACCTACTCCGAAGTCTTCAGGTATAGCCCTTGTGGATTGTGTTTTGATGACGCCTGGCGTTGACACCCAGGTGGATGCGAAATGTGGCTCGCTGGCAGTATCTGAAGATCCTGCGAATCCGAAAAGCCGCCAGATTAATTTAAACGTTACTGTGGTCGAGGCCGTTCAGCGAAGCTCGGAATCGAATCCGTTGTTTATCCTTGTTGGCGGACCTGGTCAATCAGCGGTCGAAGTGTTCCCGGCCATATACTCCTCCCTGTTCAGAATTCATGAGAAGCGGGATATTGTTCTTGTGGACCAGCGTGGAACAGGAAAATCCAACCCCTTACGCTGTCTTGATCCAAAGGATGAAGCTTTGGATGATGAACGCGCAATCGCATTATTGAAGGCGTGTCCCGGAAAATTGGACGCAGACCTGCGCTATTACACGACTGATATCGCCATGCAGGATCTGGATAAGGTTCGCTCCGCACTTGGGTATGAAACGATCAATCTATATGGAGTTTCGTATGGCACGCGCGCGGCGCTTGTATATTTGAAGATGTATCCAGCCCATGTGCGCAGCCTTATCCTGGACGCGGTGGTTGATCCAAAGTTTGTCCTCTATCAGGATGTCGCCAGGGATGGGCAGCGTGCTCTGGATCTATTCTTCACCCGCTGCAAAAAAGATAAAGTATGCAACACTTCCTTCCCGATGTTAAGATCGGAATTTGATGCCCTACTAAAAAAAATAAAAGCGACTCCGGTGGATATCGAAATTCCCCATCCAGTCACTGGGGAACCGCTTCAGCTTACTGTCACCCCGATAATGGTCACCAATATCGTTTTCAACGCACTCTACGTTCCTGATCTTGTCGCCATGCTGCCATTCTCCATCCATCAGGCATACGCAGAAGATAATTTCGCGCCATTGATCACACAATCTTTTCTTTCTGATCCAGGAATATACGATGGCATGTTCTATGCGGTAGCCTGCTCTGAAGATGCTCCCTTGATCTTGCCCTCCCAGGCAAAACAGGCAGGTGCGGAAAGCATATTTGGAAATAATGAAGAGACCTTCATTGAAGTCTGCACTGCCTGGCCGCGTGGGAACCCTTCACCTGTTTTGCGCGAGCCCGTTACATCCAATGTGCCGGTGCTTATGTTCTCCGGTGAAGCGGATCCGATCACACCACCCTGGCATGCCGAGCAACTGGTTCAGACTCTGGGTAATAGCTTGAACCTGACCTTAACGAACATGGGACATGGGAATGCAAGCACCCAATGCGGCAGCCTGATCCTGAACCGCTTTATCGAAAGCGCATCCATCAAGGATTTGGGTACGGCCTGCCTGGATACCATTAAGCCGCCGCCATTCTGGGTGGACTTTAGCGGACCACAACCATAGGAGCAACATTCATGATCGAAGTCCACGAACTATCCAAATCCTTCGGCAAGATAAAAGCTGTTCAAAGCGTTTCGTTTTCGGCAGCCAACGGTCAGATCACCGGTCTGCTCGGACCGAATGGCGCCGGGAAAAGCACAACATTGCGCATGCTGTATACATTGATCAAACCAGACAGCGGGTTTGCGCGCATCGATGGATTTGATATTACTGAATCGCCCATCAATGTTCAACGGCATATCGGCGTGCTCTCGGATGCACAAGGCTTATATCCGCGCTTGACCGCCCGCGAGAACATTCGTTATTTTGGTCGTCTGCATGATTTGAACGGTCTGGAACTTGAACAAAGGATCGAAGGATTATTGGCCGTGTTGGATATGCAATCGATTGCGGACCGCAAGACGGAGGGCTTCTCCACCGGCGAACAGCTCAAGGTTGCCATCGCGCGCGCCCTGGTTCATGATCCAAAAAACGTATTGCTGGATGAACCGACCAATGGCCTGGATGTGAAAAGCACGCGGGCAATGCGCCAGCTCATTTATAAATTGCGCGAACAAGGAAAATGCATTCTGCTCACCAGTCACATCATGCAGGAAGTGGCCGCGCTCTGCGACCACATTGTTATCATTTCCAACGGGCTGGTTTCAGCGCAGGGAAGTCCGAATGAATTGCTTCTACGAACAGGAAAGAATAATCTTGAAGATGCCTTTATCGAAGTGATCGGCTCGGAAGAAGGGTTGCAATGAATAAGATCTGGATCATTTGCCAAAAGGAAGTAGTGGACAGCATGCGTGATTATCGCAGTTGGTCGACCGGCTTATTCTGGGCAATATTTGGGCCGCTGATGATCGGGGGCATTTTGCTCATGGTCGGTTCCTCTTTCCGCGAAGATGTGGAAAAGCCGCTTAATCTCCCAGTTCAAAATTCTCAGAATGCCCCCGGGTTGATCCAATTTCTACAGGGAAATAATGTGATTGTATTGCCTGCACCGGCGGACCCGGCGGCAGCGGTCAGGCAGGGTGACGTTGATGTGGTACTGATCATCCCAAAAGAGTATAGGGAGAATTTCCCATTAAGCGAAACTGCCACGGTGGAGTTGGTACTGGATAGCTCCAGACAATCTGCATCAGTGAATATCACACGCATTGAAAACCTTCTGGATGGTTACAGCAAATATATTGGCAGCTTGCGTCTCGTTGCGCGCGGTGTCAGCCCGCAGGTGATCGAAGTGGTCGCGATCAGGCAGGTCGATGTTGCCACTCCTCAAAGTCGGGCAAATCTGCTCGTTTCATTTCTTCCTTATTTTATTATTTTTGCCATTTTCAATGGCGCATCGCCAATCATCCTGGATACCACGGCCGGGGAACGCGAACGCCGATCGCTGGAACCCTTGTTGATCAATCCATTGCCGCGTCGTACTTTTGTGTTGGGCAAGCTGCTGGCAGCGTTTCCTTTTTCGCTGGCGAGTCTTGGGATTACCCTGATCGGTTTTGGTATTGTTTTTAATGTGCTGCCTGTTGAGAAGTTTTTAGGAACGCGGATTGAATTGAATGGCAAGACCCTGATTTCCATCTTCCTGATCTGTCTGCCAATCATATTTTTTGCAAGTGCGATCCAGATGCTGGTTGCTTCATTTTCACGCAGCACCAAGGAGGCAGGCACGTATCTACCTTTTATCGCACTAGTCCCATCCCTGCCCGGTCTTGCACTGGCTTTCTTTCCTGTGAAAGCGACTCTTTGGACCATGCTCATCCCGACCTTTGGCCAGCAGATCTTGATCAATCAATTCATGCGTCTTGAGCCCATCAGTGCTTTGAATGCCGTGGTTTCAAGTGTAATGACAATCCTGGTCTCGGCGATCATTACCCTGGCTGCGGTAAAGCTTTATGAACGTGAACAGATTGTGATCGGAAAAGGCTGAGAGGCAGGTCTATATTTTTTTTTCAAATCATACAATTGATATTTGAAATGCCAATTTATATTCTGACCGCGCCAACATTTCCAGTGCCAGATACCATGGCGGTTGTTCTGCCCCATTCCAGAATGGGCAACTCTCCAAAACACTTCCAATTTCCCAACTGTGCTGGCTACTTGACTCATCCGTCAGGTATTTTTGGGTTTTAGACAGGTTTTTCGCTGGCCGAGTTCTCCTCCTCATTTACCGACACGCCCATGAACACCTCGTCTCCGAGATTCGCGTCATTTACAAGCAGCCAAAATATTTTGTGTTCTTTTTCTGGTGATCGATTAATACTATTCACTCTTGGCCGGAAAGTTTTACCACTGACTATATCAATTAATTTTGAGTAGCTATTCTCGATTAGCTGTGATGTAGTCCCCCAAGGATTGCCTTCGATGTGACCTGCCCTCGTGTTGGCTTCGATCTTGGAAGATCATATTGATCAGGGATCCGCTGTTCAATCCCTTGATGCGGTCGTTCCTGATTGAAGTATGACGTATTTTCCTTGGTTACTCGTTCTAAATGCCTATCATCATGGATCAGGCATATGATCCAGACATTCTCTGCGCAGGCTGCCCATGAACCTTTCGCAAACTCCATTAGCCTCGGGCGTTCGATACGGCGTCTCAACTTCTTTGATACTTCCGGCTGCCGCTGAAAAGTGTGTCGCATATTATTTATCGCGGTCGCGAATCAGACATTTCGGTCCTTTCCCCCACGGCGTCGCTTCTCGTAGCTGCTGCGCCGTCCATTTATCAGTTGGGTATTTTGTCACACCCGTATGGACGATCCGCCGCGTTTTCAGTTCCATCACTACAAATACATACCATTGCCGAAACAACCAATCATACACGACAGTAAAGTCGCATGCCCAGATGCCGCTCACTTGATTCTTCAAGAATGTCGCCCAGTTCTCCCGAAAGGGCATCGGGACGATGTGGCTCGTTGAATGTTCCTTCTTGTCTTTCGGCATGTATCTCTGGACGGTTCGTTTACTCACCTCCGTGCCAAGTTTTATTAATTCTCCGCGTATTCGTTCCGCTCCCCATAACTGATTCTCTTTCGCCATCTTCTCTATCAGCGCGATCGTTTCAGCAGAAATCTTTGGCTTGCCTTGCGATTTCTTCCGCCAATACATTCCAAATAGTTCCCGATGCCAGCGCAGCAAAGTATCCGGTTGAACGATATGCAGGGCTTGTTTCCAGAACTTCGTAAAGTGCGATAGAAACACCAAGTGAAAACGATCAGGGTTGGTTAGTTGTGGTCGCTTGACTTGGCGATTCAACACGATCAATTGCTGGCGAAGCAATGCATTTTCTACAACCAGATCAGCATGGCTGCGTGTCAGATCTGATAGGACACCGATGATCAGAACTGAAGATGCCGGTTTTGTCCAATGTTTGATGCGCTCTTTTAGCCAGCCAAGGAATTTGCTCATCATGCTACTCCCAGATAATTATGAAACTAGAGTAAAGTAGCATGATAATCCCCTTTTACCTACCAAATCCGGGCGGATGAAACAAGTAGCCAGCAAAGCTTTGTTAATTATCCGCAATCTGGCCATCTATCAAATATGGGTTTCTTAGATCCCCATCTATTACCAGGTACAACCATCTATATCCAACGCGCCATTCCGTATTCATGTGAGTTC
>JAPLGS010000108.1 GCA_026390015.1 Chloroflexota bacterium | reverse complement strand
GTGCCTTGAGCGGGACAGAGTTGAATGCCACAGCCTCGGTTCAAGGAATTTTTCTATACAGCCCGGCCGCGGGCACGGTTTTGAATACAGGATTAGGGCAGATCCTTTCGGTTGATTTCGCGCCAATTGATTCGATCAACTACAACAGTGTGCCCGGCATAACAGTTTCCATCAACGTCAACAAAGCCACTCCCATCATCACCTGGGCTAACCCGGCTGATATCACCTTTGGCAGCGCCTTGAGCGGGACAGAGTTGAATGCCACAGCCTCGGTTCAAGGAATTTTTCTATACAGCCCGGCCGCGGGCACGGTCTTGAATCCAGGCGCAGGGCAGACTCTCTCGGTTGTTTTCGCGCCAATTGATGCGGCCAACTACAACAGTGTGCCCGGCACAACCGTTTCCATCAATGTCAACAAAGCCACTCCCATCATCACCTGGGCTAACCCGGCCGACATCACCTTTGGCAGCGCCTTGAGTGGAACCGAGTTGAATGCCACGGCCTCAGTTGAAGGCACCTTTGTTTATAATCCGTCAGCGGGCACGGTCTTGAATGCGGGCGCTGGGCAGATTCTCTCGGTTGATTTCACGCCAACTGATTCGGTCAACAACAACAGCGTGCTCGGCACAAAAGTTGCCATCAATGTCAACAAAGCCACTCCCACTATCACCTGGACTAACCCGGCCGATATCACATTTGGCAGCGCCTTGAGCGGAACAGAGTTGAATGCCACGGCCTCAGTTCCAGGAACTTTTGCGTACACCCCGTCAGTTGGTACGGTCTTGAATGCGGGCACAGGCCAAACACTTTCGGTTGATTTCACGCCAACCGATTCGGCCAATTACAACAATGTTCTCGGCACAACTGTTTCGATCAACGTCAACAAAGCCACTCCCACCATCACCTGGGCTAACCCGTCCGACATCACATTTGGCAGCGCTTTGAGCGGAATACAGTTGAATGCCACGGCCACGGTACTAGGAAGTTTTGTGTACAACCCGGCAGCGGGCACGGTCTTGAATGCGGGCGCGGGGCAAACCCTCTCAGTTGATTTCACGCCAACTGATTCTGTCAACTACAACAGCGTTCTCGGCACAACGGTTGCAGTCAACGTCAACAAAGCCACTCCCACCATCACATGGACTAACCCATCCGACATCACATTTGGCAGCGCTTTGAGCGGAATACAGTTGAATGCCACGGCCTCGGTACTAGGAAGTTTTGTGTACAACCCGGCAGCGGGCACGGTCTTGAATGCGGGCGCGGGGCAGATCCTCTCGGTAAATTTCACGCCAACTGACTCAGCCAACTACAACACTGTTCTCGGCAAAACCGTTGCCATCAACGTCAACAACGTTGCCCTTACAAACACGCCTGGTAAAGTGAAGGGCGAAGGAGTTGTGAATAATGGTCGCAGCAGGTTTATCTTTAAGTCTGAAGATAAGAGTTCTGATATCCCGAATCCATTTGGCGAATTGACCTTTGTTGACAATGGCGCAAATATCTCTTTGAAGGCCACATCGTTTACGTTGCAGAACATCAGCGGGAAGCATGCCCTCATTACTGGATATGCAACCGTTAATGGTAAATCCAATGTCGCGTTTACTCTGGATGTCTATGATAATGGCAGACTAGGATCTTCCGACACCTTCATGATCCAAATTCCCGCTATGAATGGATATTCCGCGGGTGGGGTACTGGAAAGCGGCAATATTCAGATTGAAATTTTAACAAATTGATATGTAGTATTTTCATGACTGGCAGCGCAATATGGAATAGGTCTTGACTGTTGCTGACAAACATGTTTATCACGAAGAAATGGGGTCCAGTGCGTGCGCTGGGCCTTATTTCACAATCTTTTTATAAATATAAATTTTGAAGAGAGTGACGTTAGATTGGATCTTTACAAGGACTAACTCTGGCAATCAGAAAAAGAGTTATACACGAAGTAATACGAATAAAAACAAAAGTTTATTTCTCCGTATCTTTGTATTTAAAATATTTTTGTTTTTTTCGGAGCGGCAAGGATTTGACCTTTAAGCTTCCAAGGATTTTGCCTTATGATCGTTTTATTTGTAAAGCTTGCTACCTGCATTAAAAAACATATTAGCACCAATCGTCTTCTGATGTTGGTGCTCGTAGGGTTTGCGCTTTTCCTTGGATTTGGCATGCCCTTTAGTGTGAGCGCCGCCGCGGGTGTTGTGACGAATCTGAATAACAGCGGCCCAGGGTCACTGCGACAGGTGATCGCGGACGCCGCGCCCGGTGATACCATCACGATCGAACTTGCCGGCACGATTATCTTGACCACCGGAGAACTGGTGGTGGACAAAGACTTGAGCCTGATTGGACCCGGCGCAGCGAATCTAAACATCAGCGGCAACCACGCCAGCCGTGTGATCAATAACTCAGCCCACCTGACAATTTCCAATTTGACCATCCGTGATGGGGAAGCTGGCTTAGGTCAAGGCGGCGGCATCTTGAATGTGGGCAGCGGGGTATTAACGATCATCAACAGCGTCATCGCATCTAACCACGCTCAAGCAGGCGCTGGAATTTTCAATAGTTCAGGTGGACAGTTGCAAGTTGCGAACAGTACTTTTTTCGCCAACTTGACGCAGGCAGTTAATGCCGGTGCCGCCAATGGCGCGGGCATTTATAACGCTGGGCCCGGAGGCGTGGCCAGCATTACCAACAGCACATTCTCAACCAACAATGGGCAAGACAATGGAAGCGGGCTCTACAATGACTCCACAGCCACAGTAACCAACAGCACCTTCACACTTGGTCAGGCCAATTCGTCGGCTGTTTATAACGACAAAAACGGCAATCTGCAACTCAACAACGTCACGATCACCCTCAACACGGGTATTCAGCAGGCGACAGGTTTGATGGCGAATGGGGGGAGCGTTAATGTAGCGAACAGCATTATCGCCGGAAATATCACCACCGGTAATAACAGCCGACCAGATTGCGATGGTAAGATCATTTCGGGCGGCCACAATTTGATAGGCGTTAACGGCTGTAATTTCAATGGCGGGACTGGGGATCTGTTGGGCAACAACAATGCCCCGATCAACGCCAGGCTGGGAGCGCTAACGAATAATGGTGGGCCGACTTCGACGTACACGTTACTGGTGGGAAGTCCGGCAATCGATGCAGGCAATCCGGCTGCGCCGGGCAGTGGAGGCGGTGCTTGTGAGGTCACCGACCAGCGCGGTGTTACTCGTCCGGTGCTCGGTGCCGGCAGTTTGATTTGTGATATTGGCGCGGTCGAGATTGGAATCAATCCTCCGCCGACGAATACTGCGACACCAACTCGTATTCCTGCAACTCTAACGAATACTGCCACATCAACATCGACTTCAACTTTGATCAGCGTCCCGGCAACTTCGACGAATACCTCCACGTCGACACCAACCCGCGTCCCGGCAACTTCGACAAATACTGCTACATCGACGCCAACTCGCATCCCAGCAACTCCAACGAATACCGCGACCTCAACACCGACCCGCATCCCGTCAACTCTAACGAATACAGTGACATCAACCCGCATTGCTGCGACTCTGACAAAGACAGCTACATCAACGCCGACCCGCATCCCAGAAACTTCGACAAATACTGCAACATTAACTCCAACCCGCACTCCTACTTCGCCGACGAATACCGCCACATCGACACCAACCCGTACTCCTACTTCGCCGACGAATACCGCCACATCGACGAGAATCAATCCAGCGGTGCATATATCAACACTTACAAAAGTACCGGCCAAAACATCAACGAGCACACCCACAGACACGTTGAGCAATACACCGATTCCATTAGCCAAAGTAGAGGCTGCAGGAAATTTTGTATTTCATCGGGGTAACGAGATTACCTTTGGGATCAATGTTGGGTATTCGAACATTGCGCTGACCCCTTCCGTCGACCTGGTCTTTAGAGATCATGGTGCAAATATCTTTTTGAAAGCCACATCGTTTAAGGTACTAAACATCCGCGGGAGTCATGCCGTTCTTACTGGCTATGCAACTGTCAACGGCAAAGACAACCTCGCGTTTATTCTGGATATCTATGATTTTGGTAGACATGGGTTTGCTGACAAATTTAAGATCCAAATCCCCGGCTTGAATGGATATACAGCGGGTGGGACGCTGATACATGCCAATATTCAATTCAAAAAAAGCCCTCTTTGAATTATGGTGATAGGCATATTGGTTTCATCATATTTGACCGTTTACATAAGTGATGCTGAGATGAGTCCACTGTAAAAACCAGTTCTGCGACAGCCCACATGGTAATAAGCACACAGAGAAAACAAGAGAAAAAAATTCAAAAAATTTGTGCCCTCTGTGGCTAAATGATCTTTTTGCAGTAGAGTCTGAGATAGATGGCAGAGAATAACTTTTTGCAAGAGATATAAAAAAGTAAAAAGGTGACAGAGAAGCAGTTGATCTCTGTCACCTTTTTACTTTTAATTTTAAATTATAAATCGTTTGCCGCCAGGTCGCACGGCCAGACAGATGGGGCCATAATTTTTGAGCCGCTCTCGAATGTGGGGAGGGTATATGAGAATTCATGCACGAAAGGGTAGAAAAACAAAGGGAAAGGAGCTCCCGTAGCAAAGAATCCTTTGTGTCTTCGCGTTAAAAATGTAACTCGTTGCAGTGGGCTCGATTTTGCTTCTCATAAGTACTAATACTCAACACTGATATTTACCTATCTTAATTCACTCCAAAGTCGCCTAATCTTGACTACTATAGTCCGTTTTGAAAATTGGTTATTTTTGCTATTATGCATACATATAAAAATTCAGTCCAAGATATTGAGTTATTTTTCTGTGCTCGAGGAGGAACCCTTGTGAAAATATTACGCTTACTTATGGGTCTATATTCTAAAATAAATCAGATCAAAATCAAATTGTTAGAAAAGGATAAAAAAATGAACACAACAATTCAAAAAATTCTCACTTCTGTTTCAAATAGAAAAGCCAAAGTTGGCTTGCGCAGTTCGATGATCATGCTGGTCATTTTGGCATTGCTCATCACTACCGTGAGCGTCTTTGCTGTTCCCACCCCGGGCGGCAGTCATCCCGTGGCGGTTGGTCCTACTTCAAGTGAGACCGGTTTCCCAGTCTGGTACAAAGATTCAAACGGCACCAGCATGCAGCTCTGTCTCGATGGCGGGCTCAACCCATTGTGCGGTTACGTGCCCGGGAATATTCCAAACCCGAATGCGCCCATCACCGTTCCCGATAACTTCCCCTCAACCGGCGAAGCCTTCTACAATATGGGCACTGCAATGATGCCCACCGACGCTACCGGCGGCAATGCGATCCTCGTTTTGGCGCTTGAAGCAGCTTTCCGATCCCCCCAGATCATCCAGGGTGACCAGGTTACTTTCGGACGTATCCGCATTTGGATCGACAACTTGATCCCCGGAGCCAACTATAAAGTTACCCACCCATACGGCTTTGACAATTTCACCGCTGATACAGGTCCCGGAGGCACTGGCCGCCGCTCTATCCGCTGGGTGGAAGATATCGGCATTGGTTCCGCCGGTGATTTCACAGGCGCTTTGAGTAGCCGTATTGGACCCTTCTTGAAATGGGATCCTGCCTTTCTACCCGCCGCTCCCGCTGGATATGTTGGCGACCCGGCATTACTTCACGAGGTGGTTGGCAGCCCGTTCAACACCAACTTCTTCCGTATTGAAGGTCCTGCTGGCAGTTTCATCGGCAGCCCCAACCAGTGCGCAAATGCCGCGCTCGGCAATGACCCGATCGCAACCGATGACTGTATCCAGATCAGCCTGTTCTCCATGGTTGGCAAGTATGCAACCAACGCCGGTGTCACTGTAGACCGCGCGACCTACACACAAAGCACCATTGACGGTGGAAAACTTGATGTGTTCGCTTCTTCAGTGCCAGACCAAGCCATCCAGATCGTCAAGGGTGCGGGCCATGGTACAACACTTCTGACTGCAAATGGATTAGGCAAATATTTCGCACGCATTGATTTCGTCGGCGCTGCGCCTGCTCAAATCCAGGTTTCAAACGCTAGTGATGTGCCCGTAGCGACCAAGACCATCGTGGTCACAGACAAGGTAACGATCAAGCAAGCTTTGTTCGATGCTGAATTGCATACACTCACGATCCAGGCTGTGTCAAGTGATACCTTCAACGAGCCTGTGTTAACTGCAACTGGTTTCGGTCCGTTGGAAGTCAATGGCATGTTGGTTGTGAACGGCGTCAATGTTGCTCCGGCGAACATCACAGTAACATCCGCCAAGGGCGGCTCTGACTCTGCGGGTGTGGATGTTATCGGCAATGTGAGCCTCGCTCCGATCGCTTTAAATGCAGGCATTACGGTTCCCGGCGGAGATGTTATACCCCCAGTTGCGCCAGATACCACGCTTGCTTTCAATGTTCAGCAAAGCCATACGATTACGCTTGATGGAACTTCATCAACCGGCGATATCGACACTTATTCCTGGACGCAGGTAGCAGGTACACCTGTAGCGCTCAGTGGCGCGAATGCTGCAATCGCCACCTTCACATCCCCTGCAGGTATATCCAGCATGGAATTCCAACTGACCGTCACACGCAATGCTCCGTTTGCATCTGACACCAAGAATGTGACCATCAACACGCTGGATGTTCTGCCTCCAGTAGCCAATGCAGGACCCGATCAGACAACAATTTTGGTTGGCAATACAGTCACCCTTGATGGCTCTGCCTCGCAACTCGTGGGCACCTACAACTGGGCACAAGTTGTGAATGTGGGCGACCCGATCGTCACACTCACTGGCGCAAGCACTGCCAAGCCGACCTTCGTCTTCCCGAGCTTTGCAGGACCGTTGACATTCCAATTGACGATCAACAACGCGGGCGGGGCTGCAACTGATACAGTTCAAATACGTGCCACACTGGATGTCCTTTCAGGCATGCGCGTTGAATATAACAAGACCAAATTCAACTGGCGGATCACTGGCACATCTTCAATCGTCGGAATTCCGGCAGGCCCTGGCAACTCTGTCCGTGCTTACTTGGGCAGTTATGCAACTGAAGCACAGGCCATCGCCGCGAACAAATTCCTTGGCGAAGGACTGGTTGATAGTTTAGGTGCCTGGGCGGCAGTCGTGAATAAGAATACTGCAGTTGCCGCCAACCTTCGCGCGGTTGCTGGTGACAGGATCACGCTCTTCTCAGCTCGCGGTGGTTATGCAACTCCTTTGGTTGCGATCAAGTAATAACTAAGCGAACTACCAATCTATAAAAGGCGGCGGAGAAAGCAGGGGTGCTCCGCCGCCTTCACTTTAGTAATTAGATACGATCGGTTTACCGAATTTATCCCCTCAAAACTTTAGCGGTTATTTAGGAGTTGCCATGTTTGATGCGACGATCTCATTACAGCGCGTATTTATTGTTGGAGACAAATCATTGTTCGACGAAGGCCTCTCGAATTTGTTAACGTTCGAGACAAATCTGCTGATATCAGGCTCCGGATATAACGATGAGATCACATTTCTGAGGGACGTTGCACAGGCACAGCCGCACGTGGTCATCTTGAATGAATCCGCACCGTTGAATCCTGCCCGCCTGCTTGATCTGCTGATATCCATTCCTTCATTGGTTGGCTGGCGTGTCATTATTGTGAGGCCCAACAATAACACCATCGATGTTTATGACTTCCCATACCGATCTCTTTTGAGGAAACTTCACAAGCGCTGGCAATTCAATCTCACGAATCGGGATGATCTGATCGCTGTTGTAAAAGGTGCTTTTCGCCCCAATTAATTTCGCATTACCAATTTTATGATCAGCTTCTTCTGGAAGGGGGTCTGCCTTTGATTTTCTTGCGCAAAAAGTACTACTCCTTTTGCACTATCCAGGCCACTCTTAATTCACTCCGAAGTCGCTGAATTATGACTACATTAGTCCATATTGAAAATAGATATTTTTTGATATTCTATAACCATAATAAAGCAAAATTTAGTGGTATGAATTATCTTTTTTATAAAGGAGAAATATTATGAATGAATCATTAGCCATCGGCGTTTTAGTTTATCAGAGATATATCACACAGTCTCAACCAGCCGGCATGATCGCTGCCCTGAAGGCCAGCGGACATCGAGTGACTCTGCTCAATTCGCATTCATCCTCCTACGAAGCGGGGAATCAATCACATCTGAATAAACTGGATTTGATCATTGCGCGCGGACGGGTGCTGGGCTTGCTTTATGAACTCGGCTGGGTTGAAGGAAGAACACCGCTCATCGACAAGCGTGCCTCAGTTTCATCGATGCGCAATCAGATTGAATTGCCAGTCTCCCGCATAGGCGACAAACATGCTGCGTCTTGTGCCATCCCAGGGAATGCCAACTGCCTTTCCTGCCAGGTGCATGATTCGTGCTATACGGTGGTTACTAATCCACTCTTTAGAGGCAATAGCAATCACATTAAAGGCCCTGTTGAAATGGCGGCGTGGCAACATTCAACGGTAACAGCTGATATCCAGCAATTTTTGCCAAATAATAATTGTGATCTCAAGCTTTATGGAATAGGCGATCAGATCTGGATCGTCGGCAAACCATCCCCAGTTTCTCTCGAAGTATCCCCCGCTTTAGTATAGAACTTATACCAAGCACGGGCATACATTGCGCTTTTTATTAGCCACAGCCCACAGGGTAATAAGCCCACAGAGAAAAATGAGATTTTAAGAGGTTTTCCTCAAAGGTCTCTGCGATCTCTGTGGCAAAAATCGGATGAGACAAATCCTCAGTTTATGACCGCGTTCAGTATATTCGAGGCACCAAGAACTGCGTAACTCCCAACTCGGCTAGCCGAGACAGATTTATACGCATGAACGACAAGCTTTTACTGAAGACTAGAATTTATTTTCCTAAAAAGTACTAACACTCTGGCTTTTTACGCCACTCTTTTATCACCCCGAAGTCGAAAAACTAAAAGACCATAGTCTCGTGACAATTTGCGACCATGGCCGGTTTCATAATTAGGCGGCTTATCTTATTATTATGCAATCAATAGCAATCATGATCACCATAGTAATAAAGGAGCAATCTCATGTCCAAGAATAAAGTAGATAATATCCAGTTTTCCCGCCGAGACTTTTTGAAGTTAGGCGTGGCTGGCACAGCGGCAGCTACTCTGGCGGGCTCGCGCTTACTCAAGAATATCGATAATATTACCGCAGCGGAAGCCGCTGTTGCCTTTTATCTGGAAGCCTATCCGACCAGCCCGCTGATCCTCTCCCCGTTCAATGATCAGCTTCCCATCCCGAAGGCGATGGCTCCAATTGCCAAGTCTGAGGTGGGCACCTGGGCAAATCCACCAGGATCTGCCGCTGGCCAACAGAACTCTTATGGCAATGAGAAGCATCAGCTTTATTGTGATAATCCCAAGGTTGGCTATGCGGACCCGATCGTATACAAGATCGATCTTCGCGTGAGTACCCACAGCTTTACCACTTCTCAGGTGCTGCCAATCGATAAGAGCGGGAAGCCAACTGCTTCCTACGATGCGGCAGGTAACACCTACCCGGCTGGCGCTGTTCGAGATCTGCCCGCCAGCACCATTTACGGCTACAACGGCACTTTCCCCGGACCGCGCATCAACGCTGAATATGGCAAGCCTGTCCTCGTCCGCTTTGCGAATCACCTGGATGAGAATCCAGACAACCTCGACCGCCAGGATTTTGGCGCTCCCGATTATACATTCCTCGCCCATCTGCACAACGGTCATACTGCGCCTGAGAGCGATGGCAACCCGAACTACACCATGAATTATGGACCCAAGACTCACGGCTACCTGCCGGGGACCTGGTGCGATAACCTGTACCTGAATTGGCCGGCCGGTGGTGATGACCGTGAGAAGCAATCCTTCTTGTGGTTCCACGATCACCGCATGGATCACACTGGCTCGAACGTCTACAAGGGCATGGTTGGGCTTTACCCGATCTACGACCCGAAGAACGGCATGGATATGGGCGACGAAACCCAGGGTCTGCGCCTGCCCGGCGTACGCACGAACAATGTGGATGGCTCCTTCGATGTTGAATATGACATCCCGCTTGCTTTCTACGATTGCCGCCTTGATGATGGAACCACGATGCACTCGGACATTCATGATGGCGCTGGCGAGTTCCCGGATGCCAAGAACCCAAGAATACACCCCGAATGGTGGGGTAAAACTTTCTTTAGACATTTCCCCAACCACGGCTTTGTCGGAGATATCTTTACAGTCAACGGAACAGCCTACCCGATGCTTGAGGTTAAACGCCGCAAATATCGTATGCGCTTCCTGGATGCCTCTATCGCCCGCATCTATGAATTCAAGTTGATGAGTTCGACCGGCGGCCCGAAGGCATCTAAGGATCTCGGATATGCTGGAGATGATCTTCAGGGACAGTACCGCATCACCGATGGACAGCAGTGCATGAAGTTCACCCAGATCGCAACTGACGGCGGCTTGATGCCTTTCGCGATGACCCGCGACTCATTCGAGATCTGGCCGGGTAAACGTCGTGAGGTTATCGTTGATTTCACCAAGTATCAGGATGGCACTCCCACCAAAAAGGGTGATGTGATCTACCTGACGAACGTGATGAAGATGAATGATGGCCGCATTTGGAACAACTCTTCTCGCGCCGGACTCGACCCGAACTACAAAATTCCTGTCATGAAGATCGTGATCGGTGACGATGCCCCTGATAACAGTGTGCTGCCTGCTCCGACAAAATTGCTGCGCGCAACTCCTCCCTTGCCTTCGATTACGAGTGCAGACTGGAAGAGCATGATGAACAACCGCCTGATCTTTGAAGTACAGCGCGGCAGCGCCGGCGGCGAAATTGAATGGCTGATCAATGGCGCACCCTTCGACCCCACTCTGCCGGCCGTCAGTCTTAAGAATCCTGCCGGGAAGCGACCTTTGGCACAACAAAAACTTGGAAGTTTTGCTTTATGGGAGATCAAAAATGGCGGCGGCGGCTGGGTTCATCCCTTCCACTTCCACATGGAAGAACATCAAACTGTGATGCGCAACGGTAAGATGGTTATCCCCAAAGCAGACGCGGCGCATCCGGATGATGGATCGAAGGAAGATCTGATCGCACTCGACGGCGGCGAATCGGTGATCATTTACCGAGGGTTCAGAGACTTTGTTGGTCATTATGTTGGGCACTGTCACAACCTGGCGCACGAAGATCACGCCATGATGTTTGGATGGGATATCGTCGCCTAGCATTCTCAACAAGCAACAGATCGTGATGATGAAATACACCCAGGGCTTGTCCTTAGGCAGGCTCTGGGTGTGAAATATCTGAAGGGATATCTTTTCAGGATGGCAGGAGCAGGAACATGGTAATCAACTCAATAATCAAGAAATCTGCGCTCGCAGTATTAATTGCGTTTTGCAGTGTGATGTGGCTTTCCGTATGGCATGAATTTGGATACGGCGCTCGGATGAGTTTCCCCGCCGTATCGAGTCTGCCGCGCGACACCTTGATCATCCTGCTGCCGGTTATGCTGGCTGTGTGGGGCAGCACAGCGCTTGCGCAATGGTTGATAAATCGTTCGCAAGGGCGCATGTCACCCTCAACTCAGTCTATACTGACCGCCGCCATTCTAGGTGGGATGACATCCATAGCGATCATCTTGATGGAAGCCACCCGGGTCTTTCGAACCGGGATTAGCAATGAAGTCGCCATTCAGGTCAGCCTTTGTCGAAGGATCCTACTCGACAGCAGTTTTTTACTTAAGACACTCCTGGGAATTTTTCCAACTCCTCAAGCCATGCGATATCATGTTTTGCTGCAAGATGGAATATATCTGACGCTGATCAACCTTGGCATCAGCGTTCTCCTAATATTTATATTGGAAGGCGCAGTTAATTTTCGCAGACTCGAAACGGCTAGAGGTGAATCGTCAGGCTAGCAAGCCATGGTCGGCGCAAGATGCTGCTGATCTGGCGGCTTGTGATTCTCTGAAGATCGCGGTAATAGTTCCATAAAAAATAGCACCATATATGGTTGTCGTGATAGAAGCGCGGCCATATACAGGAGCTGTCATGGCAATCCCATTGACAGTGTGTTTCCATTGAATAGTACTAATACCTGGGGCGGTTATCAATCATTCTTTTAACACTCCAAAGTCCCGAAAAAAATAGACCAATGACCATATTTACTGCATACCATCGCCCGTATTGCCGATACGGGTTCTCGGCTATTATATGCACATTCAATGATCATTCACAGCAATTTTTCGATAGTTTGTTTTTCATGGCAAAAAAAATAGGAGAATAAAATGAACTTCAACACCCTTTCCAAAAAAATTGTACTCACAGTCCTGGTCGCCTTTGGCGGCATTTTGTGGCTTAATGTCTGGCACCAGATCGGTCACAGCCATGAAGTGATCGCCGCTTCCTCGCCCATCCTGAATTGGCTGCGAGATTCGGTCGTCATGCTATTACCGGTCATGCTGGCGGTGTGGATCGGGACTGTCATTGCCCAATGGATTGGCGCCCGCTCCAACGGACGCATATCCATTCTGGCGCAATCATCCCTGACGATTGCGCTTGTGGGCATTTTGACCTCAATTGTTTTGGTTGTGGTGGAAGCCAATCGCTTCTTGAAGACCGGTATCGGAAACGATTTCGCGCTGATGGTGAGCGTCTGCCGCACGATCAACTCGAGCAGTTTCCAGATCGTGGATGCCATATTCAGTAACTTTTCAAGATTTGAAACCGCGCGGCTTCATGTCATTCTTCAAGATTTGTCATCTCTGACCCTGGTCAATCTGGTGATCACACTGCTTGCAATGTTGGCTTTCAAGGAATTGGAAACACAAGCGGCGGCCATACCTTCATTTCAGTTAAACAGATCATCCCTTATTGAACTTTCCAAGGCGTTGTTCTCCGCCAAACGCAGAATGATCCTTCTTCTATCCATGGCGTTGACTTACGGCGGTTTGTTCTGGATGCAGTATCTGCACGAACTGCGTGGTATTCACGAAGAACAGAATATTGCTCCGGTATTGCATTGGCTTAGAGATGCCAGCCTGGCGTTCCCTGCTGTTTTAGTTGCAGTCCTCGTGGGCGTATCCATCTGGCGCAAATATAATCAACGTTTCTTAAGCCAGGCTTTCCAAAAACCTGTACTGGCAGTCATCCTTGGATTTGCTGCAACAGTTGTTTTCATGCTTGGCGTTCCAGTGCACAATGCACTCTTCAACAGCCATGCTCACGAAGCGGACACAACAGCATATCCATTCGCGACGGTAGATCACAGCCACGAGGGTGACACCAGCGCTGATAGCGCCTATGCTTTAACGAATCAGGCAGCAGCCGAAGAAACAAGTTTGCTGGCTCATGCAGCATCTGACGGATTGGCCGCACTGCCCGTCAACCTGGGCATTGCGCTATTCATCATCTTTTTCCTGGATGCCTCGGTCTTGCAGGATGAACAGAAACTTCGACGCAAATCACGTATTCAGGAAACTGCCCAGCCCGCCTGGAGTGGACGCCTTGTCCTCAGAACAATACTAACGGCTGTAACATTCCTGGCAACTCCATCGCTTGCTTTAACTCTGACTCCTCAAACTGCGCTGGCAAATTCCTGTACCCGCATCATCTACACTGACGTGGTCGCGATTGATCAGCAGTTTTACTATAATCGCCTTGGCGCATGGAACCCGGCCGGCATGATGTACGCCCTGCGCCGCGATGTGGTTGATAATAATACCGGCTTGACTGAATTGGCAGGCGGAACCCTCGCCGCTGGACAGGTCTCCCTGCGTTCAGACAAACGGCCGCGCCCGATCGTCTTGCGCGCCAATATTGGGGATTGTCTTGAGATCCATTTCACGAACCTGCTCAATCCCATCGCTCTCGGTGGACAACCCGCTGATCGAAACGTGGGTATTCAAGTCAATGGCATGCAGGTCTCCAACAGCATTAGTGACAGCGGTTCCTTTGTTGGGAAAAATGCCAGCAGTCTGGTCGCCCCAGGTGGCAGCACGGTTTATACACTACATGCCCAGTATGAAAATACCTATCTGCTTTACGATATGGGCGTCACGGCCGGCGGTGAAGGAACAGGCGGAACACTTTCCTACGGATTATTCGGCGCTGTAAATGTTGAACCTGCCGGCGCAGGCTGGCAATCGGAGTGGTATCGCAGTCAGCTCACCCGCGTTGAAATGGATTGGGCCACGCCCGCTGAATCCTTTGTCGACGCGAATAGCAATGGCAAATGGGACGCCGCACTACCCGCAGAAACATTCACTGATATAAATGGCAATGGCATCTGGGATGCCGCAGTAGCCGCTGAACCTTTTGTCGATGCAAACCACAACGGCATCTGGGATGCTTCTGTGGCCGCTGAACCTTTGGTTGATACAAACAATAATGGCATTTGGGATGCACTTGTTCCCGCCGAAACTTTCACCGATACAAATGGAAACGGCGCATGGGATGCTGGCGAACCTTTTGTCGATGCAAACAATAACGGCATCTGGGATGCAGAAATTCCCGCTGAAACATTCACAGACACAAACTCAAACGGCGTGTGGGACGCAGCCGTATCTGCTGAAACATTCACCGACACAAATGGAAATGGCGTTTGGGATGCAGCTGTCGCTGCCGAACCTTTTGTCGATACAAACAATAATGGAATATTGGATATAACCCTGCCCGGCGAAGCTCTGACCGACACAAATAACAATGGCGTCTGGGATGCTCATCGCACCACGCCTGGCGGACAACCGATCCTGAACTACGATGCGGTTTATCCCGCTGATGCGGGTTTCGGCAAAGCCGGTTTGCCCATCATAAATCTTTTGGCGCCCAAGGCTGGTTATGACGGCGAGATCGTACATTCCGATATCAATGCGGTCATTAGTGGACCCGGGCGCAGCGATTTCCCCACTGGCTATTATCTGGCCGACGATGTCTACGGTGCTCAGGATCGCGGTGAACCCTTCCGTGAGTTTACTGTTATCTTTCATGATGAGATCTTCGCCGTTCAGGCCTTCCCTCAATTTTATAATGACCCAAAGCTTTCTCACGCACTGGCAATCGTCAAAGACGGCTTCGCTATCAATTACGGCGCAGGCGGCATTGGATCTGAGATCATCGCCAATCGTTTGGGCGTCGGCCCAATGGCAAACTGCGTGGAATGTAAGTATGAGGAATTCTTCCTGACATCCACCGCTGTCGGTGACCCAGCCATGATCGTTGATGTTCCGGCTAACCAGACAATAGATCCTGTAACCATGGTCCCCAACGGCCTGCGCGCCAACAAGGCTCTCTATCCTGATGATCCTTCCAATGTGCACCACTCCTACCTGAACGACCACATCAAGTTCCGCCAGTTACATGCGGGTCCCAAGGAACATCACATCTTCCATTTACATGCCCATCAATGGCAGTATAACTGGAATGATCCCAACTCCAATTATCTCGACAGCCAGGGCATTGGCCCAGGCTCCGGCTTTACCTACGAGATCGCCTACGGCGGTTCAGGAAATCGCAATAAGGGTTTGGGCGATTCCATCTTCCATTGTCACTTCTACCCGCACTTTGCCATGGGCATGTGGGAAATGTGGCGTACTCACGATACGTTTGAGCAGGGAACTGAACTCGACGCAAACGGCATTCCGCTGAAACATGCGCGCGCCTTGCCCGATGGCGAAATCCTCGCTGGTACTCCCATCCCCGGTATCGTTCCATTACCCAGCTCCGCGCCAATCATGCCCAATCAGGCTAGACCGGTTAAGGCCATGGCTCCCATGCCAGATTCTAAGGTCGCGATAGTTGCCTATGATGAAAATGGCGATGGCATCCTAGACTCGAGCCAATACGATCTGGATTCAAATGGCATAGCGGACCTCGTGAGTGCGTTTGATGTGGTACCTTCTTCAAATCCTGGCTTCCCATTCTATATCCCCGGAGTTGCCGGGCACCGCCCGCCCAGCCCGGTGTTGGATATTCTTAACGACGGAGGCTTGCCCCGCCATATCATCACCGGCGGACAGCAGGTCGGCGTGACCCATGAGCAATATCAAACACGGCTCGACTTTAACAAGGAACTGCTCAACGTAGGCTATCTGCCCATACCCGAAACAGGTACCGCGGCAGAAGTTGTGGCGATGCAATTTCATTCGACACTCTGGCACGAATCCTATCTGCCAGATGGCACACCTGTCAGCGCAGCGAATCCAATCTTCGCCGCAAGCGGACGTCCCGTGGAAGGTTTTGAGACGAACGGTCTGCCTCCGCAACAAGGAGCTCCCTTCGCTGAGCCATGCCGCACAGACCCAACGGCCGCGAATGGCTGGACTGTCAGCGCGATTCCGCAGAACAAAACTTACAAGGGTGTTGATATTCAACTTGACCTGACCATGAACAAGGTTGGCTGGCACTTCCCGCAGCAGCGTATTATTACACTTTGGGATGACGCCAAGCCCGTCCTCGATGGTAAAAAGGCCCCCGAGCCATTGGTCATGCGCTTGAATGTTGGCGACTGTGCCAGTTATCAGCATGCCAATCTTGTACCGAACGTGTATGAGTTGGATGATTACCAGGTACGCACACCTACTGACATCATTGGCCAGCACATTCACCTCGTCAAATTCGATGTGACCGCTTCCGACGGCTCTGCCAACGGTTTCAATTACGAAGACGGAACGCTCAGCCCGATGGAAGTGCAGGAACGCGTGCACGCCATTAAAGCCAATGGCTGCAGCGGCTATGCTTGCCCCGAAGCCCAGGTTCATCCATTCTTTGGAGCCGGGCCGGATAACAATGGCGATGGCGTCGGCGATTGGGTGGGCGCTCGCACCACTGTCCAACGCTGGTACGCGGATCCGATGTTGAACATTTCATGGGATAAAGGATTGGGCACAGTCTTTACCCACGATCATTATGGACCTTCCACCCATCAACAAGTTGGCTTGTACGCCACCGTGTTGATCGAGCCTTCCGGCGCTCAATATCGCGATCCCGAGACCGGTGTGATGATGGGCACCCGCCATGACGGCGGTCCGACCTCCTGGCGCGCGGATATCATTAACATCCAAGATTCCACCGGCAAGGATATGAGTCATCGCGAGTTCTACTTCGAATTCGCCGACTTCCAACATGCTTATCAAAAGGGTGGTGGAGCCAAGAGCACCATCGATAATGGAGCCGGTCTACCCATCACTTCCTATGCCGACTTCCCGAACGCCATCAATCCATCCTTCAGGGTAAAACCACCCGTTGGGTCTGAGTCATCCATCTATTTCTTTCCGCCGATCTGCCCTGATGGATCTCCGCGCCCATGTCCCGAGGCCATCTCTGGCGCCGACCCTGGTACCTATGTAGTCAACTATCGCAATGAGCCGATCGGCCTGCGTGTTTACGACCCGGCGACGAAATCTCAGGCTGTTGGCCAGGCTGGTGATCTCGCATACGCTTTCTCATCGCTCATCACGCGCGCCATCCCAGCTTTGAATCAACCCTTCACGGCCTACCCGCCGCTGACTCAGGGCGTTGACCCAAGTGACCCGGCCACTCCGCTTCTCCGTGTATACATGGGTGACAAGATCCGCTTGCGCGTTCAAGTAGGCGCACATGAAGAAGAACATAACTTCATGATCCACGGTCTCAAGTGGAAGAAGGAACCTCAGGCAGGCAACTCCGGCTGGAAAAATGCCGAATTCATGGGTATCTCAGAATACGCCATCATGGAGATGCCGATCCTGCCAGATATTGGCGTTGGGACTCCGCATAAGACAGATTACCTTTATACAATGGGTGCCCAGCTCGAGGATTACTGGAACGGCATCTGGGGTATCATGCGCGCCTACAACAAAGCCACACCCGGTCTTCTGGCGTTGCCGAATAATCCAATTGGAGCCACTCCCTTTGCGATCACCAATGAGAAGGATTTCAATAAGATCTGCCCGAACACTGCCCCGCTCGCAAAAATTAACGTGACCGCTGTCCGCGCTGCTGATGTTCTGCCTGGTGGAAGCCTGGTTTACAACACCCGTGCCACATCACTCACTGGCCCAGTTGCCTTCGATCCGATCACCGGTGAAGCCACCCAGTTCGCTCCTGTCGGGAACGGCCCCCTCAATGATCCGAGCGCTTTGATGTATGTACGTACTGAAGATCTGCTCTTCAACCCCACTGGGAAGCCGATCGGCCTCAGACCCGGAACACCAATTGAACCTTTGATCCTGCGCGCCCGCGCCGGTGACTGCATCAAATTAACATTGACGAACGCTCTGCCTGCAAGTTTGACATGGACAGATACTAACGGCATCGCACGCCCCGATATGCCCGGCTTTAGTGTTCTACCGGGGATTGTCCAAAAAGGTTTCGTTACAGATCCGATCCTTGGCAGCGGCATCATCACCTTCAACAATAACGATATTACTCCTTCGAGCGTGGTCGGTCTACACCCGCAGCTGCTGGCTTACAACGTCCGCGAGGCAGATGGTTTTGCAGCCGGGCGCAATAACCTCGACTCAGTGGTTTCATCGGGAGCGAAAAAGACATTCACCTGGTATGCCGGTGATGTTGACATGGTCCCCGATACCAGCACACCGATCACAACCGACTTCAAATTGGTCGCGACCCCTGTAGAATATGGCTCCATCGGATTGTTACCCGCCGACCGCATCAAAGGTTCAGGCAAGGGACTGGTCGGCGCGTTGATCGTTGAGCCGAAAGGTTCAACTTGGATCGAAGATCCAAGCTCACGAGCCTCGGCCACAGTAACAAAAACAGATGGTTCCAAATTCCGTGACTTTGTTACCGTTCTCCAAACGGATGTGAACTTCCGCTTTAGTTCTGGCTGCACACCCTCGCTGGACAACCTGTTCTGTGCTGTGAAGAATGTCGCTTCTGAAGGCGGATTTACCCCTGAGGACCCGCAGGATTCAGGTCACAAAGCTGTCAACTATGGCGCCGACCCGATCTGGTATCGTTTGGGAGTCTCTCCTGAAACACCCTTTGAATCTCTGCTCAACAGAACGGATACCCACCTCGCGTTTTCCAATGATCTGGTTGGCGGCGATCCACAAACAGAAGTCTTCTACGTCAGCCCGAATGGCCCCAGCCAGGTGCGTATGCGCGTCATTCTACCCGGTGGCCATGCGCGCGGAATCGTGTACACTTTGAGCGGTCACACCTGGCAGCGTGAACCATACATGAACAACTCAACTGAGATCGGACCCAATTCGAGCGCCTGGTGGACCGGCAGCCAGGAAGGTATCGGCCCAGGCAGCATCTTTAACATGGTGGTCTCAACAAGCGCAGACCCCAATGGCGATTACCTGTTCCGCGACTTTGCCTCCTTCGGAAGTTACCAGGGTTTATGGGGCATCATGCGCAAGAATACCAGCGCACCCATGGCTAAGGCTGATGTTTACACAACGCCTAAGAATACGATCCGCAATGTATCTCTTCCCGGTGTGCTTGCCAACGATGTTGATCTTGATGGCGACACCTTCACCGCCACTTTATCCAGCGGATCAAAAACAACAGCTGGCGGCTCGATCACACTCAACGCGAATGGGTCTTTCAAGTACACACCGCCCGCCAACTACACCGGCACGGATACCTTCCAATACAAGGTTTGCGCCACCTGCAGCCCAGTGATAGTCAGTATCTCTGTTGGGAAAGCCCCAATAGCCGCCGCCGATTCCTACTCGATCACGGCTGGTACTCCTTCGTTGACATTAGCCGCGCCCGGATTGCTCTCCAATGATAGAGACCCCGACGGCGACCCGATCATCATCGGCGAAGTCAATGGCAGTAACTTGAATGTCGGCAGTCTGATCACTCTGGCATCTGGATCAACATTGATGGTCAACGAAGACGGTTCATTGATCTATACGCCGCTTGCCTCTTTTGTTGGAAAAGACACATTCACCTATGCAGTCTGTGAGAACATCCCCGGAGGCGTGTGCAGTAATGTCGTAACAGCCACGATCAAAGTCAACGCCGCCCCCACCGCCGCTGCCGACAGCTACATAGGCAAAAAGAATTCCAAGCTTACAGTGAGTAAATCTACTGGACTATTGGTTAACGATAAAGACCTGAACCTCGATATCTTCAATGCTGTATTGGTCACGAAACCAGTTAGCGGCACATTGATACTCAACGCTGATGGTTCGTTCAACTTTACTCCAGCTAGCAACTTTGTCGGAAATATGATCTTCACATACAAGGCTTGCGAATCTGCGACGACAGAGAAATTGTGCAGCGCTGTCGCCACAGTGACGATCACGATCAAGTAAGTAGATATCACCCAGCTGCCATTTTTCGTCAGTTGGAAATTCAAAAATTGTAGTATATATGGACGGATGTGATCAAACTGGTTACATCCGTCCAGGTATTTTATACATGTTGATTAAAAGCAAAAAGGTACAGCCATGAAAAAAAAATTCATCATTGTTTTTCTCTTTATTTCATTCATCCTGTCTGCCTGCGCCGCACAACCGGCAGAGACTGGCAGTGTCGAAGCGGCGCCTACTCATAATATGGCCAGCCTGTTCCCGGAGGTTGAGCCGATCTATGAAAAATATGAACAGGATGGAGTGCAGGTTGAGTTCACCGTGAAGGCGGAAGACCCATTTCTCGGCAACACCGAAATTGCCAAGGGTGCTTATGCCACTGTGCGCTTTCGAGTCACCGACATTGCCAGCGGCAACCCCTTGACCGATGCCCGCCCGGCCGCATGGATGGATCTGCTTGCCGCGAATTCCTCCCCCAAGGATGATAAGGCTTGTCAGGATCAGATCAACGGTTATTTGAAAGGCCAGATCAGCAACCGTCCGCTGGTGGATTTGAACAGTTTTTTTATCCTCGCCATGAATTCGGGAAACACGATCTCGGTCATCGATCCATTGATTCAGGTCGGCGGCATCACTCAGCTCTACACGAATTTATTACTCGAAAGCCCCGCTCAGGATTGGGTCGCTAGTGCGGATGGCGCTTCGCTTTACATCAGCCTGCCTGAGGTTGGTAAGGTCGCGATCGCCGACTTGCAATCATTCCGCGTAACTGACAGGATTCCCTCCGGTGATGTACCCGTACGGCTGGCGCTGCAGCCAAACGGCCAATCGCTTTGGATCGGCAATGATAGCAAACAGGATCGTGACAGCGGCGTGACTGTGCTCGACACCAAGACGCACCAGATCGTTTCAAGCCTGACCCTTGGCAGGGGACACCATGAACTGGCTTTTACCCCCGACGGAAAATACATCCTCGTCACCAGTGAAACTGATGCTGAAGTGGATTTGATCGATACCGAAAATTATAAAGTTGTGGAATCAAGCCAGACAGGCAAGCTGCCTGTTGCTGTGGTTGTCTCGGCAGATGGCAAGCGCGCGTTCATCGCAAACGGCGGTGAAGGAACCGTGGATGTTTTTTCACTTCCAGATTTGGCGTTGCAAACTTCGCTGAAAGTGGATCCCGGCCTAACGGGCATGAGCCTCACCCCGGATGGGCGCTGGGCTTTTGTACTAAACCCAAACCGGAACCGCGTCTATCTGATTGACACAGCCAGCGCCGAACTACGTCAGACATTGGAAATTGGCGGTGCGCCAGACCAGGTCGCTTTTGGGAAGGAAACAGTTTACATCCGCCCGCTGAACGGGAAGAGTCTTTTCTCGTTCGCGTTAGCTGATCTGGAAAGCGGAAAAACTCCTGAGCTGATTGAAATTCCATACGCCGAGCGCGCGCCGGGTGAATCGGCCGAGTATGCCATTGCCAATTCCGTTGCGACTTTGCCCGATGAAGGCGCGGTTCTGATTGCGAACTCAGCCGATAATATGATCTATTATTTGATCGAAGGCACGCTTTCGCCGGCCGGTTCGTATAAAGATACGGCAACCCAGCCGAGGGCTGTGACTTTTGTAGATCGCAGTCTGAAGCAGGAGGCGCCCGGCATTTATTCAGGCAAGGTGCTTATTCCTTCGGGTGGAGCTTATCAAGTGGCGCTGTTGCTTGATACACCGAAACTGGTGCATTGTTTTGATTTCACTGCGAAACCCGGCGATGCTGAAGTCAGTGCGCAGGCGGAAATAACGATCGAACCTGTGGCTCCTCCCGCTCAGGTCAAAAGTGGCGAGCAGTTCAGCATGAAGTTCCTCGTTACCGATCTAAAGTTAAATCAGCCTCTGGACGGTCTTGAGGATTTTGTAATATCAGTCAATCAGATTGGCGGCAATTGGAGTCAAAGGTATCTGGCGAAATCTGTCGGGGAGGGCGTGTATGAGGTACTGCTCACCATCCCGCAAAGTGGAACTTTCAGTGTGCTGTTGAGTGTCAGCTCGCGCAACTTTGGTCTGGATGCTATGCCGCCGCTCGGCTTGCAGGTGACGGACTGATCTGACGTGCGGGAGTGCCACTGATTTGTTTAGGCACCATTGTTCATCCGCCCAATTTGCGGGGAAAACAAAGTCTTTGATTATCTGGCAAATTCCCACTTAAAATCTCCAAAGAAATAACAGATGAAATAAGGTGCCAGCACAGGCACAACAAGATAAAATATATTAAAATATCCTGTAATTATTCTGTCATAAAAAGAACTTGTAAATACGTCAAAAAACATGTAAACTCACAGCCTATTGTTTGTGGGGAAAACATTTCAAGTTCCCCCATATAAATGGATATATTTTTGAACGGTAGCAAATATCCAGAGGCCCGGTTTGGGCTTGTCCAATTACCATCAACAACACTTATGGACAGATCTTTGGTGTATATCTTCCGTATTGAAATCCCTATCCGATAGATATTTATTAATAACAGGAATATGGGTGACCCACGATCATGGATAAAAAAATCCTTACTATAGATGATGATGTTGATTCCCTGAGACTGCTTGAAAAAATTCTTGGTCTGGAGGGTTATAAGGTTTTCCTGGCGCCAAGTGGATCCGACGGTTTACACATCGCTTATGAGCAGCACCCTGATCTAATAATTTTGGATGTCTCCATGCCGGAGCAGAGTGGCTTCGATGTTTGCAAAAGTTTACGCGAGATCACAACCGTCCCGATTTTAATGCTGACTGCCAGAAGCGCCACCGCTGATATAAAACATGGTTTCGCGGTTGGCGCGGATGATTACCTCAAAAAGCCTTTTGCCAGGGACGAACTTTTGTCGAGAGTAAAGGCTCTATTAAGGCGCGGAAAAAATGTTAATATAAATAATGTTGCCATTAAGAATTACTCGGATGATGTTCTCAAGATTGATCTGATCGAGCGAAGTTGTTCTGTCAAAGGAAATTCCGTTTCCCTCACCGCAACCGAATTTGAGCTGCTTTCACTTCTCATACAACATCCAAGCCAGACACTCTCGACCCGCACCTTGCTGACCGAAGTTTGGGGGGATGGTTACAGTCATGACAAGGGTGTGCTCTCGCTCTATATCCATCAATTAAGACAAAAATTGATGGACGATGATAGCAAGGAACATAAATACATCCAAACACAATGGGGGCGGGGATATTCTTTCAACCCTTTGCCAAAATCTCCGGAACCCATTAGCGCTCACAACTTTGACAGACGCAGCTCAGACGTGCATAATTTTGACAGGCGTGTTAAAGATAAGGCAAAATCTGTCAACCCCAAAAAACATATGTGGCTATGGATTTCCCTCATAATCCTGCTGGTAATTTTGGCATTACGAACCAGAAGTATTTTTAGCGTTTTTGCCAGCCCCGTGAAAGGGAGCACATCCCTTGAAATGTTGATCACGGCTGAAGGATTCGTCGAGGAAGATATTACAGGTGTGCGCGGGCAAATTTGTGTAACAAACATCGGGGAATATCCCACAGAGAAATTATCCATTGTAAACAGTGTTGAAACGCTTGATCAAAACCAAAATAATGTTGTCTCAACTACTTTAAACCTCGATGAGAAACCTGTACTCAGTCCAAGTGAGTCGCATTGTTATCCCTATAAGGTTCCCTTTGAGGCGGACTCTGAGAAGGAAGTTAAATATAAGAGTCTGGCCAGCATTACGATCACAAATTATTTAGACTTGGAACCCGGCACGGAGCATTGCCCGGGAACTGATCCTTGCTCTTTTGGGCCTAATGGTATGGCTAATTTCACGATACCGAAACCGTAAACTGAAGGCAGGGGGACTGTCCGGGGGACATCCTAAGAATTCATAAGAATTTCATAACGTACATAAATATCCTTTCCAGTAAAGTAGGCATAAATTTACTGGGTAAGTACCTGCATATTATTTGTGCATTGTATTTATTTTTACAAAAAAGGAGGCAGTTATTAGGGAAGAAAAAAATATGACCAGAAACTCAGAGAAGGGAGAAGTTTACCTGAATTTCTCCATGTAAGTCCATATTCTTAAAATAAATTATCCATTTTCATATAAAGGAGAATAAATGAAAATCACTCAACGTTTGATCAGCATTATGGTTGTACTAAGCCTCCTCATGTCTTTCACACTGGTAACGAGTGTAGCGGCAAGTGGTGTTACTAATAACATAGTGGTCACATCTGCTTCAACAGATTGGATATTTGTCAATGACAACGGAACAACAGGAGACTGGTCAACAGGTTTTGAAAGTGGTCCAGGTGCCGCACCGTTGGGTGTTGGTAGTGCCTCGATTAAGTTGAATAGTGCTGGAGCGGGAATTATTTTCGGCACACAGAAATATCAAGGTACTCTGCTTTCAAATATTCAGACATTAAGTTATTCAACATATACCAACCTTTCCCCGGCAGCGTTGGCCTTCCAAATTAACTACGATCCAGATATAACCACTATAGAAAGTTCCTGGTATGGTCGTCTTGTGTATGAACCTTACTATAATGGAACAGTTGTTAATGGTACGTGGCAAACCTGGGATATGCTCAATGGCGGGAATGGTAAATGGTGGGCGAGTCTCAATCTAAAATCTCCTGTAGATGATACCTGCCCTCAAGCTTCTCCTTGCACTTTGTCAGCCCTGATTGCCGCATACCCAAATATTGGTATTCGCAACGATGCGTCATCATTTATTTTGGTGAAGGCTGGTTCAAACTGGAACGGCTTTGCCGGTAATGTTGATAATCTGACCATTCAGATCGGCGGGAATACCGATATCTATAACTTTGAGCCGCTTTCAACATTAAATTTGGGCACAAGCACTCCTCTCTTTTGCACGGGTGAGACGAGCAAAGTCAAGATCAACCTCAACGATATTAGTAATCTCTATGGCTATCAGTTCGAGGTCAACTACGATGCCACAAAAGTCAGTGCAACGGGCGCCTTCGACAATTCGTTCTTTGACACAACTGGTGACTATGCCCCCTGGAACGCAACCTGTTCTGCTGGGACATGCAAATTCTCAGTCAGCAAGCTTGCTCCGCAGACTCCATCGAATGGTTCAGGAACAGTGGCAGAGATCAATTTCACAGGCTTACAAGCTGGTGAGTTCGATGTGACTATTGGAGCTGGCGACATACTTTCCGACCGTGACGCGAATGTTATCGGGCATACAGTCGGCGGACCATTGCGCCTGACGGTCTGTGGATTTGCCACAGCCAGCGGTGTAGTGTCACTGCAAGGCCGCGCGACTCCGAAAGACGCTGGTACGGTCACATTGACAAACGGGACATTTGGACCGTATTCAACCAACTTTGATCCCATTACTGGTGCATGGAGCATCAGCAACATCAAAGTATTGGCGGGTGGGACGAACTACACCTTTGATGCGGCACACGGCTTGTATCTGGGCAATCGAATGACACAGCTCCTGACAACGGCCGGTTATGTTGCTCCCAGCACGAAGTTGAAGGGCGGTGACGCGGATAACACCGGGCTAATCGATGTCAGTGACATAACATGCATCTCAGGTTCGTTTGGTGCTGCACCTGTCACATGCGGCGCAACGGGTAGCAGTGACATCAATGCAGACGGCCTGGTCAATATTCTTGATCTCGTCCTGCCTGGTGGTAACTACGGCTTGACAACGCCTCAAGGCTGGTAAAACCTGGAATAAATTAATATAGCGGATGTGACGCTCATGGAAGCATGAGCGTCACATCTAGTGGAGAATAAAAATGAAAAAATTTCAACGGTTGATCAGCATATTGATTGTTCTTTGTATGGTAATTCCATTAACTTTTGTTACTGGCGTGTCCGCTGCCAGCACAGCAATCTTCAACAGCATACCTGATCCATTACCTGGCAATTTACCCAGCCAGCCGTATCAGGCACAACAAGCGACTGAAGTCGGTGATTATATCCACTTCGCTGGAACTGAACGCAACCTTTCGAGTGTGACGGTGACCATGAGCGGTTGGGCATTACATTCCGAATATCCAGCAATGCCTGCAGCCGGATTTAACCATGATCTCACGCTTAACATCTACAATGTTGACAAAAGCGGAGCAACTCCGGCGCTTGGATCATTGATCAAAACTGTCACGAAGAATTTTGTGATGCAGTGGCGTCCAGCCGAGGATCCTACCAACTGTCCGACAAAGGATAACCCGGGCTACGCGTACAAGTGGCAAAAAACTCCCGGCGCGCCTGACACGAACTGCTACAATGGCTTTGTTTTTAATGTTGTTTTTGATCTAAGCAGTGAAGGCATTACCCTGCCGGACGAGATCATTTACGGTATCGCATCAAATACACAGACGTACGGGAATCCCCCAATCGGAGTACCCGGCCCATACAATTCACTCAACTTTGCGCTCAATACAACAGTACCCAGCGTAGGAACCGACGTGGAGCCAGATGCTGTATTCTGGAACACCATAACCGCAGGTTGGTATACAGGTGGCGGCATCACAGGCACATTCAGACGTGACACCGGATGGACACCGTACGTGCCAGCCATTCGCTTTGATGTTACCCTTGCCCCCCCTGTACCAGGCACGAGCATTGTGCCCACCACCGACACCCCTCTCTTCTGCACGGGTGAGACGAGCAAGGTCAAGATCAATCTTAACGATGTTGCCAATCTCTATGGTTACCAGTTCCAAGTGAACTACGATGCCACGAAAGTAAGCGCAACAGGCGCCTTCAACAATTCGTTCTTTGACACGACCGGCGATTATGCCCCCTGGAACGCAACCTGTTCCGCTGGAACATGCAAATTCTCAGTCAGCAAGCTTGCTCCGCAGACTCCTTCAAATGGTTCAGGGACAGTGGCAGAGATCAACTTCACAGGCTTACAAGTTGGTGAATTCGACGTGACCATTGGAGCTGGTGACATCCTTTCCGACCGTGACGCGAATGTCATCGGGCATACAGTCGGCGGGCCAGTACACCTGACGGTCTGTGGATTTGCCACAGTCAACGGCGTGGTGTCACTGCAAGGGCGCCCGACACCGATCAATTCAGGTACAGTCACATTGACAGGGGCATTTGGACCCTACTCAGCGAACTTTAACTCCAGTACTGGTGCATGGAGCATCCCTAACATTAAGGTGATGCCTGGTGGCACGAACTACACTTTTGATGCCGCTCACGGCTTGTATCTGGGCAATCGGATGACACATGCGTTGATGCCGGGAGAAACTTATGCGGCCGCAGCCACGAAGCTAAAAGGCGGCGATGCGGATAACACCGGGCTGATCGATGTCAGTGACATAACATGCATCTCAGGTTCGTTTGGTGCTGCACCTGTCACATGCGGCGCAACGGGCAGCAGTGACATCAATGCAGACGGCCTGGTCAATATTCTTGATCTCGTCCTGCCTGGCGGCAACTACGGTTTGTTAGCACCGCAAGGCTGGTAATCCCTGTCTAATAAAATAGTATAAAAAGAGATGGCGCTCTTGTACCTTTGAGCGCCATCTCTTGTGTATAATATAGGCATTCAGGAAAAATTATGCGATCAAAACGACATGTTGTCCCTTATGTAATTATTATTCTTTTATTTTTTTTTACATCTTTTCAATGGGTATCTGCCCAGGGCGGAAACGCTGTTTTTCGTACTGATCCCCCCACATTACAAATTGGAGAGGGACAGGTCGAAACCGTAAAGATCATTTTGGAGAATGCCCAGGGAGTTTATGGGGTTGATTATCAACTCACCTTTGACCCTAATGTTGTCGAAGTTGTGGATTCTGACCCGGATCGGGACGGTATACAAATGATCCCCGGCGATTTCATAAAACCAGATTTTATCGTCATCAATCTGGCAGATAACGCGGCTGGAACACTGCACTACGTTGCCGCGCAAGTCAATCCTACTCCACCCGCCGTAGGCACTGGGGTTATCCTGTTGGTTCAATTTCGCGGGAAAATATTGGGAGGGCAATCTAATTTAACTATAACATCCGCTCAAATTGCAGATCAACACGGAAATAAGATGCCGAATGAAGATCAAAGCGGAGATTTGGTTATAGTACCTCCCAAGCCACCAACGCCTACACTATCTCTTGCAGTTACACCGTCTTTCACACCAACAGTTGAATTGATCACTGCTCTGATAGAAACCCCAACTTCAAGTTCAACTGTCCAAAACGATCCATCTTCAAATACACCTGAAAATATAAATTCCGATAGAGTTTATACTGCGATTATCTACGCGGGGTTTGGAGGCGCGATTCTGTTAATAATACTGTCAATGCGGATGCTTATATCAAAGCGAAAGAAAACAAAAAAAGAGAGGTCGGGTTGAAGAAAAAATCGATTATTATTTCATTGGCATTACTTGGAATTATCCTGGCAGGAATACTGTCACCTACGAGTGTAAATGCGCAGGACCAAAATGTGGTTTTACAATTTGATCCGACGGGAATAGGATTGAAGCCCGATTCAAATGGCACCGTTTCCTTAATAATTGAGAATGTGCACGATCTTTATGCGCTGGAGTTTCACCTCAGCTTTAATCCTCAATTCGTTGAGGTCGTTGACGCGGATCTGACGAAAGATGGCATTCAGATCGCCTCCACAGATGTATGGAAGGATGGGTTTATTGCCAGCAACAAGGTGGATAATATTGCTGGAAAAATTGATTTCGCGGTAACACTGCTCAATCCCGCCCTGCCAATTGCCGGCAAACAAACTGTCGCAACAATTACTCTCAAAGCAAAAGATAAAGGAACAAGCCAGATCAATATAGACTCGGCTATTCTATCCACTAGAGATGCGCAGGAAATCACCACGACAAAGATAAATGGATTAATTGGTGTAAATTCATCGGGGGAGGCTCCCGATGCCAATGCTGCCTTAACACCAAACCAGGTTGATACAAATGCGGTCAACGGAATATCTACAAAAAAAAATATGGCGACAGCGGCTATTGTTGTGTTTTTGCTGGCAAGTGGAGTTTTTAGTTACGCAATGATGCGTAGGGACTAATAACGACAAGTGGGCAGCCTCGTCTGATAAAAACTACGTCTCAGTATTTGAGGCGTAGTTTTTTTATGGTCAATTCCATTTATTTCTTACTTCCAAATATTACCGTATGAATGTTCGCCTTGTAAGGACTCGCCGTTCGCAAAACTTGCTGGCTGCTTACTTGGCAATTTCTGCAGGGCCGTTTGCCTCGATTGCTTATCTCGGTTTAATGCAGACTTTTGATTGGCTTTCCCCCATACTTCCCGATCTACCATGAATGAGTGTAGCTTTCGTAGGTGTAATTGTTCCGATGCTCAGCTTTATCGCGCTTAACTACCAGGAAACTCTTCCTGCAGACGATGTAAATGGAGAGCCTGCCAAAATGGATAAGGAGAATGCCTCATCAGGCTCATGGATACGGTATAATTTTATTGATATGAAAAACATCCAACCGCAACAACCATCTCATTTATCACCTTATGCGCAGGCTTGTCTGAACGCTTTGGTAAATGCAAACCTTGCGGATCGAATCTCTCTAGGGGGAGGCTTGGGATTGTTCCACTACCTCGATTATCGCCCAACTCATCACGTGGATGCCTGGTGGTCTGAATCCCTGACAGAGGCGCAAAAGCAGGCCGTGCTGCAGGTGCTTGAAACGAGCCTGTCCAGTTTTGGCAGCCTGCGCCTGGAAGAACCTGTTTCAGCTGGTTGGATCAATGTTCCACTGGATAGCCTGGCTGACTTGGTGGCAAGCAAGATGAATGCCTTGGTGGAGCGTAGAGCGCCGCGTGACTTTTTGGATATTTTCACACTTTGCCAGTCTGGATTGCTGAGCGTGGACGAGTGCTGGGCGCTTTGGTTTAGGCGGCAAAGCCTGTCGGGCAGTGACACCGATGCCGCGCGCGCATGCCTGGCAATTGAAACCCATCTGGAGCGCATTGCCTTGCATCGTCCCTTGGAGAAAATCATTGATTTGGAACAGCGCCATCAAGCACAGCAATTACGAGATTGGTTTCTCGATGAATTCTTACAGGCCAAAAAAATGAATAACTCCCCCTGGTTGGATGGTGCTTTATATCCGGATGTGGATACCCCAGACACGCTGGAAACAATCCCTGAAAGGGTGGATTTTCTCGCCCGCTTATGCGCCGCCTGGGATTTTGGACTGTTGCCCACTGCAGAAACAATCACGGAAATCCGCGGCAAAGGCTGGGCTCCCGCAGTGGAGGCCTGCCGCTTGTTGACCTCCCCAGCTTATCATCTCTTGCGCCGCTGGCATGGACTCTTGCCTCTCGCCTATTTGGGGCAACAGATTGCCGCCATCCGTGACGATCCCTGCCTGTTTCAGGTCTGAGCAGAAGACTGAAAAGGGGCAAGATGGTTGAATTGTATACTGAACGCGGTCATAAACTGAGGATTTGTCTCATCCGATTTTTGCCACAGAGATCGCAGAGACCTTTGAGGAAAACCTCTTAAAATCTCATTTTTCTCTGTGGGTTTATTACCCTGTGAAAAGCGCAATGTATGCCCGTGCTTGGTATATGGTTCCCATAGTGTTGCGGGGATAGAGACTCTGCTTTTTATGCGGATCGTTTTCCAAAAGATTTGTGACGAATAAGCTTCTGACATTAGGTCAGAAGGGCGGATACTGGTTATTTCACTGGAACGACAAACCACCATCAAGGAAGCGCAGACGGGCTGTAAGGAACGATAAACCACCGTCAAGGGACGAGAATCCATCGTCAAGGAACGACAAACCACCATCAAGGAAGCGCAGACGGGCTGTAAGGAACGACAAACCACCATCAAGGGACGAGAATCCACCATCAAGGAACCGTAGAGGTACTGTAAGGCACGATAAACGATCATCAAGGAAGCCAGGACTGCACCAGGGAAGGGTTTTGGTGCGTCAAGGAGGTGTTGGTCAGCGCAAAGAAGAGCCGCGTAACTTCATCGGAGTGTAGTGCAGCACACATGCACGGTTGCACAAGTGCCATGCCGCGTGATTCAACCCCGGGCGAAGGGGCAGCGGCGGTTTTCCACATCCAACCTAAAAAAGAAGTTATCCATGCCTACAAACTCGAATGATTCGATCGCCGGGCGCTTGAATGGCGCTCAAATGGCGATCTCGAACAGCCTGGCCGATGCCGAGATCCAGTCGCTTGTGGCTGGCTACGGCTATTCGTCTGATAAACTGAATGCAGGCCAGTCGCTCTATTACAGCGCGCTGGCGGCAGTGACCGCGCAGAAAGCTGCGGCAGGCGCGCAGAAGCAATCCACCCAGGAAATGGATGCAGCCGAAGTATCAGCCCGCGACGCGTTTCTGTCGCTTTCCAAAGTGGCGCGCGCGATTTTCAAGAATGACAAGGCGCGCCTGACCGCCCTCGGGTTGACCGGCAAGGCCCCCGACAACACGGCGGAATTTCTGGCTTCGGCCTCGGCGCTCTTCGATAACGCCGCAGGCGCGCCGACCCTGGCAGAGTACGGTTACGACGCCGGGCGGCTCGAGTCGGAAAGGGTGAAGATCGCCGCCTTCAACCTTGCCAACCAAAGACAGCAGGCCGCCAAGGGAGCCGCACAGCAAGCCACCCGTGAGCAGGAGGCGGCCCTGACCTCGCTCGATGCGTGGCGCGCGCAATACATCAAGATCGCGCGCGTTGCCTTGCGTGAAAAGCGTCAACTACTCGAGAAGATCGGCGTACTCGCCCGCACTACCCCGCGCGCGGCGCGCAAGAAGCCCGTTTCAACATAAATAGTAGGGGAGACGGAGGATGAGTCCTCCGTCTCCTTCTCTATCCCGCCGAAGTGGGCTTGCTCATCTCCGACCCTTCCAAAGCGCGGACAGGCTTGAATTGGCAGCCTGCCGTTTTCTTCAAGGAACTCGTTATTATGATAGTGGATGCGGATCTGGCGCGGCAGTCACAGGATGCTCTGTTTTTGAATATTGCCATGCAAATGTGATCGAGTAGGCGGCATACTCCTGTCGTACAGGCATAGCGCATCTGTGAAAACCTTCGCTGCACGCGCAAGCGGCTCGTTCCTCTGATACGATATAATCAGGTGGAAGCATTGATCAAACGCAACAACACAGTTCTTTATCAATTGCGAAACAGGAGTTGAAAAATGAAACTAACCATAAGCCTAGATCGTGATGAAGACGGCATCTGGATTGCAGAATGTCCGTCCATACCCGGCTGTGTCAGCCAGGGTTCCACAAAAGACGAAGCCTTGGAGAACATCAAAGAAGCCATTCAACTTTGCCTTGAAGTTCGAGCAGAGCAAGGCTTGTTTGCCTGATGCCCGCACTTCCCTAAAAGACGGCGTTTGCGGTACGTGCAGAACTACAGGAGAAAAAGACATGCTTGCAAATTATATTGACATGGCGATGGAATTAGCCGTTTACGAAATTATCGAAGAGGAAGAAACCTATTGGGGAGAAATTCCCGGCGTTCAAGGCGTATGGGCGCGCCATAAGACACTCGAAAACTGCCGGCGCGAGCTTCGAGAGGCTCTGAGTGATTGGATTGCCTTGCGATTACGCTTAGGTTTGCCTATCCCAATCCTTGCTGGTATTGACCTCAGCCAGATTTCTCAACCCGTATAAAACTTTATGACTCGCTTGAAACCGGTATCATGGCGCGAATTTGTAAAGCGTATGCGTGAATTGGGCTTTGAAGGACCTTATGCTGGCGGACGACATCCGCAAATGCGGCGGGGCAATCTTACGGTAATTATCCCCAACCAGCATGAGGGTGAAATCAGCACGGGATTTTTGAGCCGCCTTCTTCGACAGGCTGGTGTTACACGCGAGGAGTGGCTTGGCGAATCGTAGACGCCATTGCCTTCACTCTTCCATCTGTCGTAATTCACATCATATTTGTATGGACGCTGCGAACTTCCCCAGTTGAGCAACATCCTCAAAGGCGAGATGAGCTTCGTCAGGTCTCACCGGCTTGGGGCAGAGGACTTTTGACGAATACTAGATCCACAACGGGTCTGTCTGAATTGCTGCTGATCGAGTAGCTGCGCACCTGACTCCGAACGTA
This sequence comes from Chloroflexota bacterium, assembly GCA_026390015.1. Lineage (GTDB taxonomy): Bacteria > Chloroflexota > Anaerolineae > Anaerolineales > Villigracilaceae > Villigracilis. The sequence continues at coordinate 8,632 of JAPLGS010000108.1, read as the reverse complement.
CCGTGCGCGAGTTCTGCGAGACTGCCTTCTCTCACGCGGACCTGGACTACAGGCAATACGTTCTACAGGATGAAAAATTCTACCGCCCCGCCGAAGTGGACTTGCTCATCAATTCCGACCCATCCAAAGCGTAGACAGGAAAATAGGTGGAATGTTCTGAGCGCCGGCACGTGGACGACTAATGGGTTGCCCGCCATGACAGAGGCAATTCAAAGGGCAAAACAGATCGGTCTTGATATTCAGGATCATCGCTTGAGCGCCATTACAGAAACTATGCTTCAGGATGCGAATTTGGTGCTTGTCATGGAAAGTGGACAGAAAGAAGCTTTACATATTGAGTTTCCATTTTTCCGCGAAAAAATTCTGTTGCTTTCCGAGGCGGCGAAAGGAATACCTTATGATATTCTCGACCCGCTGGGAAACCCCTCAAACGCTGATGTTGTGGCAGAAATATGCGAGCTAATTCGCGCGGGATTCAATAATATTTGCGCAGTAGCGCTTCGATAAAATTTCTCCCGTAATACGGCTGGTGGAAGGAAGTTTCATGGCGCTCTTTAAGAACTTAAAAATTAAATGCTTGCTTTTTGTACAAGAATTTTTGAACCGCAGAGACGCTGAGTTCGCGGAGAAAACCTCTTAAACTCTGCGCTCTCTGCGACTCTGCGGTAAATCTTTTTCGGCTTGTCCGAGTTAGGAATATAACCACGAAGACACAGAGTCACGGAGTTTTATAATTTTCTCAGCATCTCCGTGTCTCAATGGTTTACTTTAGACTGTTAGGCAGGTTTACGTGATCTTCCCGAAGATGCTTCCGTAAGCCTCATACGCCTGATATGGGAACACATCAAACTCAATCAAGCCTGCTTCCGCCAGCGGCAACGCGGCCAGTTTTTTGTGCGCGTCGTCGGCAGAGGCGACTTCCATCATAAAGATGGAACCAACCTGATCAGTGCGCGAGTGCGCCTGACGGATCACATCCGCTTTCTGAAGTTCCCATTCCTTGACCAATTCTTTAGCATTCAGCGCGGCAATCTTTTCCTTCGTCGCGCCGGATTTCATTTTGCTGATAGCGATAACTCTCATGTGATTCTCCTTGTGTAGCATGTTGGCTACGAAATTATTTCTGCAAGCGCAGGTAAACGGCTTCAAAGGGCTCGAAATATCCGACGGGTATCACTTTGAATGTGATGTATCCTTTCTTTGCGAACGGCAGGCTGTTGACCATGGCTGTTGCTTCTGCTAAACTATTCGCTTCCAACACCACAACCGACCCGATCTCATCCTTGCGCCAATATAATTCGCGAATGCTCCCTTCCTTTTGCAGCCTCCAACCCGTTTCGATCTCATCCGCCATAAGCGGATCAATATCGGTCGGCGGCTTCGGCTTGGAAAACTTCGTACTCATCGCCATAAAAAATTTGGCTACAGGCTTCATCGTGCTATAGGCAACATACTTCATGATTTATTCTCCTTGGAATTATTTTTCAACAGACTTGAAAGTCCCAAATCTGGATTACACTACTTAATGGGATTTAGTGACTCGTCAGATATCACGCTTCTTTTTCCAAACCTTGAACTGATTCGTCAACCCAGGCATCCTCTGGCGGATAGATGGGCGTGTACTCCACTGACTCAGCCGCTTCATCCAGCAGATTTGCAACTTCCTTTTGCCACTCCAAATAACAGTCAGATTTCAAATGTTCACTATAGGCATCGAGACTGCTGTATGCTTCGATAAATAAAAAGTGTGATGGCGCATCCACTTGCTGTAGCAGCGCAGTGCTGACCACGCCCGGCTCGCTGAGCAGTTTTTCGATCCCAGGCGCCGAAGCGGATTTGAAACCTTCCACCATCTCAGATTTAATTTTCATTGATACAACGCGCATGTGCATAATGATTTCAACTCCGTTATCAGATATAATGCCATCTTATTCGGTAATGTGCATTCTTCATAGAACGCACTTTTTAGTAACTAGGCAACCCAAAGGTAACCATGCAACCACAAAAATATCCGCCAAACGTATTGAATGAGATGTGTCCATCGCGGCAGGCGCTTGAGATCATCGCAGATAAATGGGCGACACTGGTGCTCGTCTCCATCGCGCGCGGGATCAACCGGCACAACCGCATGCTGCGCGAGATCGGCGGCATCTCAAAGAAAATGCTGGCGCAAACTTTGCGTAAACTTGAACAAAATGGAGTCGTCAATCGCAAGGTATACCCCGTTCTCCCGCCGATGGTGGAATATACTCTCACTCCCATTGGCAAGGAATTATTGGAACCAATTTCCATGCTCGGCGCGTGGGCAGAGAAAAATTCAGACGCGGTGCAAAAGGCGAGAGAGAGTTATGAGATGCGGGAAGATATATACTCGCTTCAATTATCTGAAGCCTAGAAAATTGTAAAGTAAACCGCCCTGTTTGAGAAAAACAGGGCGGTTCGTTGTATCAAAGAGGATTAATAGATTTGGTACAAAAGTATCAGGTTGGGTTTACTGGTTAAGAAAATTCTGCTCGTGTCATAATGAAAAATGTTTATATTACCGGAAAGTAGACAGCATAAAATTGCCGCCGAACTCAACCTTTGCATATATACCAAGCACGGGCATACATTGCGCTTTTTATTAGCCACAGCCCACAGGGTAATAAGCCCACAGAGAAAAGTGAGATTTTAAGAGGTTTTCCTCAAAGGTCTCTGCGATCTCTGTGGCAAAAATCGGATGAGACAAATCCTCAGTTTATGACCGCGTTCAGTATAGCCTGCGTAAGAAGAACCCCCCGTGTTGCTATCTATAAATGAAATACCAATCGTAATCAGGAGAACTCATGAACGATCAAAAATATGACATTACCATTTATGGCGCCTACTGGTGTCCGGACTGCCGTCGCAGTAAACAGTTTTTAGGCGAACACCAGATTCCTTATAATTGGGTGGACATTGAACAGGATAAAGAAGGCGAAGCTTATGTCTTGCAAAAAAATAATGGCAAGCGCATAATTCCCACAATTGAATTTGCGGATGATTCCATTTTGGTTGAGCCATCGAACGCTGAAATCGCCGCTAAACTTGGCTTGAAGACCAGCGCGTCACGTCATCACTATGACCTGATCGTAGTCGGTGGCGGACCTGCCGGGCTGACCGCCGCGCTTTACACTGCGCGTGAAGGGATTGAGACGCTGGTCATCGAGCGCGCCGCGTTGGGTGGACAAGCTGCCGCCACCGAGCGATTGGATAATGTACCTGGTTTTGCCGAGGGCGTATTGGGTTCGGAATTTGCATCCCAACTACGCAAACAGGCGGAGCGCTTTGGCGTGGAAATGTTGCAAGCGCAAGATGTGATTCGAATTCACAGCCACGATAATTATCATTGCGTAGATACTGCCGATGGCAGTGAATACTCTGCGCGTGCAGTTCTATTCGCAACGGGAAGCCGCTACAAACACCTTGGTGCGCCAGGTGAGGATGAATTTATCGGCGCGGGGATTCACTTCTGTGCCACCTGTGATGGACCATTTTACAAGGGACTGCCAGTAGCAGTCATCGGTGGCGGCAACAGCGCTGCGGAAGAAAGCCTGTTCCTGGTTAAATTTGTAGAGAAGGTGACTCTGCTCGTGCGCGGCAGTGAACTATCTGCCAGCCAGATAATTCAAGACAAGACTCTTAATCATCCGCAAATTGAAGTGCGTTTCAATACTGAAGTGACAAAATTCAGCGGCGAAGGCGGCAAGTTAAAAGCAATGGAGATCAAAGACATAAAAACCGGTGCGAGTGAAACCATCCACCCGTCCGGCGTATTTGTGTTCATTGGATTAACTCCCAATACAAGTATTTTAGAAGGAACAGATGTGGAACGCAGCAAATGGGGCTTTGTCCAAACCGGGCATGATCTCGTGCACGATGGGCGAAAAATTCCAGCGTTTGGCGGACGTGAACCAATGTTCCTTGAAACCAGCATACCGGGCATTTTCGCTGCAGGAGATGTCCGTCAAGGGAGTACCAAGCAGGTTGCGTCAGCGGCAGGCGAAGGCGCAACTGCGGCGTTGCTCATCCGCGAATATCTCAAGGAAGTGTGAAATCAAACATCATCCATTTTGACCGTTTTGCATAGCGGCAGACCGCAGGATCAAACACGGGGTCGGTTAAGAGGCGCGTGCTCCAATTCCAAAAGCAAGGCGGCTGTGCTGATGTGGGTGATATTGAAGTTCATCTTATTTTTCTTGCAGGCGCTTCCAAAAAACTGACATCTGCTCCAGTTCCTGTTCATTGAATAAACCCAGGAATTTCTCTCGCACGAAAGCCATGTGAGCCTGCGCTGCTTTTTGGAATCTTTCGATCCCCTCCTCGGTCAAGACCGCGTACGCACCGCGCCGATCTTCGCTGGCTTCCTCGCGTGTGACCAGCCCCGCTTTTTCGAGGCGCTCCACCACGCGGCTGACTCCGCTGCGGGTGAGGAGGCTCTGCGCGGCGAGGTCTTGTATTCGCACACGATGATTTTCGTCCCAGGATAGGCGCAATAAAATTTCAAATTCCACATGCGTAATGCGGGAATGTTCCTGTAAATCCTCTTCGACGATGCGGTTGATGCGGGCATAGGCGCTGAGGAAACCTCCCCAGGCACTCCTTTCAATTTCTGAAAATCCATTTTCCATAAATACACTCCCTTTTATCTTGACAGATGTGTGCTCACGCACGTATAATAGGAATTACGTGATTGCTCACGCATATTCTACCATAAGGAGTTCAAAATTAATACAACAAAATCAGATAAATGGCTTCGTTTCGGCATTATTGCGATTGGCGCATTGGCACTATTTCAACTCGTGCGCGTGCGGCTTATTCCATGATTCAGGATGTTTTGGCAGGCATAATACCTGAGGCGTGGCTCTTCCCCGCATCCATGGATGTGTTTATCGGAGTCACAGCCGTCTTTGTGGCAATCGCCGTATGGAAGGGTAAAGGTCTCGTCGTTTGGACAAGCGCAATCATCTTCTTCGTTCTTTCGATCAGCGATCACATGGATGCGATGACCGTGGTTCTCAATACCAAGTTACCGCTGCCAGCCATGATGAGCGGCGCGCCCTCATCCACAGCGATCATGCTGACCGTGATGAGCATTGTTGAACTTTGCGCAATTTTGGCGCTGACCTCGAAAGGTTTGCGCGATCACTATTTGAATTAATTTGCAGAACAGCACTCGCAGCAAAGCAGTTGAATTGGTTCAGGCTGTTGAAACGGTAAGGCGAGATTCGAGTTATCGCGAAAAAGCCGTCCTGTTTCAGCGCGCTGTACGCGAAGCAGGTGGATATCAACAAGCGGTCAGAGAAATAAATCAGTTTAAGGCGCAGCATCTTTCCGCTAAATCAGGGAATTAAACCAATGACTGAAAAAGAAGATTGTAAACAGGATGCAGAAGTATTTATCCCATTAGTTGACCGTAAAAGGAGATCAATATGGAGAATCACCACAAACGGATTCGAGAGATGTTGGTAGCAGAGCATGATTGCGCTGGATACGGTCCTGACCATATTTGTGTCAAAGTCGTGGCGTTCGCTGAAATGCCTTCGCGCTTCGGCGATTTTCATGTCGTTGCATTTTCAGATACGCAGGATGGCAAGGAACACGCTGCCTTTGTGAAAGGGATGCCGTTTAATCACGAAGATGTGCCAGTGCGTTTACACTCCGAATGTCTGACTGGCGATGCCATCGGTTCCCTGCGCTGTGACTGCCGCGACCAGTTAGAGTCCGCGCTGAAAATGATCGGTGAAATGGATGAGGGTATTGTTCTCTATCTACGGCAAGAGGGGCGCGGTATTGGCTTGACGAATAAGATTCGCGCGTATGAGTTACAGGATACAGGGCTTGACACCGTGGAGGCAAACGAAGCGTTGGGTTTCCGCGATGACGAACGCGATTACAGCATTGCCGCGCACATGCTCGACTCAATGCAAATCAAGTCTGTCCGCTTAATCACCAATAATCCGCGCAAAATCGACGGTCTCAAAACATTCGGCATCAATGTGACCGATCGGATTCCACTGGTAATTCCGCCCAACCCATACAACGCTTTTTATCTTGAAACCAAAGCAGTCAAGTCAGGACATTTGATTGACTCGCAGGGTAATAAACATTTACTGGAACAAACCGACCGTCCGATTATCGAGGGAATGTCGGACAAACAAATTCTGGATTTGAATGAATAGGAAGGCATGATATGAACCTGGTTAACTATGACGCGGTTGCGCCTAATTACAACGCCCGCTACGCTCAAAACCCGCTGAATGGAGTTGCCCGCGAATTGCATACATTGGCAGCGCATAGCGGCGTACGCGATGTGCTTGAAGTGGGCTGCGGTACTGGAAGGTGGGTCAACGAACTTCATCCGCTTGTCCGCCGAGTTGTTGGTCTTGATTTTTCGTATGGAATGTTGCAGCAAGCCCAAACGCAATCACCAGAACTGTCGCTGGTGAATGGCGATGCCAACCACCTGCCTTTTCCCGATGCCAGTTTCGATCTGGTCCTTTCGGTGAATGCTTTACAGCATTATGCCGATCAACGCGCGTTCATTACTGAAGCGCGGCGCTTACTGCGGGATGGCGGCGCGTTGGCAATTGTGAATTTAGACCCGCACATCGGGCGCGACCGCTGGTATCTCTATGATTATTTTGAGGGAGTGCACGCCGCTGATTTACAGCGCTTTCCTTCCAGCGGCAGCCTGTCCGATTGGATGCTTGCCGAAGGTTTTGTACGTGCAGAGTGGCGCGTGGCTGAACACATTCAACAAGAGTTTGTAGGGCGCGCGGTTTTGGATAATCCCTTCACCCAAAAGAACGGCTCATCCCAGCTTGCCTTATTAAGTGATGCCGTTTATGATGCCGGACTCAATCGAATCCAGAATGCTATTTCTGATATGAATGGCATGCAACCCATCTTTATTACCGACCAATGGCTTACCATTTTGATAGGCTGGATTTAAGATGAAGTCCGATAAGAAGAAAACGATAGATTTGGATTTGCGGTAAATCGCCGCTCAAATTTAAAGATACAAGGAATTACAAAAAGATGTCTGAGAATAAAGATTGTAAACAGGAAGCAGGGGTCTTCACTCCAATCATTGATCGCAACCGTTGTGAAGGCAAAGCGGAATGCGTGCCCGTTTGCCCGTACTCGGTATTCACCGTTGGCACTTTGCCAAAGAATCAACGTGTGGGATTAACTTTTATCGGCAAACTCAAAGGCTCCGCGCACAAGTGGCAGCAGGCACTGTTGGTCAGCCCCGAGTCATGCCGCGCCTGCGGACTGTGCGTCAAGGCTTTCCCCGAACATGCCATTACACTTGCTCGAGCTTAACTACATTGTCAAAGGAAATTAAATGAAAACTAAAATCCCCATCTGGATCAATATACTGCAAGTGCTTATCCTTGCGATTCTGACTTTTCAAACTTATGCCTGTTACTTCAACCCAAGCCTGCTCTACGCTGGCTTTACCGTTGACGCTGTCACTGTGAAGATGATCTATGTTCTGGCTGGCAGAAACGCGGTGATGATGATCATTTCGCTGTTGGCGCTCATCAGGCAGGATGCGCGCTTCTATTCCTTCGCTTTTCTCATGCACAGCCTGCGTGAGTTGCAGGATATGTTCATTGTTCCGCTGACAGGCGGCGGGCTGGCAATCTTTTTCGTGTTTTTAATCGTTTTCGTTATTCCAGAGATCACCGCCTATTTCAAACTCAACAAAATAGCAAATGAGTTATCTTTAAGGAATAATCTCACAGCGAAATAATAAAGGAGTACTCAAATGCATAAAGGAAGAATGGAAGCGTTCAGCGATGGCGTGATCGCCATCATCATTACGATCATGATCCTGGAATTAAAAATCCCTGAAGAGGGTGAACTCGCGGCGTTGATTCCGCTGATACCAAAATTTCTAAGTTACATTTTTAGTTTTGTCTTCATCGGCATTTATTGGAATAATCATCACCATCTATTGCAGGCGGCGAAGCAGGTCAACGGCGCGGTGCTGTGGGCTAATTTGAACTTTCTGTTCTGGCTGTCGATGGTGCCCTTCGTTACAGGTTGGATGGGCGAGAATAATTTTTCAACGATCCCCGTCGCGGCTTATGGCGTTGTGCTTTTATTATCCGGGCTGGCTTTCTACATTCTCGTTCGCACGCTTGTAACCACTCACGGCGCGGATTCGGTACTCGCCGATGTCCTGGGCAAAGACAAAAAGGGAATGTACGCCCTTTTAATATATATCGTGGCAATTCCACTTTCATTTGTTTCCGCATGGGTCGCTGTCGCATTATATGTGGCAGTTTCGATCATGTATCTTGTCCCTGAAAAGCGGATTGAGAATAAACTGGCTGAATAAAACTAATATGCCAGCAGTATCAATTTCAAAAAAAATAAGCGAAGGAAAAATCCACTATCATGCAGCAACCCGTCAAAAAAATATTCGGCATCACCCATTTCAAACTCTTCCTTGATCTTGGCATTCTCGCGCTATTTATTACCATTAATGGCAGTACAGCATAACTTGCTATTGACTTGAATAAAAAGGGTTTTCATGGCAAACTGGCTTTTGACAAAGGAGAAAGCCATGAAAACCCAGCGAGAATTGTACACGGAAAAG
>JAPLGS010000067.1 GCA_026390015.1 Chloroflexota bacterium | reverse complement strand
TGGCGCAACCAAGCATATCCATCTTGAACGCTTGCCCGCTTACGCGCCTGATTTGAATCCTGACGAAGGTGTCTGGGATCATCTCAAGTATGTTGAACTAAGAAATTTGTGTTGCTCAGACTTGAACCACTTACACCGAGAACTCAATTTGGCTATTTTACGTTTGCGGCATAAGCCAGGTTTGATCCAATCATTCTTTGCTCTTGCTGGATTGAGTATCTAAAAAGTTTAGTTATCAATGAGACGCTCAGTAATAGCAGAGTGGATTGGAACAAAAGTAATTATGCGTGCAGATATTCTTTTTCCTGCCTCGTTTACTCTTGGTTTCACTGTATGGTATATGAGTTGTTTCTGGTGGCGGTATGGTGAGCGTGTGCCCTGTCTGGCAACATGGACAGTCATTTTCTGTTTTTACTTTTAGCACGCGGGGAGTTGTGGATTTGGCAGAGGCTTTTCTCTTGGTGAGAGAATTCCAGAACGCTTTCAAGCGGGGAAGTTCCAGCAGCAGCACGAGCACAAACAAGATTAGCATATATGAAGACAGTTTATTCAAGAGAGGGGGATTTCCTTGTCTACGGAGTTTGGCAAGTGAACATCCTACTACACTTTTTCCTCCCCTTCAATTACCAACTGCCGATTATGGTGGTACCTATTTTGGATATATAATTCTACTCGCTTGCCATTCTTATTTTATCATTCTGCGGACTAATACTTTTACAAATCCTAGTATGGAATATCCCCCGATTTGTGGATTAAAAATAATTTCTGGCGGAGTAGACTGATATTGGCTTACCTGGTTGAACTGCGCCCTCCTGCCGCTGAGGTCATCCGATTGGGTGATGGTAAATCATAGCCGTCATTTGTACAATGAACATAATATCCGTCCCCGGAACGTTGTTGGCCTGGCAGCAAATTCATGGTTTGCCGGGTGTTGTTTTCAGTCATGAATACGCCAGGAGGCCTACCATGAAAATGCGCAAGCTGATCTTCTTCTTCTCTGTAGTTGCGGCGATCTCGGCTTGCAATCTCGTGAACCGGTTCACGCCGGCCTCGGGTAATGCCGGCAAATACCAGTACATTTTCAACACGGCAGCCAATCCGCTCCATCCGAGCCTGGAACTGGACATGGCTCACAGAGTTGAAGCCGTCATCGGTCCGGCTGGCGGCAAACTCAGTACCAAGGGGGCGGATGGCACACTATACAGCCTGGATATTCCAAAAAAAGCTTTGATCAATGCCGTTCGGATCAGCATGACGCCGCTAAGCAAAATTTCCGGAATGCCTTTTGACGGCAAAGCCAGTTATGCTGTTCAACTTGAACCGGAAGGGATGTATTTGTACTACGATGCCATCCTGACGATCACGCCGCCCAATCCCATCCCGGTGGCGCAGCAGCTCTTTTTTGGATACAAGGGCAAGGGGCAGAGCGTTAGCCTGGCCATCCCAGATAAAAATTCGAAGGAAATGAAGATACATTTAATGCATTTCAGTGGTTATGGCGTGGCTGATGGATCAGCGGCGGACACGGCTACCATCGAAGGCCAGCTCGGCGGCGATGCGCGCGCCGCTTTGGAAAGCCTGGCTGCAGAAGCGATTGCGCGGGCGCGCGAAAACCTGGATAATGGCAACGCCGACGCTGGCGTCGAACTGGGGCAAACCATTCTGGAATTGATGGATCAGTGGGAAGAGCAGGTTGTCAAACCTGCTCTTGAAGCCGCTGGCACATCCTGCCAGGCTGGCAAGGATGCCATGCGCGATTTGATCGACTTGGAGCGCATGCGCCAGCTCTTGGGCGTTGACTCTTCCCCCGCCAGTATGGCAAAGATCTTCGAGCTGGCCCAGAGCGGAGCCATCGTGTGCATTAAGGAGGAGTACCAGCGCTGCGTCAATGATCATGTCATCACTGGCATGATCCCCTGGTATGTTGACCAGCTGCGCGCAAGGGAGCTTGGGATGGATGGTGGAGGAGGTAGCGGGGCTGAAAAGGAGGGTTTGATCCTGGCACGCGATCTGACTACCAAGTGCCTGACATTTGAGCTGCAGTTCCATTCGGAAGGCAATTTTGTGGCTGGAGATGCCGGCTACTCGTCAACGGTGGATGGCAAAATCATGCTGCATTTTGATCCCAACACATTTACCATCAAGGGCAATGGCCCGCTTGATAATCTATCCTTTGAATTCAGGACGCCAAAAGGTGGCAAAGGCATGAGTTGTTCGGTCACCAGTAATACCGGTGGTTCAACCTTCGAAACAAAGGCGCTAGAATATGTTCAGGAGCAGCGCGATCAGGTTGACCCAAACTCGCCGCCCCAGTATTACCTGAAGGATTTCAACCTGCTGTATTTCCCGGGTGTCACCAGTGAAAGATATTTCGCCCACTGTATTCTGACCGACTCCGATGGACGCCAGACTATCAATGATTATGCCGCCCCGCCAAGTGGATATTGGACAGGTATTTTCTTTATGGTTCATAAGGATGAATTGAACGCTGGAAGTGCCGGTCCGATCGACCCTGGTCCGCCGCCCATGCCGGATATGTCCGGCATCGCCATCGGCGCAATGCCACCCATGCCGGCGCCGGAAATGCCTGAAGATGGCGGTTTCTTCATCAATGAATTTGACATGACTCCCGGTGATGCGCTGATAGCCAGCAAGGAATGGATCAAGAATGAAGCCTCGGTCGACGTCACCGAAGCTGGCACGATCAAGTTGGTGCACAAGCCCGGTGAATGATCTTTCAATGTCTTTCCAGCGGTAAAATACCTTCATGAGTGTAAACCGCTGGAATGAATTGATCGCAGGTCTGCCTAGTGCTGTGCTGACTACTTGGCTCATCCGTTGGTATTTTTTGAATAGATCAGACAGAAGGTTTAATTTATAAAAACATGGAGGTCCCAAACAAAATTTACGCATACATATCCATCAGAAAAATCACCGATTAATTGCTTTCCGAGAGTCATGCTGCAGGAAAATCTAAAGCAAAGTTTTTCCGCTCCTTCGGCTTCAACGAGACAAACATTAGTCAATTTGCGAAAGGCTTTGCATGCCAGAATTGAATGGATTAAAAATATTCCAAATGCTATTATCTCGTTGCTTACAAAGCTGCACTTGCTACTACAATCTACAAAGGAAAACTATGAATACAAAACTTGTTTCCTTTTTATTATTTGCAAGGAATAAAAAAAAGACAACTATCCTGCCTGTTATCTTGTTGATAAGTATCTTAATTTTGTCTGCATGCGGGCAGTCTGCACCGTCAGTTACTGAAACCCCAGTATCTATATTCACTTTTACTTCTGCTCCACCCACAGCGGCAGAAATGCCTGTACCTGCGACGAAAACGCCCGTGCCTGCAACAAGCAAAGCGACTATCGTCCCGATACCTATTCTTGATATTGGTAGCACTGAAATTTCTCCAAAAGATGACATGGTTTTGCTTTATGTGCCACAAGGTAAATTCCTGATGGGCTCAACTTATGAGGATGCACTTGCTTCCACTAATGAAAGACCACAACATTCTGTGACGCTTAAAGCCTTCTGGATTGACCAAACCGAAGTGACCAATGCCATGTACGCAAAGTGTGTCGCTGATAATAGCTCTTGTATAGAGCCAATCTATAAAGGCTCGAACACACAGTCAAGTTATTACGGCAATTCTGAATTTGATAATTATCCTGTTCTATTTGTGGATTGGGACATGGCAAATTCTTATTGCTCATGGGCAGGACGTGAATTACCCACCGAAGCTCAGTGGGAAAAAGTAGCCAGTTGGAATGATCTTAAGCAGGAAAAATATATTTATCCCTGGGGTAATGATTTCAACGGCTCAATTGTAAATTTCTGTGACAAAAATTGCACCTTTGATTCGGCTGATAAAAATTCGGACGATGGCTTTGTTGATACATCCCCAGTAAAAAATTATCCTGATGGCATTAGCCCCTACGGCGCGTATGACATGGCAGGCAACGTTTTGGAATGGGTGAATGATTGGTATCAGAGTGATTACTATGCAACGCTTGGAGATAACACTTCCAATCCGCAAGGCCCTGCCAGTGGTGACAGTCGGGTGCTGCGTGGCGGCTCGTGGGAAGAATTCGATTTCTTTGTGGGCTCTGCCTCCCGAAACTGGGACAACCCGACGGTTGCCAACGACTACATCGGTTTTCGTTGTGCCCGCTCACTTCCCTAATTCTGTTTTTTTGTAGTAATTGCAGACTGCAGGTGTATAAGAAACTTGATCGATTTACACTGAAGAGGAACTCAATCGAAAACATATCAGCTTTTACCTACCAAATTCGGGCGGATGAGCCAAGTAGCCAGCGCAGGTGCCGCGTCCATGTTCGGTGTTGATGAATACAACCTCTCAAAGTTTTGGGTAAAACATCCAAAAGTCTTGTGAGAGACATTTAGAAGTCTCTCTGAACACATTTAGAAGTCTTTCCAGCATCAGTTTTAGGGCTAAAAAGACAGGATGTGTTGAAGCTTCATTTTCTTCTCCTTTGTTTTTCACAGACGGAGGTACAGCCACAATTGGTAGTTGGTAATTAAAACGTGCCCTTTTGAGCGCGTTTTTGTTTAAAAAGCATCATCGGTGGGAGGACTAGGTAGAGTCCATGAAAGCTTCCATAGAGAAAAGCTTACACTTCTGTGCTGGCTACTTGGCTCATCCGTCAAGTTTTTGGGATTTTTGGCTGAACTTTCGTCAGGCGATTCTTTTTTACCTCCAAGTTGGTCTAGGTCTTTTTGTATTAATACACGCTGGGATCGTTTGGACAATCGTTTTTAAGAAAACGCACCGATCACAAGCTACAAAACACAATTCGATTTCATATCCTGATCATTGATAAATAATATTCACCCTTGTTCGTTTACTTCCTGACCTGCAAAGATGTAGGTTAGTTCAGATATATCGTACGCGAATAACTGTGATGCAATCTCCCAAGGATTGCCTTCGAGGTGACTTTGATCTTGTCAGATCATACTGATCAGGAATTCGCTGTTCAATCCCTTGATGCGGTCGTTCTTGATTGAAGTATGACGACATATATTCCTTGGTTATTCGCTCTAACCACTTGGAATTAATTTGTTCGCTTTCGGCAAAACCATAATTGTTAAAGATTGGGACAACAATATAATAGACTCTGTCAGGGATATTTGTTAATTATCCGCAATCTGGCCATCTATCAAATATGGGTTTCTTAGATCCCCATCTATTACCAGGTACAACCATCTATATCCAACGCGCCATTCCGTATTCATGTGAGTTCTGATTGTGACTGTCTTCTGATTCAATCGAACGATTTCACCATGCACATCATTATTTTGCTTGTCAAGGAAACCTACTATTTCACCAACTTTAAGCTGACTTTTATCCAGCCCTTTCTTTGATGGAGCGATTATGTCAGTATTTTCTTCATCTAAATTGACCCAATATACAGGGATTATCCATTCCTTTTGATCAAGCACATTTTTTACTAATAGCTG
>JAPLGS010000062.1 GCA_026390015.1 Chloroflexota bacterium | reverse complement strand
TATATTCGGTATCCGGCTTATACTCGCCCGGACCAAGTCTTTTTACTGGCTTTTTGGCTGGAGTTGGCGTTTTCATCCCGCCAGTTTACTCCAAAACACCAGTTTTGGACGCACTTTCTTCGTTAGCCTTGCTACAGTATCTAAAAAAAGCGGGTTTTGAAGTTTTTATTAACATCAAAATCTGCTTTTCATTACTTATATTTATTTTTCGCTAACGGCTTTTTTTTACTTTTCGGCTTTTCTTTCGTGACAGTGTTGGCTTTCGTGGCCAAAGCCACAGGCTGTAATACCAACTTCGGTTCTTTATAAGCATCGCGCAAGTTGACAGGCTTTACATGGCGATCACGCACTCGCAAGTTGATCATTTCCACAAACACCGAAAATCCCATCGCAAAGTAAACATAGCCCTTTGGAATATGCTGACCAAACCCTTCGGCGATGAGAGTAAGACCTATCATGAGCAGGAAACTTAGCGCAAGCATTTTTATCGTAGGATGGCTTTCGACAAATTCTCCGATCGGTCCTGATGTAAAGATCATGACGCCAGCGGCAATGACCACAGCAATGATCATGATCATAATTTCATTTGACATGCCCACAGCTGTGATGACAGAATCCAGTGAAAAAACAACATCCAGGAGCACGATCTGGATGATGACACTGCCAAAATTAGCAGCGACCTTACTGGAAGAGTGCCCTTCCTGCCCTTCAAGTTTGTCATGAATTTCAGATGTGCTTTTGTAAAGCAAGAATAAGCCGCCCGTCAGCAATATTATATTATGACCTGAAAAGCCAAAGCCGAACATTACAAATAGAGGCTCATCAAGGCTGATGATCCAGGAAAGGGAGAGTAGTAACAAAATGCGCGAAAAAACAGCAAGGGCAATGCCTGTCGTGCGCGCACGCGACTGGTCGCTTTTTGGCAATTTTCCAGCAAGAATGGAAATGAAAATGATATTGTCTACGCCAAGTACTAATTCAAGTGCCACAAGTGTAAGCAGAGCGACCCATGATTCGGGTTGTGATATCCAGCTAAAGTCCACGTTTGATACTCCTGAAAATAAGAATACTTTATTTTAATGGCAATTTCAAAAATCGGGGCATTTGCTCGGTTCATTCGCCTTGATCAAATTAATCTCAGAATGGTGGTTTATAATTTGTACGAAGTACGAAGCACCAAATTTTACATCTCTAATTTCGAGGCAGATAACTGCCTCTCATTTTGTTTGAACACATCGAGAACCCATCATGGCTGGCAATGCTCCAAGAGCACATCTTTCACGAAGGTCCATCAGAAAAAAGGCCGCAAAGAATTTTTATTTTCTCTTTGCAATTATTTTTTTACTTGCAGCATGTCAACCATCGTTGTGGGGTACACCGCCCCCACCGCCCACACTCGGCCTGCCAACCATTCCTGCCACACTACCAATACCTACGCTAAACCCCACGTTCACGCCGAGCCCACCTGCGGTTACCCCCACATCCGCTGCGCTCGATAAGTCGCTGATATGGGTCAGTCAGGCAGTCCCTCCTTCTCTGCGGGAGTTGTATTCTCAAAAAGGATTTCAAGTATCAACATCAAAGCAGGATGTAACCAGCCTGTTCATTGATATTATAAAACCCAGCAATGAGAGTCGGAATATTTCTACATGGACATACGCACTTGTCGCGCCGTTTCCAACTTTGGTGGATAACCTAACCTCAGAGGAACTGTTTTCGGCATGGAGTGCTTCATCCTCCGGACCATTTAGCGGGATCCCACTCCTGATGGATGAAACCACACTGGCAACCTTTTCCGAAGTTTGGGGTCAGCCAACGCCAGGAGCCGTGCAGTTGGTCTTGCCAGAGCAATTGCTTGAAACTGCCTGGAATCAAATGCCGGCCTGGGCGATCATTCCATTCACATCCATTGAACCAAAATGGAAAGTATTAATGATCGATGGGCAATCCCCCATCCAAAAAAAATTTGACACAAAAAATTATCCGCTCAGTATCGCATTCCAATTGACTTGTGGCGACCCATGCCCGCATCCAAATTTAAACGAATTAACATTTGACAACCGCGACTCAAAAAAGTTGACAACGCTTATCATGACCGGCGTGACCGCGATGGTGCGCGCCACAGCAGCAACGATGGACGCTAAAGGTATTTTGTATCCCGGCGAAGCGATCCGTGATATGCTGCTCGAAGCGGATATTACACATATCAATAATGAAGTCCCATTTTATAGTCATTGCCCTTCACCGGACCAGAATCAAAAAACTCTGGTATTTTGCAGCTCGCCGCGCTACATCAAATTGCTGAACGATATTGGCACCGATGTCATGGAACTTTCAGGCGATCATTTCGCTGATTACGGACAGGATGCCATGTTCGAAACCATGGACATCTATAAGGCGAATAATTACAGTTATTATGGCGGCGGTCTTAATTTGGAGGATGGCCGCAAACCCTTACTGCTTGAGAACAATGGTAATAAACTGATGTTCATCGGCTGTAATTATAAAGACGGCTATGCCACCGCAACAAACACAGTCCCTGGGGCAGTGCCCTGCGATTTTGATTATATGACCGGGCAAATCGCTTACTATCGCGCGCAAGGTTATTTGCCAATCTCAACTTTTCAATATCACGAATTCGATTTCCCCGAAGCCACCCCTCAGCAACAGATAGATTTCCGCACCATGGCGGATGCGGGTGCGATCATTGTGAGCGGCAGTCAGGCGCATGCGCCGCAGGTAATGGAATTCTATCAAGGCGCATTTATCCATTATGGTTTGGGAAATTTATTTTTCGACCAAGTCCCAAAAACTGGACGAAGCCCAAAGCAAAATGAATTCATCGACCGACACATCTTTTATAATGGGCGGTACCTTGGCGTAGAATTGGTGACAGCCTTCCTTGAAGATTATGCCCGCCCGCGTTATATGAAGCCAGCCGAACGAATTAAATTCCTAACCAAATATTTTTCCGATTGCGGTTGGGATTATTTACAAGCAGGCCAATAAATTATTTATGAAAAAATATTTTATTTACATTTTTTGCATTGTAATCCTTGCTGCATCCGCGCCTCGTATTATCTTGCCAGTAGCGGCCATTAATATTATCGCACCAACTCCCCGCGCAACATCGGTCATAACAACCCCCATGCAGGAAGCGCTATGGATCAGCCCGGCTGTTCCACCCAAACTCGTTGACCTTGCGCGGACATGGTCGATCGCAACCACGAACAACTCCATACTTGCGACAAACAAATTGGATGTGGCTAAAGATTCGCCGGGAGCTTTGTGGATTTACGCCCTGACTGCACCATTTGCCACAGTGACGGATGATGTTACTTTTCAGGATCTACTGGCTACCTGGAAGGGCGTTCCTACTGGATCGTTTAGCGGGCACGGCTTTCTAATGGCAGAATCCACTCTGGAGGCGTTCACTACACTTTGGGGTGAGCCAGCTTCAGGCGCGGTCACGATCGCTCCATCTGATGAGTTAATGGATCTAGCCTGGAATACATCCGCGTGGGCGATCATCCCATTTGAAGACATCCAACCAAAATGGAAAGTTCTGGCCGTGGACGGCCAATCCCCGATCCATAAAAATTTTGACGCAGGCGTGTATCCTCTAAAAATAAATTTTGGTTTGTCAAACCTGATAGCGTCTGCCTTGCCTGAGTCAAACCGCGATGCCTCCAAACTTACGACGGTAATTTTGACCGGAGTGACAGCGCTCGTACGCGCCACTGCCGTCACCATGGAAATAAAAGGGATGACCTATCCAGGTTCCCTCATTGGCGATTGGCTGCGGGAAGCTGATGTGACGCACATCAGCAATGAAGTGACTTTGGATAAAAATTGCCCGGTGCCAAGCGCCAGCTATACGAATTTTATTTTATGCAGTGAGCCAAAGTACCTTGAACTATTTTTAAGTGTTGGCGCAGATGTTATTGAATTGTCCGGCGATCACTTAATGGATCGCGGAGCAAATGCCTTATTAGACACGCTTTCTTTATATAAAAATAATAACCTGTTATTTTATGGCGGCGGCATCAACGCGAATGACGCAAAACAACCCCTATTAATGGAAGTGAATGGCAACAAGATCGCATTAATGGGTTGCAATGGAAAAAAGAATTACCCGAAAGCCTCCGACACGAGCCCCGGCCCAGCCAATTGTGATTATGATTTTTTTGTAAAGCAAATAAAAGAAGTGAAGGCACAGGGATATATGGTCATTTTTACATTTCAACATGAGGAATGTTATTTTTCAGGACCATGCTACTCACAAGAAGAAGGGTTCCGCAAAGTGGCTGATGCGGGCGCGATCATTGTCAGCGGCTCTCAGGCGCATTTCCCGCACATTATGGAATTCCGCGGCGATTCTTTTATTCATTACGGACTGGGGAATTTATTCTTCGATCAGATGACTTACATTCTTCCAGATGGTAAAGTCATTGATGGCACGCGCCGTGAGTTTTTAGACCGCCATGTTTTTTATGATGGCCGTTACCTGGGCACTGAATTGTTGACCGCGATGCTGGAAGATTACTCTCGTCCACGCCCAATGACAAAACCCGAGCGCGCATCCTTTTTGACTGAATACTTCTATCTCAGCGGCTGGACTCCTTTTACGTCCCCGCCCATCCTCCAGCCAACTGTTACACTCACGCCGATCGCTTTACCGTAAAAAATCTTGATTTTAAAGGAAAATCCCGCAGGTTTGGAAAATCCAAGCCTGCGGGATTTTGATTAATTTTATGGATTACTTCAACACCTGAAAGTTGGAAACCGAAAGCGTGAGCTCGTCATCTGCCGCAGCTTTGATAAAGTCAAAAAAGATCTCGCTGGGAAATCCGCGGGTGGAGTCGTATGTTACCGTGACCTCGTCTGCGTCGCCTGATTGGCCAGCTTCCAGTTCGGTAAAGAGGCGTTCGATCGTGGCGTGTTGGGAGAAGGTCTCGTAGTTTGGATCCGTCACAGCGACGAGAGTTCCATCAGGGTAGGTCATCGAAATAATTTCGCCGTTCTGCACTTCAACAGTGATAGGCATCTTATCGCGAAATACGCAGAAGCATCCGATGTTTAGCGAAAAACGATAATGCGTAACGCCTGAGTCCTGCCATGTTTGGCGGTTGCGATCAAGTTCGGACGACGCTCCAAAAGAACAGGCCGTTAGGATAACGATAAGGGTGAGTAGAATTAATTTTTTCATTTTAGCTCCTTGTATAAAATGACGACACAATTGAACATTAAGTTCCCGCTGATTTCGCCCATGAACGGAGAGAGGGTTATAAAAATTATTTCGGTTTGTATAACCTGCCCTTCCAAGTGACACCTGTCCCAGAAATAACCTTCCATGCGGATGTGAGCATCATCGCAGCGAATATGCCCGCGCCTAATGGGGTTGTCCACGCGTACCATGCAGAGATCTTCATTATGCGCGCAACTCTTGCGCGCATAATCATTAATATTCCAAAAACTGTGAGCGCCTGCGCAATAATTCCGAATGCAAATGAGTCTCCAGTTTTGATATACAAGAGCAGTCCAAGTGCAGGCCAGACTGGCAGAAATAAAGCCGCGATCAACGCGACCATTGCGCCAAAAGCGCCAAGCAATAACATGGATGGATGGCCGCGCAATCCGAGATAAATATTCTTCGTCCAGCCTTCCCACATGGTGGATAAAGATGTGTACATGCGCGTGTTGATGAACTGCATACCATCCGCCACAACAAGACGATGCCTATTCCACTTCACTTGTTCTGAGATGGCTTTATCTTCCACGATCTGATCTTTCACACTTTCATGTCCTCCGATGGAATCATAAACAGCGCGTTTGATCATAATGAATTGACCGTTCGCGATCGCGTCGCGCGTGTGAGGATCATTGACTTTGCGCGGTGAAAACCCCACCGAAAGCGCGGTCATCACGAGCGGCATGACAACCTTTTCCCAGAAGGAACCCAATATCTGTTGATTCATCGTGGTGAATAGATCTGCCTTTGTTTCAACGGCCTTGGCATAACAGGATGATAGCGCTTGAGGGCTGAGGAATGTATCTGCGTCTACAAAGCATAACCACTCGCCATGCGCTGCTGCCGAGGCTTGAAACAATGCGTGAGGTTTTCCAGCCCAGCCTTCGGGTAAGTCTGATCCGCTGATCGGGAGCAGGCGAGCATCACGAGTTGCGATCTCTTTTAGTTGAGTCAGAGTCGCATCCGTGGAGCGGTCATCCAAAACGATTATTTCTATGTTTGGATAATCCTGCGCGAGCGCGGATTCGACAGATCGGCGGATATTATTTTCTTCATTGCGGGCGGGGATGCAAATTGAAATCAGCGGAGCAGTTGCGGCAGGCGGCTTGGCGTTCGTGACAATAATGTCGAGATGATATTGATCGTGGATCCAAAAAATAATGATCAATGCCGCAACAAATAGAATGGTGGACGTTATAAAATAAGACATGCGAGTAAATTTCTAAATAACTTTGACGGTACTTCCGCGCTCGGTCTTTTCAACTTCAATGCGATTCGGGAACGCGTCCTTAAGTTCATCAAGATGCGTGATAACAAGGATTTTTGCGAAATCATGCTTGACAAGGTTAATGGCTTCGATCAGTCTCTGACGCCCCTGAGCATCCTGCGAACCGAAGCCTTCGTCTATGATAAGTGTTTGCAGGCGCGCGCCTTTGCGCTGCGCGAGAATTTCAGAGAGCGCGAGGCGAATTGCAAAATTAACTCTGAAGGCCTCACCGCCTGAATACATTTCATAATCACGCAGTCCTGATGAATCGCTGATTTGAATGTCGAGCGTTTCTTTCAGGTCGTCGCGTTTTTTATCCTTGTATTCGGCTTGTGTTACAAATCGAATGGACATCTGGCCGCCGCTTAATCGTTCAAGCAGTTCGTTGGCTTTATCTTCTATTTGCGGAAGCGCCTGTTCAATGAGCAAAGCAGGCACGCCATCTTTGCCAAACGCGCGCTCCAATGTTTTGTGACGTGTGATCTGTTGGTTGAGTTCTTCACGTTGACCATCAAAATCTTTTTTTCGTATGCTTTGCCTGGCAAGTGCGTCCACTTTTTGGCGCGCCGCACCAACCTGGTCACGGGTGCTGTTTTCATCCTCGCGCAATGTGGTCAGTTCACGTTCCACTTTATTGATATCCGGCGACGATGCTTCTGCAGATTGAAGGGTGGTCTTTGCGCTTTGATATTCTGCGTCCAGATTTTCCACTTCAGATCTACGGTTTGCGATCTCAGACGCAAGATTGGCAATTTCGCTTTCGATCTGCTTGTTCACTGCGCGGGCAGTTTTCAGGCTGTTGGATTCTTCCTCTGCGATTTTTCCGTCAGCCACTATGCGTCTTGCAATTTCGTGCGCGGAAGTGTCATAACCAAGTTTGGCGAGTTCCTTATCCAACCTGGATAATTGTTTGCGCGCTTCAACCGCGAAGGATTCTTTATCCACTATCTTGGTAACTTCCGCCAGGCGTTTTTTGCCAAATTTCTCCCACTCTTTTTCAGCGGATTGAATGCCATTAATTTTTTCGGTAACTTGCGCGATGGTGCTAGAGTGTTTAACCCGTTCATTTTCCACATTCACAAGTTTTGCGACTTGTGTTTCGAAATCTGCAATTTGCCCTTCTATATCATCCAGTATTTTTTTATTTGCGCGGAATTGATCGCCTTTGTCTTTTCCGTCTTTATTCAATTCTTTCAATGTCGATTCGCGATGGGCTTCACTTAATTCCTGTCCGCAAACAGGGCAGTTGGCGCCGTGCGCTTCTTCGAGCGAATCACGTTGTTTTTCTATTTCCTTCATTTCCTTGCGAAGTGATTCGTTTTCAACCTTCAGCGCGGAATATTTTTCACGCGCCTCATTGCGCTGGCCTTCCAATTCTGCGCGTTCCTTGATCTTTGATTCCACTTCCTCCAATAATTGATTCGCATCCGCGATCTGTACAGCCAATTCATCTTTCACAGATGCCTGATCACTGATCACCGATAACTGCCTGTTCAGCCCCTCAAGTTCCTGCTCCAGTTTTGCCTTTTCCACTTCGATCTCGCGTAATAATGGCTGTCTGAGTTCATCATGTTCGCGGAATTCCAGCGCTGTTTGATCGAATTCTTCCAATTCCTTGCGCGCTTTTTGCCAGGCTTGATACGCTGATTCAATTTCTGTTTCGCGGTTGATCAGATTCGCGTACCTGGCGCGGTCTGATTCCTTTTCTGCAAGGCGCATCTCCAACCCTGAAAGCGAAGAACTCTCACGCGCATGTGAAGCGGCTAAAGTTTCCACGAGTTTTTGCTGCCCGACAAGCGACGCGACGTTCTTCTTGATATTCTCAAGCACGGATTCCTGCGCAGCGCGCGTGGACGAGATCTGCTTCAAAATATTCTCAAGTTCGGCAAGCCTTGCTCTGCGGACACCCTCCTCCGA
The DNA here is from genome assembly GCA_026390015.1 of Chloroflexota bacterium. Lineage (GTDB taxonomy): Bacteria > Chloroflexota > Anaerolineae > Anaerolineales > Villigracilaceae > Villigracilis. Next base: position 8,299 of record JAPLGS010000062.1, on the reverse strand, counting down.
TAGTTCAGAATCAATTTCCGCCAGGCGGCCGTCTACATCATCCACTTCACGTTCGATAAGTTTTCTTCTTTCAGCGGTGCGTTCCTTATAATCATCCCAAATTTCCAAGCCGAGGATCGTACCCAGTATGTCTTTGCGCTCGCTGGCTTTCTTCTGTGTGAACTGGTCGGCTTTACCCTGTAAAAAGAAAGATGCGTTGATAAAGGTTTCATAATCGAGCCGAAGAGTCTGCTCGATGCGCGCCTGAGTATCGCGGGTCGTTTTTTCGGTAAATGGTTTCCATTGATCATTGGCTAAAATCTGAAATTCAAGTACTGTACTTTTATTGCGCGGCAAAGTTCTTTGCACACGGTAAACATTACCTTCATAATCAAATGTCAAGGCAACTTCTGCGGCTTTTACTTCTGGATTCAAGTTGATAACGTCAGCGCCTTTTCCGCGGGCTTCGCCGAATAAAACCCACGTCAGCGCATCCAGCAGAGACGACTTGCCCGCGCCATTATGACCCGAAATACACGCAAGATCAAAAGAGTTGAAATCCAATTCAACGGGATCGAGATACGAAAGAAAACCTGAAATACGAAGATGGCGGGGAATCATGTTGAAGCATATCCTTGGATGTAAGAACGATATTCTGTGAACAGAAAAAGCAGCTTATGGATGATGTTGGATTATAATCGACGCGATATGTCAGAAGACGAAGCACCCCACTCCCGACGCCGTATGACCATTCTGGCGGTCATCATCGCAACCATTCCGTGCTACTGTCTTGGATTTATCGCTCTTTCACTCGCTCCGGATGGCGCCCAAACGAGCCCCACTCCCACAGTCACTTTGACAGAAACTGGCACACCTCTCACCCCTACGATTAGTGTCACTCCACTTATCGCGACAGGCACCATCACGCCCACTAATACCGCCACCAACACTCCAACAGCAACCGCAACCATTCCCTCATCCACTCCCTTCCAACCCAACACGAGCACATCAACTCCAACGAATATCCCCACATTCACCCCAACATTTACGGCTACAGCCACTTCAACAAGCACAGATCTGCCGACCAATACGTCGACATTAATTCCGACCAATACAATAGCCCCCTCACCAACTTCATTTGGCTCCCCATAAAACATGACTGACATTCTTCCTTTCCTTAAATCAATTATTTCTGTCGCTGGCCTTTCTGGATATGAAACGCCCGTTGCGAATCTCATCGAAGAAAAATGGACTCCGCTGGTGGATGAGATCAGCCGCAGCAGACTCGGTTCAATTCATGGCCTGAAAAAGGGTTCTGTTTCTGGTAAAGCATCCCGCCCTTCAGTTTTGATTGCCACGCACATGGACGCCATCGGACTCATGGTCACCCGCATCGTGGACGGATTCATCTACGTCACGAACATAGGCGGTGTGGATGCGCGCGTTTTGCCTGGTACACCTGTATTGGTTCACGCCACAAAGAGCGGAAAAGAACTCTATGGCGTCGTCGCCATGCCGCCCGCGAATTTACTCCCCGAAGGACAAAGCGCAGGCGCGATCGGCTTGAAATATCTGATGATAGATACAGGCCTCACGCCGCGCGAAATCTCGAAGCGGGTTCACATCGGGGATAGAGTCTCTTTTAACACGGAACCCGTTGAAATGTCAGGTGGATGCATAAGCGGGCATACGCTTGATAACCGCGCATCCGTCGCTGCGCTTACGATCTGTCTCGAAGAATTGCAAGCCAAGTCGCATGTGTGGGATGTATGGGCGTTGGCGTCCATTCAAGAAGAAGTCACATTCGGCGGCTCGTACACATCCACGTATCAATTACGACCAACCATCGCGATCGCATTGGATATGACTTTTGGAAAAGGCACAGGCTCAAATGATTATCAGGCATTCCCAATCGGCAAAGGCGTGACGCTTGGTATTGGGCCGAGCGTCCATCCATTTTTGCATAAGCGATTCAAGGAAGTGGCTGAAAGAGTGGAGATCCCTGTCAAAGATGAAGCGATACCCGACCATTCGTCAACAGACGCGGATGCGATGCAGTTGACCGCCGAAGGCATCCCGACGATGGTGGTAAGTATCCCGCAAAGATACATGCACACACCTGTGGAACTGGTGGCATTAAAAGACATTCAGCGCGCGGGACGTTTACTGGCAGAGTTCGTCGCATCACTCGAAGCGGATTTTATTAACAAGATCGCCTGGGATTAAAAATGCCCCTCACCCTATCACTCACCTTCGGGCGAGGAGAAGGGAGTGTAATTTTGCAAAGTGAGAAACTATATGCTTTCAATTGGTACAACACAATTCAAATTGCTCGAAAAATTATGTAACGCAATGTCCGTCTCCGGTGACGAGGGCGAAGTGCGGCGTATTGTTTTGGAAGAAGTCAAACCTTATGCCGACGAAGTCAAAGTGGATGCGCTCGGAAGTGTACTGGTAAGAAAACATGGCACAGGTAAAAAACCATTAAAGGTTTTAATTGACGCGCACATGGACGAAGTCGGTTTCATGATCGTACATGATGATGACGATGGTTTTTATAATTTCGAAACAGTCGGCGGCATTGACCCGCGCCATTTAGTCGGCAAGCAGGTCATCGTCGGCAAGGATCATACCGTTGGCGTGATCGGCGCGAAACCCATTCATCTAACGACAGCCGAAGAACGGAAGCACACCATTAGCATCGATTCCATGCGCATTGACCTGGGCCCCGAAGGAAAAGCAAAAGTCGGCGACCGCGCGACATTTGCCACCAAATTCAAACACGTTGGGCCGTCCATCATGTCCAAGTCGATTGATGACCGCATCGGCGTGGCGATCCTGATCGAATTGCTTAAACACGCGCCGAAAAATATTGAGTTGTGTTTATCGTTCAGCGTGCAGGAAGAAGTAGGTTTACGCGGCGCAACCGTTGCGGGATATTACTTTGAGCCCGACCTCGCCATCGCGGTTGATTCCACACCAGCGCGCGACCTGCCCGATTACGACGGCAGTGAGAATATCACCTACAACACAAAACTTGGATTCGGCCCCGCAATCTATGTGGCGAATTCATCCACAATTGACGATCCGCGCCTTGTGCGATTTCTCGAAGAGACCGCCATCAGCGAAAAGATTCCCTATCAATTCCGCCAGCCAGGTGGAGGCGGGACGAACGCGGGCGCAATCCAACGCTCGCGCGCGGGAGTGCCGGTCGTTTCGGTATCGGTGCCACATCGCTACACACACTCCCCCATCAGCGTTTCACGTGTGGATGATTGGAAGAACACGCTCAATCTTTTATACGCGGCGCTCAAACGCATGACGCCAGATATTTTAAAAAGGTAACTTATGAATGGAATGATCGCATTACTCGGTTCTGGAGAATATCTTCCCATTATGGATGACGTCGATCGTTATCTGCTTGCCAACTGTGGAGTGGACGCGCAAGCGCGCAAGCCGCGCGTTGTCTGTCTGCCGACTGCCGCTGGACGTGAAGGCGACGCAAGCGTGACGCGCTGGTCAACCATGGGAGTTGAACATTTCACCCGCCTCGGCGCTGACGTTCAAGCGCTCCCTGTCGTCGATGCAGGATCAGCCAATGATCTGAATCATGCGTCAGCTGTGGAAGATGCAGACCTGATCTACTTCTCCGGCGGTGACCCCGGTTATTTATATCGCACCATGAAAAATAGTTTAGTCTGGCAGGCCGCGCAAAAAGCATGGGCACGCGGCGCGATATACGCAGGCTGTTCGGCAGGCGCGATGATCTTGGGCAGGGAAATCCCTGATTTTCGTACAATGGGTTTGCGCTCTACTCCCGCATTTGGAGTTGTGCCGATCGCATTCGTCATGCCGCATTTTGACGCGATACCTTTATTTGCAAAACCACTCGCTTCTGCTTTGCGCAATCGCTTGAAGGAAGGCGAGATCATGATCGGTGTGGATGAAAATACAGCCATCGTTGGCAAATTAAAGGAAGAGTGGATCGTGTTGGGAAAAGCAAAGGCGCACGTCTTCACAAAAAACGACAGCCAGAGTTACGCCGCTGGCGAAAAATTTTCACTAGGAAAATAAGCGATGAAACAATTACTCAAAACTCTCACAGAAACATTCAGCCCTTCCGGTTATGAAGATGAAATTCGCAAGGTGATATTGAATGAAGTCAAACTACTCGCGGATGAAGTCCGCGTGGATGCGCTCGGGAATTTGATCGTGCGCAAGAAACCGACCAATGGAACCAAAGCTCCGAAAAAGATCATGATCGCCGCGCACATGGATGAGATCGGCGTGATGGTGACCCATGTGGACGATAACGGTTTCGTCCGCTTTACTGGAATCGGCGGCGTTTATCCGCGCAACCTGGTGGGCGGCCATGTGCGCTTCGCAAATGGAGTCAGCGGCGTGATCGGTTTGGAACCAACTAGCTCCCCGAGTGATGTTCCAGCGTTAAACAAAATGTTCGTTGACGTGGGCGCAACCAGCAAAAAGAATTGTCCGGTCAAGACCGGCGACGTGGCCGGGTTTGAGCGTTCCTTCCTTGATCTCGGTGATCGCCTAGTTGCCAAATCGATGGATGACCGCATCGGATGTTTGGTAGCGATCGAAGCGCTGCGCGAGTTGAAATCCACACCGCACGATGTTTATTTTGTATTCACCACACAAGAGGAAATTGGGACACACGGCGCACAGACTTCCGCCTACGGAATTGATCCTGATCTCGGTTTTTCGATTGATGTTACCGGCTGGGGCGATACGCCCGGCCAAAAAGATTTTGACGTGGCGCTCGGGAAAGGTCCTGCCATCAAGATCCGCGACGGTGGAATGTTATCTGACCCGCGCATCGTAGAGTGGATGATCCGCACCGCTGAAAAAGCAAAGATCCCCTATCAGCGCGAAGTTCTCCTCGGCGGAACGACAGATGCGCGCGCGATGCAGCTTGTGCGCGGCGGTGTGCCGGTCGGATGTGTTTCCATCCCCTGCCGCTATGTTCACACCCCAGCTGAGATGGTGGATTTCAATGATGTTAAGAATGCCGTGAAATTGATCACAGCCATGTTGAGTAATTCAGTTTCAATTTAGAAGAAAACACTCCAGAAACACTGTGGAAATAAAAAAGGTTGGCGTGAAAAGCCCAGCCTTTTTATTTTAAGCAAAAGAAGTATTACTCTTTTTTGGCTTCTTCAGTCTCTTCCTTCTTCAGCATATTTGAGAGGATCATCGCCACTCCGGAGCTGAGTGCAAACATACCCATGGAACCTGCGCTGGCATAATTTGTTAATCCAACCAGCAGACCAAAGAAACCAAGCGCCAGCGCGATCTGCACCTGCCATACAGCTTTTTTATAGGCATCCATCGTAAACCGCCCAACGCCAAAACCGAGTACGATAAAACCTAATGCGCGAATAAGATAACCTAAAATCGAAAGAACATCTGCGAACTGATTCATTTTGAACTCCTTAAGATATTTTTTACAACCACGCCCATAATCCCCAAAACAGGATCATGACAATACCAATTCCAAATCTTGCCGCAACAGCCCAGCCCCAGCCTGTCATCCACGCTTTTGTATTAGCCAAAGCTATATCCCGTTCTTTCAAACGATTCCACTCCGCGAGGAAAAGCCCCGCCGGTGATGCGACCATGCCGGCCAGCGGCGTAAAGAACAAACTGACAATGATCCCCGCCGCGAAAGCAAGCAGGATCGAACTCCACGGCACATTTTTTTCGCGCACATGTTTGGCGATGATAATGTTATCTATGATATTTCCACCAACCATGAGCAGGGTGATAAACACAAAGAGCATCCAATCCACCCAGGTCATCTTACCTTTGGATGCTTCAACGACCGCATAAAATAACGTGCTCAACCACATGATGGTCAGCCCCGGGAAAATCGGAATAAGCAGCCCCGCCAAACCAGCCAGCAGAATAAACAGGGTAAATGATTCGATCACGATCTGCCCAAATTCAGCCATGAATTCTCCAGGTATTTATTTTTTTATTATTCAATCACGTCGATCCCGCCCATCCACGGGCGTAGAACAGCAGGCACAAGGATCGAGCCGTCAGCCTGTTGATAATTTTCCATAACCGCGATCAACGTGCGCGGCATGCCCAACCCTGAACCATTCAAGGTGTGCAGGAATTTTGCCTTGCCGCCATCCGAGGGACGGTATTTGATGTTTGCGCGGCGCGCCTGAAAATCGGTCACATTTGAGATCGATGAAACTTCCAACCATTCATCACAGCCCGGCGCCCACAGTTCGAGATCGTAAGTTATCGATGCGCCGAATCCCAAATCACCACTGCACAGGCGTTTTACTCGATATGGAACGCCCAGCAATGCACAGGTCTCTTCCGCATCTTTGACCATCTTCTCGTGCTGGGCTTCTGATTCTTCAGGCTTGCAATAAGTGTACATTTCAACTTTATCGAATTGATGCCCGCGCTTGATTCCGCGCACATCACGCCCCGCGCTCATCTTCTCGCGGCGAAAGCATGGAGTATAGGCGGTGTAAAGTTTTGGCAGTGACGCTTCATCAAGGATCTCATCCATGTGCAGCCCTGTCAACGGGACTTCGGCAGTTGGCACAAAGTAATAATCTTCCTCATGATCCTTGTATAAATTATCCGCAAATTTCGGCAACTGACCCGCGCCATAGACCACCGCGCTCTTCACCATGAACGGTAAGTATTCTTCCTGATAGCCCTGTCGAATATGCAGGTCAAGCATCCATGCGATTAGAGCACGTTGCAAGCGTGCTCCAGCTTTTTGCAATACGTAAAAACGTGAACCAGTTAATTTCGTGCCGCGTTCAAAATCCAGAATACCGAGCGCGGGACCGAGGTCCCAGTGCGGCTTCGGCGTGAAATCAAATTTGCGCGGTTCGCCAATCGTCTTGATGACCACGTTCTCACTATCATCTTTTCCATAAGGAACACGTGCGTCGGGAATATTCGGCAGCGCGGATGTGAGCGCGATTAATTCAGTTTCGACTTGAGCGACTTGCTTATCGAACTCTGCGATCTTATCTCCGACCAGACGCATCGCTTCGATCTTCGACTTTCGGGCTGATTCCTCTTTCAGTTGCCCGATCTCCTTTGAGACGGTGTTCCGCTCCGCCTTGAGTACTTCCACCTGCGAGAGCAGAGTGCGGCGTTTTTCATCCAACTGTAGAATTGAATCCACAGGTGACTCGTCCATTTGGCGGTCTTTCAACGCCTTACGAACGACCTCAGGTGTTTCGCGAATGAGATTGATATCCAACATGTTGCACCTCCGTGTGCATTTAACAGAATACGCCCCAGTCCATTGCAGGACGAGGGGCGTCTCGTGGTGCCACCTGCTTTACCCTAGCCTCATCAGCTCCCGCATCATTGGAAAAAATGGGAGAGGTGTCCCAGAGGGACGGTGTGGGGTGGGTCTCTTGGCTTGCACTGTAACGGGCGCAGCCCGATTCTCTTATGGCTGTTGCCTCTGCGAGAATAACACTGACGAAGGGGATTTCATCCTCTGGCTGATCGTCTCACACTACCCGACGACTCACTGAACAGTTACAGGATTACTTGTCTTCGCGCTGGTCTTATGGTTATGTCAATTATATGCGAGGCGAAATATATGTCAACTGTTTCTTACAGTACAATATAATAGTTGACTCTTTATCAAAAAATAAATTCTTGGAGAAATAATGGCCAGACTCATCCCAGCCGCCGAGCGGATCATCCGCGCAAGGGCGTTGATCCAACAGGCGCGCGATCTGCCCGTTTCACCGGAAATTGAAGGCGGGCGCAATAATTTTTCGTATATTGCGAACGTAAAGGATCATTTGCGTCAGGCACGTGATCTGATCAAGTTCATACCTATGACGGCCGGCGTTAGCGCTGAAATGAAGGAGGAAGTCAAAAGAATTTATCAGGAGGCCGATCAGGCCGATCAGGATATACTACGATAACTTCCACAATCTGGAATGGGAGCAAAGAAAGAAAAAAAGTTGTAAAATATAGGCAGAGACAACCACCAAATTGCCCAATCCTTCATATCAGAAAGAGGTACACCATGAACAATCAGGAACTTGACGATTTGCTCGCAAAATTGCATAAAGAGATAGAAGGAATCCAAAGTGTGGATGAAAAAGGTCAGGATCTTCTGCGCGACCTCTCTTCAGATATTCGGGAATTACTAGCAGTTTGTCGGGGAGATTGACATTGCCTTGCATGATAAACTTCAAAAATGAGCCGAAAATTCAAAACTGTGAATTATGAAGAGGCGCTGAAGCAGATGATTCAGATTGGGGAAGCGTTGCCGCCGAATCACCTAGCG
>JAPLGS010000168.1 GCA_026390015.1 Chloroflexota bacterium | reverse complement strand
TGTGGATCATCGGCGGCGACGGCTGGGCATACGATATCGGTTACGGCGGCCTGGATCATGTAATGGCATCCGGCCGTAACGTGAACATCCTCGTGCTGGATACCGAAGTATATTCAAACACCGGCGGACAAGCCAGCAAATCCACACCGCGCGCGGCTGTCGCGAAATTCGCAACAGCTGGCAAGGGCATGCCGAAGAAAGACCTCGGCCTGATCGCCATGTCCTACGGATATGTGTATGTGGCGAAAATCGCCATGGGCGCGAACGATCAACAAACGCTGCGCGCATTGATCGAAGCGGAATCTTATGATGGCCCGTCACTCGTCATCGCGTACAGTCCCTGCATCGCGCATGGGTATGATCTTTCAAAGAGTCTCGAACAGGCAAAACTCGCGGTGCTATCGGGTCATTGGCCCATGTTCCGTTACGATCCGCGTCTCATCGAAGAAGGCAAGAATCCGCTGGTGATCGAATCCAAAGAACCGAGCATCCCGATCTCGCAATACGCGTACAACGAAACCCGTTACAAAATGCTCACTCAAATAGATGAAGCCCGTGCTGAAGAATTGATGAAAGAAGCTCAGCAGGACGCGAAATCACGCTGGGCTCTCTATCAACAAATGGCGTCGATGCACTACGGAAATGGAAATACCGCCGAGGAGAAAAAATCATGACCGATCTGTCTACGACCTATCTTGGATTGAATCTCAAGAATCCTCTCGTGGCTTCAGCCTCTCCCATCTCAAAGAATATTGAAAAGGCTCGCAAACTCGAAGAAGCGGGCGTTTCGGCGATCGTGATGTACTCGCTCTTCGAGGAGCAGATCATCCACGAGAGCCTTGAGCTCGATCACTATCTCACCCGCGGAACTGACTCATTTGCAGAGGCGCTGACTTATTTGCCTGACAGCGGAACGTATTCGGTAGGCCCTGAGAAATATCTAAATCAAGTGAATGGATTAAAGAAAGCGCTAAGCATCCCTATCATCGGAAGTTTAAACGGCGTCTCCAAAGGCGGCTGGACGAGCTATGCAAAACAGATCCAGGATGCTGGCGCAGATGCGCTGGAATTGAATCTATACTACATCCCAACCGATCCTGATCTCACCGCGCAGGAACTGGAAAACGCACAAGTAGAATTAGTTGCGCAGGTAAAATCTGTGATCACAATTCCGCTGGCAGTAAAGCTCAGCCCATTTATTACAGCCCTGCCAAACTTTGCCCGCAGAGTTGTCGAAGCAGGCGCAAATGGATTGGTGCTGTTCAACCGCTTCTATCAACCAGATTTTGATCTGGAAGAATTGGAGATCGTTCACAGCCTCGACCTGAGCACGTCCGCCGAACTACGCCTACCTTTGCGCTGGATCTCGATCCTGCACGGAAAAGTCAGCGCCGATTTCGCATTAACGAGCGGCGTGCACACTGCCAACGATGTGCTTAAGTCCATGATGGCGGGTGCGAAAGTCGCCATGATGGCGTCCAATCTCCTGCATAACGGCGAGCAGATCATCCCATCCATGTTGAACGAACTCGGCTGGTGGATGGAATCTCACGAATATGAATCCATCAAACAAATGCAGGGAAGTATGAGTCAGAAATCTGTCAAAGAGCCTGCCGCGTTTGAGCGGGCGAATTACATGAAGGTCTTGAATTCGTTCAAAGACATGCGCTAACGAAAAAGTCCTCCGCATTCGCGGAGGACTTTTTATAATCTCAAACTGGGCAATTAACTTTCAACGGGTGCAGAGGCGTTCTTCCGTTGACGGAAAGTAATGCGCGCGCGTGTCAGATCATAAGGTGACATTTCCATGGAAACATGATCTCCCAAAAGAATGCGAATATAATGTTTGCGCATTTTACCTGCGAGATACGCAAGCACTTCATGTCCATTATCAAGCCGTACACGGAACTGAGTCCCTGGCAGGGCTTCGATCACGAGACCATCCACTTTAATTTTGCCTTCTTCTTTTGTCATACACGCCTCTTGCGCTATTCGTTATCCTTGAAAGATTTTCGTTTCATACGCCGAATTGCCTTCTTTTTTTCCATGCGACGCGTCTCGCTCTTGGAAATAAACCAACGCTTATCACGAATGGTGCTTAAAATACCGCTCTTAACAACTTTCTTGCGAAAGCGTTTAAGCAAAGAGTCTTGAGACTCACCATTTCGTAAATGTACTGAACCCAATGAAATCACCTGCTTTCTATTTTGAAATAAAAAATCGACCGCTATAAGACTCGGCCGAGGACACTATAAATAAAATCTGAAACGAATTAGATGACCATACGATCACAAGACGCGCTTCACACTCCTCGTTTTTATAATTATGACCTGAAAGCGTCATACACCGAAACCTTAATTTGGATTATACACGATACAGGCACGGATGAAAAGTTTTTTGGAAATTCTGCCGCTGGAAAATATTCCGTCCGCTGATGGATCTGTGCATAAAAAAAAGCCCTCCGTTTTGACAGAGGGCTTTCTGAAATTCAAATTATAAATATTAACTACTAATTGAGGAAGGCGCGTTTTTGCGTTGACGAAACGTGATTCGGGCGCGTGTCAAATCGTATGGTGACATCTCCATGGAAACATGATCGCCCAATAAAATACGAATATAGTGTTTGCGCATTTTACCTGCGAGATACGCCAGTACTTCATGTCCATTATCAAGCCGCACACGGAATTGTGTTCCGGGCAGGGCTTCGATCACGAGACCATCCACTTTAATTTTGCCTTCTTCTTTTGTCATAGAGGCCTCACGAGTTATTCATTTTCCTTAAGGGACCGTTTCTTGTTGCTGCGTCGAATTGCCTTTTTCTTGTCCATTCGGCGGGTCTCGCTTTTGGAAACAAACCAGCGCTTGTCGCGAATGGTGCTTAAAATACCACTCTTTACAATTTTCTTGCGAAAGCGCCTGAGCAACGAGTCTTGAGACTCACCATTCCGTAAATGTACTGAAGCCAATGGAATCACCTTTTTTCCGCGTAGGATGGTTAAAAAACGATCACTACTCATTAATCAGCCGGGGTCTTTATCAATAAAGCCAGTAGCTGATTGATAAAAAAACTGTTATATAAAATACACAACACACGCGCGGATAGAAAAATCCCGCGCGTGTTATATTAAAAAGAAAAGCCCCTTGGCAATGACCTACTCTCCCAGGAGGTCGCCCTCCAAGTACCATCGGCGCTGACATGCTTAACTACCGGGTTCGGTATGGGACCGGGTGTACCCACGTCGCTCAAATCACCAAGGGACAATTTCACAATATTGGTCTGAACAGCAAGTTGATGTTTTGTTTCATAAGAAAAGTATCAAGTTCTCCGCACCACGGAAGGAAGCCCTCGACCATTAGTACAGCTTAGCTTAACACATTACTGCGCTTACACATACTGCCTATTAACCAGATAGTCTATCTGGGGTCTTACACCCTTACGGGTCACAGGGATCTAATCTTAGGGCAAGTTTCCCACTTAGATGCTTTCAGCGGTTATCTTTGCCAGACATGGCTACCCAGCGATGCTCCTGGCGGAACAACTGGCACACTAGAGGTCTGTCCACTCCGGTCCTCTCGTACTAGGAGCAGCTCCCTTCAAATCCCTTACGCCCACAGTGGATAGAGACCGACCTGTCTCACGACGGTCTGAACCCAGCTCGCGTACCGCTTTAACGG
>JAPLGS010000133.1 GCA_026390015.1 Chloroflexota bacterium | reverse complement strand
AGTCTCGTCATGATCAAGGAAGCGCGCAAGCAATAGGCGCGCAGGAAACGGGAGCCAAATAACCATGAAAGTAGATGTTCTTGATTTGAAGGGTCAGAAAGTTCGCGAGATAGAATTACCCGCGCAGCTTTTTGAAGCCCCTATAAATATAGACCTGATGCATCAGGCATATACCCGGCAAATGGCGAATGCTCGTCTTGGCACGCATCAGACGAAAGTTCGCTCAGAAGTCAGAGGTGGTGGTCGAAAGCCGTTTAAACAGAAGGGCACCGGCCGAGCCCGCCAAGGGTCAACAAATGCCGCGCAATGGGTTGGTGGTGGTCGTATCCATACTCCACATCCGCGCAGTTACGAGCAGAGCATGCCCAAGAAAATGCGCCAAGCTGCCTTGCGATCCGTATTGTCTGCAAAAGCCGCAGACGCCGGGATTATCATCGTTGATGAGTTTGATATCAAAGAAACCAAAACCCGCGTTATGGCTGAAGTGTTGAACAATTTGGTGGGTACCTCCACAGCCTTGGTTTTGATGCCTGTCAAAGATCAAAATTATGATGATGTGATGCGCTCCACTGACAATATCGAAACCGCCAAAGTATTGCTGGCCAGCTATATAAACATACGTGACATACTCGTCTTTGACAAAGTGGTCATACCAGTTAAAACTATCGATGCGCTTGTAGCGCACCTCGGATAAAGGAGAGAGGCATGATCAATTTATATAATGTCCTCGTCCGCCCATTGGTCACTGAGAAATCCAGTTATCAATCAAGCAAACTGGGCCAATATTCTTTTGTTGTCGCCAACGAAGCGACCCGTACCATGGTGAAGGATGCAGTGGAAACCCTCTTCGACGTTACTGTGGCGCGTGTAAATATCCTCAATGCGCCCGCGAAACGTAGTCGCCGCACCAAGAGTCGCCGATTGTTAGTACGTCGCTCCGCATTCAAAAAGGCCATTGTGACTCTAGCCGAGGGAAGCAAACCCCTCGAGATCTTTGAAGGGGTGCAATAATGGCAGTAAAGAAATATAAACCCGTAACGCCCGGTATGCGCGATATGACGGGGCATACCTTTGAAGAAATCACCAAGAGCACGCCTGAACGTTCTCTTCTGATCAACAGACAGAGACACGGTGGTCGTAATGCTCAAGGTCGAATAACAGTTCGACATCGTGGCGGCGGCGCTCGGCGCTTCATCCGCATCGTAGATTTCAAACGCGATAAGCATGGCATTCCCGCCAAGGTAGCCGCTGTTGAATACGATCCAAACCGCACAGCGCGCCTCGCTCTTCTTTTCTACGTAGATGGCGAGAAACGCTACATCATTGCGCCTTTGGAATTAAAAGTTGGCGACACGATCGTATCAGGCCCCAATGCCGAAATTCGCCCTGGAAATTCCCTCCCGATCAGCAATATACCGGTCGGAACTTTGATCCACAATATTGAGATCAAAGCAGGCAAAGGCGCCCAAATGGTTCGCACAGCAGGCGGCGCAGCTCAACTGCTCGCTAAAGAAGGTGACTTTGCCCAGATCCGCATGCCTTCCGGTGAAGTCCGCCTTATTCATCAGGTTTGCTACGCAACTATCGGTCAAATTGGCAATCTTGACCATAGCAACGTCAAACTCGGAAAAGCTGGCCGCAAGCGCCACATGGGCATTCGCCCCACAGTTCGTGGTACTGCAATGAGCCCCCGCGACCACCCTCACGGTGGTGGTGAAGGTCGCCAGCCAATCGGTCTATCTAGTCCCAAGAGCCCATGGGGTAAACCCACCCTCGGCAAAAAGACTCGCACCAACAAAAAGACCGATCAGTACATCGTGCGTCGTCGTAACAAGACGAGCCGCTAAGAATTAGACGAGGTACGCATATATGTCAAGATCATTGAAAAAAGGCCCATTTATTGAGACCAAACTTCTCAAAAGAATTGAGGCCATGAATCAGAAAAACGAAAAGAAAGTCATCCGCACCTGGAGTCGCGCCTCTGTGATATTCCCGCAGATGGTAGGCCACACCATAGCCGTTCATGATGGACGCCGCCACGTACCGATCTACATAACCGAAAACATGGTCGGTCATCGTTTGGGTGAATTCGCCCCGACGCGCACATTCCGCGGTCATCAGACCAGCGAGAAAGCCGCCGCCTCGGCAGCGTAAGGAGAGTGAGACATGAGTGATATTCACGCAAAAATAAGCCACCTTTCCCTCTCTGCGCAAAAAGTCCGCCTTGTGATAGACATGGTGCGCGGCAAGAGCGCGAACGAAGCATTGGAAATCCTGCGCTTTGTGAACAAACGCGCCGCATTACCCGTGCAAAAATTGGTCGCCTCAGCCGTGGCAAATGCCGAAGAAAACTTCGGCGTCAGCCGTGACGACTTATTCGTCGCCAAAATCACAGCAGATGAGGCACCTACCCGCAAATGGAGACGCTTCGGCGCTCGCGGCCGTTTCAAACCGATATTGCGCCGCAGTTCACATGTAACCGTTGTGTTGCGCGAGCGTGGAGCTTAAGGAGAATTTTATGGGTCGTAAAGTACATCCTATTGGTTTTCGTCTGGGAATCAATCAACCGTGGGGCGGTCGGTGGTTCGCTGAAGGAAACGCCTATCGTCAGCAATTACATCAGGATTTTGCCATTCGCAATTTGTTAATTGGCAAATTCTCAAAAGGCGGAGCCGCTGCCAATCAGAAAGTCCGCGAACTTCGCAAACAATTGCCGGATACCGTCAGAGATGGCAAAGCAGGCATCTCCCGCATTGATGTGGAGCGCACGCCAGGCAAAGTGCGGGTTTCAATCCACACTGCCAAACCCGGCATCTTGATCGGCCGCAAAGGCGAAGGCGTGAAGAAAATCCGTCAAGCGCTGGAAGCATTGGTTGGCAAGAAGATCGAATTGGATATCAAAGAGATCACATCGCCCGATACTGACGCGATGTTGGTCGCCAAGAATATTGCAGACCAACTCGAACGCCGAATTGCATACCGCCGCGCAATGAAACGCGCCATTCAACAAGCCATAAAACAGGGCGCCCAAGGGATTAAAATCCTATGCGGCGGGCGCTTAGGCGGCGCGGAAATGTCCCGTGATGTTTGGTTGCGCGAAGGCCGCGTGCCTTTGCAGACCTTGCGCGCAAATCTTGATTTTGCCACAACTGAAGCAGCCACCACTTATGGTCAGATTGGTATCAAAGTCTGGATCTATAAAGGTGAAGTTCAGCCTGACGTTGAAGAAAAAGTCGAAGCGACAGAAGGCGTGTACGTCAGCGAGTAATCGCGACGTCGCCTGAGAGATGAGGTTTTAGATATGTTAATGCCCAAACGTGTAAAGTGGCGCAAGCAGATGCGCGGTCGCATGACAGGAAAAGCCCTCCGCGGTGCGGAAGTTTCCTTCGGCGAATATGGTCTGCAGGCGTTGGAACCGGGTTGGATCACAGCCCGTCAAATTGAAGCGGCCCGCCGCACCATCGTCCGTGGAATGAAGCGTCGCGGTAAGATCTGGATTCGTATTTTTCCAGCCAAGCCGTACACCCACAAACCACCGGAAACCCGCATGGGTTCTGGTAAAGGTAACGTGGAATATTATGTAGCTCCAGTCAAACCAGGCCGTGTCATGTTCGAAGTCAGCGGTTTGTCTGCAGAAATAGCAATTGCCGCTTTGAAGAGCGCTCAGTACAAGTTCTCCATCAAGACAAAAGTTGTTGGTCGCTTTGCAGGAGGAGAATAAGAATGAAGGCTATGAAAGTGGAAGAGATCCGCAAACTATCGGCGGAAGAAATTCGAACAAAGATCGCCGATTCACGCGAAGAGATGATGAAACTGCGCTTTCAGCAGGTAACCGGTCAGCTAACTGACTCGAGCCGCCTGACTTACTTGCGCCGTGACATCGCCCGCATGGAAACGATCCTGCGCGAGACCGAACGCGCCGCTGTGGAAGGTGCATAATGAATAATCGTCGTCGTATGACTGGTGTCGTCACCAGCAATAAAATGACCAAAACCGTCGTAGTGGAAATCACACGCAAGTATCGACACCCCCTTTATCAAAAAGTGGTGTACTCGAGCTCACGCGTGAAAGCGCATGATGAGATTGGCTGCCAGATCGGTGATGAGGTCCAGATCGTTGAGACCCGCCCGCTGTCACGTGATAAACGCTGGGCAGTGGAAGCTGTCGTCAAACGCGAGTCCCGTACCGCTGATCAAGGCGTAGGAGAATAAACTATGCTTCAGCATGAGTCTCGATTGAAAGTTGCTGATAATACAGGTGCGCGCGAATTACTCGTCATTCACGTTTTGGGTGGTTCGAGACGCAAGTATGGATCAATTGGCGATGTAGTGGTTGCAACTGTGAAAGCCGCCGCGCCGCAAGGTTCTGTAAAGAAAAGCGAAGTTGTAAAAGCCGTCATTGTACGTTGCACCAAAGAATGGCGCCGCGAAGATGGTTCATACATTCGCTTTGATGATAATGCCGCGGTCATTTTAGATGCCGATGGCGAAAACCCGAGAGGCACACGTATCTTTGGACCAGTAGCTCGCGAACTACGCGATATGGGTTACATGAAGATCGTGTCGCTGGCCCCGGAAGTACTGTAGGAGCGAAGAATGAAAGTTAAGATTCGAAAAGGCGACACAGTAGAAGTAATTAGTGGACGCCTAGAAGACAAGGGCAAGCGCGGCGAAGTTATCAACGTCATCCATGATGATCGTCGCATCGTTGTGCAAGGTGTCAATATTCGCACCAAGCACCAAAAACAGGTTCAGACCGGTGCAAATCGTCAGATGAACCCAGGCCGAATCCAGCTTGAAGCGACAGTTGACATCTCGAATGTGATGCTCGTCTGTCCCAAATGCAGTGAAACCACCCGCGTCAGCGTTCAACGTGATGAAACAGGTGCCCATCGCGTTTGCAAGAACTGTGAGGCCACGATTGACTAGGCCGTGGAGCGAATAAAGATGAACAGAATGCAAGAACTCTATACCAATGAAGTAGCCCCATCCTTGTTCAAGTCGTTCGGCTTCAAGAACGTCATGCAGGTACCGCGTATCGAAAAGGTCGTCGTAAATATCGGCCTAGGCGAAGCGATGGATAACCCGAAAGCGCTTGATGCCGCTACAGCAGACTTGACAACGATCACAACTCAGAAGCCCGTGCAGACCAAGGCGCGCAAAAGTATTGCGAATTTTAAATTGCGCGAAGGACGTCTCATCGGCGCGAAAGTTACTCTTCGCGGCCCGCGTATGTGGGCCTTCCTTGACCGCCTCGTGAACATAGCCCTGCCTCGCGTCCGTGATTTTCGCGGTATTTCCGCCAACGCATTTGATGGTCGTGGAAATTACACGCTTGGCCTCAAAGATCAACTGGTTTTCCCCGAGATCGAGTATGACAAAATTGACAAACTGCGCGGCATGGAAGTCACCATTGTGACTTCAGCCGATAACGATGATCAGGCACGCGCATTATTACAACAACTCGGAATGCCGTTCAGTAGCAAGAAGGATGCTTAACCTATGGCAAAAAAATGTATGCAATATCGTGAACTGCGCCGCAAATACGCCGTGCAGGTACGGAATCGCTGTCAGCGTTGTGGACGCCCACGCGGTTTTATTCGTCGCTTCGGCTTATGCCGTATTTGCTTCCGTGAATTAGCATTGACGGGCAAAATCCCTGGCGTCATAAAGGCGTCCTGGTAACCCAGGAGGAGGTAAATTATGTCATTTACTGATCCGATCGCTGATATGTTGACTCGCATTCGCAACGCTGTGCTCGCAGGCCACGCTCAAGTTGCAATGCCCAACTCAAAGATTAAAGTAGAGATCGCCAAAATCCTAAAAGATGAAGGCTTTCTCGAAGGCTACGAAGTGGTGGATGGAGAGCTCGAAGTGCAGAAGGTTTTGCGCGTAAAGCTCAAATATGTTGGCGAACGCCGCCAACGACGCGCAGTGCTATCCGGTTTGGAACGCGTAAGCAAACCAGGCCGCCGCATCTACACCAAGAAAACAGACATTCCATGGGTGCTCTCAGGTATTGGCGTTGCCATTATCTCAACCCCCAAGGGTGTCATGACCGGCGTACGCGCTCGACAGTTGGGCGTAGGCGGCGAGATCATCTGCAAAGTCTGGTAGGAGGTTTACTGTGTCTAGAATTGGTCGTTTGCCAGTAGATATTCCTAATGGCGTGCAGGTAAGCGTGGATGGTTTCGATGTCCACGTCAAAGGCCCGAAGGGTGAATTAAATAGATCGTTTTCCCGCTTGATTGGTATCAAGATGGAGAACAATCAATTAAACATTTCCCGTAACTCGGAAGAACCCGCGGAACGCGCTTTGCATGGCACCACACGTGCCGTGATTGCGAATATGATCCACGGCGTAAGCAAAGGTTTTGAAGTAATCCTCGAAGTGGAAGGCGTGGGCTACCGCGCTGAAATGGACGGGAAAAACCTCGCGCTATTTGTTGGTTACTCACACCCGGTCAAGATGGAACCACCGGCGGGTGTCTCATTTGAAACAGATGCGAAGACCCGCTCGATCAAGGTGTTGGGCTTCGACAAGGAACTGGTCGGCCAGATCGCCGCGAATGTCCGCAAGGTACGTCCACCTGAACCATACCATGGCAAGGGTATACGATATCGAGGCGAACGGATTCGTCGCAAAGCTGGCAAGGCCGGAAAAGGAGCCAAGTAAGCTATGGCTAAGAAAACTCGCTCTATTGCTCGTGAACGTCGCCACATCCGTGTACGCAAACACGTGTCTGGAACCACCGCCCGTCCGCGCTTGAACGTGTTCAAGAGTCTGACTGGCATCTACGCCCAGATCGTTGATGATACGGAAGGAAACACCCTTATCTCAGCTTCCACAATTGATAAAGAATTGCGAGAGCAGATGAAGGGTCTCAAGAAGATCGAACAGGCAAAAGCCATTGGAAAGGCAGTCGCAGAACGCGCCAAATCCAAAGGGATCTCAACCGTGGTGTTTGATCGTGGCGGCTTCCGTTATGTCGGGCGCGTCAAGGCTTTGGCCGATGGCGCACGCGAAGGCGGTTTGCAATTCTAGAAGTTGTATTAACGCCAAACCCCCTGTGGGTAAATCGTTACTGCGTTACTGGAGAAAGATATGGCAGAAAAGAAATTTGAAAAACAACAGCAATTTGAGGTTCAAGACGGTTTCGAAGAACGTGTGATCGAGATCGCCCGCGTTTCAAAAGTCGTCAAAGGTGGGCGCCGCTTCAGGTTCCGCGTGACCGTTGTGGTAGGAGACAAGAACGGCACGATCGGCATGGGCGTCGGGAAGGCAAATGCCGTCCCGGACGCAATGCGCAAAGCCTCCGAGCGAGCCCGTAAAGACCTACGCATTGTTAATCTGTCCAGCACAACCATCTCTCATGAGTCATTGGGTAAGGTTGCTGGAGCTAGGGTTTTCCTCAAACCCGCATCTGCTGGAACCGGCGTTATCGCGGCAGGCGGCGTACGCGCAGTACTGGAACTGGCTGGCATCCGTGACATCCTCACCAAATCCATGGGCAGCGCGAATGTGCTGAATGTGGTCATGGCAACCTTTGCTGCTCTGGATGGTCTGCGCTCTCCCGCTGTTGAAGCAGCCCGCCGTGGCAAACGCGTGGAAGACTTGATGCCATTCTGGGAACGGAGGAAGCAACATGCCTAAGCTGGAAACTTCAGAAAAGACAATACGCATCACCTGGGTAAAAAGCGACATTGGTTTTCCCAAGGATCAAAAAGCTACCGTCAAGGCGCTTGGTTTGCGCCGTTTACATCAAACGATTGAGCACAAGGATACCCCCGCCTTACGCGGAATGGTAAACAAGATCATCCATTTGCTCAAGATCGAAGAGTAGGTTTAATTATGAAACTTCACGATCTCGTACCCAATGTTGGGTCAAAAAAGAATCGAAAACGCGTAGGACGCGGCATCTCGGCAGGGCAGGGTAAAACTGCCGGTCGTGGCACCAAAGGCGCAGGCGCACGCTCCGGCGAGGGCGGTCACGCCTATCGACAAGGCGGCAACCTGCCGTTCTTCCGTCGATTACCATTTATGCGTGGTGAAGGATTCACCCCACCGAATCAGGTTTTCTATAATGAAGTGAACCTTGATCAGCTATCAGAGGCATTCAAATCCGATGCGGAAGTGAACCCGGAAGCCCTTGAACAAGCGCATTTATTACGCGACAAACGCAACCCGACAGTTTTGCTTGGTCGCGGAGAAATGACCGTTGCCCTCAAAGTGCGTGTACACCGTGTTAGCGCGGGCGCCAAGGCCAAGATCGAAAAAGCCGGCGGCACGGTTGAGTTGATCGTCTAACCCTACCAAAAGGATACTTTGCATGAAGAGCACTTTTTCAGGCTGGCGCTACCTTTGGAAATCGGAAGATATTCGCCGCAAATTGATCATCACTTTTGTTCTGCTGGCGCTTTATCGCCTTGCGGCGAATGTGCCTGCGCCCGGTGTAAATTTTGCGGTACTCGCAGCTTTCCGCAGCTCAGCAGCCAGCGGCGGAAACTTCCTTGATTTTCTTGACCTGCTCTCTGGCGGTACGGTCTCCAACTTCTCATTGTTGTCAATGGGAGTGTACCCATATATTACCGCGCAGATCATTTTACAATTATTGATCCCGATCATTCCAGCCTTACAACGCAGAATGGAAGAAGACCCGCGAGAAGCTCGCCGTTGGCAGGAAAAGTGGACGTATTACCTCGCCGTCCCAATGGCCGCACTTTCTGCCATCGGACAGATCAACATCTTTAATTCATTATCCCTCAGATCTACTGTTGGGCAGAAAATAATTGAATTTGGCTTTACATCTGATCTCTGGCTTCAGTCATTAACCGTTCTTCTGGCAATGACAGCTGGGACAATGTTCGCCATTTGGCTCGGTGAGCTAATCTCAGAATATGGAATCCGTGGCCAGGGACTTTCCCTGATCATCTTTGCAGGGATCGTCTCGCGCATGCCCGCCAACCTAGCCTCACTACTAGCGGATAAAGATACTGCTCTGTTCATGTTCATCTTTACCATCGTGATCATCGTGCTGACAGTGTTTGCCATCGTTTATGTGCAGCAGGGTCGGCGTAACGTGCCGGTGATGTATCCAGGCCGTCGGATGGGAAATCGAATGTCGATGCCGGTCAAAGGCACACTGCCTTTAATGGTGAATCTCTCCGGTATGATCCCGTTGATTTTCGCGAGCGCCATTCTACAATTCCCGACCATCCTTGCCAGTTATTTTACAAGCAACGCGAACGCGGGTGTCGCGGCATTTTTTACCAGCGTGCAGAACTTCTTTGGAGGCACCGGCACCAGTAATTGGGGCTATTGGACCCTGTATTTCTTTATGGTGGTAATTTTCACCTTCTTCTACACCTCTGTTTTGTTCGATCAACAGAATTATGGAGATAATTTGAAGAAATCTGGCGCGACTGTTCCTGGTGTTCACACCGGCGCCCCCACTCAAAAATATTTGAGCACGGTTCAGCGGCGCATTACCCTGCCAGGCGCTGTATTTCTCGGCATAGTCGCGATCATGCCATTTCTTCTCGGTTTATTATTAAAATTAATCAACCTGGGTGCGGCAAGTTCTCAAACCAATGTGTTTCTTGTTTCATCTTCAGGTTTATTGATCGTTGTTGGTGTGGTACGTGATACCTTCATGAACATCGACGCAGAACTAAAATTACACGGGTATCAAGATTCACTGCTAGTTCGCTAAGGAGAGTCTTATGGCCACCTTTATCGTCCTGCTCGGTCCGCCCGGTGTTGGTAAAGGAACTCAGGCCAAAATATTGGCCAATGCGAAAAAACTCGCACATATTTCTTCCGGAGATCTTTTTCGCGAGCACATTAAAAACAAAACAGAACTCGGCAAACACGCCAAGCTTTTTATAGATAAAGGCGAATTGGTGCCGGATGACGTAACCATAGGAATGATCCGTGAACGCCTTAATCAAGCAGACTGTAAGCCTGGCGCGATCCTCGACGGATTTCCACGCACCCCGATACAGGCAGAGGCTCTCGAAAAAATGCTGGCTGAATTTGACGGACAGGTAAATATAGTTCCTTATATTACAGCTCCCGAATCAGTGGTTGTCGGACGGATCAGCGGGCGTTGGACCTGCCGCTTAAATGGTCATATTTATCATCAAATGTTTAATCCGCCGAAACAGGCTGGCGTTTGTGATATTGACGGTTCTGAGTTGTATCAACGCGAAGACGACAAAGTGGAAACTGTAACAATTCGAATTCGCGTTTACCTTGAGCAAACCATACCACTGGTCGAGTATTATCGGAAAAGCGGTAAATTGGTTGAACTCAACGGTGCGCAAGCTGTAGAGCAAGTATCAAAAGATTTATGCATGGTAGTAAAAAATTAATTTTGTGAGTATGCAAAGTCTGAAAAGGCTTTGTTGAAAAGTAGGTTTGATCCAATGATTTCGGAACGCCAGATCAATGTTAAAAGTCCTGCTGAAATCAAGATCATGCGCGAAGCAGGCCGCATCAACGCCACCGTTCTGGCCGCAGTGAAAGAACGTTTACAACCCAATGTGACAACAGCTGACCTCAACGCGGCTGCTGAGGAAGTGCTGAAGTCACACGGATGCATATCGCCATTCAAAGGTTATGGCCTCCCGCCGTTCCCTGCATCCATCACTGTCTGTATCAATGACGAGATGGTGCACGGTATCCCACACCCGAAACGTAAGTTGAAGGAAGGGGATATCGTCTCGATCGATTGTGGTACGATCTTTGAAGGTTTTGTTGCAGACTCAGCTTTCACCGCCGGAGTCGGGGAGATTTCTCCTCAGGCGACAAAACTGCTTGAAGTCACTGAAGGCGCGTTATTTGCTGGAATAGAGTTTATGCGCAAAGGCAAACGCACAGGTGACATCTCGGCAGCGATACAAAATTATGTAGAAAGCCACGGCTTCCATGTGACACGTGAATACACCGGGCATGGCGTCGGGCGGAAAATGCATGAAGGTCCGCAGGTACCCAATATCGGTATAGCGGGAAGCGGCATGTTGCTCCGCCCAGGGTTGACAATAGCACTTGAGCCGATGGTTCTTATTGGGACGCACGAAACCCGCGTCCTTCCAGATAAATGGACGGTTGCTTCTGCAGATGGTTCCTTGACGGCACACTTTGAACATACGATTGCCGTCACCGAAGGAGAACCTCTTCTCCTGACTGTCTTGTGAACGAACTTGCAAGAAACCGTACCAAAATGTAGACGGATAGAAAAATAACTAGTATAATTAGACCTTTGGCTGTCATAAGACAAGCCGCAAGTAAGGAGATTTGAATTATGAAAGTTTCGCCCTCCATTCGCAAACGTTGTACCAAGTGCCGTATTGTTCGGCGCAAGGGAGTAATATTTATCATTTGCGAAAATCCAAAACATAAACAGAGACAGGGGTAGTGTGGTGACTTATGGCGAGAATTGAAGGTGTAGATCTACCCCGCAATAAGCGGGTTGAAGTTGGCCTGACATACCTTTTTGGTATTGGACCAACCCGTGCGCATAAGATTTTGGCTCAAACCAAAGTCAATCCTGATACGCGCATCAAAGACCTCAGCGAAGCGGATACTGCCGCGATTCGCGAATTTATTTCGAAAAACTTCAAAGTCGAAGGCGACTTGCGCCGCGAAGTTCAATTGAACATTAAGCGTCTGATCGAAATCGGCTCTTATCGCGGCTTGCGTCATCGTCGTAACCTGCCCGTCAGAGGCCAGCGCACGAAAACCAATGCGCGTGTTCGTAAAGGCACCAAGAAAACTGTTGCCGGTCGTGGTCGTCGTAAGGGCGGCAAGAAGTAATCTTGTCCGAAAGGTAAAAAAAAATGGCTCAGAGTGTTCGTTCCACCCGCCGCCCATCGGGCGCAAAAAAAGGGAAGCGTACCCTGTCCTCGGGACAGGTGCATATTTTTGCTTCCTTCAATAATACGATTGTGACTGTTACAGATACCGAAGGCAACACAATTTCCTGGGGTTCTGCTGGATCGGCTGGTTTCAAAGGTTCTCGCAAGAGTACACCTTTTGCCGCCCGCCTTGCCGCTGAACAGGCATTAAAAGCCGCCCAACAATTGGGGTTGCAGGATGTGGAACTTTTTGTAAAGGGTCCCGGCCCCGGTCGCGAGAATGCAATTCGTGCAGTTCAAGCCATGGGCTTGAGAGTCCGCGCTATTTCGGATATCACACCGGTGCCGCACAATGGCTGCCGTCCTCCGAAAAAGAGACGCGTGTAATAGATGAGGTTGTACCTATATGGCTAAAAATTTAAGTCCAGTTTGTAAACTTTGCCGGCGCGAAGGCGAGAAACTTTTTCTAAAGGGTGAGCGTTGTTTCACACCAAAATGCTCCTTTGAAAAGCGTGACTTCGCCCCCGGTCAACATGGCCGCACCGCAGGAAAAGGTGGCGGTAAAGGTAAAGGAATGGGAACCGGTCGCGTTTCCGACTTTGCCCGTCAGTTGCGCGCCAAACAGAAAGCCCGCCGCATTTATGGCGTGATGGAACGTCAGTTCCGCCGCTATTATGACGCCGCCATAACGCGCCGCGGTTTGACAGGTTTGAACCTGCTTCAGATCCTTGAGTCACGCCTCGATAACGTGGTGTTCCGATTGGGATTTGCATCCAGCCGTTCACAAGCACGCTTACTCGTTGCGCATGGTCATTTCACAGTAAATGGTCGCCGCTCAGATGTGCCCTCCATGCTTCTCAGTGAAGGTGACGCAGTCAGCGTGCGCGAAGGTTCCGGCAAGTTAACCTACTTCAAAGACCTGAACGCATACACTGAAAAGCGCAATGCTCCAAGTTGGCTCAGCCGCGATATTGCATCCATGGCTGGGTCGGTGGCTCGCATGCCAGAACGCGCTGAAATTGACGGAAGTCTCGACGAGCAGTTGATTGTCGAATACTACTCCAGACGCTAAATCTCCAGTTGCGCAACGGGTCGGACGTAAGTCTGGTTTTCGACCCGGCGCATTATTCAAAGGGACAGGTGAATCGTGACCGGTATTCTCACGAACATGGTTATGCCAAAAATCGAGCGCGAAGCAGAAGCTCGAAATTATGGCAAATTCACAATTAGCCCACTAGAGGGTGGCTACGGTGTGACGTTAGGCAATGCTCTTCGCCGCGTCCTGCTTTCCTCTCTGGAAGGCACCGCTATTTCCTCCATACGCATCGCGGATGTACTTCACGAATTCAGTGACATCCCAGGCGTACGCGAAGATGTTATTCAGGTTATGCTGCAGGTCAAACAGATCCGCATCAAAATGGATGGCGTGGACAGCGCTCGTATGCAGTTGGAAGTGCGCGGCGAAGGAACGGTCACTGCGGCAGATATTATTACTCCAGCCGAGATCGAGATCGTCAATCCTGACACATATCTATTCACTGTGGATGGAGCCAAGACCAAGCACGATATCGAATTCGTGGTTGAACGTGGCCGCGGTTATTCTCCCTCCAATGAACGCGCCGGACATATGCCCATTGGCGAACTTCCAGTGGATGCGATCTACAGCCCGGTCAAACGTGTCAATTGGGAAGTGGCCTCTGCCCGTGTGGGCCAGAGCCAAAATTACGACAAATTGATTTTAGAGATCTGGACAGACGGAACCATTTCACCGGAACGCGCGCTCAGTTCCTCGGCCCGCATCCTCATTGATCATCTGCGCTACGTGGCAGGCGTCAATGAAGAAATGCTGGCAGTGGCTGTCGAACGCGAATCATCGGGAAGCCGCCTGAGCAGTGAGCTGGCCGAAACGCCAGTGGAAGCCCTCGACCTTTCTGTGCGCGTCTTCAACTCCTTGAAGCGCACCGGCATCACCAACGTAGGTGACGTGCTCGACCTTCTTGAAAAAGGCGAGACCGCAGTCATGTCCATCCGCAACTTTGGCGAAAAGAGTCTCGATGAACTTCGCGACAAGATGCGTGAAAAAGGCTTTATGAAAGACGATACATCCTCGGAGAGTTAGAGATGCGACATTCAGTAGCAGGTTACACATTAGGACGCAGAAAAGGCGCACGAATTGCCCTTCGACGCAACCTGATCAAACAGTTCTTTACGCATGAGCGTATTCAAACCACCAAAGCCAAAGCCGCCGCCATCCGTGGTGACGCTGAGCGCTTGATCACACTTGCCCGCAACAGCGCAAATGGCACAGACGTGCAGAAGCTAAACGCGCGCCGCCTGGCTATTTCGAGATTGGGAGATAACCAACTCATCAAACGCTTATTTGATGAGATCGCTCCCCGCTTTGCGACCCGCCCCGGCGGTTACACTCGCGTGCTGAAACTTGGCCCACGTCACGGCGATGCGGCTGAAATGGTACTTCTTGAGTTGGTTGAAGAGTAGTTTGTAACAGCGGCTTTGGCCGCTATGCAATGGCACGTTACCAAGTGATCCTCGCCTACGACGGCACCGGTTTTAGCGGAAGCCAGCGACAGGCCAACTCCCGCACAGTACAGGGCGAGTTGGAAAAAGCGCTCCGCAAACTGGGCTGGCCTGACCGGACGATCCTGATGGCTGGCCGGACAGATACAGGAGTTCACGCAACCGGGCAGGTGGCCGCATTCGATCTTGATTGGAAGCACTCAGCAGACAAACTGCTTTGGGCGCTCAACAAGCACCTTCCATCAGACCTGGTCGTCAAAAACGCGTCGCTAGCCTCGGCAGATTTTCATCCGCGTTTTGATGCCACCTCAAGGGCGTATCGCTACCGGGTGTTTTTTGAACCGATTCGCGACCCGCTGCGGAGTAAATTCCTGTGGCGCACATGGCCCGCTGTAGATGAAGATGCGCTCAAGCGGAACGCAAGCACCTTCATCGGGAAACAAGATTTTGCAGCCATTGGTTCACGGACGACGCCCAAAGGCACGACCGTGCGCACGCTGACAAAAGCCGAATGGAAGAAAATGCCAGATGGTGAGTGGCAGTTCGAAGTCAGAGCGGATGCGTTTTTATATCGCATGGTACGAAGATTGGTTTTTGTACAAGTGGCTGTCGCTCAGGGAAGAAGCTCGATTGAGAAAGTCAGGCATGCGCTAATAAAGCATGAAGAACTTATCGCTGGGCTGGCTCCCGCGCACGGGTTGACGCTGATTGAAGTAACATATGGATCACGTGATTAGATTATGAAACGGAGTGACAAAAGTGCAACAGAAAACATATTATCCGAAAGCCGCTGAAATTCAGCGCGACTGGGTTGTAATAGATGCCGAAGGGCAGACTCTGGGACGCCTGGCCGCGCGTATCGCGCATGTTTTGCTTGGCAAACACAAACCTACCTTCACGCCTGGCGTGGAAATGGGAGATTTTGTGGTGGTGGTTAATACTGAGAAAGTTACAGTGACCGGCACCAGAACCCATAGCAAACTGGAAAGCAAGATCTACTATAGTCACTCCGGGTACCCGGGCGGCTTGAAGAGTATTTCCCTGCGGGATCAACTTGCCCAACATCCAGACCGCGCCCTGCGTGACGCCGTTTGGGGCATGCTCCCACACAACCGCATGGGACGTTCCACGCTCAAGCATTTGAAGATCTATGCTGGCCCCAATCATCCGCACCAAGTGCAAACCCCGAAAGTTACGGGATAAAGAGGTAAGTGAATATGGCTCAATATTATGAAGGCATTGGTCGTCGCAAGGAAAGCACCGCCCGCGTGCGCCTATCGGCTGGCAACGGTAAGTTCACCATAAACGAAAAAGAATTCGCCGCGTTTTTTACTCGCATGGGTGACCTCGAAGACACCATGCGTCCCTTTGGCGCAGTGGGTCAGGAAGCGACGAAATATGATGTGAGCGTGCATATTAATGGCGGCGGTACCACCGGCCAAACCGAATCTGTCCGTCTCGGCATCGCCCGCGCGCTGCAACTCATCAACGCAGAATGGACATCTGCTCTGCGCAAAAAAGGCTTGCTCACCCGTGACGCGCGCGTCAAGGAACGCAAAAAACCAGGCCTCAAGAAAGCCCGCAAGGCTCCTACCTACACCAAGCGTTAATTTTTTTATAAACCCGAACTCAGTTCGTAATTGGTAATTCGTAATTTACGAATTACCAATTACGTTTTAACGGAGAAACACATGGACTTCAACCTTGTCTCGTCTGCTTTTGATACGCTACACATCACGCCGCCCTCGAAGCTGACTCTGCTCGAAGCGCAGAGTCTATCATCCGTTCATGTTCCGCCATTCCCGCCTGATATTCCTTCATTGTTGATAGGAATCGATTCAGCTGAACTTGCTTTACAGGTGAAGAATGTTTTGCTCGCGGTGTATCCGAAAGAGCATGAAGTGAATTGGGTCGTAGGTCAATGGTTACAAGCCGAGCGGCTCGGTGACTTTCAACCTGCGACCTTTGACTTTAAACCTTCAACCTGTCTCTACCTTCCATCACTCGGCGAGGGGACATCTTTTGAATCTTTTGCCGAGATCGTGGCGCATCTACGCGCGCCGGATGGCTGCATGTGGGACAAGGAACAGACTCATCAATCCCTGCGGACTCATCTGCTTGAAGAAACATACGAGACCTTAGCCGCCATGGACGAAAACGACTCCGCTGGCATGCGCGAGGAATTTGGTGACCTGCTTTTGCAAATTGTATTGAACTCCCAAATTGCGAGCGAGACCGATTCGTTTTCAATGAATAAGGTTATCAAAGGAATTTACGACAAGATCGTGCGCCGTCATCCGCATGTGTTTGGGGATGTGGAATTAAACAGCGTCGATGGCGTTTTGCAAAATTGGGAGAAATTGAAGGAAAAAGAAAGAGGAAAGAAAAAAGAGGATAAGGGAATTTTAGATGGTGTCCCTTCAGCATTGCCCGCATTGACTCAAGCGCTGGAATATCAAGACCGCGCCGCGCGAGTTGGTTTTGACTGGCCCGAGATTGATGGAGTGCTTGATAAGATCCGCGAAGAAACTGAGGAGATCAAACAGGCGCAGAATCTTGAGGAAGTGACAGATGAATTAGGCGACCTGTTCTTCGTGCTGGTCAATCTCGCGCGCTGGAAAAAAGTAGATGCTGAGTCCGCGCTGCGCGGGACGAATCTTAAATTCAAGAAACGTTTTGCTTATGTGGAGCAGGGCGCGAAAAAGCAGGGCAGGAATTTATCAGATATGACCTTGGAAGAGATGAATGCTTTATGGAATGAGGCGAAGAAGCTGTGATAGCAGGAAACCTTTTATCATTGTCCGCAGGTGAAGCGCACCAACATATCATTAAATAACGGGCTGGCAGATTCGGCTTGCGGCGAATAAACCTTCCACGCGAAGACTCTGTCGGCGCAAGTCCACGCGCCAGCGCCGCCAAAAGGAAGCACCGAGGTGGCAGTGGATGTGATCGCAGTGTACATCACATTCATATTGCGAATGAGCTTTACTTCCAAATTACCATCACGGATATCAACCTCTTCGAGGATCAGATCCAACATGAATTCTGGATCAGCAGTACCGGGCGCGACTTGCCATATCACCTCGATAAAGAGACTGCCATTAAGCGCGGCGAGCATGCCCTGCCCGTAACTGCTCGGAGCAAGTGGGTTTTGCTGTGCGCTGACATCGTAGAAAGCCATGTCAATGGGATGACCGATGCAGAATTGATATTCACAAAATAAACCTGTCAGATTAAATGGCGTTGGCGATGGATAGGGCGTGGATGGAGGAATGGATGTGGCGGTTGCTATCGCCGCCAGAGTTGCGCCAACTGATTGGCGGATCTGCACGTTGGGGTCGGGAGTTGCCGTCTTTGGCGAGCAACCTGCCAGTAGAAACAGAATTAGAGCAAAGTTAAGAATGTGGTGTTTCATCCAATAATTTTATCCGATTTCAGATGACATATGTCACTATTGACGAGGGGCGAAGTTTCGTTTATATTTTCTCTTACCCCATCCCCCCTGGGAGGGGGTAAGAGAAAACCCGAAGCATTTCTCTAACAAGTAGAGGTGAGCATGGAAAACGACAATACCATCCGACGAATGAAGACGATTGAAGGACACCTGCGCGGCGTGATCCGCATGGTGGAGGAAGATGCTTATTGCATTGACGTGATCCGACAAATACAGGCGATTGAAGCAGCGCTGAATAAGGTGAGTTCACGTATTCTTGAAGAACATTTGAATTCGTGCGTGATCACCGCGATTCAAGGTAGCGATAAAAAAGAGCGCGAGCGCGTGTTGAAGGAAATCGCCGAAGTGTTTGAGATGTCTGCGAAAGTTTAACGTTGAACTTTGAACGTTTCTTAAAACATATAACCAAAAGGAGAAATAAAAACATGACCACAGTAACTTACTCCGTCCCCGCGATTTCCTGCGGACATTGCACACATACGATCGAGACAGAATTGGGTGACATGCAGGGCATTCAATCCGTCAAAGCGGCTATTGATACGAAGAAAGTGGAGATCACTTTTGACGCGCCCGCCAACGAAGATTTGATCAAGGCCTTGCTGTCCGAGATCAATTACCCTGTTGAAAGTTTGATCACGATTTAGTTGTATTCTCAAATAATCCGAATTACAGGAAAATCTGTAATTCGGATTATGAACTTTGTAAGGAATTCCCATGGCTGAAACCAAGCAATTAACCCTTCCCATTACCGGCATGACCTGCGCGAACTGTGTTGCCACAGTGGAGCGCAACTTAAAGAAACTCGATGGCGTGCAAAGCGCGGTGGTGAATCTTTCCTCCGAACGCGCCACAGTGGATTTTGACTCCGCTAAACTTGGCTTGTTTGAAGTTATTGCGCGAGTCAATCGTGCTGGTTATGGTGTCGCCACAGGCGAAGCGGATCTCATCATCAAGCGTCTTTCAGATTACAACGATGCGACTCGTTTGGAGAAGGCTCTCGCGAAACTTGAAGGTGTTCTCGAAGCCCAGGTGACTTTCACCACCGAAAAGGCGCGCGTGAAATATGTGCCGACCATCATTACGCAGGCGGAATTGCGACGCGCGGTTTCATCCGCTGGATTTGAAGCCATGGAACTCGGCGGTGAAGCGGAAGATGCTGAAGCCAAGGCTCGCGAAGATGAGATCAACGAACAGCGTCACTTATTGATCATCGGCTTGATTTTTACTGTGCCGCTTTTCCTGCTATCGATGAGTAAAGATTTTAATTTGCTGCCATCGTTTGTTTATTTGCAAAATACCATGGGCGGTATGCGCGCGGCACAACCCTGGTTTGGCTGGTTAATGCTGGCACTTGCTTTTCCTGTTCAATTTTATGTTGGCTATGATTATTACATTGGCGCGTTCAAGGCTTTGCGAAACAAATCCGCGAACATGGATGTGCTGATCGTGATGGGTTCATCGGCGGCATTCTTCTATTCTTTGCCGATCACCTTTGGTTTGCTGGCAGGTCACGTGTATTATGAGACTGCGGCAGTCATTATCACGCTCATCAAACTTGGAAAATATTTGGAGGCGCGCGCGAAAGGCCGTACTTCTGAAGCGATCAAAAAAATGATGGGATTACGCGCCAAGACCGCGCGCATCGTACGTGACGGACTTGAAAGTGAAGTGCCGGTCGACGATGTTCGCGTGGGTGATGTGGTTCTCGTCAAGCCCGGCGAGACAATTCCAGTTGATGGTGTCGTTATCGAAGGGCGCAGCTCAATAGACGAGTCTATGCTGACGGGCGAGTCTTTGCCAGTTGAAAAGAAACAGGGCGATCCGGTCATCGGCGCGACACTGAACAAACTTGGATTACTAAAATTTGAAGCGACCAAAGTTGGCAAGGAAACTGCGCTGGCGCAGATCATCAAGCTGGTTGAGGATGCGCAGGGCAGCAAGGCTCCCATCCAGAAACTTGCAGATCAGGTCTCGGCGATATTTGTACCTTTTGTGATCGCAACTGCGGCAATCACTTTTGCGGGCTGGTATTATTTTGGCCCTGCATTGGCGGTTGATGCAGGTATTGATAATTTCACGCGCGCCTTGATCTACATGGTGGCGGTGCTAGTCATCGCTTGTCCATGTGCGATGGGGCTGGCCACTCCAACCGCCATTATGGTGGGCACCGGCAAAGGTGCAGAAATGGGGATCTTGTTTCGCACCAGTGAGGCGCTGGAACGTGCAGGCAGAGTCAAAGTAGTGGTTATGGATAAGACCGGAACCATTACGAAAGGCCAGCCGGCAGTTACGGATATAGTAGTTAGTAAGAAACTATCAATAAGCAAAGATGAAATGTTGCGTCTTGCTGCATCGGTGGAGAGGGGGAGTGAACATCCGCTTGGTGAGGCGATCTGGGCTGAGGCTACAACGCGCGGGTTAAAATTGGTGGAACCCACTGGTTTTATAGCTGAAGCCGGGCATGGCGTGCAGGCCGAGGTTGAGGGAAGAAGTGTATTGGTCGGGAATGTGAGAATGTTCCAGGCGCGCCGAATCCAATTAGGAAAACTCGAATCAGAAGTGGCGCGTCTTCAATCCGAAGCGAAGACTGCCATGCTGGTTGCGATTGATAATCAGACTGCCGGAATTATCGCGGTGGCGGATACGATCAAGGATAGTTCGAAGGAAGCCATCGCTGACTTGCACCGCATGGGGCTGAAAGTTGCGATGATCACAGGCGACAATCAGAAAACTGCTGAGGCTATTGCGAAGCAGGTTGGAATTGATGTGGTGCTTGCCGAAGTTTTGCCCGAAGGGAAATCGGCGGAAGTGAAAAAGTTGCAGGCAGGTAATGTAGTCGTCGCGATGGTCGGCGATGGCGTGAATGACGCGCCTGCTCTCGCGCAAGCGGATGTAGGACTCGCGATCGGCACCGGCACGGATGTGGCCATGGCGGCCGCGCCGGTGACTTTGATGAGCGGCGACTTGCGCGGTGTGGCGCGCACGATCTCGCTTTCACGCAAAACTTTGGCGACGATCAAACAGAATCTTTTCTGGGCGTTTTTCTATAACGTGGTGCTTATTCCCGCGGCTGCGTTTGGATATTTGAATCCGATGCTTGCGGCTGGCGCGATGGCGTTCAGTAGCGTGCTGGTGGTCTCGAACAGTTTGAGATTGCGCGGATATAAAATCGAATCGCTCAATGCGCCGAAGACCCGTGTTCGACAAATTATGGAAATGGCGCCTGCTCTCGCTGTGACCGTAATTGCGTTGATGCTTTTCGCTTATTTCTCGTTTGGCAGGTTGAAGCCAGTACAATCTGGAGTGATGCCGGTACCGATCTATCATGCAGTCATTAACCAAAAAGTACCGATCGTTGCAGGGAAACCCATGCCGCTCGATCTCCAGATCATTGACCAATTTGGTAATGAAGCCACCGATCTTGAAGCGAGGAGTTTTGGAAGATATTACTATTATGCTTATGTGGCAGTTGCTTCCCGTGATCTCACATATCTCCAGGTCAATCCAGTGGTCGTGGATCCTTTTGAATTTCCTTTAAATCTTAATGGAATGGGATCGCAGACTAAAACCAGCGGGCAGGCTATGCCGCAAGGTACTGACTCTCAAATACCGGCTCAGGTTATAAAAATTCAGCCGGTAATTACGTTCCCAAAAAATGGGCAATATATGGTGTTCGTAGACATCCTGCCGCGAGGTGGTAATTTTGTGACATTGGCAGTACCCGTTGATGTGGGATCGGCAAAGACACAAGCGGCTGCGCTAGCATCAGCCACAGCGCTTACCCAGTTGAACGGTGATCTTAAGGTTACCTTGAAGTATGACGGAACATTAAAAGCTGGCCAACCGGCAAATATTAATATTGAGGTGATTGATGCTCAAGGTAATCTGATCTCGCAAGAAATTGGGATAGCGTCGGGAAATCATTGTGCTTTGTACATCATTGATGAAACCTTGACTACTTTTCAAAGGCCAAATCTACTTGATCCCGCCAGTTTGAAATTCTGGGGCAATTTCCCAAAACCGGGTAAATACAAAGTCTGGTTTAAGTATGTCTATGATAATCAGATACAGCAGACTGCATTTGTTCTTGATGTTAAGTAGCGATGTGTATTATTTTGAGTTAAAGAATCAAAAAAGGTCAGGCAAATTACCTGACCTTGGATCTCACAGTTTATGAAGATTAATTAAGATCTTGCCAAACCAACCTGAAGGCTAGTGCGGATTCTTTAATTCTCTGCCAGTAGAACTTTCACATCAGCCGCGATATCATCGGATGAAGTCTCGGGTGAAAAAGTTTCGCGCAGATTGCCTTTCTTATCCACCACATAGGTGAAGCTTGAGTGCGTCTCACCACCATCCAGAACGACAACTCCGTAATCCTGCCAGACTTTTGTTAATTCATCAGTTGAGCCGAGCAGGCCAAGAAATGATGGATTAAATCTTTCCATGAACGCCTTCATTGACCTGGCTGTATCATTGGCAGGATCCGTACTGACCATGACAACCACCACGTCTTGTGATGTAGCGCCAGCTGTTTCAAGGGCCTGCCTGATGAGCGCCAAAGTCGCCGGACATTCATCAACACAGTTTGAAAAACCAAAAAAGACCAGCGCGACTTTTCCTTGATACGTGCTAAGCTGAAAAGGTTTTCCATTGTGATCTGTCAAATTAATATCAACGGCAGCGACAGTTGGCGACATGACTGAGCCTTTTAGAGCAGTTGCCCCGCAGGATGAGGTTACAATCATGATGAGCAGAAAAAGTGTTGTAATTCTTTGCGGAAAAGTTTTATATTGCATATAGGTCTCCTGATTTGGGTTTTTACGTATTGAGAAATTGCGATAAATAAAGATAAACTTACGCAATATTATCACATTCGCTCTGGAATACAAGTAATGAAAAAATTAAGATAATATTATCTGACTTTAGCATTAATATTTTTAGTACCTTGAAAGTTAAATGCTTGTACAAAAAGCAAGAAAATTAAGCTGCATAAGCGAGGGTAGGGATCACGACCATCTCGCGTAACTTCAAAGCCATAGC
The DNA here is from genome assembly GCA_026390015.1 of Chloroflexota bacterium. Classification (GTDB taxonomy): domain Bacteria; phylum Chloroflexota; class Anaerolineae; order Anaerolineales; family Villigracilaceae; genus Villigracilis. Next base: position 38 of record JAPLGS010000133.1, on the reverse strand, counting down.
AGCGGTCTGGCGCCCGAAGTCGGTCAGGTAGTATTTGT
>JAPLGS010000057.1 GCA_026390015.1 Chloroflexota bacterium | reverse complement strand
TCTTCTCGAGAAAACGAACGTGGTTACTGAGACGCTTTGCCCCGGCCTTTGCCTTGTGATGTTTGGACTTCCATTGGTCGCGGCTTTTTTCAAAAAAACGAATCAGCTTACGGGCAGGGCTTTTGTAGTTCTTGTCTTTCGTGGCATCATCCATGTTTTTTCACCTGAATTAAGATTGGCCAACTATCGTTGAGATTCCTGCAGTGCGCAAGTGCTTTCCCTAAGTGGAACAAAAACGATACGATTCCAAAACTACTATTCTGCCCAAATTATGCCTCATTTCATCAGCCCAGGTTTGACCGCTTCTTTTTCCTTCATCCACTTGAGTGTGATTGTGTAATTGGCTTCCATACCGCCTGACGCCAGTACACTGCCCTGCTTCCGCATTTAGTTTCAAGCCGAATGAGACTTGGACTTTACCAGGCACATCATGTAATTCATGCAACTTCTTGATCACAAATTGCGCCGCTGGTTAACCTTCTCCAGGGATTTTTTCCAGAGTCCGCTGCGCTTTGTCAACTTTATCGCCAAGAGATGCCTTCACCAATCTGCCCTTCTAGGTTCGTCAATTTCAACCAGCATTGTGTTTCCTGCGGGGTTGTTATATTTATTTTTCATTGATATAATTCCTTTCAGCGTTTGCTGAAAGGAATATAAATAATGAAAGAAAATAACGAGCAAAAAGCCGCTCTTCAAGCATTGCAGGGCAGTCTTGCAGAAATTCCCTTTGTGCGCGTGGGCAAGATCACTGCGTTGGGAAGCGCTGCTGATTTTCAAGTTGAACTCCGCGTTGGAGAGCGATCTGTCAAGATTTTGGCTCAATATAAGAAAAATGGTCAGCCTCGGCTTGCACGTCAGGCTGTGTTGGAGATGAAGGAAATGCTCTCAAAGGGTGCTCAAACTTACGGGGTTTTTATCGCTCCTTATATCTCTCCCGTGTCCGCTGAAATATGTCAGCAGGCTGGGATCGGGTATCTTGACCTGGCTGGTAATTGCCTGATTGCTTTTGATACCATTTATATCAAACGGGACGGCGCTCCCAATGTCCGCGTTCAACGCAGAGATTTGCGTTCGCTGTACTCCATCAAATCGGAACGAATTCTGCGCGTCTTATTGACTCGCGCAAAACAAATCTGGAAGACAGAGACGCTTGCAGAATCCGCGCAGGTCAGTTTTGGGCAGGTTGCCAATGTCAAAAAATTACTGGCAGATCGTGAATGGCTTGTACCGGGGGAGGCAGGAATCCGTCTCAGCGATCCGCGCGTAGTACTCGATGAGTGGGCAAAGCAATATCGCTTTGAGCGCAATCAGGTTACAGGTTATTATTCTCTGTCCCCTGTCGCTGAATGTGAATCTCAACTGGCGGAACTCTGTCAGCAGCGCATGATACGCTACGCGCTGACTTCTTTCTCGGGCGCAGCGCGGCTCGCTCCCGCCGTTCGATACCAGCGTGTCACCGCCTACATAGATGGAAATTTAGATGTGCTTGCAAATCGTCTAGGCTGGAAACGCGTCGAGAATGGCGCAAATATTCACCTGCTTACCCCGTATGATGCAGGCATATTTTTTGAGAGTCAAGACGTGGGCGGGATTCAAACCGTTTCGCCTGTCCAAATCTATTTAGACTTGCAGAATCAACACAGCCGCGCAGAAGAAGCCGCGCAATCTGTCCGAAAGGTGATCGAAAAATCATGGCAATAAAACGAACTGACTACCTTGCTGAAGCCGTCGAAGCCGCGCGCAGCGTAATGATTGAACTGACCCGCATGCTCGGAGAATACCGTGAAGGGATTGTGGTCGTGGGCGGATGGGTTCCCGAATTATTGTTCGGTCACGCCGAACATCCGCACACGGGCAGCCTCGATGTTGATCTTGCGCTCGATCATCGCACGCTGGGCGAAGTGGGCTATCAATCCATTTTGCAGATTTTAAAATCGCGCGGCTATCATCAGGGCGAACAGCCCTTTATCTTCTTTCGCACCGTGCATATCAACAGCAACCCATACGAAGTGGAAGTAGATTTTCTCTCGGGCGAATATGGTGGTACCACGCGCAAACATCGCACGCAGAAGGTGCAGGATATGCTCGTCCGCAAAGCGCGCGGGTCTGACCTTGTATTCACGCACGCAACAGAAATCTCATTAAGCGGATCACTTCCCGATGGCGGATTGGATCAGGTGCGCGTCCGTGTTGCATCTATTGCGCCTTTTTTGGTGATGAAAGCAATGGCATTATCCTCGCGGTTGATGGAAAAAGACGCGTGGGATATTTACTACTGCATCCGCAATTACCCTGGCGGTATTGAACCTCTGGCTGATGAAATTCGTCCAGTCTTGAAAAACAAACTGGTACAGGAAGCCTTGCAAACCCTCGCTGAAAAATTCGCTTCCCCGGATCACACCGGTCCCACACACGTGGCGGATTTTGAAGACCCAATGGATGATGAAGAGAGAGCCATGCTCCAGCGTGATTCCTTCGAGCGGATCCAAAGTCTGCTTTCCCGCTTGCACTGAGAAAATATATGAGTACAGTATAGGTATTGTGTACCCCCAAGATCATTATGAAAACAGGATATTACGCTAAAGCAGCTCCTTCGAAAACTGCCGTATAAATTTCCTTGGACAAGATCGTGCCTCCCTGCTAAAAGCAAACATCCGTTCTTGTTTGCGGTTTCGCGCCAGAGTTTGTTGTTACCTCCCGTTACTGACCATCATCCATCTCGCATGCATGGTCTTTTGACCAACCAAGTGGACATTTATTTCTGCCTGCGAGTTTGCCATCAAAAATCATATTGAAATCAACGCCCGAATCCCCACCACAGCGGACAAATTCTTCATAACCTCTTCATTCCGAAAGCGCCCCCACCCATCCTCCCCCAAATATGATGATTAAAACTTTGAATCATCATATTTGGGGGAAGTGCCCGCTTGACGGGCGGAGGGGGGCTTTATTCACCGTAAAGACTATCCCCGCCAGTGTAGGTAGGTAAAAAGACCATCCAGGAATTTTTACGGACAGCACTTGAACCTGGCGCGTTTGATATGAATTGAACGCAAAACCTCATTAAAGTTTTCGTCAAGATTTCTGACTACATCCATCTGCCTTTCCAATTTTTATCAAATGGAATCCCCCTCTGGCTGGCAGCAAGAATCGGGCCGAAGAATTCTTTTATCGTGTTTATCACATGCTTCATATCGGCATAATCCTGCCGCTTGATCTTGCGTGTGAACGCGTTCCATTGCACCGTTTTGTTTTCCGCAAATTCCGGGAGGAATATCACGTGGGTTTCCATTGGCAATTCGGTATCCCTGTTTTGGAATGTTCTTTGCAAGGCATCTTGCATGGTCAGGCCGTCGAATTCAAATTCTTCAAACATCATACAGAGATCGTAAAAATCTTTCATGCGACTGTTTGCCATGCCAAGGACAATCATTACCTGGAATTTTTCCGCGGTGATGGTCTCGCGCGGATACCCATAGATCTGCGGCGCGGGAAAATCGAGCAGGGTCGGGTATTCCATCTTTTGAGGCGCAGGCGTGACGACGTCTGCAAATCCAATATCAACTTGAATCGGAATTCTCGTTTTATCCAAATGCGCCAGCACATTTACACGGACGCCTTCATATTCGACATCCTCTTTGATCCTTTCGACGGTGACATTTTTATCAAATTCAAAACCATCAGGCCGGCATCCAGTTTACAGATATCCTCGAACAAAGCCTTGATATGTTCGAGTGTGTTTAGCGCATGTCCAAGCAGATCAACGTCGCGAGTTGGGCGAAAGTTTGCCATGCCCCACGCTTTGAACATCAACGCTCCCTTCAAGACGAATTGGCGCGAATACTGCGAAAGCGACAGCCTGTACAACAATCGCTCGATTCCGTAGTATTGAATCAACTCGTTAAAAGGCTGGTTCGTTTCGCGCGATTTATTCAACAATCTTTGGTGAACGGACGCGGATAAATTCTTGACGGGTTTGTTAATACAAGCGCCTCCAAATAGGGGAAAATGATTCGTTCGACTCTATCCACGTGGGCAAAGCGCAGGATTTGATCAGGCGTGCATTTCTTTCCGCGCAGACCTTCGCGCAGCGCTTCCAGAGCGACGTCCATCCCAACCTTGTTGCGGAACTTGAAACAATCTGCGATGGTTTTAGCGACGCCGTACACTTTGATTTCTACGCTGTCTATCTTATGCGTTTCGACTCCCGCCTAGAACGGTTCGGGGGAAACCCAGAAAAACCGCGTGGGCGGATGATGAATACGCGGCTTTTCCGAGTCCTTTGGCAACGCCACATACACCTCATAAGGAATTTGCGTCGTGATTTGATGAAAATACAAAGCGGAGATCAGCAATTCCCGTTTTGGGTAATTAGGAGGGAGGATGAGAAATACTTTCGTAAACATTGTTGGTTGTGCGGCGTCTAAACAGAGATAAATCCTGTAGTTC
>JAPLGS010000048.1 GCA_026390015.1 Chloroflexota bacterium | reverse complement strand
CGGGCTTTACCATCTCAATAGCACGCCGCACAGTGGATAGATCCTGTACATCCACCTGCCCGATCGTTCGTTCCTGCGGGATAAAGTTATAGCGTTCAAATTCGCGAGAGTCGCCACGAAACGATCCCCAAACATCAAAACGACCGTCGAGGGTACGACACAACTGATGTCCCAACATGCCACCGGCGCCAAGAATGAGTACTCGCATATTATTTTCCTCTTGCCATGAAGATGTTCTGGTACATTTCTATCACTTGTGGTTTGATTATGGAAGAGTCCAATCGCTCACGGGCTGTTTGCATATTAAGTTCAGCAGCATGGTTGACCAGAGTATCATCTGTCAATGCTTTGCGGATTGTATCTGCAATCGCTTTAGGATCCTCCGGCGGGACGGTAAAACCACTTTTGCTATCTATAATCCATTCATCGGCACAGGCAGTACAGGATTGAATGGGAAAGGCACCCATCACCATGGCTTCAAGAAGGGAAGTACTGATGCCATCTGAGATGCTTAGGCCAATATAAACGCGCGCATGACCGAATGCGGTTAGTATTTCTTCATCTGTAGAAAGAGGGGGCAGGATCCTTATTGGAATACCTGTTTCCAATTCAAACAAGCGGGCCGCAATTTTAATGTCCTCTACTACAGCGTAGAGGACAATTGTGTAGCCTTGAAGTATATCCAGACAACGCTTGAACGCTTGAAAAGCAACAAGTGCCCGCCCGGCCCAACCTTGATAGCCTTTCACTATGATAGTTTTTCGGTTTGAAACAGGCCCAGGTTGGCGAAAACTTATCATATGCTCTGTGTTAAAACCGCCTCGAGCAGGTAATACCGGTAATACCGGGCCGCTAAAACCCATCTCGCGCGCAAGCTGCACATCCCGCTCACATTCACACGAATAATAATCACAATTAGCCATCATTTGGCGAATAGGTTCCTGATGTTCTATTAATCGTCCAAACATGTATATATCACTTCCCCAACATGTAGCGATCCATGTCGGAAATTTATTTCCAAACTTCTTCTTTGCGCCAAGTGTCAGGTAGCCCGCATGCTGAAACTCCAAGGAATGGATAATGTCCGGCTTAATACTTTTAATTACATGTGCCAAAGCCTGTTCTTTATACTTATTAGTATGCTGCTTCATCAATCGACGGCTCAATGCGTCCAAATAGAAGCTCAAACTTGACCAGCGGATATAGCGAACACTTTTATCTACGAACGCTGCTCGAAAAAACTTTGTTGCATATACAGAAAGATTGCGAATCTCAAAATGCGGTTCCGCCCAATCGTCGACGGGAAACAGGTAGACATCCCAGTTTTGGTCTTCAATTTGAGAAAGCCAATGCGCAACGTGGACACTATTGATCATGCCAATGAAAAGGATTTTTCTTTTGGTTTTTGATTTTCCGTTTGTTATCATTTATCAGTTGTGTCCCTATTTTGCAAAAGTTTTTTCAACTGATCCCGGGCATGGTCTGGAGAAAAATCAAGCATAGCTTGTCGATAAGCATTCTGAATGATTTCAGTTTGAACGACTGGATCGTCAATCAATTTCTTAATTTCCACAGCAAGCCTTTTTGGGTCATTCTGGTCTGCAAGAAATCCGCACCGATATTTCTTGAAATAGTAAGCCACAAAAGAATCAGCCGGGACGTGAGCCAGTACTGGAGTGCCGCTGGCAAGATATTCACCCAATTTTCCAGGCGCTGATGTGCGAATAACTTCCGTAATAGTGGACTCAATCGCCAATGGAAGGAATAAAATCCCGGCATTATGCTGAAGTTTAAGAATCTCGTCATAAGATTCATGCGAGTGGACGAATAATTTCTCGCCCTTGATTCCCTGACTCTCCAACTGCTCATATGTTTGGGCGGAAAAAATGTGCAGTTCGAGTGGATAATCCTGCAAAAGAT
>JAPLGS010000115.1 GCA_026390015.1 Chloroflexota bacterium | reverse complement strand
CTGCCATCGTAGCGGAAGAGTTCTGCTTCAACGCCAACCTGCCCACCAGCAAGAAGGCTGCTGAAGATCCGTGCTTTAATGAACTTGGACCTAAATTTCAGGTTTTTGTAGACCTGATGTCGAGTTCGAATGCGTTCGCCGTACTTACCACTCCGATCTCTTTTGAATTGAATGATGCCAGAGATGCTGCTGAAGAGCAGGTACTTCTTACTGGCGCAGACCCGAAAGAATTACTTGATGCGATTCAGACTGAGTTTGAACCAAAATTAATTGAATCACTGAAGTAACTTGATTTGATGTAGACCCTAAAGGTTTACAAAGCCTTTAGGGTCTACTGGATGGAGCGTAAAGCATGGACAAGCTACAACCACCCGAGCGAAAACTTTTTAGTTTCAAACTGCCTCTCAAAGTCGTTTGGACGAAGCGCACCAAAGCAGATTTTCGCACGGGTATGTTATTCCTCTCGCCCTGGCTGATCGGGTTTCTAGCCTTCACCCTCTACCCGATGGTGGTCTCTTTTTATTACAGCTTCACCATTTATCATTCCCGGCGCGCGCCAGATTGGGTGGGATTGCAAAATTATAAAGTCCTGTTTACTGATGATAAGTTTTGGATCGCACTCAGCAACACCATGTACATGGTGGCCATCGCAGTACCGCTTGGTTTATTCGCTTCATTCCTGTGCGCAGTTTTACTAAATCTCAAAGTACGCGGCCAGGCATTTTATCGCGTTGTGTATTTTCTTCCTTCCATTGTCCCGACCGTGGCGGGTACGATCCTTTTTCTGTGGCTGCTCAATCCGCAGGTGGGCTTGGTAAATACGCTTCTCGCTCAAATCGGCATTGACGGTCCCAACTGGATGGCTGATCCGCAATGGTCAAAGCCCGCATTGATCTTGCTCGGCATGTGGGGCATGGGCGGTACGATCATTATCTATCTTTCAGGCTTACAGGATGTGCCCCAAAGCTTGATCGAAGCCGCCGAGCTCGATGGTGCGAACTGGCTCCAACGCTTATGGCATATCACCATCCCAATGGTCTCGCCCATCACGCTCTTCAATCTCATCACAGGCATGATCGGCATGTTCCAATATTTTGCGCAAGCCTACGTGGTCGGCGGCGGTGACAAGCTTGGTCGTCCGCTCAACTCAACTCTTTTTTACAGCGTCTATCTGTATCAGAACGCTTTCCTCTTTTTGAAAATGGGCTACGCCTCCGCGATGGCTTGGATCTTGTTCATCATCATTTTGATCTTTACGCTCCTGCTGCTAAAAGTGAGCGATAGATTTACTTACTACGCAGGATGACAGCATGACTAATATTCCCGCTTCTTCCTCAACCCCCAACCTGATTCAACAACCCGATCAGGGTCGCCGCTCTGAAAAACAGTCGCGCAAAATCCGTGATCTCCTCACATCCACTATCAGCCATGGACTGATCATCTTCGTAGGCATGTTCTTCGCTGTTCCATTTTTGTGGATGATATTGACCGCATTCAAATCTGATCAGGATGTTTTCCATTCCCCGCCGCGCTGGCTGCCATATGACAACGTCCGCGTGGATGTGAACGGCGAGCAACTGCCTCTTTACAATGTCAAAATCGAAGATGGCACGATCAAACAACTTGCGGTTATTAAAATTCTTGAAGGTATCGGCACCTTTGTGGATCCCGCCAATCCAGGTGAAATCCTCACCTACAAACTTCAACAAGGTGCGGAAAGGATCGCCGAACCTATTATGGAAGTTTCCTTCCGCTGGCAAAATTTCCCCGATGCGATGAACCGCGGCAGCCGCCCCGGTGTGGGGGCCAGTTTCTGGGTCTATTTCAAGAACAGCCTCATCATCGCTTTTTTTACGATCCTTGGCACACTTATATCCAATGCGCCAGTTGCATACGCTTTTGCCCGTATAAAATTCCCAGGGCGTGATACTTTATTCGTCATTATTCTAGCCACCATGATGCTGCCATTTCAGGTGACGATGATTCCCATTTATCTTTTATTCAATGACAAACTTGGCTGGGGTGACACCTTCCTGCCATTGATCATCCCGACCTTTTTTGCGAATGCATGGGATGTGTTTCTTCTCCGTCAATTCTTTAGAACCATTCCCGAGGAAATGTGTGACGCCGCCCGCGTGGATGGCGCATCGGAATGGCAGATCTTTACACAACTCATTCTCCCGCTTTCAACACCCGTTCTTGCAACCGTAACGGTCTTCACCTTCCTGTGGGCCTGGAACGATTTTACGGGACCGTTGCTCTTCCTTAATAGTCCGCGCAACTTTACGATGGCGCTCGGCTTGCAGGATTTTCAGGGACAGAAAACCATCGTGTGGAATCAACTGATGGCGGCAGCCACAGTTTTTACGATCCCGATCATCATCGCCTTCTTCTTTGCACAGAAGACCTTCATACAAGGAATTAAATTAACGGGATCGAAAGAATAATGGAAATCCTTAAAGTCTCAAATGGACAGATCGTCACCCAATCCAACAAACCCATACGCCTGCGCGGCTGGAACATCGGCGGCTGGCTCAACATGGAAGACTTCATCGATGGCTTCGTCGGCGCGGAGCATAACCTGCGCGCGACGATGAGCCGTATTATCGGCAAAGAGAAAGCTCAATTTTTCTTTGACCATCTGCTCGATCATTTTTTCACCGAAGAAGATGTCAAAGCGATGGCGAAGTTCGGCGCGAATGTGATCCGCATCCCATTCAACTACCGCCATTTTGAAAGCGACGATAAACCGTTTGAATATCTCGAGGACGGATTTACGCGTTTGGAATCAGCCTTTGATTGGTGCGCCAAATACGGCATATACATCATCCTTGATTTTCATGCGGTGCAAGGCTGGCATAACCCCGATTGGCATAGCGATAACGCCCACGCGCATATTTTACTTTACCAGCATAAGCTCTTTCAAGATCGCTTTGTTGGTTTGTGGAAAGAGTTGGCGAAACGCTATAAGAATCATCCCGCACTGGCTGGTTACGACCTGATGAACGTTCGTCGAAGGTGATAACTTCTCCTGCGAATATGATGGGCTGGACGTGACCTTTGATAATAACCTTGTGGTAAGCACGCACAACTACATGTCGCCTACAGGCGGCGGCAACCCCTACCCCGGTGAAATTGATGGATTGTATTGGAACCGTGACATCGTCGCCGCGGAGTTTGGAATGCACAGCGGTACACGCCTCGCCTTCAAACATCGCAAGCCGATCTTCGTCGGTGAGTTTGGCACGTGGTATGCGGGTCATCCTGAAGCGATCCACTATCGCGTCGCCGCATTGGATGATCAACTCGGCGTGTTTGACTCAGCGGGTGTTCATTGGGCAGTTTGGACGTGGAAGGATATCGCCTCCATGGGTTCATACAATTTAAATCCAGATTCGGAATACGTTCAAACCATCCAACCGATCATGAAGGCAAAGCAGGAAGCCGCAGATTGGGAAGGTGAAATGCCCAAGGGCAGTGTTGCGAAAGCGATGAAAAATTCAGCAGACGCGATCGATGCTTATTTGGCACAGACCAATCTCAAAGTCCAGATTGACCGCCGCTGGTTCGCGCAATATACGTTGTTCGGTTATCTCGCTCAATTCCTGCAAGTGCCGTATGCGAATCTGTTCAAACATAAATCAGAAAAAGAATTGGATGAAATGCTCAGCGCATTCGCTTTGAAGAATTGCGTACAAAATAAAATCATTACAAAGGTATTGAAAAAACATCTATGACCACTTATAAATTCCCTCACAACTTCCTTTGGGGTGCGGCAACCGCGTCGTATCAAGTAGAAGGCGCGTGGAACGAAGACGGCAAAGGCGAATCCATTTGGGACCGCTTCAGCCACACCCCAGGCAAGATCGAAGATCAATCCACGGGTGACGTCGCTTGTGACCATTATCATCGCTTCGAAGAAGATATTGCTCTCATGCGCCAGCTTGGGCTCAAAGCCTATCGCTTCTCCACCGCTTGGGCTCGAGTCCTGCCCAAAGGGCGCGGACGCATTAATCCGAAGGGACTCGATTTCTACGACCATCTGGTAGATGCATTATGCGCCGCCAATATTGAACCGTTTTTGACTCTCTATCACTGGGATTTGCCGCAGGCATTGCAGGATACAGGCGGGTGGGAGAATCGCAACACCGCGCATGCCTTTGCGGATTATTCCGCGCTGATGATCAAGCGACTCGGCGACCGTGTCAAATACTGGACAACTTTCAATGAACCAAGTGTCATTGCGTTTGACGGAAATCTTTCAGGTGAACATGCTCCAGGCATTCAAGACCCGAGCATTTCATATCAAGTGGCGCATAACTTGATGGTCGCGCATGGGCTTGGAGTACAGGCAATTCGTGGTGCAAATTCAAAAGTGGATGTGGGCATCGTCCTCAACTTGTGGATGGCCGACCCTGCCACCGACTCGGTTGAAGATATTACCGCCGCAGAAAACGCATGGGAGCGCAGCGAAACCCTTTTTCTCGACCCCATCTTCAAGGGACATTATCCGCTTGCTGCATATGAACTGGTCGGCGACAACATGCCGAAGATCCAGAATGGCGACATGGCGTTGATCTCGCAGGAACTCGATTATGTCGGTATCAATTTCTACTCACGGAACCTTATCAGCGCCACGCAGGAAATTGACAGCGTGCCTGATTCTGAATATACCGAAATGGGCTGGGAAGTTTGCGCGCCCGCCCTGCGTCGGATGCTTGTGAAAGTAAACAACAATTACAAACTGCCCCCGATCTACATCACCGAAAACGGCTCGGCGTTCAAGGATGAAGTCAGCGCCGTCGGAAAGATCCACGACCCGCGCCGTCTCGATTATTTGCGACAACATTTCATTCAGACCCGCCTCGCCATGCAGGACGGTGTGGATATACGCGGATACATGGTCTGGTCGCTCATGGATAATTTTGAATGGGGGCATGGCTTTACAAAACGCTTCGGGCTGATCCGCGTGGATTATGAAACGCAAAAGCGCACGATCAAAGATTCTGGCCAGTGGTATGCGGATGTGACAAGAACAAATTCCGTGACGGGATAGTTTTCCCGCCGCTTGAATTGCGGGTTTAAGGTTGAGGGTACCCGCGTAAAGTCCAAACCCTATAACCTCCAAATCATTTTATGGAGGCTCCGAATGGGACACCACGACGAACAAGAACACCTGTACGACCATGATCATGATGAACATGGGCATGATCATCCGCATCCGCATGAACATCATGAGCCTGAGCATGAGCACGATCATGAGCATGAGCACGATCATGAGCATGAGCACGATCATGAGCATGACCACGATCACGATCATGGACATGCTCATTCCAACAACCCTATTCTCGCGTGGATTCAACACCTTTTCATCCCGCACAGCCACGGGCATCAACAAGCCGCGCTTGACCCGAACCTCGCAACCGATCGCGGCATGTGGGCATTGAAGATTTCACTGGCTGGTTTGCTGGCAACCGCTGTCTTTCAAGTAGTCATCGTCATTATTAGCGGGAGCGTTGCGTTGCTCGCCGACACTATCCACAACTTCTCCGACGCTCTGACTGCCATTCCGCTTGGGCTTGCCTTTTGGCTCTCACGCCGTGCACGGAATAGTAGATACACTTACGGCTATGGACGCGCAGAAGATATTGCGGGCGTTATCATCGTTTTGATGATCGCTTTTAGCGCTTTCGAAGCCATCCGCCAATCCGTTCTGCGTCTGATCGAACCACAGCCTATCACCAATCTCGGCTGGGTTGCCGCCGCGGCGATCATTGGTTTTATTGGCAACGAAATGGTTGCAGTCTTTCGTATCAAGGTCGGCAAGGAGATCGGTTCCGCCGCGCTCATTGCGGATGGTTATCATGCCCGCACAGACGGCTTCACCTCGCTGGCGGTTCTCGCTGGCGCAATTGGCGTCTGGCTTGGTTTCCCGTTGCTCGATCCGATTATTGGTCTCGGTATTGGCATCGCCATCCTCGGAATTGTATGGAAAACCGCGCAGGATATGTGGCACCGCATGATGGATGCCGTTGACCCCGCTATCTATGAAGAGTTCAAACATATCGCATCGCATGTCAACGGCGTGCAAGATGTGCATGGTGCGGCGATCCGCTGGGTGGGTCATCGTCTGTGGGGTGAAATGCACGTCACGGTGGATTGCAATATAACCGTTTTGCAGGGACACATTATCACCGAAGAAGTGCGCCACGATCTCTTTCATAAATTCCCTGCCCTCATCGAAGTCGTTGTCCATGCCGACCCATGTGAATGTGATCAATCCATCGAATATCATCCCACTGCGCATCACCACTTTTTACCTGCGGCAGACTAATGATTGAAACAGGCGTAAGTTATTTTGTAAATGGCTGGCTTCACCACTTCGAGCGCGATCTCGAAGATATACTCGCGCATCATTGCCCTATATCGTACATAGCTTCAGCGAGAATGAATTGATCTTCGCGCGCAAACGCAACGAAACATTTTTTCGCAAAACGCGCGATGCAGGTCTCGGTTGCTGGGCGAATCCCTGGGCACTGATGGGGCTCTTCAGCGGCGAGCAATTCAGCGTCTTCGTGCCACGCAACCCAGATGCCTGCCAAATTTTGTCCACGGGTCAGCGCGCGCGCCGTTTTGGGCATGCATGGTAATTCTGTATGAATGGTGCATCTGAATATTCCGAAAAAATTTGGGATGTGGTTGGAAGAACATTTGGAAAACTGAGAGGCATAATATGAGCGACACTTTCACATCGTATTGGGCAGAAGCACAGCGTTCGCTGGTGGGCGGTGTATCGTCATCGTTTCGCATCAATCCCTTCACCGACAAACCCATGTATCTCTCCAAAGCCGATGGGGCATATATCTTCGATTTGGATGGCAATCGTTTCATCGACTTCTTCATGGGGCACGGCGCTTGCACACTCGGGCACAATCGCCCCGAAATTGCAGATGCGATGAAAAAAGTTTTTGACATCGGTTTCTTTGCAGAGTTTGATCACCCGCTGACTTCACAGCTCGCTCAAAAGATCGTGCAGTGCATTCCTTGCGCAGAACGTGTGCGCTATGTCAACTCGGGCAGTGAAGCCACCCTGCTATCCATTCGTCTTGCGCGCGGTTACACCGGGCGGCAGAAAATCGTGCGCATTGACGGTCACTTCCATGGTGGGCACGATTACGCCCTACTTAACAATCTGGCATCCTTTGTAGACCTTGATAACCCTGGAGACAAACTCTCAAAGATTAAACATTCAAGCGCAGGAGTTCCGACCAAAGTCGATGATACATTGTACGTCATCCCCTGGAACAATGCTGAAGTTTTTGAAAAACTTGCGCGCGAAAAGGGACATGAGATTGCCGCAATCCTCATGAACCCGATTGACTACAACAATGGTTGCATTGGCTCATCAACAGAATACTTGCAGGCGATTCGTAAAATCTGTGACGAGCATGGCATTGTCTTCATCATTGATGAAATTCTGTCGGGCTTCCGAACTGGCTTATCGTGTGGGCACGGATATTATGGAGTCCTGCCTGATTTGTGTTTGCTTGGAAAGGCATTGACAAATGGGGTTCCGCTCGCTGCAATTGTAGGCCGTGAAAAAATAATGATGAAGATTATGGATCCGATTGACCCGGTTGTGGCGGGCGGAACGTTCTCAGGAAATCTCTTCGGTTGTGCTGCGGGTATCGCTTCGATTAACATTATGGAACAGTCAGGGTTCTTTGTCGGATGGCTCAAGCGCGCGAGTGATTTTTACACAAATCTTCAAACTATTTTCGATGAAGAGAATTTTCCCGCCACAGTGCAGGGACTTGGTTGCACCTTTGGGATCTACCTCGGTACGCGCGAACCTGTCCGCAATTATTACGATATTGCAGAGAAGACAAATCCTGTGCTGCGAAAAAAGTTTTTTCTAAAGTGTATCGAAAAAGGATATTACTTTCATACCGATTTCACAATTTCCGCGACTCACTCGGATGAACTCCTCGCGCAATCCCTCGACACGCTTCGAGATGTGACCCGACAAACAAAAATGGAAATGAAAGTATGAGCGCTTCTTTTTTGTATGGCGGCATCGAAGGTGGCGGGACTAAATTTAATTGTGCGGTGGGCAATGGTCCCGATAGTATTGTCGCTGAAGCACGCTTCGCAACCACCACGCCCGCTGAAACCATCGGTCAGGTAATTGAATTCTTCGTGCCGTATGCGGATCGAATTCAAGGCATTGGTCTTGGCTCGTTCGGCCCCTTCGATGCCGACCCAGCCTCGCCCACATATGGTTACATCACCACCACGCCAAAACCGCATTGGGGCAATACCAATGTGCTCGGTTTGTTGAAAGAAAAAATCAATTTGCCATTTGCCGCAGATTTGGATGTGGCTGTCTCTGGACTCGGTGAAGCTACATGGGGAGCATCAAAGAATGATTCACATTCGCTCTACATCACCATTGGTACCGGTATTGGGGGCGGCTACATTATCAATGGACTACCGCTCCGTGGACTCGTCAGCCTCGAAATGGGACACATCCGCCTCGCACGTGACCCACAGTTGGATCCGTTTCAAGGAGCCTGTCCCTACCATGGAGACTGTTTCGAAGGGCTTGCCGCAGGTCCCGCCGTTGAAAAACGATTCGGCCAAAAAGGCGAGACGTTGCCCGACGACCATCCGTTCTGGGATTTGGAAGCTGGTTACATTGCACAGGCACTCATGAACTTTATCCTTACCCTTGCTCCACAGCGCATCATCATCGGCGGCGGCGTGATGCAAAAAGATTTCATGTTCCCAGCCGTTAGAAGGAAGACACAAGAATTATTGAATGGCTACATCAACCATACAATGATTCTTAATCACATCGATGAATACATCGTCTCGCCCGCACTCGGTGGACGTTCAGGCGTATTAGGTGCGATAGCCTTGGCGATCGAGTCTACATCGAAGAAATTATAGTGAAAAATCAAAGGAGGTGAGGCTGATACTCATACA
>JAPLGS010000173.1 GCA_026390015.1 Chloroflexota bacterium | reverse complement strand
TACCTTTGGCTTAGTGGCAAAATTTAAATCTTTCAATGGCTTATCAACCCAATCATTACCGTCCTTGGCGACAATACTTCCCGCGGGATTAATAGTAATATCTCCATCCGCGAATGCCTGTCGGGCATTTTTGAACTCCTTGTTGGCCTGTGCGGCAGCAACCTCCTCGCCCTTATTTTCCTTGTTACCGGTACGAACAAAGTTGAGAACTTGCTCGTTGATATGCTTGATTATCTCATCCTTCGAGGCAAAGACATTGAGAGAAAAGGTATCACCCATTGGTCCGGAAGAATACGGCTCATTTTTGGCACCCAATACCGGAGAAAGTATTCCCAAAAGTTTCATTCTTTTTGGTCTGATTTCGGCAAGAGCATCATCAAGATTTTTTACCGCATCATCAAGATTTTTATCCTTTAAGTCGCTAGGAGCCAGGCTGCTTACTTGGTCTTTTCCAATAGTATATTTTTTCAGAACATTAGATAATTTTCCCTTAAATGATTCAAGATTTTTCACAGGATCCTTTTCTGAAGTATCAGCAGGTTTTGCGGCCTCAGCTGGGGCCTCAGCCTTACTGGAAAGCATTGCCGGAAACTTAGTGCGAAGTGGAATAGTTTTTTTATATGTCTCCAATCCAAAAATACCATATACCCCCGAAGGAAGTTTCATCTTAAGCACATCCTGGACTCCCTTAACCCGATTAACAATTGCCTGCGCATCAGTATCCTTATTAATATCAAGGTCTGTTCGTGCATCTGCCCCAGAGCGAAGTATGTCACGCAACTCGCTAGAATTGATCCACTTCTGGAATCCTTCACGCGTAACTTTCCCCTTCAGTTTTCCATTATCGATATTGTCGAGAGTTTTGGCGAGAAGTTTTACGGATCCCTTATCGATTTTTTCAGCGGGTGCTTCCTTCTTGAATTTCTTATCCTCAGTTGCAATTTTTAATTTGAAGTCGTCTAATTTTTGATCTATTTTTACAAGCTGGGGAAGGGTTTCAGTCTTTTCATATTTGAATGTAAGATCTAGTATTTGCTGATTCAAAGCATTGATTTCAGCCATAAGTTTTTCTCTTGTCTTCGCACGTGCGTTCAAAACTTCCGCGCTGCCCTTCGGATCGATTTTTAGGAAGTCATCAATACGAGCCTGTAAGCCAGGTTTGCCATCGACCCCATCAAGTACTTTATTAATCTGATCAGCCAAAGCTTTGCTTTCCGCATCAAGATTCTTCTGACTTTCAGCCGCCTCAGCATCAGATGCAGGGGTAGTAGGCTTTGCTGCCGGAGCAGGGGCGGCACCATCTTTAACCTTTTCGGTAGCTTTTTCTGCAGACTCGGGAACAGTAGGCTTATCAACCTTTGGAGTTCCATCAACTTCAGGCGCAGAACCGGAAGGTGTGGCAGCAGGAGTAGGCGTAGGTTTAGATTGAAGAGAATTTTTAAATTTAGTAACAACTCCCGAGACTACCTTATCAGCCTTTTCATTTGCAATAATAGTAGGATTGGACATGTATGCAGCAATCTCTGCTTTATGTTTTTCTTCTCCTGGGGTGCTCTTTAGATCATTAAACATTCTCTGCATCACGCCCTGTTCTTGCATCATGGTACTTTCATGAGATAATAGATTGGCACGAGCTGCCTTAAAGGCATCGTATGTCTTTTCATCCTTGAGAAAATCAGGTCGTTTGCTGGCGTCAGTATCCATTTCTTTGAATTTTGCAGCAACTGCCTCCTGGATAGCAGCAACATACTTATCAGCATTGCCTTGTAATTTTTCTGCTTCAGTTTTTTTGACAGCCTCTGCCCTAGCATCTGTTTTTCTTTTTTCAATATCTTCACGCACTTGTTTTTCGAAAGGTGCAACAATCTGTTTCGATAGATCAGCATCTGACTTTTTGTCAGCAAGAAGCTCGTCTACTGTCATGCCGACAAGCGGTTTGATATCAAAAGTGGAAGCTGTAATATCTTTTTTATCCATCGTGTTCCGAATAGAATCAGACATGTCTTTTAGCTGGATAGCACGGTTTTGGATAAGTTTTTCATAATCATCTTTAGCCGAAGCATCATTAAAATTTGGAGCAGACTTAACCATTTTAGTAAGTTCACCACTAAGATTGGCTAATTTCTTGGCAACTCTGAGTTTTTTTACGCCAATTTCATTGTTTTCTACAGTTATTCTTGCCTCCTCTGTTTTTTTTGCAGCATCTTCATCTGCCTTTTGCTTATCTGCTTTAATTTTTGCCTCAAGTTTTGAGTTGATGAGATCGAATACTTTATCGAAATTGACCGTCGTTTTTGCATCGGCATGAGCATCAAAGTAAGTTTTGCAGCTAAGCATATGATCCTTGGCTTTTTGATATTCCCCAGTGATAAGCATCAATAATCCCATAGAATGAAGTGAATACATTTTTTGTTGTTCATACCGATCATTGATCTTTTGAATATCTTCAACCCCCTTGTATTTTGCATCTGCACTGAGGGATTTCATTTTAGTAGCAGCATTCTCGCTAATCTCCTTAAAGGAATTATAAAGAGTATTTTGGCTGTCTTTTTCTATTTCTACATTACTTTTACTATATGCAGCTATAATTGGAGCAAACTCCTTGTAGGTGTCTTGATATTTATTATTAGAGGCATTACATTCCGCATTTGCCTCATTATAAATTTTATTATCTGCATTTTTCTTATCAACCTCTGCATCTGATTTTGGGGCATCATCGCCAGCGCCGGGCAAAACGGCACTGACTTTACCGGCAACGGAACTTTTCCGAGCTTTCGCATCTGCCTCGATTTGTTGGAGTTTTGCTTGAAATCTTCCAACACTCTTATCGAAACGCTCTTTTAGGGCTGCAAGTTTTCCTTTAAATGCTTCTCCAACTGTTGATTTATTAAAAAGTTCCTCAGTTTTTCTTAGGGCATCTTCAGCGGGTGCCTTTACGGTATTAAAATTATCAAGTGTTTTAGAATTAAGCTCAGCTCTCTCTACGCTATTTATTTGTCTTTCAACGGCCGAGATGTGAGAACCTGGATCAGAAACCTCTCCCTCAGCCATCCACACCACCCTCCTGTAGTTGATATTGAACTCCCCTGATCGATCGTGTTGAATGAATTTCATAGATTTTTTGTTTTATTTTTTGTAAGATCAGCGCGGAATTAAACGTTGTTAATATCATCTAATAGTTGAGCTTCCTTTGTCGCGTCGGCATCTTTGTCGACGGCTTCTTCGAACTGCAGGGTAATTTTTTTAGCTTCTGATTCGATGAGTTTCATCTCAGCCATGTATTCGGCGAGAAGATTTTTTTCCTCTGCGGTAGCTTCAGATTCGATCCGATCGATCTCGGCAGCCGCGGCCGTCAACGTCTCATGAATTTTTGGAACATCTGCTTCACTCGCGTTTAAATACATATCAAATCGCGTGATCATTTCCGGCGTCACTACGTCGAGAGATTTGAACTTCGCAACGAGTTTCTCAATATCCGATCGAAGAGCTCCAGTAGTGGCAGGTGTAGTGTCCATAAGTGATAGTTATTAAATCTTGCCATTATACCATGAAATAGGGATAAAGCGCAAGGCTGGGGCTGGCTTTGACGTAGAGTCGGAAGAAGGGTAGACAATATCAAAAAAGCAGCTTTAAAGTGGTCTCAGGTCAGCTTTTTGTTAAGCCGTCATGCTAGCATGAGCGATATACATTGTAATGTTGGTTTATGGAAAAGGAGAAGAATTTTAGGGAATGGAATTCAATGAAAGAAAATATTCACAATAGGAGGGACGAAATTCCGGTTTATTTTCATGAACGTGAAATTTGGTGGTGCCGACTTGGAATAAACATTGGATTTGAGCAGGACGGTAAAGGTGACGAATCGAGTCGACCAGTGCTGATATTGAAGAAAATCAATAAGCACATATTTTTAGCGGTTCCACTATCAACAAAAATAAAACAAAATCCATATTATGTTATTTACCAAGATTCTCGAATGCAGGAAAGATCTGCTATTATTTCACAAATTCGCCTCGTGAGCGCAAAGAGACTGGTGAGAAAAATGGAGCAAATGTCAGATATAGCATTCAATGGAATAAAAAAAGCGATTAAAGACATGCTTTAATCACTTTGATTTTTTGACTTGCAGAATTTTCTACAAGCCGAGCCCGAAGGCCATTACACGCCAATCATAGCAAATTTTAGATATAAATTCAAGATTTTAAAATCGGGGAAGCCTTCAGGCTGGCCCAAAGTAGGACGATGCCATTTTGGTGAGTGTGCGTACGCACACTTTGCAGATAACTACGTATTGCCCTCCGCCTTTGTCGAAATCCCTAAGCTCGCACGAATTTTTTCCATCTCGGCTGTTTCGTGTTCGTTGCGCTTGATCTGTTCGACGGCAACATCGAAGTCTTCATCAAGTTTTTTGACACTCTGAGCGTAATCGTCGGCTACGACCTGTTCGGCAGCCAACGCCTCCGCCTCGACTCGTGCCTTCACGGGCGCAATGCG
>JAPLGS010000161.1 GCA_026390015.1 Chloroflexota bacterium | reverse complement strand
TCCACAAAAACGTCGAAGTACCCTTCTCCGATCAAAGCCCAGTTGTATGAATAAAATAAAAACAACCTTGTGAGAAATCGCAAGGTTGTTTTTATTTTTTATGAGCTCGAAGTGCTTTAACTTTAGCGCGAAATCAGGAGATTTCGTATCTAAACTAATATTTTAGGCCCCCCATCAATTACCTCCTGCGGAGTACCGTCGCTGAATTTGGCGAAGTTTTGCACGAAGCGCATCGCAAGGTCTTTGTATCGTCTATCATATTCTTTTTGATCGTGCCATGCGGCCGCGGGATTCAAAACTTCAATTGGCACAGCGGGACATTCGGTCGGGACTTCAAAGCCGAAGATCGGGTCTTTCGTGTATTTGACCTGATCCAGTTTTCCGTTTAGAGCAGCGTTCAATAAGGCGCGCGTGTATTTGATCGAGATCCGTTTGCCAACCCCGTATGGGCCGCCTACCCAGCCCGTGTTGACCAGCCAGCAAGTGACGCCGTAACGCTCGATCTTATTCTTGAGCAACTCGGCATATTTATATGGATGGTGCACCATGAACGGTCCGCCAAAACATGCGCTGAAGGTGATCTCCGGTTCCTTGCCGAGTCCAACTTCGGTGCCGGCGATCTTGGATGTGTAGCCTGAAATGAATTGGTACAAGGCTTGATTCGGAGTCAGGCGTGCGATCGGCGGCATCACTCCGCTTGCGTCACAGGTCAGCAGTATGACGTTCTTAGGATGCCCTGATTTCTTTTCAGGCACAGCGTTGGCGATGAATTCCAACGGATACGAGGCGCGCGTATTTTCAGTCAACGAATTATCGTCAAGGTCGATCATGCGCGTGATCGGGTCGAAGGGAACATTTTCCAAGATCGTGCCGAAGCGTTTTGTAGTGGCGTATATTTCAGGTTCGGCGGATTCTGAGAGTCCGATACATTTGGCGTAGCATCCACCTTCAAGGTTGAAAATACCATTGTCGCTCCAGCCATGTTCATCATCCCCGATCAGGCGGCGGTTCGGATCAGCTGACAGCGTGGTTTTGCCCGTTCCGCTTAATCCAAAAAATAAAGCAACATCATCCGCGTTCTCTGGATTCACATTCGCCGAACAATGCATCGAAAGCACGCCTTCCAACGGCAATAGATAATTTAGAATGGTAAAGACTGATTTTTTAATTTCACCCGCATAAGCCGTGTTGCCGATGATGGCAAGTTTCTTCTCGAAAGATAAACAAATAAATGTCTCGCTGACCGTGCTGTCAACAGCGGGCGCGCCCTTGAAGGATGGCATGGCAATGATCGTAAACTCGGGCACGAAGCGTTTATATTCTTCGAGCGATTGCGGCAGGATGAACATGTTGCGCGCAAAATGACTGTGCCACGCCAGCTCGGTCACAATGCGGACAGGCAGACGGTAGGCTTCGTCCGCGCCGCCGTACACATCCTGAACGAAGACATCGCGCCCCTGCAGGAATCCCAACATGCGGTCATATAGGATCTCAAATTTGTCCCCCGCGAATGGACGGTTGTACACGCCCCACCAGATATTGTTCTCTGAATCAGTGTGGCGCACGACAAATTTATCATTTGCGCTGCGTGCGGTGTGCTTGCCGGTATTCGCATCGAATGCGCCGCCTGCCACCAGAGAGCCTTCATTGCGAAAGGTCGCTTCCTCGATAAGCGCTTCAGTGGTTAGATTCCAATAAGCCAAACGTAAATTGATCACACCTTGATTCGAAAGGTTGTAATCTGCCTTGCGTATCTGCGCGATCGATTCGGCGGGGGTTTTTATGTTTAATAAGTTATTCATCGAGTCTCCAAATTAGGTAAACAAGAGGGCAAGTAAACACGTAGACAAGTAGACATCTGTTTACGTTTCTACGTGTTTACATGTCTACGTTTTACATTTCCTTACATCCAATCCCGTATCATTTTCTTATCACCAATAAATATTTCGTTGGGTGAAGTTTGGTCGAGCGCCCACTTGATGCGCGCAATGCCTTCGGTGATTTCCTTTACCGATCCCGCGAACGAAATGCGGATGTGACCTTCCATTCCAAACTCTTTGCCGGGGACGGTGACGACCAGGGCTTTTTTCAAAAGAAATTTTGAAAGTTCAATTGAATTCCCATTAAAGGCGCGCAGATCAGGCAGGGCATAGAATGTTCCTTTTGGTTCAATAAGCCGCGCTCCAGTAAAAGTTTTCATTTCCTGCAAGATCACATCGCGGTTATTTTGGATTTGTAAACGCAGCGCTTCCACCACAGACTGCAAGCCGTTCAACGCGCCTTCAGCCGCAGCCTGCGCGATGGGAGAAACACAGGAGGTTGTTTGCGCGAGGACATTCGTCATCACCTTCACCAGCTCACGCGGAGCGATCACCCAGCCCACGCGGAAACCTGTCATGCCGTATAACTTCGCGACGCCATTGACCACGATCACATGCGAGTTCTCTATATCCTTCTTTGTAAATGAATACGCGGGCGGCGCGACGTTTCTATCAAAAGTAAGTTTATGATAAATATCGTCACAGATCATAAAGATGCCTTTGCGTTCGCACAATTCCACGATCTTCCCTATCAACTCGGCTGGATAGATCGCGCCCGATGGATTGTTCGGGCTGTTGACAATGATCGCGCGGGTGGAGGATGTCACCGCGCGTTCAATATCCTCAAAACGCGGCGTGAACGTGCCATCTTCCGGAGTGACGATCACAGGAATAGCAAGACACATTTTGATCATCTCTGGATATGAAACCCAATAAGGCGCAATGACGATCACTTCATCCTGCGGATTCAAAATAGAGTAAAAAATATTGAACAGAGATTGTTTCGCGCCATTGGTGATGATCACATTTTCGGGGGCGACCAGGCGGTTGTAACTTTCTTCCGTGTAACGGATAACCGCTTTCTTCATGGAAGGCAAACCATCAGGTGGTGTGTATTTCACTTCTCCGCTGGTTAATTTTGCACCGGATGCCAACACCGCCGAAATGGGAGTTTTATTTTTTGGTTCGCCGATCCCCAAATTGATCACAGCTTCGCCGCGCTCGCGCAAAATTCGTGCTTCTTCATTCAAAGCTAAGGTCGGAGATTCGGCGATGTCGCTTGCGAGTTTGCTTAATTTCATGGTTCTCCTTATTGCTCCAAAACCATAATGGTCTTGAAAATCTTTAGAATTTGATTATGGTTATAAAAAAATCTGGTCAAGCACAATTGCTTAACCAGATTCACTTCCAGACCCGCAGAGAAAGCGGCGCTGACAATCGTATTGTCAGACAAGGCGTTCATGCCGTCATTATACTATATGGGTTTGGAGGAGGTTGCCGAATGGAAGTAATGAGTTCATTAGTAATAAATGTAACGAGTCTATCTTATTGGCAGGTAACAGTCCCAACTTCAAGATCGTGCGCTTGATTCCACAGTTTCTCAAATTCCTGCAAATATAACGCCGCGATCTCGGGGTTATCCAAAATCACCACATTCTCTTCATTAGAATCATCCGCGTTGGATGAATAATTCAGCGAGCCGGTGACCACGATCCTGTTATCAATGATGATGATCTTATCGTGCAGAAAACTTGGGTTGCCATCCTGCCTAACAGGAACATGTGCGCACCAAAACGTTTTCATTTCAGAACCTGTGCTTGTACTGCCGAAGGTTTCGTAGATGCCTTTCACGTCCACACCGGACGAGCTGCGATCGATCATGGCCTTTGCAAGCGGATAGTCGGTGAAACTAAAAGCGAGAAAACGGATATTAACCTGCGCGTCATTCACCAGTGCGATCAAATTACTGATCGCGTGATCCTCTGTAGAAAACAATATTTGAAGCGGCGTACCTTCCAAAATTGCCCACTGATTATTCACCGTGGACGGCGCACGCGGCCCAAATTGTTTGCTCCACAATTCCTGAAATTCACGTTCGTAAATATATGCTATTTCTGATGAGCGGATAACCAGTACATTATTATTTTGTTTAAAGATTCCGCTGGCTGTGATGTTGGTTGATCCAGTCCATGTGATTTGATTATCG
This sequence comes from Chloroflexota bacterium, assembly GCA_026390015.1. Classification (GTDB taxonomy): domain Bacteria; phylum Chloroflexota; class Anaerolineae; order Anaerolineales; family Villigracilaceae; genus Villigracilis. Next base: position 10,811 of record JAPLGS010000161.1, on the reverse strand, counting down.
AAGATCCAAAATTTATTGTGCATCAAAGCAGAACGGCCCGCGTCATCCTGAACCGCTATGCCAGCTGCAGTTAAAAGGGCAAATTGGCCGCGCCCGGGTTTAATGTCGGCTTCCAACCCATTCTTATCGTCGGTGATCCACTTCACATCCACGCCGCGATTCTTGGCCTCGATCAACGCTTCAGCAACCGGCGTGAGATCGAATTCAAACGACGCGATGTGAATGCTTGTCTGCGCAGAGTTAATGAGCTGGATCAATTTATCTTCTATCGAACCGGCAATGATATCCGGGTTATTAATGGTCAGTGGTTCAGTGAAATATACATCCCACCAAGTTTCGGTTTTGGGCGCGATCGGCGTGTCTGTAACGGGGATGATGATCGGCGCGGGCGTATCTGTGACGGGGACAATGATCGGCGCGGGTGTGTCCGTGACGGAGACAATGATCGGCGCGGGCGTGTCTGTGACGGGGACAATGATCGGAGCGGGCGTATCAGATGCGTAAAACGGGATCTGTGTGACAGTCGCTGGAATTTCCAATGGAGCACAGGCGCCGATAAAAAAAACGAGGGTGATAATGAAGATTGATTTGTGATGCATTTTCTACTTTAGAGTATCGAATATAAATATATTATTCCAGCGCCGCAAAATCCTGCGGGTTGCCTAATGGCAAAATAATCATACCATCGACAATACGTTTAACCAAGCCGCCCAAGACCGTGCCTGTGCCCATTTCAATAAAAGTGTTGATTCCCTGCGCGGCCATATATTTTACAGACTCGGTCCAACGCACGCGGGATTGCATTTGCGCAATGATGTCGGCGCGGGCGGATTTTTCACCCGTCAGCGGCGCTGCATTTACGTTGCCGATCACTGTCAATTGCGGCGCTGAAAATTTTGTGGATGCCACAGCTTCATTCCATTCTTTTTGGATCGAATCCATTAATGAGGAATGTGCGGCGATCGACACAGCCAAAGGCAAGGCACGTTTTGCGCCCGCAGACTTTGCCGCGCTCATCGCCCGCTCCACCGCTGACTTTGCGCCCGAGATGACAACCTGCCCCGGGCAATTGTCATTTGCAACTTGTACGATCTCATTGGCGGTGCTCGCTTCGGTACATACTTTATCAAGCGTTGGTATGTCCAATCCGAGGATGGCAGCCATGCCGCCGGAAGCAAGCCCGCCGGCGTGTTTCATCAGTTCGCCGCGCTTGCGGACGAGACGCAGGCCATCGTCAAAAGATAATGCTCCAGAAGCGGCCAGAGCGGATAATTCGCCGAGCGAATGTCCGGCCATTGAAGCAGGTTTCAAGTCAGGATAAATCTGCGAGAAGACACGATAGGCTGCGAGTGAGTGGACAAATAATGCCGGCTGCGTGTTGACGGTGTCATTCAATTCATCCACTGCGCCTTCCATCATCAACCTGGAAAGTGAAAAGCCGAGGATCGAATCTGCCTCTTCGAAAGTTTGCTTTGCGATTGGATAGTGCGCAGCGAGTTCCCGTCCCATGCCAACAACTTGCGAGCCTTGCCCCGGGAAAACGAATGCGGTGGTTTGTAAATTAATTTTCATGGTTTCTCCATATCCCCATTAAACACAAACGGGTCGTGAAAGTCACGACCCGTTGATTATTACTCGCTGGCTTTCTTTTCTTTTTTGACCTGAATAACTTCACGGCCGTTGTAGAAACCGCAGCTTGAGCAAACGGTGTGAGGCAGGCGCTTGGCTCCGCAATTGGAACAGGCAACTGTGTTGACTGCTATTAGTGCGTCATGGGCGCGCCGACGGTCACGTCGACCCTTGGAATGCTTGCGCTTGGGATGTGGGGTCATTTCTTACTTTCTCCTTTTACATACATCAGACGGGCCTGGTGCGCCCGTCTGGTTGGTTTTGATTGAAGCGGGCTGATTATAAGGGGATGAAGCAGTGACGTCAAGCCGGATCTGTTGTAAAATTCATTTTATGGAAATACAGATCGCGGTTGCAAAGATAAACAAATACGCCGTCTCTGAGAGTGGCGATACACTCGAAGTTATCGAGCGCCCCACCGGCGGACTCTCGGTTGTGCTTGCTGATGGGCAAACCAGCGGACGCGGCGCAAAGGCGGTTTCCCAGCTGGTGGTGCGCAAAGTGATCGGGTTGATCGCGGATGGAGTGCGCGATGGCGCGGCGGCGCGCGCAGCATCTGATGCTTTATTTGCAGACAAAGCCGGTAAAGTAACCTGCACGCTTAATATCGCTTCCGTAGACCTGCACAGTAAAACCATCGTGTTGACGCGCAACAACCCTGTCTCCATGTTCATCTGCCGCGGAGAACAGATCGACTCGCACAGCGAAGATAGCATTTCTCTTGGCACATCACGGAATGTAAGACCGGTCATCACTGAACTGGAAATTGAATCTGATCTGACGATCGTCATCTTCAGCGATGGCATCGTCCACGCGGGCAAACGCCGCGGCCAGCCTATGAACGCCGGCGAAGCCATCCGCTCGATCATGGAAGACCAGGATCCCACTCCACAGCAGCTCGCAGACTCACTTCTCGCGCACGCGATCAGCCTGGATGATAATCGTCCGGCAGACGATATCAGCGTGCTTGTGCTAAAAGTTTCCTCACGCACAGGCGACGAAGTCAGGCGCATGAACGTCAGGCTTCCGATCAATGTCTAAAACACGCAAGACCGGGTCTGGCGCGCGAAAAAATCGTTGGCAAAATTTGCGCGCATCGCTGCGCGATACAACTATTTTGCTGGGTGAATTTCGCTCAGCATTGTTATGGTTCTCCATCGCGATATTGGGCGGCGGTACGCTTTTTTATTTCCTTTCGAATCTTTTCAATGAACCTGTCGGCAGTCTTGCCGAATCAATTTACATCATCCTCACCATCACGTTTTTACAACCTCCGAACCGCGCTTTTCCACATAACATCGTTTTGCAATCATTTCACTTTATTATGCCGCTGGTCGGGGTCGTTATGCTCGCGCAGGGATTGGCAGATTTCGGAAGCCTGATCTTCAATCGCCGCTCGCGCAATAAGGAATGGGAAATGGCAGTCGCATCCACATTAAACAAACATGTTATTCTGGTCGGGCTGGGGCATCTCGGCTATCGCGTCGCGCTCAAGCTGCACGAAACGGGCGAACAAATTGCAGCCATCGAATTCAGCGCGAATACTGACACCTTGAGCGCCGTGCGTGAACTCGGCATCCCCGTCATTCACGACGATGCCACCCGTCCCGCCGCGCTTGAATCGGCGAACATCAAGGATGCGCGCACCATCATCCTCGCCAGTCAAAATGACGCGATGAATTTACAGATCGCGCTCAAGGCCCGCAGTATGAATCCAGCCATAAAAGTTGTCATACGAATTTTCGATGAAGACTTTGCGCATGCGCTGCAGGAACAATTCGGATTCATCGCATTAAGCGCCACTGAAATGGCTGCGCCTGTTTTTGCCGCCGCAGCCACCGGCACCGATGTAACCAATCCAATTTCAATTGAAGGACAATTGCTCAGCCTTGCGCGCATCACGATCACAGAAGACGCGTCCTTTGTAAACAAAACGATCGGCTATGTGGAGGATCATTATCACGTCAGCATTGTGCTGATCCGTCACGACCAGCGATCTGAAATGCATCCCACGGATAACCGTCTCATTCAGGCGGGCGATACGCTGGCCATGCTCGGCGGCCCCGACGAACTGCATCGCTTATTACATGATAATGAGTGAGCCTGATAAACAAATATTGATCGGCATCGTCGGCGCTTGCGGCTCGGGCAAATCGACGCTTGCGTTAAGTCTCGAAGAACATGGTTATCACTGCCGCCAGATCGCACAGGAACATTCTTATGTCAAACACATGTGGCAGCTCATCACTGACCCCGATATCCTAATCTTTTTACAATGTTCATTTGAAAATTCCACTGCGCGCCGAAAATTAAACTGGCTGCGCACCGACCACGAAGAACAACTCCGCAGGCTTTCGCATGCGTACGAACATGCCCACATTATTTTTGATACCAATGTATTAAGCCAGGCTGAAGTCCTCGCCCGCGCATTGAGTTTTCTGCGGGAACAAATTCAATAAAAGATCTGCGCCATCTGCGGATAATGTTTTTTATGTCGGGAATTGCAGGTTGAACGGGTATTCCCGTAAACCAATCAACCAGAGTATAATGGCGGTCGCGCCAGTCAAAGACTGGCATTTTTTTGGACGGAGTGATATATGCGAAATCGAAATAGTTGGCTAGTGGTAATTGTTCTATTAATAATCTTTTCCCTTTGGATAGATCTAAGCAAAAATGTTGTGATCTATAACCCGTTCAACAATACACCGATCGTGGACCGTAGTGTGGATGTGAAATTGGGTCTCGACCTGCGCGGCGGATTGCAAGCCCTGCTCGAAGCAGATGTACCTGCAGATACAACCATCACAGCCGAAGAGCTGAATAATGCCAAAAACATCCTGCAAAATCGCGCGAACGCATTAGGCGTAAGCGAGATCACGATGCAAACCGCGGGTGACCGCCGTATCGTGGCGTAGTTTCCCGGCGTCACAAATCCAGAAGAAGTAGTGGCAACTCTAAAACAGACAGCCCTGCTAGAATTTGTGGATATGGGCACAAGCCCATTACCAGCCGGAACCACCATCAAAACGGATTTTGGGGTTACGCCTCCAGCTGCCCCCGCAGACCCATCTGCCGCACCAGTTGAAACCGTCTATCACACCGTGATGACAGGCGCCGGACTGCAAACCGCCAGCGTGACAAGAAGCTCGGCCGGTGCGTATCAGATCGCGTTCGTATTAAAATCGGATGCCTCCGGAACATTCGCTGAATACACCACCTCGCACACAAAGCAAATTCTAGCCATCGTGCTCGATAAAATTGTTATTTCCACACCGACCATCGAGAGCCCGATTACCAGCGGCAATGGTGTCATTACCGGTAAATTCACACAGGCTGAAGCGCAAACCCTGGCAGTACAGCTTCGCTCAGGTGCTTTGCCCATTCCGATCAAAGTTGTGGAAAGCCGCACCGTAGGCGCCACCCTCGGCGAAGAAAGTATTCGCAAGAGCGTGCTGGCGGGCATCATCGGATTAAGCGTTGTGGTTCTATTCATGGCGTTCAATTATCAACTGCCCGGCCTGATCGCAGACCTGGCTTTGATCTGCTATGCTTTGTTCAGTTTGATGTTGTTCAAAATGATCCCCGTTACTCTTACCCTGCCAGGCATCGCCGGATTCATCTTAAGCGTTGGCATGGCAGTCGATGCGAACGTGCTGATCTTTGAACGTCTTAAGGAAGAATTACGCGCCGGGCGAAATCTTCGCCAGTCCATCGATCTCGCCTGGAGCCGCGCCTGGCCTTCCATTCGCGACTCAAATACATCCACGCTGATCACTTGCGCCATCCTTTTCATCTTTGGGAACACGTTCGGCGCCAGCATGGTAAAGGGCTTTTCGGTCACACTGGCTTTAGGCGTACTTCTCAGCTTGTTTACAGCCATCATCGTCACGCGCACCTTTTTACATACCGTGCTTGACAGAATCAAACTCGCCGACCACCCGCGCTGGTTCGGTCTTTAGGAGCGCGCCATGAATATTGTAAAAAATCGTTACGTTTATTTTCTTATCTCCCTGCTCGTGATCATCCCCGGTATCGTCTTTATGGGATTGAACTGGCAGCAGACAAAGGTCGGCCCTTTAAAACTCGGCGTTGACTTTCGCGGCGGTTCCTTGCTTGAAGTGCAATTTGCTGGAACCCGTCCCTCAACGGAAGAAATTGCCAAGATATATTCAGATTTCTCCACCTCCGATCAACCGCTCGCGGATCCAATTGTTCAATCCCTCGGCGCCGACTCGTTCTCCATCCGTTCAAAAACAATGACCGATGAAACGAAAGGTCTGATCATCGCGGAAATGGAAACACGCTTTAAATCCAAGGCGACGGTTCTAAACTTTACCTCGGTCAGCGCTTCGGTCGGGGCGGAAGTAACACGCGCGGCTGGCTTTGCGATCCTTGCGGCCGCAGCGGCCATCCTGGCTTATATCTGGTGGGCATTCCGCAGCGTGGAACATGCCTATCGTTACGGCACTGCCGCCATTATCGCCATGTTGCATGATGTATTGGTCGTCGTCGGCGTGGAGGCCATGCTGGGATACTTCCTCGGCTGGGAGGCAGACGCGTTATTCCTGACCGCGCTTCTGACCGTGATCGGATTCTCGGTGCACGACACGATCGTGGTGTTTGACCGTGTGCGCGAAAATTCCTCAACCTATCGCCGTGTCGAATACGAAAAGATGGTAAACCATTCCATCGTTCAAACACTGGATCGCTCCATCACTACTCAACTTACCGTGATGTTCACCTTGTTTGCGCTGGTCTTGTTCGGCGGCGACAGCATCCGCCACTTCGTGGTCATCCTGTTGATCGGTATTTTCAGCGGCACCTATTCGTCAATTTTCAACGCGGCGCAAATTCTGGTCGTCTGGGAAAATCATGAGTGGACAACCTGGTTCAAGCGGAAAGAAACAGTATCCTCAATTAGTTGATATATAAAAGGGACATCAAATTATGATGTCCCTTTTTGATTCTAGCTCTGGGAAGCTCTTTCTTATGGGCTCCTCTCAACTTTTGAACCCTCTCTAAAAGGAAATCACATGAACGAGAATTTATTTATTTTTCTACGCGGCTTTCTGATCGGAATTTCCATCGCCGCACCGGTCGGCCCGATCGGCGTGCTGTGCATACGCCGCACTCTGGCTGAAGGAAAATTGAAAGGATTTTTATCAGGTCTTGGCGCCGCCAGCGCCGACATGGTTTATGGCGCGATCGCAGCATTTGGATTGACGGTCATCACAGATCTGTTGGTTGAAAATAAATTCTGGCTCAGGCTGCTGGGCGGATGTTTCCTGTTATATCTTGGCGTAAAAACATTTCTCGAAAAGCCCGCCGCGCACGCCGCACAATCAGATCAAAGCGGATATTTCGGCGCGTACATTTCAACTTTCTTTTTAACCATCACGAACCCAATGACCATCTTTTCATTCGCGGCGATCTTCGCCGGAACCATGTTTATTGGGAACACAAGTTCGCCCATCCTGTTAGTGGCGGGAGTATTCGCCGGGTCTGCAACCTGGTGGCTGGCTCTCAGCTTCGGGGTCGGTTTGCTGCGCGAACGTCTGGGTCAAAACCTTATGCTGTGGATCAATCGCGGCTCTGGTTTGATCATCTTCGCGTTCGGGGCCTTCGCGCTCGCTGCCTAGCGGATTTATTTCACATTCTTCCTGATCGCACGTTCCTTCTTCCGCTCCAGCATGGCGCGGACGCGGGCATGGCGTTCGCGGGTCAACGGATAGAACCAGGCCATCGTGATCGCGCCGAATAGAAGGACTGCGCCCAGGGGGCCGATCAAAAAACGAATGGCTTGCAGCGCGGATGCTGATTGCGAAAACTGCGTGGCGCCGGCCGGCGGAGATTGATATCCGAACCAGCCCAGCGTTTGCAGCGCGATAAAGATCGCCAGCGCACCGGTCAGCTTTCGCACAAAATTTTTGACGCCATAATAAACCCCTTCGCGGCGGTGACCCGTACGCAGTTCATCCCATTCGATCACATCCGGGAATATCGCATCCGGCAGAACATGCGCGGTCGAAACACTGATACCCGCCAGTACAGCCAGCACTAGAATATACGTGATCTGTCCAGGTTGAATGGAATAGATCAGTAACTGCACAACAGCCCAGAACACCATCCCGATGATATAGGCGCGTTGTTTTCCTATTTTGCGCGCCAGCCAGACCCAGAACGGCAGGACGATCACCGAAGTTACCAACAGACAGGCAAAGACAGCCGATTCAATGGGCAGGCCGAGCGCTCTTTGCAACAAGTTCCCGTTGGCGATCCAGTAAGCCAGGAAAAACGGCAGGGCCAACGCAACCAGATCGAAGGTGATCCAGTTGAGCATGTAGAGCCCGGTCGCAAAACGGAAGGGGATATTTTCCCACGAGGTTTTCAGCGTTTGCAAAAATGGGATCTCTGGCTCAGCGGCATCCGAGGCATTACCGCGTTCACGCACCACAGCAAAGATCACAAAGAATGGGATGACCGCCAATCCGCCAAAAAGCGCAGAGACAATGAAATACCCCTGTTGTTGAGTTGCGCCGCCCGCCAGTGCCGCATCCACGATGGCGGGAGCGGCAACTGCCGTAGCCAACGAAGCCAGCAAGTTGAAGAACATGCGATAACCGCTCAGGCTGGTGCGCTCATCGTAATCGGAGGTCATTTCGGGGGTCAGCGCATAGAATGGAATGGAAACCAGTGTCTGAAGTGTGTCACTCAGCATAAATGTCAGGCAGACCGTGGCGGCCAGCAAATATTGATTATGGAACGGCGGCGCCCACCAAAGTGCCACAAAACTCAATCCAAATGGAATTGAAAATAGTAGAAGGAATGGGCGCCGGCGCCCCCAGCGTGAACGCACCCGGTCACTGATCGTGCCAACGATCGGGTCATTGACCGCGTCCCAGATAATACCGATCAGCGCCGCAAACGAAGCCAGCCGTGGTTCCAGCCCGACCACATCGGTCAAAAAAATGGCGTAGAAAACCTGACGAAGGGTTCCAAAACTTGCCAGGCTCCAATCACCCGTGCCGTACGCCAGCTTTGTCCAAAACGAAAGATAACCCTGCTTGGTGGTTGTGGTCATGTGATCTCCTTTGGCGAAATCAATGCAATGCGGGCCTGCGCCTACATTCCAATAAACTTATTTTTTATAGCGGGTCATTCCATCCAACAGGTCTAACACCATTTCCTTCAAATCGCCACGGTTTGGAAGAGATCCGCTCAGGCCGTACATCGGAGCCATCTTACTCGGCAGGCCGCCACCGCCTCCCAGCAGGGAGGACGCTTTTTCCATCAGCCATGTGACCCAGTCTTCGGGCAGAATTCGCACAAGAAAAGTAGCGATCCTGATCAGCCATTCATTGGCTGTCTTCTCAAAGCTTGGCGTGCCGACAGCTTTCGCTGCAGCGGATAGATCGCTCAAGAATTCATCAACCACTTCAACATGGCCAAACTGGACGGTCATGTGCAGGGTCGGCGGGAATTGCTGGCGATCAAGATGCCAGTTGAGTTTTGTCAATTCGTCAGCCAGAGCATATACATCCAACCCATCCGAGCCGATCGCAAACACGCTCATCTCCGGATCACTGACAACTTTTATTCCGGGCGTGGCATTCACGCCATCTCGCAAACGCTGTGTGGCTTTCATTACCAGGTCGGTCAATTCAAGATAGCCGCTTTCGCCGAGATAATTCAACACAGCCCAGGCCGCCGCGATCGGTGCGCCGGGACGAGTGCCGCCCATCGCTGGCGATGGATATATTCCACCGGGCCAGTTGATCGAGACGAACATTTGATGGCGGCGCAGTTCGGCAGTCTTGTATAAAATAACGGATGCGCCCTTGGCGGCATACGCGTATTTGTGCAGGTCGGCTGAAATTGAAGTGACACCCGCTACTGACAGATCGAAGTCCGGCACACGGTAGCCGAGCTTTCGCACGAAGGGCAGCATAAATCCACCGACGCAGGCGTCTGTATGGAAGAGGAAGCCATGTTCGAGTGCGATCACCGCCATCTCGCGGATCGGATCGATCACTCCATGGGGATATGCCGGGGCAGAGCCCACCATCAGGATGGTATTGGCTGTGACAGCTTTACGGGCCGATTCGACGTCGGCGCGCTGGTCAGCCCTCAGCGCGGTGCGGACGGGTTTTACATCAAAGTATTGCGCGGCTTTTTCAAAGGCTGGGTGTGCGCTGAGCGGCAGGATCATTTCCGGTTGTTTGATCTCAGGCCGATTTTTACGCGCCCAATCACGGGCGGTCTTGACCGTCATCAAAAGGGATTCTGTTCCCCCGGATGTGACCGTGCCTGCGGTCTGGTCGTCTCCGCCCAAAAGTGAAGCCGCCATCGAAACGATTTCTGTTTCAAATTTTCGCAATGACGGAAAGGCGGTCGGGTTCAAACCATTCTCGGAGAAAAATAAAAGGGACGCTTCCTTCAGCAGGTCATCCACCTCTTTACCGGCATGATAGACCAGGCTGAAAGCGCGTCCCTTTTGCCATTGCACATCTCCATCGCGCGCGGACCGCATGGCGGCAAGGACTTCATCTTTTGATTTTCCAGTGGGGGGAAATGGGAGTGTCATGCGAAACAGTTTAACATGATTCGTTCAAATTTATAAAAACATGAATGGCTTGTTATATGGATGGGGTTGCGTTCTTTTTTTGAAACCCCCAAAAACTTTATCGTGGATCTTTTCTTCATCATTTCTGGAGCGCGCTCCCCCACCCCTTTTGCAGGAAGGGTTGGGGATGAGGGGAATTATCCGGTACGCCACTTTGCGTCAGGCTTTTTGTTATTTCATTTGTGTCAATTCACCGTAGATCCTGGTGCAATTCTTCCCGGCTTGTTTGGCGGCATACAATGCTATATCGGAACGGTGGAGCAGAGCTTCGACCGTATCCGCTTGCAATGCGTCGTGGATCGATTGAGCGATGCCGATGCTGATCGTGAGCGTGAGCGCACCTCTGTCAGTATCCAATCGCATTACGGCGATACTGGCGTGGATGCGCTCTGCGAGGGGCAACGCATCCTGCGCGCTGGTTTGTGGTAACAGGATGACGAATTCATCACCGCCATAGCGCCCGATCTGGTCGGCAGAACGGAGTTTGGTGCAAACAGTTTGGATGGTCAGTTTGAGTGCTTCATCGCCCGTGGCGTGGCCATAGGTATCGTTGATCTGT
>JAPLGS010000034.1 GCA_026390015.1 Chloroflexota bacterium | reverse complement strand
GACCCCACCAGGGGCTCTGCCCCTGGACCCCGCTGGGGGGGCTGAGCCCCCCCAGACCCCCGCAATGATGTCAAGCTGGAAAAAACTTGAACATCGAGTGGAAGGTAGCCCTTATTTGTCCGCTATCCTCTTCCGGATGGAACATCCGACCGACCCGGAAGATATGGTGCGTGCGGCCCAGGATGCAGCAGCGTGGTTCGAGAATCACCCGGACGGCCCGCCAGTCAAACATTTGTTCCGGGAATTGCTGTTGGCAGGGTTGACCCGACTCAAGGTGGATACCCCGTCTGCCGTTCCCGAAAACTTTCAGGAGGTGGTGATCATGTTGGCAACGCGTGTTGAAAAATGGGCACTGGAGTATGAACTGAAGGGTGAGCAGAAAGGCAAGCGGGAGGACAGAATGGAAATGCTGCTTGACCTTCTGGGAGAACGTTTTGGTTCAGTGCCCGACTGGGTACGTTCCAAACTTTCTCAAGCTGATATGGACACTCTGAAAAGCTGGAGTAAGAGAATTTTCCGTGCCGAAAAAATAGAAGAGATTTTTCAATAGATTAGGAAGAAAAACGCCATCTTGGCTGTCAAGAAAAAATACGGAAAATTCTCCATTTCGCCCAAATTTGGCCGAAAATTGCTCTGGAGAATTGTTCGATATGGGTAGCCCCTGCTCCACCATTTTGATTTTACAGGGTTTTCTCCCTTCAACGGCCACCCACCAGGGTGGCCGTTGTCGTTTAAAAAAGCCCAACATTTCCAAGAGTTAGCCGTCGTGGTTCGAAAAATATTTCGGTTGGGGTCGGACCCGCGAACGTCAAACTTTGACTTTTTCTTCTCTCTCGGCCAGTATTCTCCAAAACCTGTTGACCCGCCCCTTGCGGGTCCGACAAAACCGGATCCGCCTTCAGCCTTACTGCCGCAACGTTTATCATGGGTCCCTAATATTTGACCCGTTCGAAAAGGAAGATGGTCGGCGGAAAAGCAAAAAATGGTTCGAACCTGGGTCCGGTGGCGGGTTTGGTGGGCAAGTTGGGTGGCAAGAGGGTGTGCAAACCTGGGTCGGGTGGTGAGTTTTGTAGAGGTTGGTCAACCGGCCACCCAAATTTTATTAGAGGTTAATCATGTCAATTGCCAGGCAAACTGCCAATATTGTAAATAACTATCTGTCCCACAACAATCTTGATCCCGCCAAGATTAGCTTATGAAAAGCAAACAGCAGATAGTGCGGAGTCTATTGCCATTATCGATTTTGAAACTACAGGACTTTCACCTGGCGAGGGGGCGCGTGCTACTGAAATTGCGGCTATTATTTTTCGGAATGGGCATATTGAACGTCGATATCAAAGTCTCATGAATGCTGGTGTATATGTTCCAGCCTTTATCACAGACTTGACAGGCATTACCAATGAGATGGTGCGCCGTGCGCCTTCTGCTGCCAGGGTGATGCAGGAAGTAGCCGATTTTGTGGGGGATCTGCCGTTAGTTGCTCACAATGCATCTTTTGCTCGCAAGTTTTGGGACTCAGAGTTGGCTTTGATTGGTCGAAAACGCCAACAAGAATTTGCCTGCTCCATGCTTGTCGCCAGACGAGTTTATCCCACTGCGCCCAATCACAAGCTGGGAACCCTGGCCACCTTTGCCAACCTTCCCAACACTGGCAAGGCCCATCGCGCACAGGCCGACGTTGAGATGACCGCTCACCTGTTGTGTCACATGGAGGTAACGTTGGCTCAACGGTTTCAAATTCAGTATCTTTCCCATGCTTTGTTGCGCGTCCTGCAACGAGCCAAGGTTTCCGATATCCAGCCATGCATTAAAAAGTTATTAGCACGCTAAACCGATGGGATGACTGTTTGGCATTGAAAAATCAGGAAACATCTGCCCCATCAGTTTGGCGAGTTAATGAAAATTTATCCGACCACTCTGACCCAAGTCATACCTAACGCCGCACAGTCGCACGACACTGGCAACCGCCCACTTCTTACAACAGATGGAAAAAACACGACACGGCGTGACTGATGCACTAGGGGTCAGGCATCCACTTTCAAAGAAAAAAATGAAAACCTGTCAAGTCTCACCGGAACTCCTTGGGGATCTGAAGGGAACGACATTAGAAGCGGTTGCTGATTGATCGTGACCATCCGATTCGACAGATTCTGGCAAGGGGTCTAATGGTGCTGTCATGATGCCTTGAAGTTTTGTTTTTAAAAAATCTAGTCGTTCTGAAAAGCTGGTAAATTCCTTATTGCTGTTGTTTGACATTTTGTAAATCATGGCGACGGCTTTTTTAATGATTGGAATTTCGCTTTCTGAGATGATTGGCAACTCTATTTGAGGATTATTGCTCTCCTCGAATACGCCTATTGTAATTCTATACCATTTTTCATCTTTAATCTCAAACCTATAATGAAACATTACCCGGATCACCTCTGCGACTTGGAATATTTATAGCATCTTTTGACCTTCTGATAGATCATGAATATTATTTGCGCCAAGGAACTTCCCTGTTCAGGGAAATAGCTGGCACTCCGATTAGAATACAGTACCATTTTAGTCGTGATAGATCAAACTTGAACACGACGCGACGGATGTCAATCTGGGTCTGGGTTGGTCTGCCGTGTGGGAGATGGGAGAATAGAATTTTCCTGCTATTTCTTTATGTTGGATGTTAAAGTCGGTTGCTGTGAAGGCGACAAGGATGCGAACCAGTGGTCAAATGGTGGGTAAAATGAATGCCGCCGCCTGGAACGTTGACGACGGCGTTTCGAGTTGCGCCTGTGTGGTGCACGGTCGCAGAATACCGGGTTCCTGCCCCCCCCTTTGGTGCCAGGGGAAAAACCCGACACGGCACGACTGGTGCGGACAGGGTGGCATCCTCTTCGGACTGCCAAATTTTTCCTCATCTCCATTATCTGAATCTTGCAACCGCCTACCAATACGGAATATTATCGAGCTTGTCATAGGCATGAGCGCACCAGCGACGCAAGATTTCACCTATCAACACCTGCAAATGACGCTTCCAAGCATGTCTGAAATTGAAAGCATCACTATCAGCTTTCGGATTTCACCGTCCATGAATGCCAAACTTGAGAGTCTGGCCGAGCGGCTGAGTGATGTACCTGACTTTCAGTCTGGCACATCACGCAAACGAGTCTCCAGGGCGTCTATTATCCGAGAGTGTTTGAACATCGGGACGAACACGCTGATAATGGTAGCAAATGGCAGGGAGATCGGACGGTAAACCCGACACGGCGCGACTGTGG
>JAPLGS010000009.1 GCA_026390015.1 Chloroflexota bacterium | reverse complement strand
GCGATTTGGAATACGTGGCGGAGAATAAAATCCTTAGTGTTGGTCTCTCCCATGGCCTCTCCCGGATGGTGGGCCATGGCCTGCACCAAAAGATCCAAATCCCCAATGTCCAGGGAAGCCACCACCGGATAACTCAACCCTGGAAACAATGCGGCCAGCCCAAAAGAGAGGGAACGGCCAGCCGTTAACAGACCAAAGGGCAGATCCTTCCTGGCATTGGCATCCCCCGCCAGGACCACCACCAAATCACCACTTTCGCCCCGGTCCCAACGGCAGCGAAATTTGGATTCGTAAACAAAGCGGAAGGCCATGGCATCCTCAAAGCGCACCACCTGGAATCCCCGGTCGCCAAGTCCTTGCTGGATGACCTCTTCCACCAGCAGGTTGTCCGGGTCGGCCACCAGGGTTAAACGGGCGACGTGGGGAATGAACTCTTTCAGGATTGCATCGCGCCAATTGGTCATGGGGTTGTTCTCCACAAATAGCATTTTTTAAACTTTTAAAAAATGGGGAGGCCCCCCCAAGGTATTGATTTTTTATTACTTTAACTCTAACAGGGTGGAGATGCAGGCAGAATGGTCAACATTAGCTCGGAGTCATCTATAAGGAGATAACTGGGTTTTTTCCCTGAGAGTTTTTCACTTTCGGAAAGTATAATGGGGACACCTTCGCCGCGTTTATCCATAAGAAATTCACGTTTTCCCCAGTATTCCTTGAGGGGCATGGGACAGCGGGCCAGTAGGCTGGAAATCAACTCGTTGCGCGCCGCCTGACGGAGAGGGAGAGTATCGATGGTCATGGTATTGGGGATGGAGCCCGGTGAAAAAAGTTCTATTCTGTCAGAAAACATGTGTAACCTGATTTTGGAACCGTAAATGGAATAGTCGCGGTGGGCCACTGCATTCACAATGGCCTCAAAGTCCGCCTGCATGGCATATTGAGGAATTTCCTGCCTGGCCGGATTTTTTATGGCATGAATTTTCATGTTTTTCTCAACAAAGCTGCAAGCATCATAAATTTGAACGTCCAGGGGTCCGGTGATATCCCTGGCATCCACTTGATAAGCCCCGCTTCTTTCCGTGCCCCGGTAGCAAACTGCCTGGATGAAAGCATTCGGGATGTAACTCTCAGGCTTTTCGCAGGTCATTAATATACCGGTGACGCTTGGGTAAATTTCACCATCCTCGTCCTGGACGAGAAGCTTGAGTTTGAATAAAAACTCTTCATCAGCCACAGGGGATAATGGTGTTTTATATTTTTCCCAAAGTGTTTTGACAAGGCACTCTTTACCGGCCTTGGCCACCGCCTGCTCATCAAACCGGATGATCCGCGTCTGACTTCGTTGCTGGAAAAGTCGGGAGAGAACATCAGGGGTCATCTGCCGTTTCGAGCCCCCTATTCTGTGGAAGTATCCCCCTGGGCTTTGATGGACAAAAAGACTTTTTGGCACGTCAATACGCACGATAACCCGTTGAGAGCCCTCCTCTGTCGTGACGGAAATCTTGCGAATGAGGCAAAACAGGGGGGGCTTCAATAAATCGGTGCAAATATTTCCCACCCAGGTTTCAACGGCATCCAATTTTTCCAGGGGGATTCCCACAATGGAGCGTGACTTGTCATCCACCCCCAACACCAGGACACCATGGGTGGTGTTGGCCATGGCCGCAAGTTCGTCCGCCATGCTCTCCCGGTGGGGGGAGGAGACCTGAAGGCCTTTGTATTCCAGATTTTTCAATTCCAGGACGGAATCTTCCCCCAATCTGATTTGATTTAATAATTCATCGGTGGTATCGAACATGATTAAACCTCCAACCGTCGGTAGCGTTTATCAAAGGCCTCGCGTCCACCCTCCATGATGGTGCAAATCGCTTCTCTGATGGGTACTTCTTCCAGTCCCCCTTGTTGACCGAGGACCACCTGTCCAGACTTGAACTCCATGACATGTACCAGTTCGGCATCACCATTGACGACGATGTTGGGGTTGTGGGTGACGATGATCATCTGGCGACGGTTTTTGTTTTCATGAATCTGTTTGACGATCAGGTCATAAATCAGAGCATTATCCAGGTCGTCCTCGGGTTGATCAATGATCAATGGTTCCTGGCCGTGACTGAGCAGGAAGGCGAGGATGGCGGCTGCTTTTTGTCCGGCGGAACCTTTTTCCAGATCATCAAATTTTCCCGAGGAGGGATCTTTGGCATATTTGACCCGCAATTGATCTTCTGGCCACCAGCAGTCCAGACTGTCAAAGGTGGCTGGTTTGTTTTTATGCAACTCTTTCAGCCGCTTGTTAAAGGCTCCGTGATTGCCTAATTCTTTGCCTTCCGCAATGTTTATGGTTTTTGTCTTGATATCGGCAATGAGTTTTGGCAAATCAGCTTCATGGGTCTTAGATGGCTCCCATTGGTCAAACTTGCACAAAATTCCCCTGGATTTGTTTATGTCGGATTCGAATTTTTCACATACCGAATCAGCAAAAACATCCCCTCTAAGCTCCAGCAATGATCGATAATCCTCTTCCAGCGTGGTTACATCGCCAAATGGCACCAATTCCATGCGTACGAATGAATTGGTGCCGATTACGCTGTCAATAAAAATTCGCCTTTTATTGACCAACTCCTCGCGCAGCGCAATAAATTGTTGCCATACCGTATCAACCTCTTGTTGCACAGCACCCAGATCGCTACGCAGGGAGTCCATCTTACGTAGGTCCAGTTGCAACATCCCTCTCTGTTGCACCCATTTGCCATAGTCGGCAAGGGTATTTTCTTTGCCTTGGTACTCTTTGACAAGCTCCTGATAGGCGGTGAGGCTGACATGAACGGATTTAAACCAAAGGCTGGATGCTATTTTTTGTTCGCGCTCATTTTTTAAAGCATCAACCTTGTTGGCCAGGGTTTGCAGTTCCAAAGTCAATTGCCCCAATCTCGATGCGGACTCCTCATGGATGGTTTTCATCTCCTGGGTGGCGTCGTCCTGTTCCTCAAAAAGATCGGCGGGAAAATCGGACAACTCTGCATAGGCGACCCATTCACGGATACCTTTTGCCAAAGTGACAAAAACCTCCTCTCCGGGCAGGCTGTTTTT
>JAPLGS010000147.1 GCA_026390015.1 Chloroflexota bacterium | reverse complement strand
AAATATGAAAGGAATAATTTAATACCTAAATGCGATCGAATGATTTTCATAGGTCACCAGTTTTATAAAGGTTCGTCGTCAAAACGATAGCCAACACCGCGCACAGTAGCGATCAGATCAGGGTTTCCTAATTTTTGGCGGACATGTCCAAGATGAACATCCACCACGCGCATTTCACCAAAATACGATCCGCCCCAGACGCGCTCGAGCAATTGCTCACGTGAAAGAACACGTCCGCGATTCTCGGCGAGCGCAAGCAGGAGGTCAAATTCGCTGGCTGTAAGATCAATGAGATCATTATCTACTGTGACTTGACGCGCGCCTGTATCAACTCGGACATGACGAAAAGCCAGCACAGATCCTTCCACGCCCGAGCCTGATCCTGTCTGAATGCGTCTTAGCGCTGCCTTGACTCTTGCCACCAACTCGCGCGGACTGAACGGTTTCGTCATGTAATCATCCGCACCGACAGAGAGGCCGACGATCTTGTCAGTCTCCTCAGTGCGGGCAGTTAATAAAATAACATACACCTGCGACTCACGACGCAGGCGCGAAAGCAATTCCAATCCATCCATTCCGGGCAGCATGACATCCAATACGATCAGGTCGGGTTTGAAAACGCGCACAGCTTTAAGTCCCGAAGGACCATCTGTCGCGGTGAAGACTTCGTATCCTTCAGGTTTCAAATAAGCTTGAACAAGCGTCACAATGGAAGGTTCATCATCAATTACAAGGATTTTTGTCATAGTGAGATTCTCTACTATTTTTTTTTCTTTATCATAAAGCAAGTGTAAAGGTTTGGTAAAGGTTTGTATCAAACAAACTTGACTGGTTTCCATAAATCCTGTCGGGTCTTAAGAAGTGTATAATTGTCATCATGACAGAAGAAAAAATCCAATCCCTTGTACGTAACAAGATCGCCATGCTGATCGATGGCGATAATGCTCAGGCGGGTTTGCTTTCCCAAATGCTCGTCGAATCTGGCCGCTACGGACAAGTGACCGTGCGCCGTATTTACGGTGACTGGACAACTTCCAGCATGAATTCGTGGAAAGAAACATTGAACTTTCACGCCTTCCAACCCATTCAACAATTCCGCTATACGATCGGCAAGAACGCCACCGACAGCGCAATGATCATTGACGCGATGGACATCCTGCACGCCAGCGTGGTGGATGGGTTTTGCCTCGTCTCTTCTGACAGTGATTACACTCGATTGGCTACCCGCATTCGAGAGACCGGCATTTTTGTGATGGGCATCGGCGAGAAGAAAACGCCCAAGCCTTTCGTCAACGCATGCGATGTATTTGTTTATACTGAAAATCTGGTGACAGATAAAAAGGTTGTTGCAAAACAAATCAGCAAACCAAAAGATGGGACAAAGAAAATCAAAGATGAAAAAGAGGAAGTTGACCCTGTACCATTGCTGACTCAGGCATTTGAAATGGCGGTTCAGCAGGATGGCTGGGCGTCACTGGCAAACATGGGGAATGCACTTTATCAACTTGACCCAGGCTTTGACCCGCGCACGTATGGTCACAAACAACTTTCGAAGATGATGATGAAATTCAAGGATCAATTTGAAATTCACGAAAAAGATACGGGCGGATTTTTTGTGAAGATCAAGGAGTAGATAAAATGCTTTGCAAGGATAAAACTTGCAAAGCATTTTTGATTCATTTCAAACGAAGAATTTTATTACGCTTTGTTACCTATCACATCCACATAAACTTCCACGATCCGCGCGGCGATTTTTTCCCAGGCATAATCCAATGCGTATTCAGCGGCGCGCAGCCCCATCGTCTCACGCAGATTTGCAGCGCCTAACAACGTCGAAAGTTTATCGCACAGCGCTTCGGGGTCACTATCGGGGATCGTGTATCCTGTCACATCGTTTTGGACAAGATAGCCAAGCCCACCCACTTCTGAGGCGATGACTGGCGTTCCGCAAGCCATGGCTTCGAGCGCCACCATCCCAAAAGATTCATACAGCGAAGGCATCACGACCACTTCCGCCGCGGAATAATAATATGGAAGCGTATCCTGTCCACGCTTGCCGAGGAAGACCACCATCCCGCCCATAAACATTTCATCACACAATTTCTGCAGGCGAGTCATTTCTTCGGTCATATCTTCGGGGATCACGTTTGGCTCACCGCCAATGACGGCAAGATGAACGGGACGATGTATCTCTTGCATATCCAAACAAGCCATCGCCTGGATCAACGTATCCACGCCCTTGAGCGGTTCAATGCGCCCGACAAAAAGCACCATTCGATTCTCAGGTTTCAAACCAAGAAATTGCTTCGCCTCATCTGTTGGGATCGGATAAAAATGACTCGTATCTACGCCTGGTGGAATGATAACCAGCTTGCGAGATTGTGCTCGGTAGAGGAATCTCAACTGTGTCGTCTCAGCTATCGTGGCAGCGATGATCCGATCTGCCCGACCGAGCACCTGTCTCTCGCCTTTGAGTCGATCCTCGCCCGCGCGTTCACTCTCCGAACGTGCCACACGGTTCTTCATTTCACCTAAAGTGTGGAACATGTGCACGATGGGAGTCCCGCCCCAAGCATCGCTCAATGATTCCGCCGCCAAACCAGACATCCAATAATGACTATGGATCACATCATAGTGAATCCCTTTATCAATGGCGAATTGTTTGATGCCCTCCACAAACTCGGGGATGAAATTTGCGAGTTCATTCTTGGCCTTGGGGGTTTCAGGCCCTGACGGCACATGCACCACGCGGTTGCCAAATCCCAACTCGTGGACAACGTGCGGAACGTGCTCATCCTGCGAACGCGTAAAGACATCCACATGAACGCCCATTCGCCCCAACTCACGCGTCAGATCGCGAACGTAGACATTCATTCCGCCGGTATCTTTTCCGCCCAGCGTTGCCAGTGGACAGGTGTGATAAGAAAGCATAGCAATACGAAGCATAATATTTTATTCCCAAGACACAGACAACATGTAAAGCTGAAAACTTGCGGGTTTAGATGCTTTCCTTTATAATCCCGCCCGCTATAAAAAACGCCACCTTAGCTCAGCTGGTAGAGCAGCTAATTCGTAATTAGCAGGTCGTGGGTTCGTATCCCACAGGTGGCTCAATGCGTGTTTCTCTCGGGCTCAAAATTGACAGACCGTTTCAGTCTGTCAATTTTATTTTAACATTCAAGTGAATAATAGCGGAGAAACAATGAACAAAACAATTCGCAACATTATCATAGTCGCGCTTTTCACCGTTGGTGGCGGCTGGCTCGGCATTTGGCTCAACACCGTCACAGGCAACACCCAACCGCCTATGCAAAGCCTAGGCGCGCTGGTCTGGCTCACATCTCCCGCACTCGTTGGGATTTTTCTGCGCGCATTCGGCGGGGATGGCTGGAAGGATGCTGGCTTTGGATTGAATCTCATCTCAAGCTGGAAGTGGTATCTGGCGGCGATTCTGGTCTATCCGCTCGCGGCTCTCTTAACTTTTGGTCTGGGTGCGCTCCTCGGCATTGTCAGCGCGGACAGTTTCGACGGCTATCTCTCGGCGGCGGGTGTCATGCTCATCGGTTCGCTGATGAAGAACATCTTCGAGGAATTTGCCTGGCGCGGATATTTGACTCCGAGGCTGGAAGCCACAAAAATTCATCCATTATTGAATCATGTGATCGTCGGTATTCTATGGTGGTCATGGCATTTGCCTTACTATTATTATTTCCTTGACCGCAATATATTGATGTCATCCATTACAACCAGCATCCCCGTTTTTCTCGCCATTGGATTATTCGCCATGTTCCCAACCGCCATTCTTTTCGGAGAATTACGGCTGGTGAGTAAATCTGTCTGGCCTGTCTTCGTTCTGCATAATGTAATCAATGCGCTAAGTATGCCGTTATTGATCAATGGCTTCATCAAAGTCAACAGTTCGATGGCGCCTATCTTCACCCCCACCAATGAAGGCATCATCACATCCATATTATTTGGCGCGGTGGGATTGTTGATCTATCAAAATCGAATGAATAAAAGTTAAAAGCAAACCTCCGAGGTCTTAAAGACCTCGGAGGTTTTTTATTCTATCCCGTCAAAAATATGATCGAGCACATCCTCGCTCACATCAAACACTGATCCGTTTTCAGGGATGGCTTCCTTCGTCATCCATTCAGGTAGGCGATCATCTTTTGCGGTGAAGCCTGCACGTTTGTTGAACTCACGCTCCAGCTTAATGGTTTCTTTTCCTAACGCTTGCAAAATATTATCAGGCAGATCATCCCAGCCATAACGCGCCTTGAGCAGACGTTTAACCACTCCATCGGGAGTAGCGGCATATCCAAAGCCAGCAAAGATACAAGCCCCGATAGTATCGTAACCAGCCATATTTAATTGCGCATTCAACGATGCTTCTCTTTGCTGTGTTGGGTCGAGATGATTGACCTGCGCGCGGATGGTCAATCCACAGGTATGATCCGCACCCTGCGGAGTTGTCGCAAACGTCACGCCGGTGCCCTTGATCGAACGCGGCTCGTAGGCTGACATGGTCTGTCCCTTCACGGCAGGCACTCGTTCAATATTATATTTTTTACCAACACTCACAGCGCCATCGCCGAGGATGTGACCAAGCTCTGTGCCCGCGCGAATCTCATCGATCAACTTCTGAGCATCTTCTTCGCTTCCCCATCTCATTAAACCTGCTTCAGCGGCTACACCAAGCGAGCCTCCAATTTCAATTGAATCAAGTCCCAGATCATTGACGTGCCAGTTCAAGCGGCCAATTGAATCGAGAGAATCTATATCAATATTCGTGCCCATCAAACCAATGGTCTCATACTCCAACGGCGAGACGATAATTTTTCCATCCTCCCCGCCAAAGACATTCGAGCATTTGATCGTGCAGCCTGCCATGCAGGCATGCGCCGGGTCAGACGGCTTGCCGCGCGTCAACGTAAACTCGCGCAATGTCTCGCCGCTGATATTTTCTACATTATCAAACGTGCCGCGCGAAAAATTATGAACTGTTAAAGCCGCAAAACGTTGAGTCATTTGCGCCATGGCCGCAGTACCATAATCACGATACGTGACTGACTGCGGATGATCCATGACTGACTTGGTGTAGTCTTTCTGTGCGACTTTAAACGCTTCTGGATTCGCGATGGCAGGTTTCTGCCCACCGGCATGATCGAATACTATAGCCTTTAATCCCTTCGAGCCCATCACCGCGCCGAGTCCGCCGCGAGCGGCAATACGTGACGGGATTTTATCTTTATCAATATTTTGAATGCCCGCAGACTTCATCCGCATTTCACCGCCGGGACCGATCAACGCGATCGCAACTTTATCGCCATATTTTTCCAACAGTTTTGGCGCAGTTTCATAGACGCCCAAACCAGTAATATAGTCTGCTTTTTCCCATTTCGCGCCGTTCAAAGAAAGATGCAAAACCCAGTAGCTATCTTCATTTGGAGCATCTTCAATAATGAGCGCGTGGATACCCATGAAAGCCATGTGATAACCAGTGCGTCCGCCCGCATTGGCTTCTTTAATTCCACCAGTCAACGGGGACTTACCACCAATGGAAATTCTATCGGTGGATGAAAGGATATGCCCAACTAATAGACCGGGTGCAAAGATCAATTTATTTTCTGCGCCAAGCGGATCGCATTTCGCATCCACTTCATCTACGAGAATACGCGCGAGCAGTCCGCGCCCGCCGAGGCGCTGCCAGGAAGCAGGAGCAGGTTCACGTTTGAGCTCCTGTGTTCGTACATTGATCCGCCAAATTTGACTCATAACCATTTCTCCAAATCAAAAATTTCTGCAAAAGGATTCACGAAACGGACACCTTCAAGGGTTTGTCCATCAGAAAAATCTTCACTGAAAATTACAGGGATTTGATTCAAATGAGCGCAAGCCCAAATTTGCGCATCGTAAAATGCAAGACTGTGCTCCTTTACGCCTTTCATGGCATTGGTTGCGACCATGGGCGTCAGCGGAAAAACGGGAAAAGAATTAATCAAAACATGTGCCTGCTCGATTGCTTCCTGAATATCCAGCATGGGAGATTTACCGCGCGTAACTGTATTGAAAAATTCTGAAATACATTGAACACTCAGGCAACCCAAACGGGATTGCTGTAACTCAAAGATCACGCGCAGGGCTTGCTTGCGCTTTTCTGGTTCAGCCAGGTCATGGGCATAAACCAAGACATTGGTATCAATTAGTATTTCGGTCATGGCGTTTCATACGTTCTTCATAGAGTTCTTCGCGCGTCCAACTACGTTTTTGACGAGCGACGGGGAGGCGTTTTTCCATATCTAGCATGAACTGATATGCTTTTGCCCACGCTTCATCGTCATACGCGAGACGATACCCAGCGTGCTTGAGTTCATTTTCCAATGCGCGGCGGATGATCTCAGCTTCACTCACACCACGCGCCTCCGCCACGCGCTTGAGCCGTTCTTCCTGACTCTTTTGAATATAAATTTGCTTGCGGATCATCTGTGACATAAGATACTCCTGTGACTATACATCACATTATACATCATGCCAACAAATCAAAAACCAGCTCAATGACTTTTTATTTTATCCAAAAAGAGACAGGACTGCCTCGCGGAAAACTTTGGTGTGATAATCCACATCTTCCTGTGTTGTCTCTGGTGAAATAAGTGCCATATTGTGGAAAGGTGTCAACAGAATGCCACGATTGAGGGCAAAAAGATGCATGTAACGATCGAGTTCGGGGTCAATGGCAGCGGCCGCCTGCCCGCCATTTTTTGGCGGGTTGGGACGAAACCAATATTCAGAGCGGTTGCCTAGTTGTTTTACGATCCACGGCAATTCAAATTCCTTAATCACACCTTCAACACCTGCTGTAAATTTTTCCTGCAATGCAATTGCCTTTGCATAAAACTCTTCTGTTAATACATTCTCCAAAGTGGCTTTCATCGCCGCAATGGATAAAGCGTTACCTGCGAGTGTGCCGCCGATTCCGCTCACATCTGAGTCTTCGACTGAAAGTTTTGCGCTGAAGGCTTGTGCCACTTCTTCGGTGAAACCGTAGATCGCGGCGGGCACTCCTCCAGCGAGAGGTTTGCCGAGGGTCAGGAAATCAGGCTGAAGACCGTGCAAAGCGGTGTATCCGCCAGTACCAGCGCAGATCGTGTGTGTCTCATCGATGATGAGATAGGTCCCATATTTTCGAGTCAATTCGCGCAGTGCATCATGATAACCAGGTTGTGGATGAATGATACCGATGTTGGTCATGACGGGCTCGGCGAGGACGGCGGCCACATCACGCGAGGATAGCACGGTTTCAAGCGCGGCGATATCGTTGAACTCAATTACCTTGGAAGTTTCTCGCGGATCAATTTGCGGCCCCAAGTTGTTAAGACGTGACATCGGCGTGCCTTCTTCATCCATCGTGATGAAGGCTTCATCCACCGAGCCGTGATAACAATAATTGAAAACGAGAATTTTCGGGCGTCCAGTAATATGACGCGCCATGCGCAATACAAAACGATTCGCATCAGTGGCAGTCAGGGCAAACTGCCAGTAGGGAAGTTTGAAACGGCGCTGCAATTCCTCGCCCACCCAAATCACATCTTCGTACGGAAGCATGAGCGTGATGCCTTTTTGAATTTGCTCCGTGATGGCTTTGACTGTTGCATCTGGTGAATGGCCTGTCATTGCGCCAGTGTCACCGAGGCAGAAGTCAATATAATCATGACCATCGACATCAGTGAAATGTGCGCCTTTGGCTTCCTTTGCAAATATCGGAAACGAGCCCGCCCAACGGATCATCCAAAGCATTGGCACACCGCCATGTAATGACTTGCGCGCGCGCTGGTAGAGTTCGTATGATTTGGGATGATCCTTATGAAAAAGTTGTTCTTCCTGCTGAAGCAAGGATTCGAGACGGGAACGATCTAGCGTGGGAATGTTGGACATTTTTTTCACCAGTGAAATAAAATTCGTATATTATTACCCAATACACGGTATTGCCAAAATATTTGAACGGCTGTATAGTAGTTCTCCACGCGGGGTTTGAATTTCACAAACCGTCTTATATCTTTTTTTCGAAAAAATTCAGGAGGCGCAATCCATGGAAGATCCGATACTCGGCAACTTACTCGACTCATTTAATCAGAATAATCGTTTTAAATTATTTCCATATTTCACAGTTTGCTTCAGCATTTTTCCATCGGCGGTAAAAGTTATTTTACCGTCGGAGGGATCAAAGGAAGTCGTGGATACTGTATTAAACCATATCAAGATGGAAAAGTTTGACTTTATTCCAATCTTCAAAAACTGGATCACTGACGATTCAAATGACGCAATCATATCGAATGATTATGCAAATGAATATGTATTCAAAAGTGAATCGGGTCAGATGCTGATCCATTTTCTAGCCCTATCCAAAATGATCCAGATCAATTTTTTGTACAACATCGACCGCCCCGAATCTGAAAAATGGGTGCTTGAGACAAACCACAGCCTTCGATCCACGTTCGGGGCTCAAAAAATGCCGAGTTTCAAGGTGTTGGTCGCAGGAGATGGCGGTTTTTACACCGAAAATGTAAACACACTCGATTTCAGATCTGTCAACATCAACGAGTTATATAACGATGATTTTTCTGAGATCGACTCGATCATCTCAAAATCCATGGAAAAGAAGGAAGCGGGCATCATTTTACTACACGGTGAACCTGGGACTGGAAAGACAAGCTACATTAAAAGCCTGATCTGCAGATTCAAGGACAAGGACTTCATCTTTATTCAAAACGACTTTGTTAAAGAACTCCTGAGGCCTTCCTTTATCACATTTCTTTTGCATAACAAAAATTCAGTCCTTGTGATCGAAGACGCTGAAAAGGTGATCGTTTCCCGTGATCATGCTTCTGATGCATCAGTTGTTTCAACCATCCTTCAATTAACAGATGGCCTATTCAGTGACTTTCTGAACATCAAGGTTATCTGCACCTTCAACACAGATATTGACCGTATCGATAAGGCCTTGCTTAGGAAGGGAAGGATGATCGCAAAATACAACTTTGCACCTTTGTCTCCCGAAAAAACAGCCTTCCTTACAAAAAAACTCGGGCATGACAATATCGAGGGCAGTATGACACTGGCTGATATCTTTGGAATTGACGACCCTGAATTTAACAACTCAACGAAAAAGAATATCGGGTTTTTTCAGGTATAGGAAGTCAACCAACCACATCCTTTAACGCTTCGCCAAAAATATTCAAACCGTCATTAGAAATATACAAATGCGCTTTTATGATGTTCAAGGTCTGGTCAAGTATTTCCAGGCTAACAAAATACTTGCGGCGTTTTAATTCCCTCTGCAAGCCACTTGCAAGATCTGGAACATTCATGCTTTTTTACTCAACGGTTTAAGTTTCTTGATCTCATCCTGCATATCTTCAATACCTGTCACCGCGAGTTCCCAGTCAAAATAATCCTGCTCGGCAGTGGAATTTAATTTCGCTTGAAGCATTTTCTTGCGGAAAGCCTCAAATGTTTCTTTATATTTTTCCTGAAATTGACGCGCCATGCTTTGATACTTAATGAGATTTTTTTGCGCCTTTTCAAGCAGTAATTCTGCAATTACCTGCTCGGGCTTGCGGTTGGGAAATAATCGTCTAGCGCTGGATTCGAGAGTATTAAGTGTCATGGTTGCCTCTGGTGAAAATTATACTCTGAATGAAATAGTCAAAAATCTCGTAACTTCAAATTTCGACTACTTTACGCTTTCCTTTAATGCTTCGCCAAAAATATTCAAACCGTCATTGATCTGTTCGGATGTGACATTCAATGGCGGGATCCAACGCAGGGTATTGTCATACGTGCCGCACGAAAGCAGCAACATGCCTTTTTCTTCGGCGGAGTGAATAATATCTTTGACCAGTTGTTTGGCTTTTGCCTGACTGCCATCAATGATGAATTCAGTGCCGACCATAAGTCCACGCCCGCGCACATCGCCGATCTCTGGATATTCCTCCTGAAATTTTCGCAGACCCGTCATTAGCTGGATTCCTTTCTCAGCGGCATTCTCCAGCATTTTCTCATCTCTCATCGCGCGGATAGTTGCCACACCAGCCGCGCAGGCGACTGCATTACCACCGTATGTTCCACCGATCGAACCAACATCCAGTTTCTTCATAATGTCAGTACGGCTGAATACGGCAGAGAGCGGCATGCCCGAGGCGAGTCCTTTGGCGGCGGTGATGATATCAGGGACAACGCCAAAATGCTCGAGAGCGAACCACTTACCCGTGCGCCCAAAGCCTGATTGCACTTCGTCGAAAATGAGCATGATGCCATGCTTGTCGCAAATCTCACGCAGACCTTTCATGAAGGATGTCGGCGGGACGATGTATCCGCCTTCGCCCATCACGGATTCGATCAGGATCGCGGCGGTATCTTTCGGCGCAGTTTGTGAGGCGAGCAAATATTCAAGTTGACCTAACGCATATTGACTCGCTTGTTCTTCGCTCATATTTAAATGAAAAGCATACGGAAATGGCGCGACATAAATGCCCGACGGTAGTGGACCAAAACCGGTGCGATAGCCTGTTTTGGAAGTGGTCAGTGCCATAGTCTGCGCGGTGCGTCCGTGGAAGGAACCGTTGAAGACGATGATGTTTTGTTTACCTGTTGCAGCGCGCGCGATCTTAACGGCGTTCTCCAAAGCTTCTGCGCCTGAGTTGGCGAAGAAGAAACTGTCCATCGCAGGTGGAGTAATTTTGCGAAGTTCTTCGATGAGTTGCAGCATCGGCTTGTGAATAACAATGTTGACCTGCGCGTGAAGGAATAAGCCAGCCTGTTCGCGAATCGCTTCAACGACTTTGGGATGGCAGTGACCCGTGTTGGTGACACCGATACCGCTGGTGAAGTCGAGCAGTTTTTTTCCGTCGTCGGTGTAGATGTACGCGCCTTCGGCGTGGTCGGCCACAAAATTGAAAATGCGGCTCCATGCGGGAGTCATATGGGTGGCATTATCTTGAAATAATTGATTGGTCATTGTTTCCTCGTTTCATAAAACACTGGTGGTCGAGTAGTCCCGCATGATTTTGCGGGATGTATCGAGACCACCAAGTTTTCAAGAGTTATCTTGTTACTCGGTGGTCGAGTAGGCGGGCCGCTTCGCGCACCGCCTACTCGACCACCAGATTATTTTGTTACGCTGGCAAATATTCCGCGGCCCACTCGATGTCGTGCTTCTGTAAGGTCTCGCGGGTCGGCACGCCGTCGGAGGTGTACCCTGACAGCTTGTAGTAATGATCGATGGCAGAATCAACTTCCTCGTGAGTCAGAACGAAGCCCGCGCTCGGGCCGGTGCCGCTCAAAGCTTTGAAAAATTTCTTTGGCAGTTTGTCATCCTTGCGTCCGAGTCCCTCGCGGGCATTGAACGTGCGGAAAAGATCCAGGCGGCGGCGGCCAACAGTCATCAATTCTTCGACGGTCAGATCCCAGCCTGTGACTGATTTCATCATCTCGACGGTTTCGTTGGGGCCGTAGAGAGTCCAAGTGGGGCCGTACACGAATTGACAGAGTTCGGCTGAGTCCATCATCGAGTAGAAGACTTCGGTCTCATACGCAAAGAGGACTTTCTCTTCATTAAGGCTGTACGCGGGCTGGGGTGAACCGAGGCCGATCACTTTCAGGCGATCCAAATTGAAATCGCCGATGCCGTCTTCGTAATAGGGATCGTGCTCGCTGGATTGGTGATCCGCGCCGAAGGGATTGACCGCGTAGATGAGCGCAAGACTACGTTTGACTTGCGGCATGTGC
This sequence comes from Chloroflexota bacterium, assembly GCA_026390015.1. Taxonomy (GTDB): domain Bacteria; phylum Chloroflexota; class Anaerolineae; order Anaerolineales; family Villigracilaceae; genus Villigracilis. The sequence continues at coordinate 34,429 of JAPLGS010000147.1, read as the reverse complement.
GCGGGAGATTCAGCGCCTTTAACCGTGATCAGGAATTCATCGGAGCCTTTGCCCCAAACTTTGGAGGCGCGTTCCGAACCCATGCCGAGAGTCTTGCCGAATTCACCTTCGCCTTTGACCATCATATACAAAGCCTGGATCATCGCATCGACATTGCCGAACTTGAGATCAAGGCCGGCAGTTTGTTCTTTTGTGATGACTCCCTTCTCGTAACATTCCATCGCGAAGGCGATCGTTGCGCCAGCCGCGATCGAGTCGACAGCATATTCATTGCAGACTTGATTCGCTATTGAAACTGCCGCAAGATCGTCAATGCCGCAGTACGAACCAAAGGTACCGAGCGTTTCGTATTCAGGCCCGCCATAGCGCGGACTCACTTTATAAGGTCCGTCATTAATTTCAACCACGCGTTTGCATTTGACCACGCACGCGTAGCAAGTATCACGTTCTTTCAAAATGGTCTCAGCCATTTTCTCACCGCTGATCGGCTCGCAACTTTCGAACTGACCCTCGTTATAGTTGCGGGTCGGTAAGGTACCGAGCGAGTTATTGAACATCACCACCACCGCAGTACCGAACTTTGCCAGTCCGTCCATATCGCCATTCTCTGGCAGGATCTTTGGTCCCGTGCGGTTTAATTCAACCAGAGATTTTTGGTCGGCAAGTTGAACTTTCTTCGTACCGCGCACAACCACGGCTTTCAAATTCTTGGATGCCATCACCAATCCCATGCCTGTGCGCCCATTATGGCGGTTGGACATGGAACACAGCGACGAGAACAGCACGCCATTTTCAGCGCCGATGCCGTGCTGTAGGATTTCAGCTTTCGGGTCAACTTCCTTGTGAATGATATCGTCCACTTCCCCCGTTAGTTTGCCCATCAAATGCGCGGCGTCACGCAATTCAAATTTGCCTTCGATGATCGCCAGATAAACAGGTTTCTCAGATTTGCCCTTGATGACAATTCCGTCAAAGCCAGCGAACTTCAATTCAGCGGGAAAAAATCCGCCGCTCTGCGAGTCTCCAATTCCACCGCTGATCGGCGACTTGGCATTCGCGTTCAATCGACTCTGACCCGAAATAGCGGCGCCCGTTGTCACGCCCGCCATCAGCGTCAGAACATTTTCAGGGCTGAGCGCATCCGCGCCTTTGGGGATGTCACGCAAAATATAATGCATCCCCATCGCGCTGCCGCCAAGATACTTGCGGTAGAAGGCATCTTTCGGTTCCTCTACAGTCAGTGAACCTTTTGTAAGATCAACGTGCAGGATCTTACCGTTATAACCATTGGGCATAGCATCCTCCGTTTGGAATGTTATGGTTTCGATACGCCCTGCGAAAAACACGCAGGGCTACTCAACCACCACTTCAATATAGATTTATTTTTCAATTATACAGGTCGGGTGGACTTATGACAACTTGACTTTTCCGAAAGTGACAGGAACAACCGACCCCTTGTTTTTTTCCTGCACAACCCGCAGCGTTTTATTCCTAACTGGAAACTGATTCTTTTTCGAAGGGCATCACTCCCCCTTCAAAGCCACTTCCTCAGCTTTCGGCTTTGACCCGATCTCCACCAACTGTACCTGCACCTGATAACGCTTCTCGCCGATCTGGATCTTGCCCATCCCGAAATATCCTTTTGAACCAGTCTTGAAGGCTTTTTCGGTGGCGGTCAACAGACCGACTGTTTTGTCATTTTCCTTGATCTCAACTGAAAGCATAATGATTCTCCTTGTTTGGGTTGGTTGATTCTACTATGAAAAACCTCGAAGTTCTTGAAGAACTCCGAGATTTCAGCAATTGATTGGGTTGAATCGACAGATCAAACGAGCTCAACTGATCAACCCTGCTCGTTTTCACCTGCTGTTCCTACCGCACTTTACGCCGTTCTGGAAACAAATCCCGAAATTACAATATCAAACTCTGAAATTACAATAACAAACTTCCAAATTACAATAACAAACTTTCAGATTACAATAACAAACCTTCAAATTACAATAACAAACCTTCAAATTACAATAACAAATTTTCAAACCTTACAGACAAACCAATAAAAAAGACGGTTTAACCAGAGTTAAACCGTCTTTTTGCTATTTACTACGGAATATGGCGCTTTCGATACTAGACCTCTTGCAAAATTGTACCGTAGTGGCGACTTTAGTCGCTTTTGGCGCGCAACTAATTAATCGCCCGCCACGAACGGATCGACATCTGGAATCCCGGGCTTGATCCACATGCGGATCGGAAAATACAGGATCGCGCCGATCACCATCGCGCCCAGCGCCCACGAAATGGAAGCCATGCCTTCCTCGGTATATTGGCTATAAATTGCGAGGCTGATGATCAGAGCAGGAGCAAGTGTCACAAGAGTTAATCCAAAATAACCGCCGGGCACTTTCTTCCGCTCCAGATCAGGCATTGAAAAGCGCAGTTTCCACATGGCGAAGAATTCCGCCATTAATACAAGCATGTTGAGGAATACATCAATTACCACAAGCGCTGCAAATGCCGAAAGCGAGAAGATGGAATAGATCAACCCGCAGAACAAAATTGCAACCCAAGGTGTTCCATACTTCGGGTGGACTTTTACCATGAAATTCGGCATCATCCCATCTGCCGCCATCGCAAAGGGCACACGTGTTCCGCCGAGTCCATTGCCGATGAACAAACCGATCATGCTCAACACCGCCGAGAATGTGACCAACCCTCCCAAAGCAAGGGCAAGCGTCCCGTTGGTTTGGCCCATTAAATTATCCGCAACGGCATGGGCAATATCAGGGAATTCCCATCCGACCGAGCTGGCAGTATCCACGCCCCAGGATTGCGCCTTCTCAACAGGAACTCCATATTCATCAAGAACAGCACCAATGCCTTCGCCGCTCTCGTATTCTTCAATACCCCACATTTGATAACGGCCATCTGCACCCGCGCCGCCGTACAAACCCGCCAGGGTCGGCAATGAATACGTCGCGATTGCGGCGACTAAAACCAGTACCATCGCCAGTGGGTATGTCCGTTTGGGATTGACGATCTCATCGCCGGCTGCGGCAGGCAGCTCCCAGCCCATGAAATTCCACATGGCGACAAAGATGCCTGTGCTCAACGCGCCAATGGTATTGCTGACATTAACTTCCGCTCCGCCGGGTAGGAAAGGCAAATGAATGGTTGTACCGCTTTTGTACCATGCCATGAAACCGACCACGGTCAACGCGATTAACGGCAGGAGCATCAGGACGCCCAACCAGTTGGTGAGCAATCCTGAAAAGCGCGCGCCGCGCACGTTCAAGGCGGAGACTAGCCAAATTAAAGTAACTGCTACAAGGAACGAAAGCCACGTACTGTCGACAAACACGCCCCCGATCGTTGCACCCTGACGCAAGGCGGGGATGAAGTATCCAAGATAATAAGCGGCCAGCACAGGATAAATGGAAACATCCACCCACGAGACGACCCAGTTCATCCACCCGCCCATGTAGCCCACGAAGGGACCGAACGCGACTTTCAGCCAATGATAGTACCCACCCTCCACCGGCATCATGGATTGCATTTCGCGCACCATCAACATATTTGGAATACTGAAGAATAAAGGAGTTAGTACAAAAAGAAGCAAAGCCAATCCCGGTCCTGACCAGCCGACCATTGGTTCTGCTCCGAAAGCACCGCCGCAGACTGTGAAATAGATCAAACCAAAAAGCGGTAACAGGGTCAACTCACGTTTGAGTTTTTTTGTCTCAGCAGTGATGGCATGCACTTCAGCAGACTTGATTGTCATTATGCCCTCCGAATCTCTCATGTCGTTGCGAGGGCGCATTTGTTCTTTGCCCGAAGCAACCTCCGATTAAACAGGCGGAACTTATCGCCGAGATACACCATCGAACTGGAGGTTGCTTCGCGAGTGCGCTCGCAACGACATTACAAAAAAAGAGCGGATAAACGCTCTCACGTTTATCCGCTTGATTGACTTTATGCGGCCATTTCCTTCATCCCATACGGGAAGCCGTAATCTTCCATTTTTTCCATGAATGGATCAGGCGGGAAAGCTTCGGGGCCAAGAACGCCCACACCTTTCCACACACCATGCTCAAGCAAATCCATGGCGATGACTGCGCTGAACGCGGTCTGCGCCACGACGGCTTGACAGCCCCACGCATCCTTTTGTTCCTTTCACCCAGGTGCCAGCGCAGGTCTTGCCAGACATCTTGTCGCCAAGATGAGCAGGGTCGGGCAGGCAGGCGACCACCACATCACGCGGCGCGACTTGCACGCCTTTGACGGTGATCTTCTCCTTACTATCAAGACCAAGCATGTGCAAGGTTTTAAGCACGCCGATAAATTGATCACCGAGACCATATTTGAAAGTGGCGCGCTTGGTCTTTACCCAGCGCGGCATAAGCAGGACTTCTTCATGCTCCACGTTGACGATTTCCACGGGGCCGATCTCGGGGAAATCAAATATTTCAGGTTCCGAGAATGGCGCGGTGGTGAACCACTTTCCATTTTCCCAGATCACGGGCGGATTGAGACATTCTTCGATCGTTGTCCAGATCGAGAAGTTGGGCGCAAATTCATACCCTTCAATGGCAATATTGGCGCCGTCACGAATGCCAAGTTCTTCAATCTCGTCGAAGAGATGCTCAGCGGCATAACGCGCAAACACATCCGCCATGCCAGGCTCCACTCCAATTCCGACCAGCGCGAGCTGTTTCTTCTTTTTCCAGTCTTTGGCTTTGGCGAATTGATAATCGCCCAATTTGACTCCGCACTTGTTAAACGGATCTTTGGCATGCGGCGTAGACAGGGTCATCGCCATGTCCATGTAGGTCACACCAGCGGTAAAGGCGGCATCGAAGATCTGCTCGTTGAAAATGGGATCGACCGCGTTCATGATCATATCCACTTTATATTTTTTAGCGAGCTTTACAATTTCAGATTTCTTGCTGGCATCAATGAATTCGACAGGGAAGCGTTTGTTCTGACCAAGTTTCTTCTGCACTTCCTTGGCGCGCTTGACGTTGTAATCGGCCAGCACCATTTGTTCCATCCAGGCGCGCGGTTTGGCAATCGCCGCAATCGCTTCCCCTACCCCACCCACACCAACTAGCAAGACTTTCATGACGATCCATTCTCCGTTTGGTTTTATAACCCGCAATAATGCGAGTTAGATTACTGTGGAAACACTCTGAATATATGATCGAAAATGCCTCAGCCGCCTTCCCCGGCGGCTGAGGCATTCACATTAATATCGGTCAACTATCTTGTTCTGACTTTCTGGATTGATCGTGATCATCAGAGACATTAAATACGCCTTCACAAACGTATCCCCCAGTGCTTTGAACCTAAGAACGAACGCTTTCATTTTATCCTCTCAAATTGGCTCTGCCATCCGCATGCGTGGGACGCAGACAAAGTTTGTTGAAAGCCGCAGCAGACCCAAGGTCCGCTTGAAGCGGGCTTCCTAAAAATAAATTTCCTTGACGATCTTCAAGTGCATGAATGATTCTGTATCCCGCACACCATCCACTGTGGAAAGTTTTTCGATCATAAAACTTAATAACTCTTCATGGTCACGGCAAAAGACTTCGATCATGATGTCATAACGGCCGCTCAATATCACCAGATAGATGACTTCTTTTAGCGCGGATAGTTTTTCAGCGACCTGCATCAACTTGCCGCCATCAGTGCGGATTCCGATCATTGCCATTTTTCGCACGCCCATCATCAGCGGATTGGTGACCGCGACGACTTTCAGATAGTCCAACTCAACCAGGCGATTGTAGCGCTGGCGGATCATACCCGGCGACACTTTGAGCTGTTCGGCGATCTGGGCAAATGCCACTCGACCATCTTTTTGAAGAGCCTCGATAATATACTGGTCTATCGGGTCGAGGCCTTCAGGTTGGTTTATGTTGATTACGCTTTCCATAGCTATATAATATAACCATTCTGCACTATTGTCAATAGATTTATGATGATTTTGAACTAAAAGTATCATTCTTATAACTTTTAGTACAGAGAAAATCAGCAAAGATTCGGAACGCGCGATTAAATCAAAAAATCCCGACAGGCTTTCACCTGTCGGGACATCTAATATTACATGTCAACGCTCAAACCGGAAGTCTATTGACCGCCTTTTACTTCGGTCCATATCTGATCATAAAGCGGGAGTGCTTCGCCAACATCGTCAATGCGATGCGAATTCTTGATCGCCTCCACCGGTGTATTTGTGATCGGAGAAGCCATGTAGGCATCATAAAGATCTTTGTGATCGGTCTTTGAAAAATCAAGCGCGGCTTGATTCGGATTGGTGAATGGGAAATCGCGCAGCATCATCCAGAAAATATTTCCTTGATTGGTGTAATTCAACCAGGCATAAGCAGCGTCTGCGTGCGGAGCTTCCTTGGGCATGGCCCAGTTATCCTGCCAGATGATCGCGCCTTCGGTGGGGTAAACATATTGAATGGATGGTTTTTCTTTCTGGGCGAGGAAGGCTTCTCCAGTCCAGGTCAGTCCCAGGTCAACGTCACCTGCGATGAGGGCTGTCTTGGGGCTGTCACTGTCGAACAGCTTAATATTCGGTACCAGTTCAGCCAGTTTTGCCTTTGCTTCATCCAACTCTGCAGGGTTTTTTGTATTGACATCATATCCCAAAGTAAGCAGGGTTGCGCCAATTACGGCGCGTGAGTCATCAAGGAAGACCATCTTGCCGGCATATTCAGGTTTCCACAAGTCAGCCCATGATGTTGGCACATTGGTAACTGCATCTGCATTGTATACAATGGCATCGGTGCCAGCCTGATACGGAATTGTATATTTATTACCCGGGTCAAAAGCAAAATCCATATAGTTCGGGTCGAAGTTTTTGATCGCAGGCAATTTACTATGATCGAATTCCTGCAACAGATTCTGACGGATCATGAGGCTGACAATATAGTCAGTAGGCTGGACGAGATCATACGATGAACCACCCGCTGACAACTTGGCATACATTTCTTCATTGGCAGAATATTCATCACGATTGACTTTTACTCCATAGACCAGCTCAAAACAATCCTGCATATCAGTAGGAATATATTCCGTCCACACGAAAATATTTAATTCCTTGGATGTAACCTCAATCGGAAATTCAGGTGCAGGGCACTCAAACCCAGTCGAAGTGACCTTGGGGCCATCAGCGGCAGGTTGAGTAGCGGCAGCTCCGCCGCCGCACGCGGTCAGCGCCATACTTGCAATAACAAGGAGCGCCAGCAGTTTGAAAATTCTATTTCTATTCATCTCTTTCTCCTTTGGAAGATTTTGAAATCAAGCGGGGACGCGATCTTTTTAGAACGCGGGATAACTGAATATCTTTTACGAATGATCCTTCGACTCGCGGTTTTGAAGAATCTGTAATAACAAGACTGCGATAAACACAACCAAAATCCACACGGTTGAAAGTGCGTTGACTTGGGGTGTGATTATGCGGCGTAATAATCCGTACACATAAATGGGAAGAGTTGTTGAGCCAGGCCCATTCGTGAAGAACGTGATCACAAAATCATCCAGAGATAAAGTAAAGGCCAGCAATGCGCCGGACATAATGCCAGGCAAAATTATAGGAAATGTGATGCGGCGGAAGGTGATCCACTCATTCGCGCCCAGATCCATGGCGGCTTCTTCGTAGGATTTATCGAAGCCTTGCAGGCGAGCCTGCACAACCAACGCCACAAAGGGCACCATGAAGGCAATATGACTCGCTGTGACAGTTGCCATGCCGAGTGAGAGGCGCGCGTTGCCGACGAGGTTGAAGGTTTCATTTACCCATCCAAAGAACTGGCTGAACAGGGTAAGGATACCAATGCCCATTACGATCTCAGGGATCACGATCGGAATATAAAGTGAAAGCTGTGAGAACGGCTTCATCTTGAAGTTATAGCGTTGAAGCGCAAGCGCAGCCATGGTACCGATGATCGTGGAAATGATCGTGGCGATGAAAGCAATGGTCAGTGTATTACCAGCCGCTTCCGCCACATCATTATTTTTTGCAAGCTCACAATACCAATGGAATGGCCCGCACGGGCTCGACTTTACCAGGCTTCCTTCCATCACGATACGATCACTATACTTGGGGATAAAACCTTCAAAGGTCACATTTGCGCGCGAGGCATTAAAGGAATAAAGAACCAGTCCTATAATGGGCGCATATAAAAAGATATACACCAAAACCGCGGCAGTAAGTACAAAGGGAGAACGGCGAAATGGGTTCATGCGACGACGATCTCCTCTCCGAATCCGAATTTACGCGTATAGAAATACGTGACGATCAGAGTCATCACCATCAGGATTAATGAAGCGGCGGAACCAAAGGTCGGATCGCGCGCATCCAGGAACTGACGCTGGATCAGGTTTCCGACCAGGATCACCTGTCGGCCGCCGAGAATATCTGACACAATGAACGTTCCCATCACAGGGATAAATACGAGAATTGTCCCTGCCACCACACCCGGCATGGATAATGGAAGTGTCACACGCAAAAACGTCTTGATCGCATTCGCGCCCAAATCCGCGGCGGCTTCATAAAGGGAAAGATCGATCTTTTCCAGCGAGGTGTAGATCGGCAGGATCATGAAAGGCAAAAATTCATACACCATACCCACCAGGACCGCGCCGGGTGTATATAACATCTCAAAAGGCGTAAATGGAATATGAAGAAAATGCGCGATCCAGCCGATGATAATATTGATCGCGCCTTCCTTCCGCAATAACATCATCCATGCGTAGACGCGAATAACAAAATTTGTCCATAGCGGAATCAAGACCATGAACAAATACATATTTCGCTGTTTCGGATGCGCGCGCGCGATAAAGTATGCCAGCGGATATGCCAGCGAGATCACCAAAACTGTCGTATTGAATGCCAGTGATAAGGAACGCCCAAGAATATTCACATACAGCGGATCGAAGCACGAAGGCTGTCCATTCGCGCAATTCGTACTGTAACCAAACAGGCGGGTGTAATTTTCAAATGTAAACGTGTAGATCACATTGCCGTCAGGACTGCGCCTGCCAAAGCTCACTATCAAAGTAAGGATCAACGGAATGATCAACAACACAAATAACCACACTGTTGTAGGCAGCGCCAATAACGTACCTTGTGCAGATTTACTTTCGCGGAGTCGCTGTAGCATGATCAATCCTTTCTCAGTACGATCGTATTTTCAGGAAGCAGCATCAGCCAAACTTCCTGCCCGACCGTATAGAACGATTTCGGGTCCAGCCTTGAAATTCGATTCTGTTCCCACACCTTTAACTTCGCACCGTGCACATCCACAAAAACTTTCGTATCCACACCAATATAAACTGTGTTCGTCACGGTGGCGCGGAACATATTTTGATTGATCGCATCTTTTTCAGCGATATGGATTTTCTCCGGGCGAATGCTCACGATGACTTCCTCGCCTTTGACGAGTCCCTTTGAAATAGGAAGGCCGACCACTTCAGCATTTATGCTGGAAACGAAAACACTCGCTTCATTCTGTGAAATGGATTTGATCTTGCCTTCGAGAAAGTTTGACTCCCCGATAAAATCTGCGACGAATTTGTTGGTGGGACGCTCATATATTTCAACAGGCGTGCCCAATTGCTGGATCTTGCCCTTGCTCATCACAGCAATGCGGTCAGACATGGTCAACGCTTCTTCCTGATCATGCGTCACATAAATAAAAGTAATTCCCAATTGCTGCTGCAATGCTTTTAATTCAAGCTGCATTTCTTTGCGAAGTTTTAAGTCTAAAGCGCCAAGCGGCTCGTCGAGCAGTAAAACATCGGGTGTTTTGACCAAGGCGCGGGCAAGTGCGACGCGCTGTTGCTGTCCACCAGAAAGCTGTTTGGGCTTGCGCCGATCCATGCCTGTAAGTTGAACCATCTCAAGGGCGCGCCCGACTCGTTTCTTGATCTCATCTTCCTTTGCGCCTTCCATTTCCAATCCAAATGCAAGATTCTGGTAGACGGTCAAATGCTGAAAGAGGGCGTAATTTTGAAAGACTGTATTTACCTTTCGCTGGAATGGAGGTGTATGCCCCATGGCTTTCCCCTCGATGTAAACCTCACCTTCAGTAGGCCATTCAAAACCTGCGACCATACGCAAAGAGGTGGTCTTGCCGCAGCCAGAAGAACCAAGCATGGAAAAGAACTCACCGTTCTTGATCTGCATGGTGACATGGTCTACGGCGGCCATCTCATTCCCTTCGGGCGTAATAAATTTTTTTACTACATCGCGCATTTCAACTGCAAATTCACTGGTCATCTATCTTCTCCAAGTCAGGTTTCTATAAACCTGACAGGTTTTCATAAATCTCTGAGCGATCAGAGTCGTAATGAAACCTGTCAGGTTTTCTACATTGTTTTATGAATTTCCTTCAGCACATCGCTCAAACGATCCAATAGCGCTTCCATTTGTTCCTGAGTAACGATCAATGGCGGTTCAACGCGGATGGTCTGTGCGCTGGTCAATGTACCAGCGACAACCACATTCCGTTTGAATAATCCAGCCGCAACTTTATAGCCGATCTCAGGAGTTTTGAAATGCATGCCTATCAACAAACCTTTGCCTGTTATTTTCTCATAAATTTGCGGATACTGCGTAGCGAGTTTTTCCAAATTGGAAATTAGATAATTTCCCTTATCGGCTGCTTTTTCCCATAAGCGTTCACGCAAGGTGACATGGATGGCGGCGATCGCAGCAGAACATGCCAAAGCGCCTCCGCCCGTGGTGGTGGTGTGCATAAATGGATTCGGATACATCATTGGCTGATAGATTTCTTCGGTCGTTGTCACTGCGCTGATGGGCATCACGCCGCCGCCCAAAGATTTGGCCACGGTCAAAATATCAGGGATAACGTCCCAATGATCAACGCCCCACAGCTTGCCCGTACGCCCCAAACCCGTTTGGACTTCATCCGCAATTAACAGCACTCCATATTTTTTCGTCGCGGCGCGGATGCGCGGCCAAAAATCATCAGGCGGAACGATTGCGCCCGACTCGCCTTGAATTGGTTCGAACATGACCGCCGCCACGCCGATGCCAACTTTCTCGCAGATCTCAAGCTGTTTCTCAACCGCATCCGCATCACCAAATGGGACGTGATAAACCTGTCCGCCATACAACGCTCCCATCGGCGCGCGATAATCGGCTTTGCCCATTAACGAAAGAGCGCCCATGGTCTTGCCATGAAAGGCTTTCACGCCCACGATGAATGCAGACTTGCCTGTATATAATTTCGCGATCTTCATTGCGGCTTCATTAGCTTCGGCTCCGCTTGCCGCAAACCAGCTATATTTCAAATCGCCGGGCGTGATGCTTGCCAAAAGTTTTCCAAGCACGCCGCGCAGCGGGTCGATCAATTCCTGCGAAGGCATCGGCGAACGATCCAACTGCGCCTTGACCGCGCTCACCACATCCGGATGACTCCAGCCCAGGTCCATCATGCCGTAGCCGCCAAGAAAATCCAAATACTCGCGGCCCAACACATCCTTGAAGACCGCCCCCGAACCGCCCCATTCCACGGCCGCCCAGTCACCAGACTCGGTTACAGATTTGCGATACTCCAGCCAGTTACGGTTGTAGTATTCTGCAAAATTATTTTTTGATTCATCAATGATCTTAAATGCTTCTTCCTGTGTAGGAAATTCTTTCTTCTGGATCCAATCCAGCCAGCGCGATGAATAATCCAATGCGTCTTCGTAATCGGTTGTCATAAAAATCCTCAATATTTCGTCATTGCGACGAATCAATCTCATCTTTCGCAGAAGATTGCTTCGGGCGGAAGTACACCGACCTCGCAATGACGGGAAAAATTATTTTAAAACTTTCTCGTCCACTCTTTCGGCCAGCGTTCCACAACAATTTTCTTTTGTGTGAAGAATTCAACCGCATCCATGCCCTGCCCGTGCATATCTCCAAAGAACGAATCCTTCCAGCCGCTAAATGGGAAGAATGCCATCGGCGCAGCGACGCCAATATTGATTCCGATATTGCCCGCATCGGCTTCGTATCTAAATCTGCGCGCGGCGTTTCCGCTGGTAGTGAATAGGCTCGCTTGATTTCCATACTGTCCGCTATTTACCAATTGGATGGCTTCATCGATGGAATTGACGTGTACCAGACTTAATACTGGTCCAAAGATTTCTGTCCTCGCAATCTCGCTACCAATTGGGACGTCGGACAGAATCGTTGGTCTGACAAAGGCGCCACGCTCATAGCCTTTCACGACCGTTCCGCGGCCATCAACAGGGACGCCTGCGCCTTCTTTCGCGCCGAGTGCGATCAACTGCTCCACACGCTGCATACTGGCTGTATTGATGACAGGTCCCATTTGCACGCCAGCATCGAGTCCATAGCCGACTGTTCTGGTTGAAGCCGCGTCACATATCAATTCATTGAACATGCCGCGCGCCTCGCCCACGGTCACAGCGAGGGAGACTGCCAGGCAGCGCTGCCCTGCACACCCGAAAGCTGAGTCGGCGATGATCTTCGTAGCCATTTCCATATCTGCATCAGGCAAAATGATCACAGGGTTCTTCGCTCCACCTTGCGCCTGTACCCGCTTTCCATGAAATGCGGCGGTTGAATAAATATATTTTGCGACATTGGTCGAACCCACAAAAGTGATCGCGCGAATGGCGGGATGTTCGAGAATTCCATCCACAGTTTCCTTCCCGCCGTTGACCATATTAATGACGCCCTTCGGCAAACCGATCTGTTCAATGAGTTTAAAAATAAACTGCATCGTCATAGGAACTTTTTCAGACGGCTTCACAATATAAGTATTGCCCGCGGCGATGGCGTACGGCAAATACCAAAATGGGATCATGCCAGGGAAATTGAACGGCGCGATGGTGGCGCACACGCCCACAGGCTGGCGGATCATCAACTCGTCAATGCCAGGCGCGATATCTTCAGCGAGCTCGCCTTTCATCATCATCGGCATACCGCAAGCCACTTCAATATTTTCGTAAGCGCGAACCATCTCAGCTTTGGCTTCTTCAAAAGTTTTGCCCGCTTCGTTGGTGATATATTTTGCAATTTCATCTGCATTTTCACGCATCAAATTACGAAGCTTGAACAAATACTGCACACGGTCATTGACAGGTACGCGGCGCCAAGAAAGATATGCTTCACTGGCCGCCTTTGCCGCCGCTTCCACATCCGCCTTTGTGCCGAGCGGAGTACGCGCGATCACCTCGCCCGTCGCGGGATTGATGACATCAAAATATTCTTTTACGTCTGGTTTCACCCATTCGCCATTTATGTAGTTTAAGATTTCCATAGGTTCTCCAAAAGATTGTCAAAGGTCAAAAGTCGTTTGACCTTCGACCTTTGATTTTAGACCGTTTGTGTATCCATCAACTCGGCCAGCCCCTCGTCGATCAATTTCAAGCCTTCACCGATCTGTTCTTTTGTAATGATCAACGGCGGCACGATGAAAAGGATATTCTTGAAGTTGAAAACGTAGACGCCATTTGAAATCAGGAAATTCTTGAGCGCAGTCAGATCCATTGGCTCTTTTGTTTCACGATTCTTCACTAATTCCATAGCTGTGAACAAACCAATATAACGCACATCACCGATCGAGGCGTGCTTCTTCTTTAAATCTTCAAGCTGCTCACCGAGGTATTTTCCAACTTTTTTTGCATTCTCGAAGATTTTTTCCTCTTCATAAACCTCAATGGTTGCCAGCGCTGTAGCGCAAGCCAAAGCATGACCGTTATATGTTAGGCCAGCAGAAAGCATATGGTTGTCAAAGAATTTGGCAATTTTCTCGCTGACGATCGCCGCACCCAAAGGCACATAGCCAGAAGTGATGCCTTTTGCAGTTGTGATAATGTCAGGCGTCACTTTCCAGTTGTCGACAGCGAACCATTCGCCTGTACGTCCCCAACCAGACATGACCTCATCAGAGATCAATAGTATTCCATACTTATCGCAAATTTCGCGCATGCGCGGCCAATATTCATCGGGCGGGATGATGAGTCCATTCGTGCCTGTAACGCCTTCGAGGATGATAGCTGCGATCTGATCTGGGCCTTCATGCTGGATCACTTCTTCTACATGACTGATACATTCACGATGACAAGTATCCTTCGTCCAACCAAATGGGCAGCGATAGCAATACGGATCAAGAAAGTGGACAACGCCAGAGATGGCAGGTTCCGCGGGCAACCGTCGATAGTCACCTGTGAGCGCAATCGCGCCATGCGTTGCTCCGTGATACGAGCGATAGCGTGCAAGTATCTTGTGCCTGCCAGTGTATTGCCGCGCGATCTTGATCGCGTTCTCGTTTGCTTCCGCACCGCCCAGGGCAAAAAATGTTTTCTTCAAATCTCCAGGTGTGATCTCGGCAAGCTTCTTGCCTAATAATCCACGCGGCTCGGTTGCCATGCCAGGCGATACAAAAGCCAGAATAGCTGCCTGATCTTGAATGGCCTTCACCACCTTTGGGTGTTGATGCCCGATATTCTCATTTACTAACTGTGACGCGAAATCAAGATAGCGCTTCCCATTGGCATCCCAAAAATAAACGCCCTCAGCCTTGGTGACAGGGATCGGATTTACCTGTCCCTGATTTGACCACGAGAAAAAAGTGTACTCTTTGTTCATATCAACGATTTCTTTAGATGTTAGTTTATTTGACATAATTATTTTCCTTGTTTAAAAGTTGAAGATGAATGGTCAAAAATCAGCTTGATCTTCGACTTTTGATTATTTTTTGACTTCCTTCACAGCTTCCGCATACACATTCAATGTCTCATCAATATCGGCATCAGAATGCTCATAGCACAGGAACCATGGTTCACGCGGATCAAAATCTGGCATTACGCCGCGCGCAATGGCTTTCTCCGCTATTTTGAGATACAGATCATGGTCGCTCTTTGCCCACTCACGTTGGCTGGTAACAGAGTCGATGTTCAAAGAAAATGAGAACATGGCCGGATAGCCTGTAAACACGGCAGGAATATCATTCTCTTCAAAAATTTCCCTTAAGCCATCCATAAGGCGCTGTCCGCGTTTTTCGATTGTTTTCAAAACAGGTTTGGATTTCAATAAGCTCAAAGTTGCATACGCTCCTGCGATGCCAGGTTTATTATTGGTGTACGTACCACCCTGTGAAACACCCTGCCCAATAATGGACATGATCTCACGCTTGCCACCGAACGCCGCCACAGGGTATCCATTACCCAAAGCTTTTGCGTACGTCACCAGATCAGGCATAAGACCATAGTATTCCTGCGCGCCACCGTTGGCGATTCTGAATCCAGTCTTCACTTCATCCAAAATAAAAAGACAGCCGTGCTCTTCCGTGCGTTGGCGGATAAGCTGTAAAAATCCTTCCTGTGGATTAATAGCCGCGCAATTCCCCTGACAAGGCTCGGTAATAACTGCAGCAATTTGCTCCCCGTAAGATTTCATGACCCGCTCGAATCCTTCAAAGTCGTTGAACGGGAGCGTGATGATAAATTCGCGCATCGCCTTCGGAATTCCTGAAGAAGCAGGCACAGCGATCGGGCTGCGACGATTCCCATAAGACTCTACTGGCGAATATGTTGACCATAAAACATGATCATGCATACCGTGATAATTGCCTTCAAATTTTACGATGAGATCGCGGCCAGTGAAAGCGCGCGCCACGCGAATGGCATGCATCGTAGCTTCTGTACCAGAGCAGGTCATGCGCACCATGTCAATCGCAGGAGACATTTCAACGCCTTTTGATTTTTCTACATAAGGAGTAACGCCCTCTCCCCAAAAACGGAAATTTGAATTCACACCCAACGGTATTACTTTTTGAGCGCGCTGCTGCAACGTTTGTGTTTTTGGTCCAAACATAAATTCTCCTCTGATAACAGGTTTAACTTTAAACTGAATCTTTGCCTTCAGTGATCTCTTTTGTGATCCGTTCTGGAACCCGCCACTGATATACATCTTTGATAATGATCGGCACAATGGAAGTGGTAGTCTTGCGAACCCCTGTAACTTTTCGAACCACTTCCGTTACAAAGTAATAAATTTCCGCTGTATCTTTTGCGACGATCTGAATACTGATATCATTTTGACCAATGCCGCACGCAACATAAGTAACATTCTCGAATGCAGCTATTTTCTTCGCCACTTCGAGAATTAGATCAGACTCAACTTCAAGCCAGACATCCGCTTTAATGGTCAGGCCAAGCGCTTCAGGGCTGACAACAGCGCTGATCTGGATAACCTCATCCTTTATCATCCGCTCGATTCGATAACGGATGGTGCGCTCAGTGATTTTTCCCATACGTCGGGACATCTCAGAAGCGGACATACGGCCATCCTCAAGGAGTAAATTTACAATTTTTATGTCAATTTTGTCGAATTCATACATAATTTATCCATATCGCTTCCGAATATTACATGATAAATATACCTTATGGTCTTTTAATCGTCAAGGGAAAATTGACTACAATTGCGAAGATGTCCTACCCAATCATGGTGAATTCGATTATTATGTTTATGGTTTTTTTATTTAGAAATAAAATGGGATACCTTACATGACAGACATTCAATTTAATGAATTTCAAAATAAATCAAAAATTATAAAATCCAAAGATATATCGATCCAACTTCCCTCAACTCCACTAAAATATTATCGGCATGGCTGGCAATCGTGGTCACTTGCAGCATGGACGGATCTGAGTTCATTGCCAATGCAGAAGCCAGCCATCTTTCATCCAATGCATGTTAATGAAGAGTTTGCATACGACAAGAATCCAAATGGATCATGGCTGGGCGTGGTGGAATTTGCGGATGGGAATATTCTTCTGCTTGGAGCGCTTGCCACAGACGCACATGTGCATCTCGTCGAGGATCAATTATCGGGGCGGTTTGATGCGAACGCAGGAGAATGGTTCGTTGCTTATGGGCAGGAATTTATCGTCTTCGCTGAGTATGCCGAAGAGTTGGGAAATCATCTGGGAAAATATAAAAGAAATAATGCGCCGCGTGTATGGTGTTCGTGGTATAGCCTGTACACATCCATTGATGAAAATATTTTGGGGAAAATCTTTAACGATCTTGGCGATTTGCCTTTTGAAATTTTACAAGTGGATGATGGCTGGCAGACAGACATTGGTGATTGGCGGGCAAATCAAAAATTCCCATCAGGCATGAATGCGCTCGCGGAAAAAATTAAATCAACCGGGCGAAGAGCTGGATTGTGGCTCGCGCCTTTGATCGTAGTAAAATCATCACGTTTATTTCGGGAACATTCGGATTGGTTTCTACGCGACGAACGCGGACAATTTGTTTCTGCTGGATTCAATTGGGGCGAAGAGTTATACGCGCTCGACACCACGCATCCTAATGTAATCTCGTGGCTGACCGCGCTCATGAAGCAGGTACGCGCCTGGGGCTTTGACTATCTCAAGCTGGATTTTTTATACGCGGGGGCGTTGAAAGGAAAACGATTCAAAGACATGCCCCGCGAAGCCGCGTATCGTGATTGTTTGCAAGTGATGCGCGAAGCAATGGGACTTGACGCATTCTTTCTAACCTGCGGCACACCCATCCTGCCCGCAATCGGCATGTGTGACGCGATCCGTATTGGCCCCGACGTTTCTCATGAGTGGGAAAATTTTCGCAACGAACATCTGCTTTACAATCCGTCCACCCCAGGAACAAAGAATGCCATCCGCACCGTGATCCACAGATTATGGCTGGGATCATTACTGCATATTGACCCCGATGTGGCGTATTTCGAATCAAAAGAAAATTCACTCACTCAGGAACAAAAGATCCTTTTGCAAGACCTGGCCTATGTCTGCAACTTCAAGGCGACCTCCGACCTGCCGCAATGGATGACAAAGAATGAACTTGAGGAATTGCGTTCCTTCCTGAATACAATCCCAAAAGTAAAACAAACTGGCAGATATATTTTTCAACTCGATGACCGTATTGTGGATTTCACTTCAGCAGTTTCATTGCCAAAAATAAAAATAGGGCTGCTTGGCCTATGGGCAGATTTCCTCGGCTGGCTGGGAGACAGGCATTTCGTGCTGCGATTTTTCAAGATGCTGGATGATAACGTATTGAGAAAAAGAAGGAACAGCCTTTAAATAAAAACGACCCGCGCGGGTCGTTTTTATTATCCAAACAGTTCATCCGTCCTGGCCGCCATGATGAAATCATTTTTGTGCAAGCCTTTGATCACATGCGTCCACCATTGGACGGTGACCCTGCCCCACTCGGTGGTGATGTCTCTGCTCTTCGGGAATTAAATAATTTTTGCTTTGATTGTTTTTATGAACTCTTCCGCAGACTCAAAGACTTGAATTGCCTGTTCTTCAGTAATCACTTTGGATTTTTGATAATCTCCCGCCTGCCGCATGTCAAAAAGCATGATGAAGTACCTTGCTCATTTCCTTTGGAAAAATTCCCTGCCGAATAAACAGTTCATCAAACTTAGCTAAAACGCCGCTATGTTTCGAGGGTTCCGTATCCGCTGTAACCAGCAATGCAAGCGCGGCATAAAAAATCGAATAATACGAGCGGTTTACAATACTGGAGGGGCTTCCGCCATTATCCTTCAGTATGCGCGCATCATGCAAAGATTCATTTGCGCAATCAATCCGGTATTTTATGAGATCTTTCTTATAAGACTGCTCACGCGTCATACAACAACCCCCTCCTCTTTTATGTTACGGTAGAAAGGCAGGAATCCGTAACGCTTCATTTGTTCCTTTGTATCTGGAATTGCTGAAATTACCCTGCCCGCGTCAAAGCCAACTTCCCACGCAATATCAGAAGTAAGGTTTATTAATTCGTTGTTAATGGAGGGCAGAATAACAAGCAAATCAATGTCCGACTCTTTAGTTGCGTTTCCGCGCGCTTGTGAGCCGAACATGATGACTTTGATGGGCTGCCCCAGAGCATTCGTCAATCGCTTGCGAAACTCTTTTGCAAGTTTGAGAGCGCGCACCCTTGGTTTTATCTTGTTCATACAGATATTATATCCGCTTATCCAATCAATTCATCCGTCCTGGCAGCCATGATGAAATCGTTTTTGTGCAAGCCTTTGATCACATGCGTCCACCATTGGACAGTTACCCTGCCCCATTCGGTAATGATGAGCGGATGATGTCCCTGCTCTTCAGCGATGACCGCGATCTTGTTTGTAAACTCCATCGCATCAACAAAATTCTTGAGTTTGAAAACACGTTCAAGCCGTTTGACGCCATCCACTACCTTAACCTGCCAGCCAATCACGTGGAATTGCAAATCTTCGATCTCGGCGTTGGTCAAGGATGGCTCGCCGCCACGACAGGCGACACATTGTCCAGCCGCCAAATTGATCACTTCAACGCATCCAACAATTTGGATAGATCAGCGGGCGAAGATAACAGAACTCGTGTTGTTCGTCTGCCAGCCGCAACCAGCGCCTCGTAATCACCCAGCGCCTGCGCGCGGATGAGCGTGCCGAAGGTCATGCCTTGATTGGGAATATCCATATCGTTTTGCGCATCATACACAACTTGAATAAATAATCCTTTGTTGGGGCCGCCTTTGTGGAATTGTCCCGTTGAATGTTGGAAGCGCGGACCAAAGCCCGCAGACACAGCGCATTTTGTCTTTTCACGAATGGCAACACGCAAGGCTTGCAGCGCATCAATCGTTTCTTTATTGCGCGGAATATATGCATTGATCGTGAAGAACTCATCCGCTTGCGCGTTGGAAATAAATTTATCCAAAGTAGATTTCGCGGCGATAATATTTACCAGATCCACATCGGCCAGCTTGCCAGTTTTTTGATAATCAGTGATCTTCGCAATCGTCCGAAGTTTACTATCCTGCACATCGGGCTGGTCGAAGGCGTTGATTCCAAGAATGTGGCACATCAACGAAACCGCGATCTCCCAGCGAAAAAATTCCGCGCCCACATCATAGAGATTTGTAATGGGTAATTCGATCACAGGGAAGCCGGCGTTTTTCAATGCCGCAATGTCAGCATCCAATTCGCCGCTGTTACGCAGATATACAAACAAGCGGTCATCGCCATACATTTCGGGCGCGGCGAGCGGCTCCAATGGAACAGGGAGCATTCCCCTGCCATGTTTGCCACTGGACTCAGCGATAACCTGTTCGATCCAGCCTGCAAACGCGGATACAGGCGCATCGCTCAAAACTGTGAGCTTGTCTCTGCCTGCGAGAGCAGATTCAGCGAGCAGGGCACCGAGCGCAAAGCCAGCGCTGTTAGTATCGGATGAAACTTTCTTGATCTTCTCGGCAGAATTCAATAACTTATTTATATCCATACCAAGCAGCGCAGCAGGAACAAGGCCAAAATCTGTCAACGCGGAGAAACGTCCGCCAACATTTGGGTCAGCATTAAATACTTTTCTGAAACCACGGTCCTTTGCGAGTTTTTCCAGGGTTGAACCCGCGTCAGTTGTGACCACAAAGCGCGACCCGTCACCTTTGCTCAGCTCCCAGAAATATTCAAACGCGGCCAATAACTCAGCGGTGCCACCTGATTTACTCGCGAGAATGTATAAAGATCTTTCAGGGGGATATTGCTCGGCCGCCAACGCAACCTGCTGTGGATCCGTTGAATCAAGAATCGCGAGACTCAACTTCGCTTCGATATTCGCGGCGGCCAGCAGTGAACTAAAAACTTCAGCGGTCAATGACGAGCCGCCCATGCCAATGACGAGGGCGCGGTCAATGCCTTCTTCGTGAATCTGTTTTGCAAAAGATAAATATCCATCCAGCCGCGTACGCGCGTCTTCGATGGAATGTAACCAGCCGAGTCTGATTTTGACTTCGGCCTGACCCGCGGAGTCACTCGCCCAAAGTGTCGGATCATGCGCCCACAGGCGGTCGGCGACGGAGTCAGCTTGCAGTGTGGCTAAACGCCTGGCAACAGAATCAGCTAAAGGATTAATGGATGAAGCGGCTTTCTTTCTTCTATCCTCAACTACATCGAGTAACATCTTGAACGCATCCGCAAAAGATTTGACGCCTTCCAATTCCAATTCGTCGGTGATTTGATTCATCGAAATGCCTGCGGACTCAAGTTTAGCAAGCTGAGTCTTTGCTTCATCCAATCCGCGAGTGATGGTGATGGAAGCGTTGCCATGCTCGCGGAACGCATCCAGCGTGGCGGGCGGAACGGTGTTGACGGTATCAGGGCCAATAAGATTGTCGACATAAACGGTATCGGAGTACGCGGGATTTTTCGTACCCGTCGAGGCCCAAAGCGGTCGCTGAACGCGGGCGCTGAAACGAGCCTTGAGTGTTGCGAAGCGCGCAGAAGTAAAAGTTTCTTCAAAGGCGTGATAGGCAAGTTTTGCATTTGCGATCGCGGCCTTGCCAAGCAGACTCGAATCTTTCGGAAGACGCGGATCAATTTTTGTATCCACGCGTGAAACAAAAAATGACGCGACGGACGCGATCATATTTATGGATTCATTCGCCGCGACACGATCTTCGAGGCCAGAGAGATACGCGTCCATCACTTCGGCATAGCGCTCCAAAGAAAAGATGAGCGTGACGTTGACATTAATTCCCGCGGCGATGGTTTGACGAATGGCAGGAATGCCCGCCTTGGTGGCCGGGATTTTCACCATCAGATTCGGGCGGTTGACACGCTGCCAAAGTTCTTTAGCTTGTTTGGCGGTGGCTTCGGTTTCATTTGCAAGATACGGGCTGACCTCAAGACTGACATATCCATCACCGTCTTTGGTTGCATCATACAGCGGACGAAAGAGATCGCAGGCTTGCTGAATATCTTCAACAGCAAGCTGCCAGAATATTTTTTCCGCATCCCAACCAGACCAGGCCAGCGGAATCAACGCGGAATCATAATCATTGGTTTTTGCAATCGCATTTTGAAAAATGGTCGGGTTGGATGTCACGCCGCGAATATCGCCGCGCTCGATCATGGCTTTAAGCTCACCGCTTTCGAGAAGTTTTCTTTGGATGTTGTCATACCAGAGTGATTGGCCGAGGTTCGTTAATTTTCTAATTGATTCTGACATAATAAAAATAGCTCCTTTAAAAATAAGTGCGTAATTGGTAATTGGAAAATTACAAATTACCGGCTTCCATTGCCTTAATTTTGTTTACACGCTTTGCAAGTCTTTCGCTGCCACTGTCGTTTCCCTGATACCGCGCATTTAAAAATGCGGGAATTAAAACTTTGACCAATTCTGGCCCGATCACACGTCCGCCGAGGCAGAGCACATTCATCGAATCGTGTTCAACACCTTGAGCGGCAGAATATGTATCGTGACAGATCGAAGCGTAAACGCCTTTCATTTTATTGGCCGCAATTGCCGCGCCAATGCCAGAGCCGCATATTAAAATTCCACGCTCAGCTTCAGCGCTTTGGATCTTCTCGCCAACTTTTTTTGTGAAATCGGGAAAGTCCACAGCATCAGCGCTGAATGTGCCAACGTCAATTACTTCATGTCCCGCGGCGCGCACTGATTCGATCACTACATCTTTCAGCGGGAATCCGCCGTGGTCACAGCCAACTGCAATTTTCATATCACTCCACAAACAGATCCTAAAGGTTTTGAAAACCATTAGGATCTACCTATCAAAGTTCCTTCGCTCTTGCGACTACGTTCTCAACGGTGAAGCCAAGTTTTTCAAAGATGATCTTCGCGGGAGCGGATGCGCCATAGCGTTCAATACTGATGGCGGACTGCGCGTATCTCTCCCAGCCGATTCCTATGCCCGCTTCGACAGCGAGTCGCTTCTGAATATTTTTCGGCAAGACTGACTCGCGATAGGCTTCATCCTGTTTCTCGAACAGCTCCCAGCTTGGGAAGGAAACCACTCGCACACCTTTGCCTTCATCCTCAAGTTTTTGCGCGGATTCAAGAATCAGTCCAACTTCTGAACCAGAGGCCATCAAAATTATTTCTGGTGTGCCAAAATCTTTTAATACATACGCGCCTTTTTCAACAGGTGGATGGTTTGAACGTTCAAAGGTTGGAACATTCTGACGTGAAAGCGCAATCACTGTCGGCCCGTTGCGGCGTTCAACGGCAACTTTCCAGGCTTGGGCGGTCTCGTTCGCATCTGCAGGGCGGATTACCACCAGATTTGGAATGATGCGCAATGAAGTCAACTGCTCGATCGGCTGATGTGTGGGACCATCTTCGCCAAGCCCAACGCTGTCATGTGTGAAAATAAAAATGGATGGGATATGAGATAACGCCGCGAGTCGAATCGCAGGGCGCACGTAATCTGCGAAGATGAGGAATGTAGCGCCATAGGGAATTACACCGCCAAAGACAGCCATCCCATTCAAGGCCGCGCCCATCGCGTGTTCACGCACACCAAAGTGGAAATTGCGGCCAGCGTAAGAATCTTTTTGGAAGGAGGGGTATCCATCAATTTTTGTATTGTTCGAGGGCGCCAGATCCGCAGAGCCGCCGATCAACTCGGGGAGTTTGGGCGCGAGTGCATTGATCGTTTTGCCCGAAGCCACGCGTGTTCCCATGCCTTTCGCATCGACAGGGAAAACTGGTATTGCAGATTCCCAATCTTTCGGGAGTTCACCAGTCAGGCGGCGGGACAACTCCGCGCCGAATGCGGGATACAAACGTGTGAATCCTTCAAAACGCAATTTCCATTCGGCTTCAATTTCACGTCCGCGATCTACGGCTTTTCGATAAAATTCAAGCACATCATCGGGGATAAAGAAGCGCGGCTCTTTCGGCCAGCCGAGATTATCTTTTGCGGCGTTGAGTTCTTCGTCACCCAAAGGTTCGCCGTGCGCCTTGGATGTACCCTGACGGTTCGGCGCGCCAAATCCGATGGTGGTGCGGCACATAATAATGGATGGTCGCGGATCGGTCTTCGCCTCTTGAATCAGTTTATCTATCACTTCCACATCGTTGCCGTCCTCCACCATCAGAACTTGCCAGCCATAAGAACGGAATCGCGCGGCGCGATCTTCGGTGAATGCGAGGTCAGTCGAACCATCTATGGAGATGTGATTGTCATCGTAGAGATAGATCAATCGTCCGAGAGATAAATGTCCCGCCAGTGACGCGGCTTCAGAAGTAACGCCTTCCATCAGATCGCCGTCAGTAACAATTGCATAAATGAAAGGGTCAATGATTTCGTGGCCGCGCTGATTAAAAGTCGCGGCGAGATGCGAAGCGGCAATTGCCATGCCCACGCCTGTGGCGAAACCTTGTCCCAACGGGCCAGTGGTCATCTCCACGCCGGGTGTTAATCCATATTCAGGGTGACCCGGTGTGATGCTTCCCCATTGACGAAAATTCTTGAGGTCATCGAGCGAAACATCATAACCTGTGACGTGGAGCAGGGAATATAACAACATCGAACCGTGGCCGCCAGAGAGAATGAAACGGTCACGTCCCGCCCATTTTGGGTCGCGGGGATTGTGGCGTAGGTGGCGCGTCCAGATTGTGTATGCCATTGCGGCGGTACCCATTGGCAGTCCCGGATGACCCGAGTTGGCTTTCTGCACGCCATCCGCAGATAAAAATCGAAGTGTATTGATCGCGCGAGTTTGAAGATCAGTTGACATGAGAATCCTTCTTAATAAGAATACGTCTATTTTACCAAAGGGCGCACGAAAAAAAACCGAAGTCTTGCAACCTCGGAGGGTTAATTGCTTAATACTTTTCCTTGAGTTCCTTTTCAGGCAATACGATCAATCCTTCTTTTGGAATCCCGATCGTGGATGTGTTCTCCGGTTTATTCGCCGCCAGCCAGGCAGTATAAGCCGCTGCCAACGCGTCAAGTTGTTCGGGTGAATATAATAACTCTGTCGGCCAAACACCTTTGGAAAGTTTGTAGCGCGTGATCTCTTCAAAGAAATCCATTGGATCTTTGATGCGGATGCCGCGCTCATACAAGATCAACTGTCTTTGCAAGCGGCCTTCCAACGAAGGCTTCGCCAAAGGAATTTGGCCTGCCAAAACACAAAAACACGCATGTGGATTCGTTTCCAAAACTTGATGCACAGAATCGTTTTGGGGATATTTTTTAAAACCCATTTTTTTCAATTCACGATACAACTCAAAGCCCACCTTCATCCACTCGAAGCAGGAGCCTTCATTTGAGGAAGTTCCAGCGATATGGATGCCTCGTTCACGCAGTTCAAATTCAGCCACGCGCATCTCTACACGCTGGATCGGGCGCGGCGTAACCATTTTCTTTTTCATCCTCTCGCGGACAAGTCCTCGGCTGACTCCCGAAGGAGCATTTACCGCCACGACCGCAGACCTTTGCTCAACGAGGAACGCGTGAATATCTTCCATTTCACCATCCGCAAGGGTTATAAGATTCAAATCATGATCCAATGCGGCATAGGTAAAGGACTTATTTGCGGAAGTGGGATCAATGCCGATATAGGTTGAGTTAGAGAAAATCATAAGAGTCACCAGGTAGGTATTTGAAATAAAATCAATTTTACACCTCAATTCATGTATACTCGAACAACCATGTATAAAAACCAACGGATCATCCTTTACATTCTTATACTCATCTCAGGCGCAGCTTGGATCGCACTCTCCGCTGAAAAAACTGGTGCCACCCCATCAAGAAACATGCCTGCGCCGCAGGCAGGCTTTGCCGCGCCTGACTTCACGCTCAAAACTCCAACAGGTGAAACATACAAACTTTCTGAATTACGCGGTCAGGCGTTGCTTGTGAATCTTTGGGCAACCTGGTGCCCGCCTTGTCGCGCAGAAATGCCCGCCCTCGAAAAGATGTATGAAGAATACAAAGATCAAGGCTTCGTGGTACTCGCGGTCAATATGACCTATCAAGACGATCCTTTCGCAGTGGTCCCATTCACGCAGGAATACAGCCTGACCTTTCCCATCCTGCTGGAAGAGACGGGAGATGTCGCAGCTGCGTATCAACTGCGCTCACTACCATCTTCCTTTTTTATTGGTCGTGACGGTATCATCTCCGAAGTTATCATCGGCGGACCGATGTCTGAAGCGCTGCTTCGCACGCGCATTGAAGAAATCTTAAAATAACATGCTCACAATATTCCGCAACTTCTTCTCCCCGCCCCGCCACATGCTCCTGATATTCGCCGCCGCCTGGATCGGACTCAGTCTTGCAGAAAAACGCGCCGAGCGTAGCGCCATTAGTAAGGATAATATCAACAACATTATTTTCTATGGTCTCATCACATTCGTAATCGGTGGACGAATTTCATTTATCCTGCAAAACATTCCCGCCTTTATCAAAAGCTCGCTCGGGATCATCTCCATCAACCCGGACATGTTCGATCCGCTCGGCGCAGTGACAGCCGCCATCATCGTCATGCTCGTTTACGGTCAACGGCGCGGGCTTTTATTTTGGCACACACTCGATGCGCTCACACCATTCTTTGCGATCCTCACCATTGGATTAGGACTGAGTCATCTCGCGGCGGGTACAGCTTTTGGAAAAGAAACGAAATTGGTCTGGGGAATTAATTTATGGAATGCGACGCGCCATCCGACACAAATTTATGAGACACTCGCATCATTCCTAACCTTTAGCCTGCTCTGGTTCAAGCGGCATGATCCACGCTCAGGCATGCTCTTCCTGACATTCGCCGCGTTGACAGCAGGCTCACAGCTTTTCATCCAGGCTTTTCGCGGAGATAACACATTGATATTAAATGACTTGAGGCAGGAACAAGTCATTGCATTCGCGGCGCTGGCGTTCATTTTTATTTTGATCGAATATCGGTTAAAGGAGAAACCCTAATGGACAAAGTATTCATCCAGACCTTGCGCGCGAATGTCATTTTGGGCATCCACGATTGGGAGCGAGTCACCTTGCGCGAGATCATCATCAACACGACGATGTTCACAGACACACGTCCCGCGGCGCTCAGCGACGATATTTCTGATTGCGTCAACTACAGCGATATGGCAAAAAAACTCCGCGCTCACGCAGAAAGCGCGGCGCGGATGACGGTGGAAGCGCTGGCGAACGATCTCGCCGAGATATGTCTGCAAGAGCCGCGGGTGGTAAAAGTTATTTTACGAGTGGATAAACCTGGGGCGGTGCCGGGAGTTGATTCAGTGGCGGTAGAGGTCGAACGAGAGAATCAGGCTCAAGGGTAGAGAAGAAGCGGTTCTTCATCCGCAAAAAAAATCAAACATTACATTAAAGGTGAAGCGGCGACTCTCCGCGCGAGATGTTGGCAAGAAATTCCTGGCGCGTGGCAAGGTTGGCGCGGAAGGCGCCGTGCATTGCCGAGGTGGTCATGCGCGCGTCATGTTTTTTTACGCCGCGCATCATGGAGCATAAGTGCATGGCTTCCACTACGACTGCCACACCCTGCGGCTTGAGCAAGTCGCGTAGAAAATCTGCGATCTGACGAGTCATGCGTTCCTGCACTTGCAGGCGGCGCGCGTACATATCCACGATGCGCGGGATCTTTGACAGCCCCAACACTTTGCCATCGGGGATGTAGGCAACATGAGCGCGCCCAATGAAGGGAAGCATGTGATGTTCACATAAACTATAGAACTCAATATCGCGCACGAGAACCATTTCATCATATTGCACTTCAAACAGCGCGCCGTTAATGATGGTTTTTGGATCCATCGTGTAACCGCCCAGCAATTCATGATACATGCGCGCCACGCGGCGTGGTGTGAACTGTAAGCCTTCACGCTCGGGATCTTCGCCAACTGCGTTCAAGATCTTCGTGATCGCATCTTCAATGGAAGAATCATCCATATTGCCATCGTTCGTAGTTTTTTCGCCTGCATCATCGAAATCCATATTTACTCCAAACCAAAGTCTTAATATCAGGACTTATATAAAATTAAAAAAACTGGCTTGACAGCGATACCGCCAAGCCAGTTTTTTGCATATCTGATTAACCGAGTTCAGGCTCGATCAATCCATAACTTCCATTGCGGCGGCGATACAAGACATTCATCTTGCTGGTCTTTATATTATAAAAGATAAAGAAGTTATCGTGCCCGAGATTACGCATTTGTACCACGGCTTCCTCTTCATCCATCGGGTATAACACAAATTTCTTTTTGCGAGCCACAAGCGGAGAAAGCTCGCCTGTTTCATCGTTAATGATCGGCTCGGCGGCTTCGGCGGCTGAACGTCCATCACCACGCCCATGCTGATGTTTGCCTTTGTATCTTTCGATCTGATGCTGCATGTTGTCGAGCGCGTGATCAAAGGCGGCCATGGCTTCGTCTGCGCGCTCTTCGGTACGAAGCGTAAATCCTTTACCATACACTGTGATCTGCGCGACGTTACGGTCATCGGCATTGCGTGCGGCTTTGTAATGAGCCAACTCCACGCGCGCCTCATCGATCGCGGGCAAATAGTGATCGAAATTACCTGCCTTCTTATTCACATACTCTTCGATCGTTTCGGTCAATCTGATATTGCGTGTTTGAACTTCCACTTTGTTGGACATACGTCCTCCTCTTCGGGATGAAAATCACGTACACAAAACGTTCACGCGTGCTGTAAACCATGATGAGGCAACGCGCGAGCGACTGTCAACGCATACACTTTTTTCGCGCCAGCTGAATACAGCGCAACTGCGCCGGACGATAAAGTTGATCCGGTTGTAGAAACATCATCCATTACCAGAATATTTTTTCCATTCATCCCCGCCCCAGCCTGAAACGCCTCTTTGACATTTTCTCTGCGTTCGAGTTTAGACAACCCCACCTGTGAACGCGTCTCTTTACAGCGTATCAATCCCTTCGATACGTACTGAACTTCCAGCGCCAACGCAAGCGGCTTCGCGATCATCCCAACTTGATTATAGCCCCGTTCCCTGAGTCTTTGTTTTCCCAACGGAATAGGAATGATCACATCAATGGGCCAATTTAATTCCCGAACGAAGGCGACCATTTGCGCAGCCAGAGAATCACCCATAGACATGTCGCGGCGGTATTTGAGTTTATGTAATGCGTTTTTGACAAGGCCTTCAAAAACTGTCCACGCTCTTAATGCGCGAAAATGCGGCCTATCTGCTCGGCATTCATCACAAATTCCTGCCTGATGCAAAGGAAGACCGCATACTTCGCATAAATTCCCATTTAATATTTTCACAAGTCCCTGACATTCTACGCACCAACGCGAGCCGGATTTGCCGCAGCCTCCACAGCTGGGGGGAAAAAGCATATCCAACCCGCCCCAAATGGATCGATAAAAAGTATAAGCGAGAGAAATTTTCGGCAAACTCCGCCTCTATCAGAATGAATAGATTAGGACAACTATCTTTTCTCTTTTAGTTTCTAATTCCCTAAGATCGGTCCAAAGGCTCCAGCGATCTGAAAACCCGCAGGTGCCATAAGAATAATCATAATGGAGGGGAAAGTCAGCAATGCCATTGGGATGATCATCTTGACAGGAGCCTTGTGCGCCAGTTCTTCTGCGAACTGACGACGCTTCATGCGCATCTGATCAGATTGAATGCGAAGCACTTTTGCCAAACTGACACCCAGGATCTGACTCTGGATCACAGCCGCTACAAAACTGGTCAATTCGGGCAAGCCAAGTCGATCGGCCATATCACGTAAGGCTTCACGTTGTGGCTTTCCCAATTGAACTTCGCGGATGCACCGCCCGAACATGATCGAAAGTTCAGTTTCCCATTTTTCACTGACTTTTGACATCGCTGCGTCAAAGCCCAAGCCAGCTTCCACGCAAATGGTTAATAGGTCGAGAGCGTCTGGCATCGCCTTGCGTACTTCAGCTTGGCGGCTATTTATTCGGCTCTGTAACCACAATTGCGGAAAGAAAAATCCTAAAGCAGTAAAGATGCTCACAACCAGAACAACTCTTCCGAGGGGCCACTTGTTGGCTGAGAGAAATGAGATCAAAAGCAGTAAACCGCCAAAGAGCGCTGCCCCCACAAAACGGGTTGCCAAAAAAGATGCGGCATCAATGTGACCCGGGTTCCCGGCCAGTTCCAATTTGAGGGTGGTCTCTTCCAAAAGTTTTTGGGGAGTAAATCTTGTAGAAATTTCACCAAATTTTTTTACGACTGGAAAAACAACACGTTCCATAAACGGTTGTTGCAATTCAATATCTTCGAGTGAAACTGATTCGCCTCGTTGTGTCGCTTCAGCCAGGCGGGCCATGACCGGATCACTATCATCCCGTTGGTTTTTAGGGGAATAGCGCATTCCCACAACGACCAGCGCGACCGCCCCACCTAAAATTACAATCCCGACAATTATGCCAATTATTGTTGATGTGTTCATATTACACCTCGATATCCGCAATTCGCATCATGATAAAGTAACTGGATCCAATCAAGCCGAGAACAACACAGACGATCCCTGCAGTACAAATCGGGCCGCCTTGTGTAATTGACAAAAGATATTCTGGATTTAGGAACCACAGAATGATCGTCAAACCAAAGGGGATCAGGGAGAGGACGCTGCCAGAGGTGCGAACCTGAGAGGTAAGCACACGCACTTCTCCTTTGATGCGGACACGTTCACGTATGGTAAAGGATATATTATCCAAAATTTCCGAGAGGTTGCCACCGACTTCGCGCTGAACATTGATCGCCGTTATAACAAAATCCAGATCGGCGCTGGGAATACGGCGAAGAAGATTCTCCAGGGCTGTTTCCATTGATATGCCGATCTGCATTTCCTGCACGACACGCCGAAATTCATCATTGATCGGTGACGGCAATTCCTTACTGATTGCCTCCATAGCCTGCATGACGGAATAGCCTGCACGAAGACCATTTACCATTAAGTTGAGCATATCTGATAATTGGTCATTAAATTTTTGAAGCCGAAGTTTTTGCTGTCGTTTTACATAAAACCCAGGAGCGAACGCGCCGGCGAGAGCTCCGATCAGGGCTGAGATCGGGTGTCTATTTCCAAGGAACCATGCAAACAGACCGGCAATAAGAATGCTGACCGCGATCAAGACAAAATATTCAGCCACTTTGAATTTTAGATCGGCACGGGCAAGGTCACGGGCAATTCGGTCGCCAATGGAGGTCTTTTCCACCCGTTTGGTTACCCAATCAGTGATTACTGAGCGTTGAGGATCACGCTCCTCACTTTTCTTATCATCATCTAAATATTGGCTAAGCCGTTGTTCAACGATGGATCGCTCGCTATTCGAAGAAACAACAACTCCAATTATTAATAGAATGATTAGAATCAAACCGCCAATGATAATGATCCAAGAAGTCATTTTTGTCCTTCTAAATAGTGCTTCAGATTTAATTTCATAAAATTATTTTGTCTACTACGCTTTTAGCAAATCAGAACTTTGTTACCGATCGGTAGCTAAAATTCCCGTATCTTAATATCTATGCCGTTCGCCAATGCCAAAAATCGAAGGAGGCAGGTGAATTCCAGCGGATTCGATCTTGTCCATAAATTTAGGACGCAGCCCGGTTGGCCGCGTACGTCCCACGATCCTGCCGTTTTCCATGCCAGTTTGTTCAAAGACAAATATATCTGTCATGGTAATGACATCCCCTTCCATACCGCTTACTTCTGCGATCGTCGTAACCTTGCGGGTGCCATCACGCATGCGCTCCTGCTGACAGATCACATCAACTGCGCCTGCTATTTGTTCACGGATCGCCCTGACGGGTAAATCCATCCCTGCCATAAGGCACATGGTTTCAATACGGGAAATTGCGTCGCGGGGAGTATTCGCATGAGCAGTGGTCATTGAACCGTCATGGCCTGTATTCATGGCTTGTAACATATCCAGCGTTTCACCGCCACGGCACTCACCAACGATGATTCGTTCGGGGCGCATACGAAGGGCATTGATAACCAAATCGCGAATGGTAATTTCACCTCGTCCTTCGATATTGGGTGGGCGAGATTCAAGAGTTACTACATGCTCCTGACGCAGCTGTAATTCGGCGGCGTTTTCAATTGTCAAAATACGTTCATCAGAAGGAATAAAACTTGAGAGTACGTTCAAAAGAGTTGTCTTGCCAGACCCTGTACCGCCAGAAATAATAATATTCAAACGGGCTTCTACACAGGCTTTTAGAAACTGAACAGCTTCGTTCGTGATGGAGCCAAATTGGATTAATTGATCGATCGAGATCGGATTCCTTGAAAATTTACGAATAGTCAAAACAGGCCCGACCAAGGAAATTGGAGGGATGACAGCATTTACACGAGAGCCGTCTTGTAAACGGGCATCAACATAAGGGCTTGACTCATCAATGCGGCGACCAAGTGGCGCGACGATACGGTCAATAATACGCATCACATGTTCATTGCTTTCAAAAGTTATGGGTACCCGATGGAGCTTGCCTTTTCGCTCGATATAAATATTTTTAGGACCATTGACCATAATTTCAGTAATGGTGTCATCTTCAAGCAAAGACTGTAGCGGCCCTAACCCAAGAATTTCCGCTGCAATTTGCTCGAATAATCGGGCGCGCTCTGGCCGGGATAGGACAATATTTTCCTCGGTGAGGATTTGTTCGAATAAACCTTGAATCGTGCGCCGAACATCATCCGTCCTGGAAACATCCATGGACGGGTCAATTTCAGCCAGCAATTTATTTTGAACGCGGGTTTTTAAATCAAAGTACGAGCCAGCTTGTGGAGATGTAATTGGCGCGCTAACTCGCCTGGCTTGCATGGACGAAAGGCGAGAAGAATCCCCGCCCCCACCACCCGGCTGACCTTCACCGCCAGCTTTTTGCGGAAGAGCTGGTGTCCCTCCTGCATCCTGCTGACCACTACCCTGACCTTGCTCAATACGCCGAAGCAATGACATGGAATAACTCCTTAACGTTTAACAGACGCTTCATTTTCAGATTCCAATATATTCAAGCGAGCCCGAACTGTCTCAGCCAGGGAAAATATTCCTTTTCCTACAGGTTGAGATCTATTATCCAACATAAATGGAACGCCGCGGTTGATCGCAGTAATGACAACTTTCTCGTCGAGAGGGATCGTGGTGGAAATTTCATGTTTGAGGTTTTCACTGACTCGTTCTGGTGTAATAGAAAAACGCTTATCGTATCTATTCATTACAAATATAATACGTTCCTTATTAATTGCCATCGTCTTCAATAGATCAAGGAATAAGCGGGCATTCTTAATGGCGGGTATTTCCTGTGTGGTCAAAACAATCACAACGTCACTAATGTCAATTGTGGATAGCACCACATCCGTCAAAATGGAGGATGTATCCACTACTACATAAGAAAACATTCGCTGCAAAAACTCCAATACTTTTGAAAATTGATCGGCAGAAACTTTCTCTGCCAACTCCGGACGTTGTGGTGCGGCAAGAATACGAACACCTGAAGCTTCATGTTTGATCAATATTTCTTCAACAACATCAGGTTCCAGATCATCTACACGCGGGGCAAGTTCCAGAATAGTATTCTTGCCTTGCTCATTGACGAATACTGCCACATCACCATACTGCAGGTTTGCATCGACAATTACGGTGCGTGTGTCTTCATTATTTAATGCGATAGCCAGATTGACTGCGATCGTGGTGCATCCAGTCCCACCTTTCGGGCTGTATATCGTTATGATCTTACCTTTTGAAATAGGTGCAAAACCTGACATCGAAGCAGGATTGCCGGATGCGGTAGTGGCAGAATTACGCTGCTGGGTACCTTTCGCGCGTTCAATACGAGCCACTTCGCCAGCGCGTCGAATTGCAGAGATCAGTTCATCTCCCATCGGTGGTTTTTCCAAAAAGTCTCGCGCACCGGCTAGCATGGCCCGACGCATATAGCGCGGGTCGCCCTGCACAGACAAAATCACCACCTGAATATGCGGTGCTTTTTGACGAATCTGCTCTGTAGCAGAAATTCCGTCAATATCGGGCATGTTAATATCCATCAGCACAACGTCAGGATCCAGTTCCAGTGCGAGCTGGATACCTTCCTTGCCTGAGCGCGCAGTGCCAGTCACATCTACATCTGACTCGAACTGCAGCAGCTTACGAATATTCTCCCGAGTCTCTGCAATGTCATCTACGATGAGAACCCGAATTTTGTCTGTGGCCATATATATATTACATCCAGTAATTAAGAAAAATTATACTTCTATGAATTGACAACTCAGATCAACTATTAATTAAGGGGTAACCGGCACGATATCGTTTGGCAATAACTGTGTCTTCAATGGATCATATTTAAGATCCAACGCAGGCTGCATGGCATAGGGCAGTTTCGCAGGAATGGGAATATTATATTGACTGAGCAGGAACTGCAAAGTTGATGCTTCGGTAGCCTGCCGCGCCAGATCGGTTGGGTTACGCAGTGTCATTGAAATTTGCGCGTTCGTATAAATTAAATAGGACAGGGTGATCGAATCCTGTGGAGAAACGATCAAGGTGATAATGTCGGGGGCTGCTGGCGCTTGTGGCGGCGCATTCGGATCAGCGACTGGCGCTGTCGCGACAACT
>JAPLGS010000030.1 GCA_026390015.1 Chloroflexota bacterium | reverse complement strand
CTTAGATTCATTGGGAGAGAATTTTCATTGACAGACTTGGCAAATCCTACAAGAAAAGTGGATGATAATCCTGCTGTTTCCCGCAGGTCTTTTGGTATTACGCCGCGCGAACCATGGGAATTACCTGTCAGTACAGTGGAAATTCCAAGTCCCCCTCGTCCCCCTTCCGCCCCTCCACCACTCAATTTACTTTCGATGATACTGCCACCAGTCATGATGTTGGCTATGTATGGCATTATCATGCTGGTTATGGCAGCCTCAGCAGAAGAAGGTTCTACAACTTCGGCAATAAGCCCATTGTTTCTGATCATGCCTCTGGCAGGGATGGGGATGCCGGTTGCCAATTATTTCTCACATAAAAACCAGACAAAGAAATATCAGGAAGCATTAAAGCTTAGGGAACAGAAATATCAAGGAACTCTCTCAGAAACACAAATTCGGCTGGATGCTTTGGTAAGTCAACAGAAAGAATCTTTGGAAAGGGAATATCCTCCGTTGCCGCGTCTGGTGAGTATTGGATTGGGTACCAGCCACAATAAAAGACTTTGGTGGCGTCGGGTTGCAGATCCAGATTTTCTAACGCTAAGAATGGGTGTCGGAAATGGTAAGGCCTCTTTTACAGTCACGCCCCCCCGAGCAATGGACCCTGAAGATTCACTTGCGCCTTTTGCTGTGGAAATCACCCAAGCTTATCAAGAAGTACACAATATTCCAATCCTTTTGGAATTACTTAAGGTGGGAAGTGTTGCACTAACAGATAGAGGTGGAGAGGCGTCATCCAGCCTGGCAAGACGTTTGATGCTGGATATCATCGTTCATCATTCCCCGCAGGATGTTCAGGTTGTTGTTTTAGCCGATGAACAGAAGGGCCAGGATCGTTGGACATGGTTGAAGTGGGCACCACATTCACACGCGCTAATTCAAGGAGAGTCTAATCGAAGATTGGCATTCAGTGCTGTGACCATTGATAAAAGCGTCGAATGGTTGATGGGTGAGTTTGAGGGACGTAGAAAATCCGAGCCTGGTGTTCACAAAAGAAATAATTCCAAACAAGCTTCCATCGTTGTTGTTCTCGATGATTCTGGGGATATTAGACGAACAGAAGATATTAAACTTATGGCGGATTTAGGTAAAGATGCGGATATTTATCTCATCTTTGTTGGTGGTCAGAATTTGCCTCGGGAATGTCGTGCTCGTATCGAGGTCTCTGCAAATGAATTCAAATATACAGAGACATTTGCCGGGGAAGGCGGTGGAAAGCGATTGCGAGGAGAAACAGATCTCGCCAGCGTTGTAGACTGTGAGCGTGTTGCCAGGGCGATGGCAGGATGGGAGATTTCAAGCAGCGGTGGTGGTAGTAACCTACCGGAGAGCGTCCGTCTTTCTGAAGTATTAACTCAGAAGGAGGCATCCCTTGAAGGATTGAAGCAAAACTGGCTGCATGCTCGGAATGATGATGAATTACTACAGTTTCCATTTGGATTAAAAAACGGACGTAAAGGTTTGGAACCGGTTGTTCTAAACCTGCTTCCACCTGGACCAAAGTACCCTGGCATTGGCGCTTATCATACGACCCTGGTAGGGACAACAGGCAGTGGAAAAAGCGAATTTATGAAGTCACTTGTATTATCTGCTGCGTACAAGTATTCGCCGCGCATTCTAAATTTCTTTTTTATGGATTTCAAAGGTGGTGCGGCTTTCAATGATTTTAAAAGTCTGCCGCATGTAGTCGGTATAGTCACCAATCTCAGACCTCAACTTGTGGAAAGAGGCCTGAGCGCACTTGAGGCGGAGTTTGACCGTCGCCAGAAATGCTTTGCTGATGCGGGAGTATCGGATATATGGGCATATAACACAATGTACCCGCAAAGTCCTATTCCACACTTAATGCTCTTGCTCGACGAGTTCGCTCGAGGGTTGAATGATTTTCCTCGTTTGCCGGATATGCTGGATAAACTGGTGCGGCAAGGGCGTTCTCTGGGCGTATATCTATTACTTGCGAACCAGGATGTGACTTCTGCAGTAGATCGTCTGCTTAATAATGTTGGTTGGCATATCGCCCTTAAAGTGTCTGACCAGAAAGAAATGTACGTGATCGATCGATCGCTTCCAAAAGCGGAGCGTACCGGTCAGGGATATTTGCATTCACAAGATGGTGATATTTATGAATTTCAGGCTGCGTACTCTGGCTTTTCTGTAATTGAGCAGGAGGAACAAATCGAACAATCCTTCCGTATATTTCAGGT
>JAPLGS010000035.1 GCA_026390015.1 Chloroflexota bacterium | reverse complement strand
GCTGGGATTGTAGCGAGTTTGGATAGTTTGATGTAAAAGCTCTAACGCGCTCGACACAACGGTGCCGCCTGTTTCGCGCGAATAAAAGAAATCCTGCTCTGATACTTCTTTCGCAGACGTATGGTGGCGAATAAAAATCAACTCGATTTTGCTATAAGAGCGCTTTAAAAATAGATACAGTAAAATGAAAAATCGTTTGGCAATATCTTTTTTGATGTCATCCATAGAGCCTGACACGTCCATGACGCAAAACATAACCGCATTGGTGGCGGGAGCGGGTATTTTTATCCGATTATTATAGCGCAAGTCTATCGTATCAATAAAAGGGACAGCCACGATTTTTTTCTTAATCAATTCGATCTCATTCAGAGCTTGTTCTAATGTAAGTCGATCACTGTCGATGGTTTTGAGATATAAATAATTCTGTTCGGCTGCTTCTAATCGGCGTTTGAAAAGAGCGGTCACGGCCATTTTGCGGCCAAGTGCTTGGCGCATAGAACGCTGGACATTGATATTGGTAGGAATGCCTGTTGTGCTATAACCTGCGCGTATTGTTTTAAACGTATTGATTTGAGCGAGCTCTTTTTTGACGAGGTCGGGTAATTCTAATCCTTCAAAATAATATTCTAGAAATTCTTCGCGCGTAAGTTCAAAAATAAAATCATCACTGCCTTCGCCTTCATTACTAGGGTCACCTGCGCCTGCGCCTTGACCATTTTGTTGCTCGGGACGTTCGATTTTGTCACCAGTAATATATTGATCATTACCTGGAAGGACGATGTGGCGCAGACCACCATTAGTATGCTGAAACATGGGTTCAGCAATGTCTTTTTTTGGGATGATGACCTGTTCGCCTTGATCAATGCCGGTGATACTGCGTTTACCGACGGCATCGAAGACGGCTTTTTTAAGATGATCTTGATAACGCAGCATAAAGCGCCGCCGATTCACGGTCCCCTTATGGCGAGTAGAGCGTCGATCAATGAACTGAGTCATACTGCCTTCCAAAGAACTTCCCTCATTATTTCCCTCTCTCAGGAGATCGAGAGAGGGTGCCAACAAGGCGGGTGAGGGGTTCCCGCCAAGTTATTGGTTGTTGCGTGGCGAATATGCTCTACTGTGATTTTCGTACTCGTAAATACCACTCACATAATAAACGTACTTGTTTTCTGGTATACCCTTTGTCTACCATGCGCGAGATAAATTCCTCATGCTTTTTCTTGTCATCCTCAGATGATTTTGCATTAAATGAAATCACTGGGAGCAAGTCTTCGGTATTCGAAAACATTTTCTTTTCAATCACAGCTCGCAATTTTTCATAAGTATTCCATTTGGGATTCACCCCATGATTATTGGCGCGTGCTCGCAAAACAAAGTTGACTACTTCATTACGAAAATCTTTAGGGTTAGAAATACCGGCAGGTTTTTCTATCTTTTCTAAGTCTGTATTCAAGGCAGAGCGATCGAATATCTCGCCGGTATCTGGATCGCGATAATCTTGATCTTGGATCCAAAAATCTGCGTACGTGATATAACGGTCAAAAATATTTTGTCCATATTCGGAATAAGATTCTAAATAAGCCGTTTGAATTTCTTTGCCAATGAATTCTACATATTTGGCGGACAAATGTTCTTTGATAAACGCCATATATTTTTCTTGGACTTCTTGGGGAAACTGCTCTTGCTCTATTTGGCGCTCTAACACATAAAGCAGGTGCACCGGATTGGCAGCAATTTCACTTTGGTCGAAATTAAATACTTTGGACAAAATTTTAAAAGCAAAACGGGTGGAAATCCCGGTCATGCCTTCATCTACACCAGAATAATCACGATATTCTTGGTAGGATTTGGCTTTGGGGTCGGTATCTTTGAGACTTTCGCCATTGTAAACCCGCAATTTAGAATACACACTGGAATTTTGCGGTTCTTTCAGACGAGTTAATACTGAGAACTGGGCCAACATATGTAAGCTGCCTGGCGCGCATGCTGCTTTGGAGAGTGAGCTGGAGTCCAAGAGTTTTTGATAAATTTTGGTTTCTTCAGATACGCGTAAGCAATAAGGGACTTTGACGATATTGATCCGATCAATGAAGGCTTCATTGTTTTTATTATTCCGGAAAGCCTGCCACTCTGATTCATTGGAATGCGCGAGAATGATCCCTTCGAATGGAATAGAAGATAGCCCTTCCGTAGGGTTGTAATTGCCTTCCTGGGTGGCGGTCAGCAGAGGATGCAGCACTTTAATCGGTGCTT
Source organism: Chloroflexota bacterium (assembly GCA_026390015.1). Taxonomy (GTDB): domain Bacteria; phylum Chloroflexota; class Anaerolineae; order Anaerolineales; family Villigracilaceae; genus Villigracilis. Next base: position 698 of record JAPLGS010000035.1, on the reverse strand, counting down.
TGAACATTTCAACAAATTCAAGCAGTCCACGATTCGCACGACACAGACCTCCGGAGAAACTATAAGCATCTGGGTCATTTTGAGAAAAATCTTCGAGTTTGCGAATATCAATTTTACCTACCAAAGAAGAAATGTCTTGATTGTTTTCATCTCCGGGCTCAGTTTTAGCAATGGCTATTTGACGCATGCGTGACGGTTTGATTTTGACCACACGAAATTGTCGGACGTCTCCATTGAACTCAGTGAGTCGTTTGATGGCCCAAGGCGACATGACATAGCGTAAATGACGTTTTGGGATCCCGTAGCGATCCATCAAAATGTCGGCATCTTCATTATAATCAAATAAACATAAGGGCGATTCATTAATGGGAGAATCTTTGATGGCATAAATCGGCATTTTTTCCATCAAATCTTTTAATTTTTCCGCCAAAGAAGATTTTCCGCCACCCACTGGACCCAGGAGATATAACACTTGCTTGGTTTCTTCTAAGCCTTGCGCGGAATGCTTCAAAAAGCCAATGATTTGTTCAATAGGTTCTTCCATCCCATAAAATTCATTGAAGACGGGATAACGTGAAATCACTTTATTGGAAAAGATGCGAGAGAGTATGGGGTCATGGCGAGTATCCACTTCTTCGGGTGCGCCAATGGCCATCAAGAGACGTTCAGCGGGATTTGCATAGGCAGAAGGGTCAGTT
>JAPLGS010000023.1 GCA_026390015.1 Chloroflexota bacterium | reverse complement strand
GGTGTACCAGACTGGACGCAAGGCGGCAGATGATTTCAAGGCGACGATGCGTATTTTATTTGATCGCCATCTGGGACAGTGGAACTATAGAGCAGTGCCTTTGTTCCCAGCAATAAGGTAAGTTATTTTTCAGCCATTACTAGATGATAATTACGAAAAAGACACCGCGACTAATTAGCCGCGGTGTCTTTTAATATGGTATCAGAAGAAAGTTACATCATTGCCTTGAATTCTTGAATTTGCATGCGCAAAGAATCCTCCAAATTATGAGCGCGCTCCCGCAATCCTGAGTCTCCTGTCAATACTGCCAGTTCCTGCGCTCTTTTTACTTTTTTGATTGAAAGATCAAATTCGCCGCACAAAGTGTAACAGCTCGCAAGATTCATCATCGCTTTGGCTGCGGTCATGTGATCGTTGATGTTGACCGCAATCCTTTCCGCTTCAGACAACAATCCTATTGCAACATTAAGCATTTCGTTGTCATTGTCAATCGCGCTGCATCGAAGGGCAGCCAACCCAAAATCAAGGATAAAGCTGGCTCGCTGAACATCATCCAGGTCTTCAGGTAAATCCGCGAGGGCAGCCGTGTAAAATTGGACTGCCTCTGGCAGACGGTCTTGATATGCACGCAGTCTGCCCATACACCAACTTCCGCGAAATTTGATGCCCTGGCCGTGGATTACACCAATTCCGAGCATGTTAAGCGCGCCTGTTGCATACTGCTCAATTTCAGCTTCCTGCGCGGATGTGAGTTTTCCGCCATAGAAATATTCAAAAACACGGTCCACATTGTTCATGGTTCCACTGGCAATAGAAACAGGATTATCGGAAATATTCTCATGGGCCTGATCCATGAATAGCTTTGACATTTCAGTATCTGAGGGGGCAACCGCTGTCGAAAGATTGACTTTAATTCTCCTCCTGAGGCCACCAGAAAGACGATCCTGATAGCGCGCATCATCGCAAGCATCATCAGCGAGCCATGCGTATTTTTTTGAGAGGTCTCTACTTGCCGCCAATTCGAACAACAGCGACATTAGATAAGGTATCGCTGGAACTTCCACCTGGACAAGTATTTGACGATAAAAGGATTTCAAATCTGTAGCTTCATCGGATGATGAAAACCGATCGGCAAATCTATTCCCCAATTCATTTTCATGCAAGTCAGCCCATACCTTTGTTTCCCTGGAGAAATCAGCTTCGATAATTTCGGTCTGGGGAAATTGTGATAACAGATTAATGGGCTCATCCATACGTGAACCTGGGTAGCGGACAACGATAATTTTCGGGATTTGCGGTGCGATCTCGCGCAGGCGCGGCATGATATCGTCATCCCAACCGCTGTACCCAATAAATACCAGTGGAAGCCCCTGCAGGCAGCGTTCTAAAAGTGTCGATTTCCCATCAGGGATTTTTTTCGTATGCCGCAAAGTGAATTGAAGCGATTCAGATGAAGAAATTGAGCCATGGATCTTGAAGTAAATTTGCTTTGATCCTGCGGTTGAGCATTCATCTTGTGAAACTATGCGATGATATTTATTTGACAGACATGTATCGAGGTATTCGTCAAAATTTGTCGTGATGATATTGTTTACTATTCCCCGATCGCATAGTTCGGCAATGACTTTATGGTTGAGATTGGGCTTGCCGCGGTTGACAATTGAGAGCGCGGATGAAATGAATTCAAGGGATGTGATATTTAGAACGCGTTCCCAGAATGTTTCGGGACGAAAATTAAACCTGCGTAATTCTTCCAATTCCTGGTCGGTATCATCTACATCCCAACGCTCGGATCGCATCTTATCAAAAAGCCCCTCGCAGAACCCAATTTGCATTTCCTTCCAAATTGGCGCGTAAGAAGGCGCGAGTTTGGATACACCCGCGCCAAGGAACAGGTTTACAGGTTTCATTTCCTCGATCTGTTGGATAAACATGATTCCTCCTTATTGTGGTGAGTAGATATACTAATAGTTTGGCGCGAACAAGGTTGGCTCCGCGAACGTCGGATTATGCCTTAATATACAACATGGTGATATTTTTGGGCACATTCCTGGCAGATATAAGTATCGTTCATGTGGCCATGATGCTTAACCTTGCCGCAATGACCGCAAATACGGAAATATTTTTTGTTGTTCAAAATGCGGCTGATGTATTTTTCCCTGTCTTTCTTCCATTGCGTCAGAGGCATTTGGTATAGCAATACTTCATTTGACACTGGCGTTTGCCCATCCCAGGTGAAATCATCGAAATAGATTTCAACCTGATCGTCTTGAGGTTTGATGTTGATAAATTCAGCGAGATATTCAGGTAATGTCATCTTTTCCTCAAAAATTACAACTTTGATTTCCGATATTTTTCAGGTCTCTTTAGAGCAAACCTTGGTGCGACATCATGCAACGAATATTAGAATACCTTCCCCTACGGCGGGCTTGCTGCGGGGGAGGTATGGGTTTTTTCTATGTTGATTTTCACTCGCAATGATTGCTTCACTTTTGGGTACCGCCACAATCGGTAGTTGGTAATTAAAACGTGCTCTTTTGAGCGCGTTTTTGTTTAAAAAGCATCAACAGTGGGAGGGCTGGGTAGAGTCCATGAAAGCTTCCATAGAGAAAAGCTTAGACTCCCCATTAATCTTTGCCCCCTCCTATTTTTACGGCAGCGGGTAACTGATCAGCTCCATCACTGACCAGCGTCGTGACGTAAGCCCGGCCGCCATAGCCGGGGTCATCTTCTTATATAGCCTCGGTCTCTGCTTTCCTTTTCTAAGAAAAGGTTCAGGCAATGTGATCCGCAAGCTCTCGTGTGGACGAGCGAAGTGATAATAAGCCAGCCACCAGTAAAGATGATCCTCCAGTTCTGATTTCAGCTTAGCTGGTCCCCATGTGCGCCGCGT
>JAPLGS010000065.1 GCA_026390015.1 Chloroflexota bacterium | reverse complement strand
ATGAATTTACTTAAGCAAGACAAAACTAGCAAGCGCAGTATCAAAACCAAACGTATGCAGGCTGCTTGGGATAATGCCTATTTGCTCCAAGTACTTTCAGGTTTTTCTAAACTTGTCCAGACGTAAGATGCGTTCGCCCTGGTGCTACAACGAGTGAGACTTGACAGGAATACACCATTGGAATTACCATTGGGAAACTGCAAAAAAATACATGGAAGAATTTGCAGATCATTGAATTAAATCCGTCCGAAAACAAATTTGCCACCAGTCTATCCAGTACCTTGGGCGCAGGCGAACGCACTTGCATTGGAGTCGCAAAACATCGCCAAGGATTATTCGTCACAGATGATCGTAAAGCCCGCCAGGTCGCCCTTGATCTGGTGATCAAAGTAACCGGCACGCTGGGCATCTTGGTAGTTGCGATTGAAAGAAAGATATGTACGCTCAAGGATGCCAACGACACCTTGGCTAAAATGATACAGTTTGGATATCACTCGCCTGTGGATGACCTAAAAGAATTGCTCTAATGACTCTCGTCAAATTGATGAAGGTTGTGCTGGCTACTTTGCTCATCCGCCTGATTAATAAATTTTTACGTAGGTTTTTCGATCAGGGAATCATCCTTTTACCCCAAAGGTGGGCTCAGTTTATAGTTCAAAAACCCACACGGGGATCATCTAAAAGATTTTTTATAAACGCACACCGATCACAAGCAGCAAAACACAATTCGATTTCATCTCCTGATCATCGATAAATAATATTCACCCTTGTTCGTTTACTTCTTGACCTATAATGATATAGGTCAGTTCAGTTACGTTGGATGGTTAGCTGTGGTCGTTTAATCTGTCGATTCAGCACGATCAATTGTTGGCGCAACAATGCATTTTCTACAACCAGATCGGTCCGACTGCGTGTGAGATCGGAAAGGGCGCCGATCAAGACTGAAGCCGCGGGTTTTATTCAGCGTTTGACGCGTTCCTGTAACAAGTGTAGGATTTTGCCCATTATGCTGCTCCCGGAAAATCATGAGATGAGGGTAAAATAGCATGATAACTGTAATAGTCAGCAATAGGTTGAACATTTTTTGAACCACTGAGGCATGAAGCCGCTGAGAAAAGCAAGGTGCAAACTCCGTGTTTCAGGGACTCCGTGGTAAAAGGTTTTTGTTCAACCGTTATCTGACCATTACAAAAATAGCATGATAACCCTCTTTTACCGCTCAATTCCGGGCGAATGAGTCAAGTAGCCAGCACAATGGATTTTTCACCAGCCTATTGCTAATATTTTTCAAAAAGTATTGTGACTTGCGATAATATCTGGCCCACAAGAGTTACCTAACAAAAAGACATCGAAAGTCTCACAACCTCCGCGGTCTGCCCAATTCCTAATTGCATCTTTCCCTACCCCAACTCCACCCTTAACCTCTTCCCCAACGCAGAAGCGGCACGTTCCAGCGTAAACAAAGTAATCGAAGCGTTTTCGGGATCAAGCAATCGTTCCAGCGCAGCGCGACTGGTCTTCATGCGGCTTGCCATTTCGGTCTTGGTCAAATTCTTCTTCTTCATTTCCTCCACAATCTGGTAAGCCACCACGCGCTTAATGGCAGCGGCATGTACTTGCTCGTAAATCTTTTCTTCCTTGAGAAAATCGTCAAAGTTGCTCCCTATATGTTTTTTGTTCATGGCTCAATCCTTTTCAATGTTATTCAAACGACGGCGGGCGGTATCCAACTCATTTGGCGGTGTTTTCTGTGATTTCTTTACAAATCCGTGCAGGAGTATCATCGTTCTGTCCATTACCGTGAAAAACAGCCTTGCAATTCCTGCGTTGATGCTGGAACGCACTTCCCAAAGTCCGCGTTCGATTTTGCGTATCAAAGGCATTCCCAGCGGCCAGCCATATTAAGCAGTTTTGATGTCTTCACCGATGGCTTGACGGTCTTCCTTGGGCAAATCTTTCAACCACTCGCGCACAGGTTCTTTACCCAAATCGGTTTTGTAAAAGGATAAGTTCAAAATAGGCTTCTTGTCTTCGTCTTTATCCATAACGTCATTGTATCACAATTGGTACACTCATGGAATCAAAGGTACAGCCACAATCGGTAGTTGGTAATTAAAACGTGCTCTTTTGAGCGCGTTTTTGTTTAATATGCATCATCAGTGGGAGGATTGGGT
>JAPLGS010000071.1 GCA_026390015.1 Chloroflexota bacterium | reverse complement strand
TTTAACATGGGAAACTCCTGTAAGGATAAAGGATGAATAACAAATCAAAGCTCTGAAAAATATTTTAATTCGTCCGCCCTTCGGGCGGAAGGTTGTCTTTGATTCAATTAGCTTATCTTGCTATCCTCCAGAGTTTCAGAGACTCCAGAGCCCCAGAGATTCAGAGTTACCAGAGACCAGAGTCGTCATGATGGAAGAACTGGGGACACGACCACACGAAAACCGTAGTACCTGAACCTGAAGTCTGGGCCGACCCCGACGCGGTACGCACAACGAGCGTAGCCAGATTCAAAGCCGAAGGAACCGCCGCGCAGAATACGATCAGCGCTTTTTTGTTCATACTCCCGCCAATCTTTGGCATTGTACGGATATGCCTTATATTCGCTATGCGTCCATTCCCAAACATTACCAGACATATCCGCGCAGCCATAAGGCGAATCACCTTGCGGGGAGTAGGAACCCACGGAAGTCGTCCCGCCTTTTCCGCCTTCGCTTGAATTGCATTTATTTTTATCAAAGGAATTGCCCCAGGGATATTCGCGCCCGTCTGTGCCGCGCGCGGCTTTTTCCCATTCGGCTTCGCTGGGCAAACGCAAAACCAAGCCTGATGGTAATTCAGCTTTGAGCATATCATTCAGCCATCGGCAATATTCCATGACTGTACTCCAGTTCACATTTACAACGGGATGATCTTTTTTCTTATCCCAACCAGAAACGGGATGACTGATTCCTTTGGCTTTGACATAAATATTATATTGTTCATTCGTTACAGGAAAACGCGCCATCCAATAATCATAAGGGATGTCTACGGTGTGTTGTTCGTTTTTATCTCCCATCAAAAACTTGCCGGCAGGCACGAGCATGAATTCCATATCATTAGAAAAAACAAGTTTATTTTCGTTGCTTGAGGTTTTAGAGTGGCTTATCTTGGCTTGCATGGATTTTGCTAAGTTGGCAGCTACTCCTGGTGGCGCTATCTCGACAACACCAGACTGAATATTTGCTATTAATTTGGCAGCTGATCCTTGGGTGGGTTGAGTTGAGGCACTTTCTGTAGTCAGGCTGAAAGCCTGACTTGATTCTTTTGGCAACGAGTCTTTTGTTGGGTTGAAAACTCTGCCCTTTAATATATAACCTTTTTCCTGCACTTTCTGTCGTAGCTCAGCAAGACTCTCTGTGCTAACGTTACGGATGGACATGACTGCGGTATCGCCTTTTTCAAGAAGATCGAGCACATCCTCCACATTAGTGATACCAGTGCGTTTCAGGGAACTTAAAACTTGCTCTGAAAGTCCTAGCATATCGATTGGAGTATCATTCACTGTTGTCAGTACTTGTAATCCAAGAGTATCAGCGCGCGTTTTCAAACTGGCAACCAACCGTCCAACCGCCCAATCCTTGCGGTCTGCGGGAAAGTAATCCACATAATGCCAGCCTTTTAATCGGCGCGGCGCGGGACATTCATCCAAACGCAGGGGAACAATAAAGATCGCGCCTTCTGGTTTTTCATCGGCAACATCCAATGCCAGTTTTAATTCACGCTGAACATATCCCTCTTGCGAAACAGATTGATTGGATAACAAGACGACCACCACATCCGTAACTTCAACGGCTTTCTCGATCTCCATGTGCCAATCCTGCCCCGGTAATAATTTTTCTTCATCGAGCCAGGGGTCGATCCAATCTTCGAGGCGCAGTTTTTTATACAACTCGCGCACGGCGGTTTTATCTTTTGAAGAGTGGCACGGGAAAACGCGGAGAGGTCGGTTCGTCATTTGAATCATTTATGTCTTTGCGAGACGGTGTTCGTCCGTCGAAGCAATCTCCCCATTCTCAGGAGGCTGCTTATTATTGGAAATATCCCAGCGCCAGCCTGAGGCGTTCACTTGTATCATCGGGCGCGTCTTTCGGAATGGATTGGAGCGCGGCTTGCGCTTCGACCACTGAGTAGCCCAACGCGGTCAACGCGGCGAGCACTTCACTGTCGGCGTCAGACATCGCTGCGAGCTTGGAGAGACCATCGCCGGGTTTGAGTTTATCTTTGAGATGCAGCGCCATTTTTTGCGCCGTCTTTTTTCCAACACCGGGCACGCGGCTCAATACATCAGGCTCATCACCAAAGACTGCGCGCTGGATCGCATCAATGGTCATCGTGGATAGAACGGATAAAGCCACTTTGGGACCAACCCCGTCCACGCCAAGCAAGATGTTGAAGAGTTCTCGGTCGCCTTGCGATTCAAATCCATAGAGGATGAGTGCATCTTCACGCACCACAAGATGAGTGAACAAAAATAGCATTTCACCCGCTTTGGCTTGTCCGCGCAAAGGCGCAGGGACAAAGACGCGCAGCCCCACGCCGCCGACTTCTACGATAATGGCGTTCTCTTCTATTTGGGAGATCTCTCCGCGCAGGGTTGCTATCATGGTTGTATTTTACCGTAAGGGCGCGATATATCGCGCCTCAACAATTTATTCATATCTTTTTGTATTCAAATGCGTGATCGCAATTGCCAGCGCGTCGGCGGCGTCATCGGGCTTGGGGATTTTTTCCAGTTGAAGCAGGGCACGCACCATATCCTGAACCTGGCGTTTGTCTGCTCCGCCGTAACCAGCGACGGCTTGTTTGACTTCGTTGGGAGTGTACTCAAAAGGGTCGATGCCAGCTTTTTGCAGGCAGAGCATGATCACGCCGCGAGCCTGTCCCACGGCGAGGGCGGTCTTGACATTGCTTTGAAAGAATAATTTTTCGACTGCGGCGGTATCGGGTTTGTGTTCCTTGAGCAGCTCATTGAGCTGGTCAAACAACATTTCAAGGCGCGCAGCCGGGGTGGACTCTTTTGGGGTGGAGATAATGCCATACGAAACAGACACCAGTTCCCCGTCACGCATGAGGCGCACAAGTCCGTATCCAGTGGTGGCGGTGCCGGGGTCAATTCCTAAAGCAAGTGTCATTTAAATAAAAAGTAGGGGCGGATCGCGATCCGCCCCTACAAGTATTAGGCAGCTTCGAGGGCGGCCAGCGCTTCGTCTGAAACAGTGACGTTGTGAAAGACATCCTGCACATCGTCGAGTTCTTCGATGGCTTCCACCATCCGCATGAATTTCAATGTTGATTCTACGTCAAGTTCTATTTCCTGTTTGGGAACCATTCTTAAACCCGCTTCGTCGGGATGAATATGAACTTGATGAAGCGCGTCTGCGATGGTCTTGAAAGATTCAACGGGGCCGTAAATTTCGATGGTGTCGCCGCCGTCTACGACATCGTCTGCGCCTATCACGATGCCGAGTTCAAATGATTTGTCAAAAGAGAATTGGCTCGAGGGAAAAGCAAAATAAGATTTGCGATCGAATTGCCAACCCACTGCACCCACATCCGCCATGTTGCCGCCATATTTGCTGAATGCGTGACGCATATCCGGCACGGTGCGGTTGCGGTTGTCGGTGACGCAAGTGACCATCAGCGCCGAGCCGTGCGGGCCGTAGCCTTCGAAGGTGATCTCTTCAAAAACCGTGCCATCTTTATCCTCGCCCGCGCCGCGTTTGATGGCGCGTTCGATATTATCCTTGGGCATATTTTCTGCGCGGGCTTTGTCTATTGCAAGGCGCAAACGGAAATTCGTATCCACATCGCTTCCGCTTTCGCGGGCAGAGATGACAATTTCACGGGCGAGCCGCGTGAAGATGGCGCCGCGTTTTGCGTCGGCAACACCTTTCTTTCGTTTAATGGTGGACCACTTTGAATGACCTGACATGGGGCTTTCTCCTTCATAATAATAACCACGTTCGTGGGGAATTTCGCAAATGCGACGAGATTATACCATCTGTGTTTTGCCCTGTGGATTTATCGATTGTCACCATCACCATGGATTTTTCCGCGAGCCTGACGGTCCAATAATTTCGCGGTGTTATATTCTGCGATCTCATCGAGTGACAGGTCGAGTTCGGTGGCGACTTGCGCCAGATACCAGAGCACATCACCCAATTCAGCTTTGAGCGCTTCGCGCGTTTCGGCGCTGATCTCTCCGCTTTTATCGCGAAAAACTTTTTTGATCTTGCCGGCCACTTCGCCCGCCTCGTTGACGAGTCCAAGTGTAGGATAGATGACTCCGTGCCCAATGACGGGGTATTTTGCGGTGGCGCGTGATTTGGATTGGTAGTCGGTGAAGTTCATGAAAGATTATCCTGTCCAGTTAATTTTATAGTTTTGTGCGGGCAATATCCATACATTCCATATGAATTATTGCAGTTATAACAAAAGGCGCTATAGCCTGAATGAAAGCTATTTTTCCTATACTCAGTAGTTCACGAAAACGCAACATGATCATTGCGAAAAACGACATCAGCCAGATCGAACAAATCTTCAACCGCATGAGCAAGCATGCGTATCAACCGACGTAAAGTCAACCAGGATTTGGAAAAAGGTATGGCAGGATGT
>JAPLGS010000103.1 GCA_026390015.1 Chloroflexota bacterium | reverse complement strand
GTAGCGCGGTTCGCCAATGCTTTGGACGACGCTCAGCACAACCGGCATTTTCGCGCTGACAGTTTGCCTGCCTTCTTCGAGGACTCGTTCAACGGAAACGCTGCCAGCGTCAACTTTGATCTGGCCTGCCAGCCCAAGCATCGGCCACCCGATAATGCGGGCGGTCTGCGCGGGGGTGAGGCCTGCACCGTTGTCGAGAGTCTGACGGCCAAAGATAACCATATCCGCGCCACCGATCTTGTTGATGGCCGCCGCCAGAACACGCGCCGCCCCGACAGTGTCAATATCGTTGAGCGCGGCATCTGAGACGAGTACTGCGTCATCTGCGCCCATGGCGAGCGCGTGCTTCAGCGCATCCCTGGCTGATTCGCCGCCGACGCACAAGGCTGTCACTGTGCCGCCCAAAGCCTCTTTCTGCTGAAGCGCGCCTTCGACAGCGTACTCGTCGAACGGGTTGATGACCAGCGGCGCGTCCCCCCACGATACCTGCCCGCCCTCGGTTTTGACTTTCGCCTCCGAGTCGGGTACCTGCTTGATACATGCTATGATTTTCAACGTGGTGCTCCTTGAATTAATTTTCCGTTACACCTGCACTGGCGTGCGGCGCAAGTGTTGCGAGGAGGGTGTTCTTCCCGACGAAGCAATCTCAGTCACAGTGTTGGAGATTGCTTTGGGTGAAAGAACGTCGCCCTTGCAATGACGGAAGTTATTGTATGAAAGCCATTATCACCAAAACATCTGCGCCGATCACTGCTACAAATCCAATTGCGCTAAAAATCTTTTGCTCCACTTCCCAGCGTTTTCTGTTTTCAAGTCGCTTGAGAAAGAAATTCTTGAATGGGTATGGAGTTTTCTCGTTGGTGAGGCTGTTGTAAACATCCTGATAATACGAGTCCGTTTTGAACCATAGTTTGTAGGTGTTCGAGAGGAACAGTCCACTAAAGAGCAGGAATACAAGCACAAATCCGAGCGGGGGTTTATCGAAGTTGATCACCGAAAAGTTGTGAAGCTGATTAGTTTTCCCGATTTTAATTCGAGTTCACAGGCGTGGCCGTTGAGTGTGTAGGCGGAGAAAGTTCGTCCATCATCATTAAGTTTGACGCGTGTGAAGAAAGTACCTGGGTCAGGTCTTTCAGCTTTCCAAATGATTTTCCCATCCAGACCAATTAAATAAAGATTGGATTCGTTATGAGGAAATCCTGTTGAATTTTCCATCAAAATTAAACCAGCGTTGACCTGGATCGTTTTTTCAATTTTTGTGTGAAGCGGATTAACTTCCATGGTGGTCCTATCCTTGCCTATAGGCAGGCAACTGGCCCAATGCAAACCTTGCCTGAATTAAACCCAGTGATACGGAGCCAGCTACCGGCACACGAAAGGAAGCTTCCTTTGTTATGAATTCTTCGCAGGTGAAGCTGACCAGCGCCTGTTTGCGGTCGAATCCACTTATGCCAGATTCAACCTCCTTCTGGGTGAAATCTCGAATCGTTTTTTGTGCGTCGCCATGTTTTTGGGAGTGGGGAAAGCTCATGAAGTTTTGTTCCGTGAAATTTTTCTCTAATTATACACGTTTGTTAAAACAAAAAGCCCGACGCGTTTTTTTAGTTTGCGTCGGGCTAATGATTTGGGTGGGTTTCCATCATTTCTGTTGGATACCCATGTTGCTGAGTTCGTCCGGGTCGTACTGGTCTACGAACAAGTTGGAGCCGGCTAGCAAGAGCAATAAGGCGGAAGCGATCGCGGCAATTATAAACATTGGCAACTCCTTTCTGTTGATACATACTATAACAATATTGCTGTCAAAAAGATATATCCCCTATCAGTACTGTAAAGAATAAAAATACAACTTTGAAAGGCGAGAAGTTGAAACGATGAAAAATATAAATTTGTTCACTCATGTTCAATATTAAAAGTCATGCAACAGGTATTGGGCGCGTTATTTTTCCCGTAAAAATATAACGCGCCCAATACAAAGGAGGAGAAGAGTGACTTTATTTTATTGTTGTATGAGGAATTTCCAAACGGGCGAAGGTCTATGTTTTTATCCGTCCTTGGTCTATTGTTTATTTTCGACTTTGGTCGCCCCTGTAGACAAAGCATGAACCAGTGTGGTGTATTGATGAAAAGCGCGCCAACTCTACAAGAGGGCGGGCGGATATGTCAAAATGAATTGGCGGAGAATTTTTCCAAGTGGGCAAGCCTGATTTGGTTGATCCCTTGCAAAAGCCTTAAGAATAACCGCAAAGAACGCAGAAAAATTCTCATGCAGGGATAGTGCAATAAGTCGGACGAGGGGAACTCAACTCAAAAAAAGAAGGAACTCAACTCAAGAAAAATAATAGACAACGACATCTCCAAGACGGATAATGAGAATGACTAAATTCCAATATCCAAAAGGAGATGTCGTGATGACGATTGTAACGTATTGCCAATCAAGCGGGGCAGCGAGATACGGATGCGCGCAGGCAGGCTGCGGGGAATGCATGGAAAGTCTGCTGCGGGAAAATAAGGGGTTGATCTGGTTGATGGTGGCGCGGCAAGCGCGGGGGAAAGCGGAGTATAAGGATCTGTTCCAGGAAGGGAAGATCGGGTTGTGGAAAGCGATCCTGCATTATGACAGTGGACGGGGAGTGCGCTTCTCAAGCTACGCGTGTGTGGCCATTCGCAACGCGGTGTGGCAGGCGGTGATGGGGTCACAGAAAGCGGAAGGCTGGCTGGAGAGCAGGCGTGCGGGAGATAGCCTGGAAGCACTGATCGAGAGGTGGTATCAGGAGCAGGTCAGGGAGGCGCTGGGGGAAGAACTGGAGGAACTGCCGGAGCGACTGCGAGCGGTGATCGAACTACACTATGGACTGAACGGGGAGGAGCAGCGGAATTTTGCAAAGATCGGACGGGAGTGGGGACTCTCGCGGGAACGGATCCGGCAGTTGCATAATGAAGCGCTGGCGCTGTTGAGACTGCCCGCGTTGTCGATCCAATTGCGAAGTATCTGTGAACGAGGGGAGCGAGAGAACTATCGGCAGGCACTGCGCCAAAATCGGGAATGGCAGCGTAAAGTACGGGGGCGGCGATGAAGAGCAATTGGATCCCTGGCGTATCCTGGAAGAAGTTGATCGAGATCGAAGACAGTCCATTTGGGAAACTACAAAGACAAAGCCGAGCGCAACTGAATGAAGGACGCGCACAACCCGCGGCGGAACGCAGATTGGAACTGGCGGGGTTTGTGGAGAACTTTTGCTGGGGAAATATTCGAAGGATGTTGCCACTGCAACTGCCAGCGATTGGAGAAGCAGCCAACTGGACCGGTCGTGCGTGCCGATCATATTATCAATGGCGGGAAGCAGCCGATGGGGATCTGTCGGGACTGGATGAGTTTGACCTGCTGCTGCGGCTGTTCGATTTCAGTCCGTGGAGGCCGTACTTCGCACAGCGCTTTCAAAGCCAGTATGGTCCGCCGCCCTTTGACCCGCTCAGTCTGGGATTAGGGATGTTCCTGGCGCATTATCAAAGTTGGGATTGGGCAAGGTTGGTTCAGGAACTGCATTCAGTGACACGCGGTGGGGAGTATTGCCGCCGTCTGGGATTTGAGCAGTCTGACCTGCCGGTGCCGTCCACTTTTCGAATGGCTTTCGGGCAAACGGAACTGGACTGGTTGACTGGTTGCAAGGATAGTCTGGTGCAAGGCTTGATGGCCTATCAACTGATCCCCACTCAGAGCACCTTTCCGGGCGACCCGCAGAACCAGGGAGTTTCGGTCTCCACCGATTGCCAGTTAATCTCCTCGCGATCAAGGATGATCTGCCGCCATCAAGTGCCAGCCTGTTCAGAGTCGGGGGGAAAGCGCGAATGTCCTGCGCGACTGGCGGGCAAGGATGGTTGCGCATGTGACACACCCGCCTGTTTTGAGCATTGTCGTTTCGCGACCTGGCGTGACCCGCAATCGGCTTACGTGTACTACTCCGGCACAAATCAGCCCGGCAGAACCAATCCGAATGCTTCCAAAGAAAAAAAGGAACCCTCCGCTCCGCGCGGGAAACATCACTACGGATACAAATCCAAAGCCTTCAACATTATCGACGATCGGCTCTTTTTGGTCTGGCCGCTGACAGGTCCCTGCACTCCGGCCAATCGCAATGATCATCTGTTGACCATCCCGGGTCTGGAGGATCTGCGCAAGCGTTTTCCCTCTCTCAAGATCGGTGAGTTCCTCGGGGATGCGGGGGAGGGGTTTGATGAGATCCTTCGATATGTTCATGAGGATCTCCACGCCTTGCGTACCATTCGCATCCGCCATGCAGAGGGAGATGAGCTCGCGCTCACATGCCTCAAGCGCGGCTATGATCAAAACGGAGTTCCCCTCTGTCCGCACGGCTATCGCATGACCAGCAATGGCCATGATTATCAGCGTCACTCCACTAAATGGGTCTGTCATCGCAAGTGCACACATCAGCCTGAGCCCGATATCCCGGGTGCCGAGCCGCATGTATCCCGAACTGCCTGTCCTTTTGCCACTCCCGACCAGACTTCAATCCTTGGTTTTTCTCTCTGCACTTCGCTGTCCCTGCCGGATGGTTCCATCCGACTCGCGCGCGATACTCAGATCGATTCCGATATCTGGCATCTGCGCATGGGCAGGCAGTCGTATGCCGAGTGCCGCAATGCTACTCAGGCGCGCAGACATCTCAAACGCTCTCCTTGCTTCGGATTGAGCAACACTGCAAAGTCCATGATGATCAGTGACACGCTTTCCCTGGCTTTCAATCTTTGTCGTCTCATCTTTGAAGCCACGCAGCATGCTCTCAAACAGCCTTCCCGCTCTGCTCTCTCGCCCTGAGCCCTGATCGTTGTGCTGTTCGACCTCCGCGCCTTTCGATGTCCGCAAGGTTTGCTTCCGCTTGCCTGTTGTTCATTTTTTCATTTCCTTTTTTTCATTCTTCCTCGCTCTCTCTTGATTATCTCCCCAGACTCCCTCAGCATCTCTCGACTTGTTGCGCTCTCGTTCCCGACTTGTTGCGCTTGTTCATTTTCCTATATTCATTCAACTCATTTTTCTTCTTGACGTTCACTTGCAATCCGCTCCTCTCTTCATTATCGGACTTATTGCACAATCCCATGCAACTCAATGTTTGACAAAACAAGCGTTTGAGATAAAATACAACCCGCACAACCAAGCCGGAGTGGCGGAATTGGCAGACGCGCTACGTTCAGGGCGTAGTGAGCTTACGCTCATGAGGGTTCAAATCCCTCCTTCGGCACATAAAAACAGACTCGCGTAAAGCGAGTCTGTTTTTATTTACAGCCTCAAAATTGAAGTGGAGAGCAGAAATAAGTTTTACACAATTCATCTATGACTCTCCTGCAAAAAGGCCATTTAGCCACAGAGGGCACAGAGTTTTTGAATTTTTCTCTCTTGTTTTCTCTGTGTGCTTATTACCCTGTGGGCTGTGGCAGAACTGGTTTTTGCAATGCACTCATCTATAAAAGTAAATATTCAACTCGTTAGAATACCGATTCGAGATGGTATAATTGCACTAACAAACAGAGCTTCTTTCATCTAATGCAGACACGAAGTTTTCCCCCATCTTCGTGTCTTTTTGTGCCATTTTGACCAGAATAAGGATTTTTTATGGCTGAAGAAAATGTAGTCCCCGCAAATACAGGAAACATCGAGAGCGTTGATATCGACGGTCAGATGCGCACCGCCTATCTTGATTACGCCATGAGCGTGATCGTGGCGCGTGCCCTACCCGATGCCCGCGACGGCTTGAAACCTGTCCACAGGCGTATTTTGTTTGCCATGCACGAACTTGGAATGCGCTCAAACACGGCATATAAAAAATCCGCTCGTATCGTGGGTGAAGTGCTTGGCAAGTACCATCCGCACGGTGATTCTGCGGTGTATGAATCAATGGCGCGTATGGCGCAGGATTTCTCCCTGCGTTATTTGCTTGTAGATGGTCAGGGTAACTTCGGTTCCGTAGACGGCGACTCTCCAGCCGCCATGCGTTATACCGAAGCCCGTCTGCAAAAAATGGCTGAGGAATTGCTGGCCGACCTCGAAAAAGATACAGTGGATTTCGGCCCCAACTTTGATGATTCACTCGAAGAGCCGCTTGTTCTTCCAGCACGATTACCCAACTTATTGTTGAATGGTTCTTCCGGCATCGCTGTGGGTATGTCTACAAATATCCCGCCGCAGAATTTGCGTGAGTTGGTTGGCGCGATCAATTATCTGATCGATAACCACGACAATGCTGATGATGTCACTGTGGGTGACTTGATGAAATTCGTGCTCGGCCCGGATTTTCCCACTGGCGGCATGATCGTCGGGACTGAGGGAATTCTCTCGGCGTATGGAACAGGCCGCGGCCGAATCGTGATGCGCGGGATTGCTCATATCGAAGAGACAAAGGCAGGGCGTTATCATATTAATATCACCGAAATTCCCTACCAGGTTAATAAATCCACATTGATCGAGCGCATCGCCGAACTTGTGCGTGACGATAAGATCGATCAGATCTCGGACCTGCGGGATGAATCTGATCAACGCGGTATGAGCATCATCATTGAGTTAAAACGCGGCGCTCAGCCGAAGAAAGTGCTTAATCAACTTTATAAATATACTGCTTTGCAATCCACGTTTGGTGTGCAAATGCTGGCGCTTGTGGATGGAGAGCCGCGCACTTTGCCGCTCAAACGAATGCTGCAAATTTTTATCGAGCATCGTCAAGTTGTTATTACTCGCCGCTCAAAATTTGAACTGGCTAAAGCGCAGGCACGTTTGCATATCCTCGATGGATATTTGCTCGCGCTTAATAATATTGACGCCGTCATCAAGACCATTCGCGAAGCGGAAGACGCAGACGCAGCCAAGATTAATTTGATAAAGCGTTTCAATTTGAGCGAATTGCAAGCGCAGGCGATCCTTGATATGCAGCTGCGCAGGCTGGCTGCGCTGGAACGTTGGAAGATCGAAGAGGAACATAAACAAGTGCGCGCGGTCATTGACGGACTCGAAGACCTGCTCGCGCACCCCAAGAAGATATTGGCGCTGATCAAATCAGATTTGATCGAACTGTCTGAAAAATATGGAGACGACCGCCGGACGCAAATTTCAGCGGAGGCCAAGGAAAATATCCACGATGAAGATCTGGTTGCAGATGAAGCGGTGTTGATCAGCCTCACTGCGCGCGGATATATTAAGCGTGTTGCCGCGACAGCCTTCCGTTCGCAAAGCCGCGGTGGACGCGGCGTGATGGGACACACCACCAAAGACGAAGACGAAGTGGTTATGCTCATTCCGGCGCGCAGTTTGAATACAATGTTGTTCTTCACAGATAAAGGGAAGGTGTATTCTGAGAAGGTCTATCAGATCCCCGATTCTGACCGCGCCACGAAAGGCATTCCATTGGTCAATGTTTTGTCACTTGACGCCAATGAAAAGGTGACAGCGGCCATGGCTGTGGGAGATTTTTCCTCACACAATTACTGTATGCTGATGACTTCGCGCGGAAAGATCAAACGTGTGACGATGGAAGAATTCGCATCGGTACGCCCTTCAGGCTTGATCGCCATGTCTTTGGAAGAAGGTGACCAAATGGGCTGGGCGCGATTAACCTCCGGCAAAGATGAGATCATCATCGTGACTGAAAATGGGCAGGCTTTGCGCTTCAGTGAAACCAAAGTCCGTTCCATGGGGCGTCAGGCTGGCGGGGTGCAGGGTATTCGCCTTAAGAAGGATGATTTGGTCACAAGTATGGATGTCGTTGAAAAAGATGGTTCATTATTGATCGTAACCACCAGAGGCTTTGGCAAGCAAACTCCGCTTGATGAATATACCGCAAAAGGACGCGCAACCAGCGGCATATCCACGATAAATATAAAAGTCATAAACGAAGTTGGAAAAATCGCTGCGGCGCGAGTTGTGCAAAACGCAGATGACTTGACCATTATGACCGCCAATGGCGTGACCTTGCGCATGAAGGTAAAGGATGTGAAGCAATCAGGACGCGCTACAAAAGGCGTGCATCTCATCAAACCGAACGAAGGCGATGGCGTTGCGTCCGTAGCGCGTACGTCTGCAGAGGATCTAAAAAAGGTCGGGGCGCAGGTTAGTGAAAGTAACGAAAAAGAAGAATCTCAGCAAAAAATGCTGTAAATCAGAACGGGCGCAGCAATCAGCTGCGCCCGTTTTGATTTTATAGAGCGCGGACTTAAATCCGCATTCCGCTTGACTTAGAACCCGATCTTGCCCATCACAAGTAAAGCCATAGACCCGATCACGCAGACTGCCAGCATCAGCATAACGGCAATGACGAATCGTTGCATGGATGACATGCCTAGGAAACGGCTGGGGCTGGCGGGCTCATCTGATGTAGTTCCCAGTGCGGGTTGAAATTTTGCCTCTTCTTCGTAGAATGGTTTTGACGCTTCTTCGCGGAGATTATCAAACATGGCGGCCTCTCTTTTTTCAAAAGTATATCACGCGGCGGGTCTCAGGCTGACATCTCCAAATCGGACTGTTATGGAATTGTCATTGGCATCAAGTAGACGCAAACATCCGTCTGATTCAAGTCCGAGCAGTTTGCCTGTGATGGCAGTTTCGCTGCCTCCGCTCACTTGAACCTGTTCTCCGCGAAAAGCTAGAATTTCTTCCCACGCATTCATCAACTCATTTGTGCCCAACCGAGCGCGCCAGTTGATGAATGAACTTAAGATGTTGTATAAAATATCGTCCCGTGCAGGAGTTTCTTTTTTAATCTCATCTTCAAGGCTAGTGGCGGGAAATTGTAGAAATTCTTCTGGTGGAACTGAAGCAGACTGAATATTGATTCCCATTCCAACCACAACTGAATCCACATGCTCGCCGGACCAAACAGTTTCGATCAGAATACCGGCTGTTTTTTTTCCATTCAATAAAATATCATTGGGCCATTTAATTTGCGGAGTGAGCCCGAGCATGCGGCAGGATTCTGCGATTGAAAGCGCGGCCAGTCCAACGGTCCGCGAGAGATGCGGGCGCAGGGCGGCGGAGGGGCGCAGGATCAAACTAAAAGCGAGGGCGCTTCCTTTGGGGGAGAACCATTTGCGGTTGAGTCTTCCGCGGCCCTGCGTCTGTTCATCCGCGATGACAATGGAAAGATCGCGTGCGTTGTCAGTTGCCCACGCCAGCGCTTCATCATTTGTGGATCCGATCGAATCAAAATATCGCAAGCCACCAATGTTTAATTTGGAAAGAGTTTTGTTAAGGGAGTTTTCGTTCATGGGGAAAAGTGGGCAGGTAGACAAGTAGACAGGTATACAAGGACGGTTCGTGTTTCAGTGTTTACCTGTCTACATATGTACTTGTATACGTTCTTACTGAACAATATCATACGGGTTGACATTTGTGCCGCCAATGCGAATCTCAAAGTGCAAATGCGCGCCGAATGAATTGCCTGTATTGCCGGAGAGACCGATCAATGTGCCTTGCCCCACGGGTGTACACACGCTGACATTGATCTGGCTTAAGTGGGCATACACAGTCACGTAGCCGTTGCCGTGATCAATTTGGATCACATTTCCATAGCCATAGTTGTAGCCGCGTTGTGCCATGGTTACAACTCCATTACCCGCCGCGTAAACATTGGAGCCTTCCGGTGCTGAAATATCAATGCCCAGATGGCCAGGCCCGTAAGGATTTCCTGAAAGAGTATGGTCATCGGCGGGCCACCCAAAGCCGGAGGCCACGGGTCCGCCGCCGCATGAATTACTTCCAAAATCGGATGTGCCGGTACTGCCAGTATTGCTGCGGCCCGCAGTTTGCAGATCTGCCGCCCAATTTCTTAATGCGCGTGATCCGCCGGGGATCAGGACCAAGGTGCCAGGCTCAATTTTTGGATCGGTGAGGTCAATCTTGTTTCCGGGGAAGTTGATAATATCTTCAGCCTTCGCTTGCGTCTCAACCGAGAATTTTTGCGCAACGGTCTCAAAAGTATCACCGTCTTTCCATTCATAATACACCCCATCCACGGGCGGAATGGTCAACTCCATGCCGGGTTTCAGGTTGTGCGGGTTATCTTCCAATTGTTTGTTGACGTAAAGAATGGTCTCAGGTTTAACTTT
Organism: Chloroflexota bacterium; assembly: GCA_026390015.1. GTDB lineage: Bacteria > Chloroflexota > Anaerolineae > Anaerolineales > Villigracilaceae > Villigracilis. The sequence continues at coordinate 117,449 of JAPLGS010000103.1, read as the reverse complement.
GAATTCATCCGCGATGGACAGCATGGCATCGCCGCGCGAAACGCGATAGAGGATGGATTCATAGCGCGGCCGTTCTGGGATGTTCGTCTTTAATTGCAATTCGCGGTTGATGGATGAAACCCCGCTATTATCTGCGACGATAACTGGTGCACCCGGTTGAACTTGACCAGCGCCTGATTCAGGAGTCGGCTGCGCCACGGGTGGTAAAGTTGCAGCGTGTGAATTCCTGTAAAAGAAAGCCGAGCCTAATAAGGTAACGACTACAAAAACAGTCACGATCCAACTTGTAATGGTGAAGCGATTCGCTTTAATATTTTCTAAAATATTTTTCATTCTAATTATGATTCTGAAAGATAAAAAAATTAAGCGTCTCTTGTCAGGTTTTCAAGAAATTCAATATTATTTTTCGCGCGTTCCATACGGGTGATGATGGCTTCGGTGGCGACAGCGTTGTCCATGCCTGCGCCCTGGGGCGGGGGGGAGATCATTTGAATGAACATGCGGCGCATCAACCAAACGCGTTGGAGAAGATCGGGTCCAAGGAGCAGGTCTTCGCGGCGTGTGGACGAGCGTTCGATATCCACTGCGGGGAAGATGCGGCGTTCCTGCAATTTGCGCGAGAGGATCAATTCCATATTGCCGGTGCCCTTGAATTCCTCGTAGACCACGTCATCGAGGCGGGAGCCGGTGTCTACAAGACAGGTTGCGATGATGGTAAGCGAGCCGCCATCTTCCACGTTGCGCGCCGCACCGAAGAATCGTTTGGGCGGATACAAGGCTGAAGGATCCATACCGCCAGAGAGTGTGCGCCCTGACGGGTTGACAACCAGGTTATAGGCGCGGGCAAGGCGCGTGATCGAGTCCACCAAGATTACCACGTGTCGTCCGATCTCCACCAAACGCTTAGCGCGTTCTAAGGCAAGTTCAGCCGTGCGGACGTGGGCCGTAACGGGTTCATCAAAAGTAGACGCCACCACTTCCGCATCCACGGAGCGGTCCATATCGGTCACTTCTTCAGGGCGTTCACCGATCAACGCGATGATAAGATGCACATCGGGATATTTGGTTGAAATCGAATTCGCAATTTGTTTGAGGATCGTGGTCTTGCCCGCCTTGGGTGGAGAAACGATCAATCCGCGCTGGCCTCTGCCGATAGGTGCAATTAAATTGATGAGACGGGGCGCAAGGGTGTCATGTTCAATTTCAAGATCAAAACGTACTTCTGGAAAAATCGGGGTTAGATTTTCAAAAATAACTCTTTTTACGCCGACTTCTGGTTCCAACCCATTAACTGATTCCACTTTGAGCAGCCCGAAGTGTCTTTCACTTTCTCGCGGCGGGCGGACTTGCCCAATGACGAGATCTCCAGCGCGCAGATCATATTTTCTCAATTGCGCCTGTGACACGTACACATCCTGGTCGCTGATGCGGTAATTGGTGGCTCGCAGGAAACCAATCCCTTCGCTCATGATCTCCAGAATACCTCCGCGTAGTTCAATGCCTTCTTTTTGAGCCTCAGCCTCGCGGATGTTCATCGCGAGCGATTCCTTTTTCATGCGGTTGAAATTTGGAATATTGAGGGTTTTTGCCATGCTGCGAAGTTTCGACAGCGGTTCGTTCTCTAGTTCGAGTATTTTCATGTTGTGTTTTCTCTTGGGGGATTATGAATATGAATGCAAAAAAACCAGCGCCCCTTGTTGTGGGCTGGTGAATTTCCTTAAGATGTTGTTGGTGAATCAGGGGTTACGGTCAAGGTTCTCGTTACGTTCTTCCACGTGCTTTTATTGCGTGATTTGGAATTCAATTGTCAAATATCAGGGGAAGTGCCGTCATTATAGCACGCACATTATTATGATGCAATATGAGTTTTACAAAAAATGTACGGTAGGGAATAAAAAACTACAAAAAGATGGAAGAGTCATAATAAAAACTCTTCCATCCTTTTTTACCCAGGATTCGGATAAGCAGTTTCAGTGGCGGGTGTTTCCAATCCGTCAATGGTACGGGTTCCGTAAAGTTCTCCATTGATTGTGACGGTATAGCTCGCCGTACCTGAAACGGGAGCATCTGTTTCTGAATAACTGTGCCAGACCACGGTTAATTGATTTCCTTCAAGGATGCCCGTCCCCTGGTGGATGCCGCCCGAGACCAGCCATTGAAATTCGTATTCGTTTGGCTGTTCACCGTTCGTGATGGTGAGTGTGCCGCCATATTGCTCACCTGTTGGGTCAATTGCATTGAGCGCGTATGAGCCAACGATGTTTGGGACATTGTCAGCGGGGGCATCCGCGCCTAATGCTGCGGGAGGTTTGCGTCCACAGGCCGTGAGGGCTATGGCGAATACAAAAATTAATGTATTGATTTTTTTCATGGTTCCTCATTTTATGCTGTTTATTTCATCGTCATCAAGAACGCAATCAGGTCATTGACCTGCTCTTCCGTGAGGATCTTCCCAAAATTTTGGATCATTTGTCCTTTTGGAAAACCAGGTACGATATAGGCGTTCGGGTCAACGATGGATTGGTGCAGATATTCTTCCGCTGTTAGGCCTGAAACGCGGCCGCCTGCGCGGCTTGCAATTCCATAGAAGGATGGGCCGATGATGGTTTCATCTTTTTCAAGGGAGTGGCAAATTTGGCAGCCTGCGTTCACGCCCGCGGCGGTTTCATAGTAAATGCTTTCGCCAGCCTTTGGGTCGGGAATGTGCACGTCCCTGAAGTTTATGGTCAGGGATTGCCGTGCTGTAAGGGGAATGGTTTTGTCGAAAAGAATCTGGGCTATATTTTCGTCAGGTCTATCATATATTTTTATCGTGATGTGATGTTTACCAACAGGCATTCTGATTTGTTCAAAGATGCGCACACCTTGATTGATACCGTCATCCTGATCTTTGTATGTTTCATCGAATATGAGTTTTCCATCCACTTCCAGTGTGAGGCGTGTCGGATGGTCAAGATCAGTTTCGAGCGGCGCTTGATCTTCTATGTCGTGGATGGCGTATCCGCTGTGGTGAGTCATCTGAATGGCGAGCATGGCTGAATCTGCGCTGAAGAATTGAATCGGCCTGTCGCTAAACCAAATTTGAAAAGCCGTGACAATTGCCATGACTCCCAGCAATGGCAGAATAAAACGGATATGAGTTTTGCTGGGGGCGAAGGTGTATGTGTTCGGGTCGGACTTAATCTGTGATTTGAGCGCGTTGCCAAATTCAGTGGGCGCCACCCAGGCGGTGTGAACGAGCGGAATGAAGTTTGGTTTTAGCTTGGGAAGCCGTTCACCCGTAACCCGCTCATTCAACCAGAGATTGCCTTCGCGGTTCGCGCAGTCTTCGGGCGGGCAGCCGATGAATTTAACGGCGCTTGCGCCTGCTTCGAGCGCCTGAGCAACGAGATTTGGATTTGCCATGGCGACGCAGGTGAGTGGAACTATGTAAGTGTTGGGATCGCCGAAGTGCTTTTCTGCGCCGTGCAAAGCGTGGCGTTCGCATGTGAAAACAACTTTTATATTTTTGTTTTTTGCAACTTCGCTGAGGGTAATTTTCCAAAGTGGATTTAGTGGAATGTCGGCGAAGGTGAGCGCGTTATCGGGACAACTTCCAATACACACGCCGCATGAGACGCATAGATTGGAATCTATGTCGGCTTGGAATTTTGGGCGCGCGCCATCTGTGCGGGGAATCATTTTAATGGCGAGGTAGGGACAATCACGTTCGCAGAGAGTACAGCCGTCGCAGTTGGCCAGATCCACTTTGATCGGGTCAAGTTTTTTTATGCGGGGCATGATCCACGGCAGGGCAATGGATAAGCCGAGAACGAAAAGCAGGATACTCCAAAAAAGCGCCTGAGGTCCGCGTAGAAAGGTGGGCAGATAGAATAAATAAAATAAATCAATGGGGGATTTTTCAGGAAGTTGTGTGGCGTTGAGCGGTGGCAACATGCCGAGCGGGAAGAGCGCCGCTGAAAGCAGGAGCACGAAGATCGAAATGACCATCCAGTATTTGGGCGGCATCCATTTTGCGCGACTCATGCGTTTTAGGTGCAGCCATAAGAAGTAGGCGGTCAGCGCCGAAAGACCAACATGCAGAAGAATGATGGTTATCATGAAAACCCAACCGTTGCCTGCGGATTCGCCGACAATAAATTTGACGATAAAATTTTGTCCGCTTTTGAAATTGCCGAGGATGTCGAAAAGGCTTTGGTTCAGGATCTGTGCGCGGTTATCCCAAATGAGCCAGTAGCCTGTGATGCCGATGGCCCACACCACAACTGCCATGCCAATGCCTGTGATCCATGCCAGCCAGCGCGGGCCGCGGAAGCGGTCTTGGAAGAAGGTGCGCCAGCCATGCAGAAGCGCGAATATAACCGCCGCGTCAGATGCGTAGCGGTGCATGGCGCGCATGATGCGTCCGATGAAATTGGCTTCGATCCTGGATACAGCCTGATAGGAGATCGAGAATCCGAACGGGTAGAACATGGTCAGGTAGATGCCTGTCAATAGGATGACGACCAGCAGGAAGATGGTAATCGTTCCTGTGTGATAGAGCGGATTGAAGCGCGGGTCGTTGATCAGCCAGTTGATAGGGGCTTCGAGACGCAGAGAAATCCCCTCGAAAAAATTGAGCAGTCGTCGGCTTGGAGAATTGAGACGCGCGTCCCAATCCACGCTGGGATTGCGTTCAGAAAGAGAATCAGTTAGTTGTTTTTTGGAAGGGGAAGATGTCATTTACTTGGCAGGTTATTACAGATCATTTCGTGAGAAACTAACAATAAATTTTACGAAACAAAAAAGACAGGTGAGAGTCACCGGTAAGGCGACTCTCACCTGTTTGATTAATTACCAGACTCTAAAGCCAGGTGAGGTGAGGGCGATGTTCTTGATCAAGTCAAAAAGCACAGGCCCATATACGAGCACGATCAATGCGAGGGCGCCGTAAATCCAGGGAGCCCAACGATCAAGCCAGACAGGAGTGAGTGCGAGATCTTGCATCGATTCGGCAACAGGTACTTCCACTTCTTCCTTGACGGTTTCCTTGCTCAAGGCGGTCATGAGCATGACTGTGAGATAGCAGGCACCACTGACGAAAAGAATCGCTCCGCCAACGCCGACCTGGAAGAGGCGGCTGTTCCATTCAGGGGGAACGTAGGGAGCCAGACCGAGCGGTACGCGGCGTGGAGCGCCGAGCAATCCCAACACGTGCATGGCATTGGAGAAGATGATCATACCGACGAACCAGATCCATGCTTGCGCAACTGCCAACTTGGGCATCCAAAGTTTCTTGCCGGTGAGGTAGGGCAGCAGCCAATAGGAAATGCCCATAAAACTCAAGGTGACGGCTGTTGCAACGGTCAGGTGAAAGTGGCCGGGAATGAAAGCGGTATTGTGCAAAACCAGGTTGACATTGTACGAAGCATTTGCCAAACCACCGATACCGCCAAAGAAGAAGAGGATGCCGGCTAAGAGTTGAGCGGCGACCGAGGGATCACTCCAGTTTAATTTTCCGATCCAGGCGAAAGTACCTTTCCCGCCGTTTTTGCGCCCAGCGTGTTCAAGGGATGCGATCACGGTGAAGGCGGTCATCATCGAGGGGAAGAATACGCTGAAAGTGAGCATGGAGTGGATGAACTTCCATACGGGAGGAATGCCAGGATCCACATATTGGTGATGGAAACCAAGAGGTGTGGAGAGAACCAGGAATATCCAGAAGGAAAGACGGGCGAGCGAATCGCTGAACATCTTGCCGTTGCCAGCCTGCTTGGGGAGCATGGCATACCACGAAATGTAGGCGGGCAGAATCCAGAAATACACAAGCGGGTGGCCGGTGAACCAGAAATAGGTGCGGGCTAGTTGTGGATCAACTCCCGCGATCAAGCCGAGCGACCACGGTAAAAGCATGGTCAGTATTTCAGTAGCAACCCCGATCGTACAAATTTGCCAAAGCAAGGCTGTGACAAGACTGGCAAAAGCTATAAATGGAGTGAGCTCTTTTGGGTTTTCCTTTCGCCAGGCGAAATAGGTCATGAAAAGTCCCCAGCCTTCCACCCAACTGCCTACTACCACAAGGGTCAGACCAAGATAAAAAGCCCAGTTTGCCTTAAGTGGAGGGTAAAAGGTGAAGAGTACAGTAGCTTGGTTGGCAAGGATCGGGATCGCAGCAGCGACCACGCCGACCACCATAAGCCAGAAACCAACCTTGTTCAGGGTCGGGTTTTTGAGGGGGCGCTTCAAGCCGAACATCACATTGAAAGTCAGGAAACCCATGATGAAGAAGGTTGTCCAAACCAGGGCGTTCAATACGCCGTGAACAGTAAGCCCTTGATAATATGACTTGATCAAGGGCTTAATATAGGGATAAATATCCCAGCCCGCGTGTTCAAAGGCTTGCAAGGGGCCGAACAAACTGCCAACAGAAAGCGCGAGGATGGCTACCAAAAGGTGTGAGCCAATGAATTTCTTTTCGCCAGTGGATAATTGATATTGTTTCATGGTATCTCTCTTTTCAGCCTACGGCGTAACGATGATTGCGCCGTACATAATTCCATGACCGCTGCCACAGTATTCAGTACAAATATAATTGTACGTGCCGGGCTTGTTAAATTTAATGGTCAACTTGGAAACCTGGCCAGGAATAACCATAAAATTGGCATTTGTATCCTGTATCTTGAAACCATGCTGTACATCAGATGATGTCACATAGAAGGATACGCTGGAACCAGCGGGTACTGTGATTTCCTTGGGCAGGTATTCCCAGACCGGGATCGCGTGAGCCAAAATATAGGCATCATATTTACCAGGCGAAACCTCGCGTAACCCTGGGTTTGACCATGGGCTGTTGGGGTCGGTTGCTACGATTCGCGGGTCAACGCGTTGTTCAGGCGCAGGGACTTGAATCCCCATGCCAAAAGCCGCGACGCTCACCGCTGTCGCAAACAGCACCAGCATAACGGCGCTGAAGACCATCCAATTGCGTTCGTATGGATGAATATGCATTGGTTGCGCGCTCATATTGTGCTCCCCCTGCTGATCAGGATCATGTAGATTGTGCCCCAAATTAGAATGGTAGTGATCACAAAAATGACCAGGATCGCTATGGTTCCGTTTGGACGAAACTCATCATTATTTTCGTGCTCTTTTTTTGCCATGTTTCATTCTCCTCATGAAATAATGGATTTTAAAACTGCCGCTTCATGCGGCCCCTCAAACTGCGGATTAGAAAAGTGAATTCTCTTAAGCTGTTGCAGTGACACCTCCGTTATTGCCTTAACATATATTTCAGATCATCGGCCACCTCATCCACAGTCACGCCGAATGGAAATACCAATTTTAGATACCCTTCACGGTCAATTACTAAGAGTGTAGCAGTATGATCTATCGTATAGTTCTCTGTTGTACTGCCCGCACTCTTTTCGTAGAAAATACCGTAAAGAGATGTGACCTCTGCCAGTTTTTCATTTGAGCCAGTGATACCAATAAAGGATGGATAAAAATGCGCAACATATTCAGACAGTTTCTTTGGTGTGTCACGTTCAGGGTCTAGCGAGATCATTATGAGTTGAACATCTTTTGCCTGACTTTCATTCATGCGGCGCAATGCTTGCCCAACATTGGCTAATGTGGCTGGACAAATATCCGGGCAGAAGGTGTAACCGAAATAAATAACAACAAGCTTGCCGTGGAAATCACTTAATGAAACATCGCCGTCCGCGCCAGTCAACGTGAAATCAAAGGATGGATTTGGCGATTGAATAACTGTCCCGTGGAAAGTGTGCGGGCTGAAAAAGTAAACACCCAGAGCCAGTCCTGTGAAAAAGATAACGATGCCAATTCCAATTTTGAGCTTCATTAATGATATGGTTCCTGATTATGGCGCGTAACATAAAAATAGATGAGCAGCTTCGTATGCCAATTTTGCCGTGCCGGTGCTGTTACGAACTTCTTCTGCAAGTACGCTTAGGTGGCGAATGATCCGATCTGCATCGGAAACTTCTGCGTGATAGCGGTATTCAGCGCGTACAATGCCCCAGCCATCCACAAGCACAAAAGATGGGTCGAATGCAAATTTTCCTTCCCCTTTGTCTTCATAGTAGGTTTCAAAGCCAGAGCCGATGATGGTTTTTAGCAGTGCTTTGTTTGTGTTGGTGGCAAAACGCCATTGTTTTGTATCTGAGCCAATCGAGTCAGCATAGGTTCTTAAAACTGTTGGGGAGTCGCGATCCGGGTCAAATGATATCGTGATGAACTCAACCTGAATATCGCCGAGTTGCGCTTCACTTAAACGAGATTGCACTTCCTGCATGGTTTTGTTGAGGTTGTAACAGGGAGCAGGGCAATTGACATATGTAAAATTATAAAGAACGAATTTCCCACGCAATTCTTCACTGGTGAGGCGGGCGTCGTTTTGATCTGTAAGGTTAAAAGCAGGCGCAAGTTGCATGCGCGGTAAAACTTTGATCGGCTGGAATAGTTTGAATGCAAAAGCTAAAATTATGAGAATGGCAAACAGAGCATATAGGCCGTTTAGCAAATACTTGTTCATGCAGAAATTTCTTCGGGAAGCAAAATTTTGTTCGTAATTGGAACAGGCTTCGGGTGGCTTGAAGTGTTTTTCGTCAGATTGGATTCGAGCAGTCCGCCTTCCTCCACAAGTTGTTGAAAAGTGATGTGCGACATTTCATCGCGGAGCATATTTTTCAGCCGTACCCATTGACAGTGGACTGGACAGCGCTTTTCAAATGGACATTCGCCGGGCTTTAGGATACAGTCGGAAAGATAAATTTCGCCCTCAAAGTGTTCAACAACTTCAAGCAAGCTGATCTCTTTGGGCTCATGAGCGAGGGTGACGCCGCCATCGCGCCCAGCTCGGGTATTAATGAATCCGCCGCCCGCCAACTGAGCAACGATGCGCTGGAGAAGTGCGGGTGGGATAAGCATTTCGCGGCCGATCTCGGATGTTGGTACCCGGCTTCCTTGAGCCTTTTTCGAGAGGGACAGTATGACGCGAATGGCGTAATCGGTTTGTCGGTTTATTCGAAGCATAAAATCATCCAATAATCTTGAGCAAAAGAGTCAACGTTGACGGCTATTGTAAGAACAACGCCTATTTTTTTGATGTGTCATTGGTCATCTTGCGGAATGACATACATCCCTTCTTTTGTTATGAAATGTGAATATTTATTACAGTCTTTGTCTTGTTTGTTTATCCATTCTGCCTATGAGCGAGTCTGGCCGGCGGCTTTAATTTTAGTTTTTATTCATCTGTACACATCTATTCGGTCTGAGTATCTGCGGATAAAGTTCTTCATATTTGGATGATATAATCGCCAAAACTTAAATCAGAGGTAATAAATGATAGACCCGATCATCTTTTCTTTTAAATTATTTAACTGGGATATCGTACTGCGCTGGTATGGTGTGCTAGTCATGTTCGGTGCAGTCGTAGGCGCCTTTATTGCAGAGCGTGAGATCAAGCATCGTGGTGAGAATGGCGAGGTAATTTGGGATGCGATGGTGTGGGTTTTGCCTTTCGGGATCCTAGGCGCGCGTTTATGGTATGTGGCGAGCAATGTATTGAGCGGCAGTACTTATTACACTGAAAATCCAAGCTTTTGGCAGGTGATCAACACTCTTGACGGCGGTTTGCATTTTTTTGGTGGATTGCTGTTTGGTGGAATAACCCTGATTATCTACTTGAAAAAAAATGGATATGATGTCTGGCTCTTTTTGGATTCGATCGTCCCGGCTGTATTTATAGGTCAGGCGTTGGCGAGGCCTGCGAATTTCATTAATCAGGAATTATATGGTCCGCCGACCAGCCTTCCGTGGGGCATCAAGATCGACCCGAGTCAACTGTATCAGACACCGGCCAATATGATCGGCCACAATCAGCAGGAAGTTCTCGATTACATCAAGGTGACTCGGTTTCACCCAACTTTCGCCTATGAGATGATCTTGAATATTCTGCTGGCTTTGCTGCTATTATGGATCTCCCGTCAATATAAGGATAAGATAAAGCCCGGTGCGATCTTATCGGGATGGCTGGTACTTGCAGGGTTGGCGCGGGCGTTCATAGAAATTTTCCGTCCAGACCAACCGCGTATTGGTTCTTCATTTATTAGTTATACAATGCTGGTTTCGTTTTTAATGGCAGTCGCTGGCGTGGTGATGTTGCTTGTGCGAAATCGAAAACTGGCTTTTGCAATTGCAGATCGTTGGGAAGAAAAATATCAGATCAAACGAATTGGGAAGGAACCACGCGTACATCGCGAGAAGGTTGTTGTTAAGGGCGTGGTTGTTTTAGAGAAAGTGGATAAAGTTGCGATTACTGAACCTGATATGAATCTGGCCATTCCGGAAGGTGTGTCTGTAATTCTCGAAGCAAAAGAAGAAGTGGTTGCCGTGCCCGAAAAGAAGAAACGTATTGTGAAGACGAAAGCGCCCGCCGGAAAGAAACCAGTTGTCATAGCAAAGGAGCCCGTAAAGAAAGCGCCAGACAAGAAACCATTGCAGGGCAAGAAAACGCCTGCCGCGAAGAAGCCTGCCGTCAAGGTAAATGCGGCCGTAAAGAAAATTTCAGCTACGAAAGCACCCGCCACTAAGAAACCAGTTGTAAAGGCGATCGCTCCTGTAACAAAGCCGACAAATAAAAAAGTCCCTGCAAAGCGAACAGAGACGAAAAGTAAGAGCTCGAAATAAGCGGGCAAGTTAAAGAATCAAAAAAGAGAACTTCTATTTGAAGTTCTCTTTTTTGATTGCTGTTTTATATTTCCACTTTGATGCTTTTATTAATTACCGGTTCACGTGTTTCAAAATTGAATCGTTTGAAAATTTCAGGATACATTTCCAGGATCTGCTCGCGGGTGAATCCCATTTCTTCGTATGAATAAGTGTGATCGCTATTAAACGTGAGAGTCTCTTTGACAGCCTGGTCAATGATAATTGGCAGACCGGGTTTATCGGGATAGCCGAATTGCTCATAAAACGCGCGAATGACATGTTCCGGACGCTGGATCAAGTCATCGTATTTCAGGATCAGGTGACGGGGCGATGGGTGCGCATCCAAATAATTAAGCGGATGACTGTACCAGTGTTTGGTCATATCCACGATCTCATCCAAATAATGGAATCCGTCAACAGGATCTGTGAATTGCCGCCGCGCATAATTGATCCAGGATACAGTGGAGGGGAGCATATCTAGCGGATTGCGTGCGATGTAAATGATGCGCGCGTCAGGAAAGAATTCTGCCATTGTTTCGATCTTCGCGCTGAAGGCTGGATTCTTCGCAACATAATATTTCTTGCCCGTTGCATACATGTGACGTTGTATCATCGACTTGTAGAATGTCATGATGCTGCGTTTGTGTTCGGGGCTGAGCGCTTCGTCGAAATGCTGATAGTTTGGCATCTCGTCCATGAAGGGGAAAAGAAATGTGACAAAGTAGCCATCCCAAATATGCAAATGGATATTTTCGTCCTCTTCGGGTTGGAAGAAGGAAATGGGATGGATCTTTAATTTGCCGAGCGTGGCGTCGTCAAATTTGTGGAGCAGACGATGGAAGGTGTTGTTGATATATTTTGTATCGAGCCGCGCGAAGAATTGCGTTATCTTCTTCTGTGTGACAGAGGGTGTCAGGTAAATATCCCACGTTGTTAAACTGGTGAAGGTTTGCGAGTCGCGTGAAAGCAGGCGGTGCAGGAAGGTCGATCCGCTGCGCAGATTGCCGAGGATGAATAACGGCTTTTCGATGAGGTGATCTTTGTAGGCGGGGAAGAGGATGTCATCCAGCCAAAAGAAAAACCAGTGGATGAGTGAACCAAGCGGCCAGACGATGTAGAACAGCGCAAGAAAGATACTGCGTTTTCGAGTGAGTCGGGCGGTTGTGTTTTTTGCGGCGAAGAATGAGCGATAGAAGGTGCGCCAGAAAAGGCGGAAATTATATTTCATTTACGAGTGGATATCCTTGCGTTTTACGCTTACATATAAAAACCCCGTGAGGGGCTTTTTTCATTTCGGTTATTCTATCACCAATTATCGTTCTGTTCGCTGATGAATTTACTTTTTTTATCTCCTGGAATAATCAGCCGCAGAGATCACAAAGACTTTTGTGGAAAAGATATTCTCTGTGATCTCTGCGGCAAAAAAGATTTTATTCATCGCCGTCTTCGCCGCCTGCGCTGCCGGGCTGTTCTACCTGCACGATCTCGCCGTGATAATTGATGACCACTTTGAATCCCATCATACCGAGGTAGGCGCGCATATCTTCCGGGATGCCGGTTTTCATGAGCGCTTCGAATTGTTTGTCGATATGTTTGAGTTGATGTTCGATGATCGCTTTCGAGAAGGGGTCATCCTGTCCGAGCATTTTGGCGGTTTGCTCTGAAAGTATTTCCTCGCTGCCTTTCATCATTTCTGCCATATGAGCGAGTACTGCGCGATCCACCTGTTCGGCCGGGATGTGGCGGCGGAATCCCGAGTCATCCACAACGTAGCATGGCTCATTTCCAATGAATGCAGATTCGGCTAGTCGGCCTGATTCGTCTATTACAAGACCGGCAAAGAGAGGTTGGTTTGGCATTAACTCTGTCTTCCTTCAATGGCGGCCAACAAAGTTCCAGCGGCGATTCCCAAACGGCGGTCGAGTCGTTTATTGATATCCATGCTGAAATCCAGGTTTAATTGATAGGTGAATGGATTGAAGTTTTGTTTAAGATCCGCCACGCGCTCGGTACCCATGGTTATGTCATAATTCTGCGGAACGAGGTTGCTAAGAAAGCGGCGTATCAATGCCAGTCCCATACTGTCTTCAAACAAAGACCCGATCACATTGTCACTTGTGTCGAGAATTTCCCATTCATCACGCAGCAGGGAAGCCAGTCCCTTGCGGCGCAGCGCTCCAATTTTTTGCTCCGTGGCGCTGTCGACAACATCGTAGGCGGCGGAGAAGTCGATGATCTGGCGCGCTTTGATCATTAACACTTCCTGCGTTTTTGTTTCATCTGAAAACACGCGGATATCCTCGCGCAGTTTGAACATTTTCTGTTCGCTGAACAGCACTAGTTTTCCGCTTGGGTCATAGAAACGGAATTTGCCGGCCAACGCAAATACCTGACGCTTGAGTACATATTGATTGAATTGAAAAGCTGGATTCATTTCTACTCCTTGTGATCTTTATGATTGAGTTATACGATAATGACCGGTGTCCCCTCGCCGGGCAGATACAAATAATCCTCGTCAGGCGGGACCAGGGGATTGGTCCAGCGATATAACCATTTGGCATCCGCTGATGGCAGATTCACACAACCGTGGCTGCGCGGGCGGCCATAGTCGTTATGCCAATACGCCCCGTGAAATGCGTGACCGAAACCTGTAAAAAATGAACACCATGGCACGCCGGCTAGATTATAAATATTATTCACGGCATCCCCTTGATTCGTCATGTGGACGGATGGCCATTTGTGAAAAGTGGAGTATTTCCCAACCGGGGTAGCCGTCCCTTGCTGGCCGCTGGAACAACGTGATGAAAATACCATCTTCTCGCCTTCGAAGGCGGTCACCATTTGTGTCGCGAGATCAACGTGGATCAATTTGTCAGCGGCGGGAACTTCTGCAGAAAGCATGGTCAATTCCTCGGGCGGAACGAGGCGCATATTGTAGGATGGAACATAAAAAGATCGCTTAAGCACGTTGTCATAGATCTCGTACCAGATGCTTTTCTCTTCACGGGTTACTACTACTTTTTTTATCCAATGAGTGGTTCCATAATATAACCGATGTTTGTTTTTTGCGTTAAAAAATGGGTCAACATAAGTGAGACTCATCGGCACGGTGATTTCGCCGAGTTTGCCTGTGATGGGGATCTCATAAACGGGTTTTTGGTACATTGTCTCAACCGGTTGGATCCAGCCTGAGTAAGTGTATCCGCCGTCCAATTGATACCAAATCCGATTGAACGGATTTCCATAGCCTGTGTCACCATCCACCTCGGCTTTGAGATCTATGACCTGATCCATTCCGAAGAGATTCAGTTTGTATGCATTTAATGAGGGTGCGTCGAAAAGCGGAATGCCGCTCCAGGTGATGCGTCCCTGCGAGGTGGGCGGAGCGGCTAAAGCACGGTCAATGCCCATTTCGGATAGAACAAGCGCGAGTGCGCCCGAAGCGGAAAGTTTTAGAAAGTCACGGCGGGAGAGCGGAATATCTTTCATCATTGTTTTTAGCAGACGTTCCTTTGCGTCTGGATTCTTACACTACGATCTCAACCCTGGTTCCTGTGAAATCGTAGGAGAATTCCTTTGCCAGAGAAGCCTCGGGCGAGGTCCAGCGGTACAGCCATTTTGCGGCTTGTACAGAGAGATTAATACAGCCATGCGAGCGCGGACGGCCAAAATCATTATGCCAGAAAGTTCCGTGGAAGGATATTCCGCTTTTTGTAATGTATTGTACCCAGGGCACGCCGGGCAGATCAAAACCGCTGGCCGCGATGTCACCGGCGGCCATGTGGCGGGACGGGCGTTTGTAATTCGTGATGAACGAGCCTTTCGGTGTTGTGTATGTGCCAACCCTTAAAATACCCCCCGTGGAAACCGGCGTTACAAATACCGGAGAATCATTTTCATAAGCGGCCACGAGTTGTTCATTGAGGCGCACAATTATCTTTTTGTTTTCAACTGGAATCTCCGGAGTGATCGGAGCTAATTCTTCCGCCGTGATGATGCGGATATGTTCTGCGCGCGCGTAATATAGATTATTCCATTTATCGTCGCGCACCTGATACCAGACCTGTCCATCCTGCGGGTTGGTTTCCACAGATTTAATCCAGTGCGTGGTTTCGTAATACATGCGGTAGGCGACTTTGGATGTTATGTCTGCGGCTTCGTGCGCGTCGGTATAAGGCACGCTTATTTCGGCCAGTAATCCTTCTTTAGGAATGTCCATGCGCGGTATATTCAGGATCGTGCGGACGGGCTGGATATTTCCAGAATATAGATAGCCTTCCTGGCCGATCTCATACCAAACACGATTATGGGAGGTTTCATCATCGCTGATGGCGGTGTTGGTGATATTTACCAGCGTATCACGCTGACATATTTTTACTTGTAGCGCCTCATAGGATGGGCGGTCAAACATCCAGACCATGCGCGTGGTGATGCGTCCCTGTTGGGCGGTGAAGGGATCATTTAAAAGAAAATTGAGCGGAGGCGCAAGCAAGCCTGTCAGCCCAAAACCGCTCAATTTCAAAAAATCTCGCCGTGATAAAGTATTCAACAATAAAACCTTTTCACCTGTCTTTGCCAATTTCCTTCCCATTAATAATGTACATTCACCAATGTTCCAACGGAAGAAAAATTATATAACCACTCAGAATCAGGGATTGAAAGATTGACACAGCCGTGACTCATGGGCGTGCCAAAATTATTATGCCAGTAAGTGCCGTGCAGGGCATAGCCTTTGTAAAAATACATCGTGTAGGGAACGCCTGGTAAATAGTATCCTGGACCAGACATGGGCGTCGAAAGCAGTTTGATCCAAATATGGTATTGACCGGTCACGGTTGGTGTTTGCCATGTACCGGTTGAAACAATAAAAGAATTGACGACAGTATCGCCTTCATACGCATACACGCGCTGTTGTGAAAGATCAACGTCGATCCAATGCTCGCCACCGCTCCCGGTCGTTGATGGGACAATATTTGCCGCAGTCGTCGGCGCAGCGAATTCAGACGTCGGGGTATCTGCCACGATCTCGGCAAATACCGCACCGGGTATGCTCGTTGTCTCGGGCAGTGCTTCGGTCGGCGCGACAATTGGAGTATTCGTCGGCGCATCCGTCGCTTCAGCGATTTGCGTGTTTATTGGAGCAACTGCCGCCTGCACTACTTGTTGTGTATTTGTCGGAGCAACACTGGCAATCTCCGATTGGCTCGTTGCTGTTGGTGTTGATGCCCGTGCTGTCGGTTGTGCTATTGCGGGCGCATCCACCACGACTGGTTTCGCAATATCCACCTGTGCAAATGATTGCAGATGCATGGGCGCTTGCACTGCTTTTGGCACAGCCATGTTGAGAATGGATGCAAGCACGGGCGATGTCACCGCCGACCATGCCGCAAATAAAAAGACAGCGCATCCCATCACGATCAATAGGATGGGGAGCAGCTTACGCTTCTTTGGATTTTTTACACTTTCGCTCTTTACCGGCTCCCTGACCTGCTCCTGTTTACTTGGGCTGGCCCCAGCTTTTGGAGTCTGGCTGACTCTTTGCATGGCCCATTGCATCCCCTTCTTTGCGCGCGGACTATCCGGATTCGCCTCCAGCGCCTTGCGGATATATTCCATACTTTCGGACGGGCTGACCGCCGCCGCAAGTACCAGCAACGGATCTTCGCTCTGGGGGGCAAGCTCGGCAGCGCGTTCCGCCCATTGACGCGCTTCTGCCATGGATCCATTTTTCAAAGCCTGGCGGGCGTACGATAAAGCTTCACGGGATTCGATAAAACGATCATTCATGGGTCACCTTCGGTAAAGTAAACATGTAAACGTAATTATAAGCCTTAGGCTTTCGAAAAGATCTGTTTGTTACCATTGAATCTCAACAGGTGTGCCGAGCTCTGCCCAATCATAGAGGAGTTGAGCTTCATACGTTCCGAGCACTATGCATCCAAAGGAAATTGGCACACCCAAATATCCTTCCCATAAGGTTGCTCCGTTTGGAAGGATTGGCAGGGCGTGAATCCCATTTTCCAAACTGCCAGAGTAGTATATGCCAAGCCAGTTCGGCATCCAGATATCCCAGGTGGCCCCGTATGCGCTCGGGATTTTATCCAACACACTGAACAATCCAACGCGTGTGGCATTCCCCATTCCAGTGGACGAGACGAAGCTATAAACAACCGTGTCGCCTTCATATACATACATGTGTTGTTCAGAGATGTCCACCAGAATATATTTGTTTCCGCTATAGACCGCCGCGGACGGATTTATTGGCGCGGCATATTCGGTTCTTGGCGTATCTAGCACGATCTCTGCAATTGCCAATGATTCGGGTGTGTTTGTCGGCTGGAGGGTCGCAGAGGGCGGAATGGTTGGGGATGGTGTGTAGGTAGGTTTTGCGATCTGCGCCAACGCAAACGGATTTGAATGTGTGGGAGTTGGCTCCTCGCTCGTCAAACCAAATGCAGGCGATGAACTGGCCGTCCATGCCGCAACTCCGACCACAGTACAGATCAAGAAAATGATCAACGCTGGGTATAACTGACCTCGTCGTGGAGAATCGGGCAAATTGTTCATGGTGCAACAGTCGGGAGTGGTGTTGGCGGCACGCTTTCGTTCTTGAGGAAGCACAGAATCCCCTGAGTTACTCCCTGCGCCACCCGCGCAGTTTCTGTGGTAAGTATTTCACGATCGAGATATAAAAATCCGGTTTCAATAATAGCTGTGATCGTATTCGGGTCAACTTCAGAAAAGGCATGATACTCGCGCATATCGGCGGTGATGCTGCCTGCATGGAAGGTCATTCCTGTTGTGTGTTCATACCTATCCACCAGACATGCGGTTAGACGCTGCGCGCGGTTAATATCATGCGTATTAAGCGATGATGCCACTTTGAAACCAGTCGCCTGGTCGTTTACATATTCACAGGAGTCATTGTGAATGGAAAGAAGCACCACGGCGCGATACCCGTTCAAGCGCGTATCGAACTCATTGAGCAGGTCAACTTGATAGCTTTCCGCGACGAGATTATCCTTTACGAGGTTGGCGATCTTGCTATTCACATCGACTTCTGTAAGCGTCACTTGCCCATTTTCATCGTAGCAGACAGCGCCAGAGTCGTTGCCGGAATGTCCCGCGACAATGCCGATGCGCAACTGCGGCTGAGAGGTAATGATGATTGGATTCGTTTCCGCTTGCGGCGTGAGAATCAAAAGCAATTGCTCTTGAAAGTTGTTTGAGAATATACTCGCTGGAGTCCACGCGGTAAAGAGAGTCGCGACCAGGATCGCAACACCCAATGTGGTTGTAAACGCGTTTGAGGTGCGCAGTTTGGCTGTTGTTTTTCGCGCAGGTCTCGGGTCAGGTTTCGGAGTGGGTTCTTGTTTTGTAGATTCCATGTTCTATGTTCATAATATTACCTTAAAAACGAATAAGCAAGGGGAAAATCATGCAGATTCATGGTCAATTACTGGGCAATTTTTTTCATGCCTGCGCGGCTTTCCATTCCTGCACACGCGTAAACAGATCCGCTAATGGATTCAAATTTGAGACCGGCACGGCCAGATTCTTTATTTTTGTATGAGCATATTGGAAGACACGCGAATTCGGCGCGAGCAGTTTCGCGCGCTGCCGAAACTCACCGCGTGAAATAAAACCCGTCAGGATGATCTGCATGCCATACACCCAAATGTTTCCCCACTCAAACGCTGAGATCACATGCGCTTGCGGATATGCCCGACTATGGATTCCCAAACGCGCTGAAGGCATATTTTTGGCATGAACCGATGTGATCGAATAAAAGGGATCTTCGATGGTGACACGTGTCTTCGGCGGCAGATTCACCAACCGCGTAAAAAACCCCCGTGCCCCATCCTGACCGCTGATTTCGATCAGCAGCTCTGCCACTGATTCGGACTTCAAAACCAGCGGCCCAAGCGGATTCCATTTCAACGGTTTGCGCCAGGCTGCCGGCATGGCATACATCAAATAATGTGGTTGATTTGTTTTTATTACTTTTTTTAGATCATCCTGCGAAGCCGCGAGCAACCCTGAAAGAAACGTGAATAGATATAGATCGTTATCTGTATGCCCATCGATCATGTGATGATCTGACAGCACAAGTGCGGGCGCGTTCAAGATCACGTTTGGGTTGCGATGCATTTCTGAAATTTGATCACGATGTGAAACGAGAAACGATTTTATATCACAGCGATGTCTGCCAAGTTCAACAAAAAATTTCCCCGGGTCGGTGAATGGCATTGCAGATGTTACGTCAAAGGGAACAGCCTGCTGTGAAAGATGACGCCGAAATGCCAGCTCCACAGCCGCTTCTGCCACCAAACGGCGCAGCCGGTCGTATAGGTTTTCGCTTGTATCATCAATAGAATAAAGCAAAGATCGCAGCGCATACGCGATCCCGCCTTCAGTGAGATCAGGGGTGTATGGGAGATGGATGAAATTCGAAGAGTTGATCATTGTTGGAAATCCAAAATCACCAATCTATTATGGCAGCGGTGTTCTGGTTGGCAGGCTGTAATCCACATTTTGGATCACCAGATCCGAGAACGATACGATTACGGCGGTGTCACCGGCTGAGCTAACGAAGACCCCGATCGTTCCACTTGGGAAACTTGGCTCGCGGATGCTGAACTGATAGCGCCCGTTCAGGAATAGACGCATTTCTGCACCGACCGCCCATATCCCAATGCGGACTTCGCCCGGCGCGCCCGGAGGCACATCACCGCTGGGAAGTGGTTTTTGCAGGGTCAGTTTTGTTCCATGGTTCAGCCTGTCAACATGAACTGTTCCATTGCACGATAATGCAATGCGATAATATGCGGCTGTGCTGGCGCGTATTAAAATTCCATACTCATCATTGCCGCGGCATAAACTTGGGCGCGCGGTGATCTCCGCGTAGTGATCATCCAGCGCAAGATCGTGGCGGAAGCTGAGCATATATACTCCGCTTTGCGCGGCGAGCACCAGCCTGTTGTTTTCAATGGCTGCGCTGGCTTCATCAGATGCGGCAATGTCCCAAATGGATGGGTCGGAGAAATCGTCCGTGACGGAGGTTGCGCCGAGGCCGGGACGCATCTCTGGGGTGGCTGGGTGGGTGGCGAAAACTCCCAGCGTAGGAGTGGCTGTTGACGGGAACCAGTCTATGGTCGGCGAGGGAAGCGCTGTCTCAGTTGCAGGAATTTCAACAGGCGTAACATTCAAAGAATCCAATGAACTGCAGGATGTGAAGATCATCGTCATTGCGAGGAGGGCGACAGAGCATAGTCCTCGCAATGACGAAGGCCCTCGTAATGATATAAGATATTTTTGATAACAGGTTTTCATGGATTGTGTCGTAAAATAATGTAAACTTTATTCTAGCATATAAGGAGCGAACATGAGCGAAAAACAAGTGCTTGTGACGGGCGCGTGCGGTGAAATTGGTCAGGCGCTCGTACAGGAACTGGCGAAACGGGGCGGCTATCGAATTGTGACTGCAGATTTTATGCCGCTGACGGATTCGATCAAAACACTTTCGGCAGAGCATGTACAGGGGGATCTGGTTTATAAGATCAAAACTTTTTATGATTACGATTTCGATATTATCTTTCATCTTGCGGCTTCGCTTTCTTCAAAAGCTGAGGTCGCAACTGAAGAGGCGCATCGAATCAATGTGGAAGGCACGATGCAGCTGCTGATGCTGGCGGCCTATCGTTCTGAAAAATATGGCAAGGCTGTCAAGTTCTTATTTCCAAGTTCCATCGCTGCGTATGGGATGCCGAGTATTGAAGAGAAAAATAAAGCGGGGGCGGTGAAAGAAGATGATTGGAATATGCCGCATACTATGTACGGATGTAATAAATTGTATTGTGAAAAATTGGGGATGTATTACGGGAAATATTATGGCCAGAAACATTTGGATGAAAACCCGCCGGTCATGCTCGACTTTCGGGCGATTCGCTTTCCCGGGCTGGTCAGCGCCTTCACCTTGCCCAGCGGCGGCACCAGTGACTACGGTCCCGAGATGCTGCACGCTGCGACGCAGGGTAAACCGTATTCATGTTTTGTGCGCGCCGACACGAAAATTTCCTTCATGGCCATGCCGGATGCGATCAAATCTTTATTGATGTTGATGGATGTGCCGCGCGAAAAACTTTCCAATAGTGTTTACAATATTGCGGCCTTCGCGATCACCGCCGATGAATTCCGTCAGCGCGCGCTCAAGGCTTTCGCAGATGCGAACATCACCTTTGACTCAAATCCGCGCCGACAGGGTATCGTTGACTCCTGGCCTGAAGATGTGGATGATTCGCTGGCCCGCTCCGAATGGAACTGGAAACCCGATTATGATGTGGACCGATTCTTCGATGATTATTTCTTGCCGGAGATTCGCAAGAGGTATGGGAAGTAGCGGGGATAGTGAAAAGTAATTATGAGTCTTATATCAACGCAGAATCCGCAAGTGGTAGATTGGCACACGTGCGAGATTGAGTCAGTAAATAATGACACTAATCATTTTTTTCATTGATCACTGATGTTCTTCACTTCACGCCTCGCCCTCAGCCAGCCGTTCAAACTATATTTCAACACGCGTTCGTTGCCTTCGAATAATTTTTTGAGATTTGGACGCAATGCCCACATGAGCAAAATTTCCGCGCCCACGCCATACCAAACATCTACCCATTGACCACCGAACAGTAATGCCCGGACGGCAAAGACAATGATGGCAAACAACGCCACTGATATTGTAGTAATGGATGCGATGCCGATGGTGAAGAAGGTCAACATGCCGAGTGGCAGAATGATCAGCACTGAAGCGGGCCAAAGTCCCATTGCGCCGCCGATGGAGGGTGCGCCGCCCGCGCCGCCGCGCAAACGGAAGTTTCCCTTCTCAGTCCGTTCCGCAAGAAAAATGGAATAGTTGTGTCCGAGAATCGCGGCAATGGGCGCAATCACATGCACCCACTGGTTATCTTTTGTAAGCCATTGAGCCAGCCAGACAGCGGCAGCGCCTTTCAAAATATCGAGAATGGCGGTGAAAATGCCAGCCCAAAAACCTGCCGCGCGCATGGCATTCGTCCCGCCGGTGCGGCCGCTTTCCACTTCACGAATATCTTTTCCTGTTTTTAGTTTAACGATCAGCAATCCAAAGGGGACTGAGCCAAGTAAATAAGCCAGAAAAATTACCCCAATATTGAATGCGATTTGCATTGAAACTCCTCCAGAGAATTATGTCTATGTGATGAAATGTAGTGATAAAAACACGTGAAATGAAATAAGGTTGCTTAGAGTATCTGTAAAATCACTTCACGATAGGAGTCAGCCTCCAGCCAAAAACCGCGGGCGCGCCACATTTCCGCGTTTTCCACGGGCGCAAGGATGATCTGCACAACAGCATAGGCGGCCTGCGTTATGTCAGTTGGCGAAACAGTTTCGGGCCCCGCTGGATGCGAGTGGAAGATCCCGATCAATTCCAGTTCATTTGAGTCGATCCATTCAAAGGCTTGGTACTGCTCGATGGGATCCATCAAAAATCTCACTTCGCTTTGAGCCTGATTCGCCACCGGGAGCACAGCTTCCACTGTTGAGCCTCGCCCTGCCAAAAGACCGCATGCCTCGAGTGGCGCATGCATTTGGACATGCGCGATCATTTTTTGTAGTTGTTCAGTTGTGAGAGTGAGGGAATTCATTAACGTAAAAATATTGCCGAGACCCAAGCAATGCCAACGATGACAGCGGGGCCAAGCGCGGCGCGGCGTAGCGGAATATTTTCCGCAAGGCTGACAGATAACATAGTCAACGCATAATCAGCGGCCAGTAATTTAAGCCTGCACTCACTTGCGCGCAGACGATGCCGATGCCAATTGCCCACGGAAAATCCCAGCGATCTGCACCGTCTAGATGAAGGATGCGCAGGCTGATGAGTGCCGCCACAATGAAAATAGCTGGCACGAGTAAGAACATGCGCGCACCTGAATAGCGCAGTGAGGTGGTGAGAATAAGGAATAATGCGTAGGCCAGCGCGGTCAATCCTGCGCGCGCGAATCCATAGGTTGGGGCAGAAGGGTCTATGGTGATGTACTCTGCCAGAAAGACGATCACCAGCACGGCCGCGGCAAATGAAAAACCGATCCACCAGGCCAATCCATTTGGCAGTAGAGTCAGCGGAGCGCCTATAACGAAAGTAGTCAGCGTTGGCAGCATGATATGCTCGATATTCGGTTTTTCCCCCAGCGCAGGATGTTCGCGGGTTAACCAACTCATACCTGTGGCGCTCAGCGCAGCAGACAACAAAGCCATCGCGGAACTTAGGGTAATAGGATAAGAAAAATAAAAGCCAGGCAGGGCAAATGTCAGTGTGAATTGCGGGGATTCGATCAGCCTTGTCAGCGCAAATGTCAATAAAATTGAGGCGATCAAAACGCCCAATCGATCAGCCGACGGCAGGTAAGAATGGTTCTCTTGCATCACAAGATTGTACCTGTGGCGAGGCGTGAGCGCAAGCAGGGGTATGGTAGAATCGAAATGTTATGGAAGTTTCACGAGTAGAAAATCTACCACCTCCTCCCGGCGTCATCAGTTCAATTAAAGCGGGCTTTGATACCATTGCTACGCACATCACGGCGATCCTTTTGCCGCTGTTGTTGAATTTGTTCCTATGGCTTGGTCCCCGTTTGCGTATGAATGCGCTCTTTGATTTGGTCAAAGGGGATGCGATCCTGATCTGGAAGGCTGGCGGCGTTTCTGCTGAAGATATTCAACGCGTGTTGACCTGGTACAACGACACGATTCCAGCGGTAAATTTGTTCTGGCTTTTGCGGACACTTCCGATCGGGATCTCGAGCCTGCTCTTTCCCCAAGCGACATCCGCAACCCCTTTGGGGAATCCTTCCATTTTGCAAGTGGGCGCATTAAATCTACTCGGCTGGATTTTTCTGTTGACTCTCGTCGGCTGGATCGGCGGCGGGTTGTACTTCCGCAGTGTGGCGTGGATCACGACCGCGAATAAAGAAGATCAGCGCTTGAGCATTGCGCGCGCAATCTCACAAACCATGTTGATCTCTATTTTCTGGAGTATTCTTTTAATGATGATCGGCGTGCCTATATTTCTTATTTTGGCTTTAGTGCTTCAATTTAGCCCCTTCATCGCTAACCTGCTCGTACTGTTTGTCAGTCTTGCTTCCATGTGGGTGATCATCCCATTATTCTTCTGGCCGCATGGAGTTTTTCTCAAGAAGCAAAATGTAATCACGTCTATTATCAGCAGTTTTCAGATGGCGCGTTTTACACTCCCCACCAGCAGTATGTTCGTGCTGACAGTTTTCCTGCTCACATTTGGCTTGAACTTCCTGTGGGCAATTCCCCCCGAAGATTCATGGATGACCTTTGTAGGTATCTTTGGCCATTCATTCGTCGCCACTGCTTTACTGGCTGGTAGTTTCATTTATTATCGTGATATGAATATCTGGCTGCAGACTGTGGTTGATAAGCTACACCCCAATTCTGTAATTAAATAAATACGCAGACAGTCACCAACTGTTGGAGGATCTTATGGCTGAAAAAGAAAATTTAATAAATTATGATGTAAGTTCGATCCAGGCACTGGAAGGGATCGAGCATGTGCGAAAACGTCCGGGTATGTATGTGGGCGGTACCGACATTAAAGCTCTGCATCACCTTGTTTATGAAGTTGTTGATAACGCCATCGATGAAGCGCTGGCCGGCTTTTGTAACATCATTAATATCATCATCCATGCCGATAGCAGCCTCACCGTTGAGGATAATGGCCGCGGTATTCCGGTAGGCCCGCACCCCACGAAGAAAGACGCGAATGGACATCCAATGGAAACTGTGGATGTAGTCATGACCGTGATCGGCGCCGGCGGTAAATTTGGCGGCGGCGGCTATAAAGTCTCTGGCGGTTTGCACGGCGTTGGGATTAGCGCCGTAAACGCACTCTCCGAGTGGATGATCACAGAAATTAAGCGCGACGGCAAAGTTTGGCGCCAGGAATATAAGCGCGGTGTGCCGCAGGGCGCAATTAAACAGATCGGCAAAGTAAAGGATGAAACAGGCACCAAGCAAACCTTTAGATTTGATAAACAGATATTCACTGAAGATATTGACTTTCGTTTCGACACCTTAATTCAACGCCTGCGCGAAATGGCTTTCGTCACGCGTGGCGTCACCATCAAATTTGTTGATGAACGCAATGATCGTGAAATGACTTTTTATTTTGAAGGTGGTATTACAGCATTTGTTCGTTATCTTAATCGCAACCGTCAGGGGCTTCACCCTGTTGTGCATCTTGAAAAAGAAGTCGATAACATTGGCATTGAAGCCGCGATCCAATATACTGACTCTTACACTGAATCGGTGTATTCCTTTGCGAACACGATCAACACCATTGACGGTGGCACTCACCTGACAGGCTTACGCTCGTCGTTGACTCGTGTGGTCAATGATTATGCCCGAAAAAATGGCTTGCTCAAAGATGCCGACCCAAACTTCTCCGGTGATGATACGCGCGAAGGTCTGACCGCCATCGTTTCGGTTAAGCATCCTGACCCGCAGTTTGAATCGCAGACCAAAGTCAAGTTGATGAATCCCGAAGCGCAGACCTATGTCACTCAGGTGGTCGGTGAAGCGTTCAGCACGTTTCTTGAAGAGAATCCACAAGCGGCAAAGTCGATCATTGCGAAGTGTCTCACCTCTGCTCGTGCGCGTGATGCGGCGCGTAAGGCGCGCGATCTTGTCATCCGCAAGTCTGCGCTAGAGTCGTTGACATTGCCCGGCAAACTGGCAGATTGTTCCGAACGTGATTCCGCCAAGACAGAACTGTATATTGTGGAAGGTGACTCGGCCGGTGGCTCAGCCAAACAGGGACGCGATCGTCACTTTCAGGCTATTCTTCCGTTACGCGGAAAGATCCTGAATACTGAGCGCGCCCGCCTTGATAAGATTCTTGGTAATAATGAAGTCAGGTCGCTCATCTCTGCGCTTGGCACGGGCATCGGTGACAACTTTGACCTCGAAGGGCTGCGCTATGGGCGCGTCATCATCATGACCGATGCGGATGTCGACGGTAGTCATATCCGCACTTTGCTGCTGACCTTCTTCTTCCGTTATATGCCGAAGTTGATCGATGACGGTCATATGTATATTGCTCAACCGCCTTTGTATCGCATCGCTTATAAGAATCAAGTTAAGTACGCATATAGCGACAAGGAAAAAGATAAGGCGGTCAAGGAATACGGCAGTGATAAAGTAGGTATTCAGAGATATAAAGGTCTCGGCGAAATGAACCCGGATCAATTATGGGAAACGACCATGAACCCCACCAACCGCACCCTGTTGCTTGTCACTGTGGATGACGCCGCCGAAGCTGACCGGACCTTTGACATGCTCATGGGTGATGCAGTTGATCCTCGGAAGAAGTTTATCCAAACCCACGCAAAGAGCGTCAGAAATCTGGACGTTTAGTTACGGTTCGTCAAACCGCTCGATTTTGTCATAATCATTAAAGAGAGACTGCCCTGCGTAGTCTCTCTTTTTATGGTTCTACCTTACTTCTTTGTCATGAAAGCACCACGCACCTAAAAGCATTGTAGAGTAAAATTTGAATATTATGAAAGCTCAGGTTGTGCAATCCGGTCTGCTTCAAGAAACGATACCTGCCAATAAAATGATTGATAATATCTTCACGTGGATTGTGCTGAGTTATCAGACAGTCGCTGTGTTCATTTTTATTGCATCTATTTACCTGGCCATTGGCTGGATCAAGGAACCTTTTATAGGTTCCTTTTATGAACATACACTGGTCTTTGTCGATACGGGCCCTGTTCAAAAGGGGAGCGCCTGGGAATTTAATGCGCTTGTTTCCAGCGGTGATCAGCTCATTGCAGTTAATCACGTGCCGGTGAGAAGCCAAAGAGATGTCCGAAATGTGATCTCGGGCAGGTTCTCTACAGGGGATACAATTCCTATCACAGTTCATTTCGCAAATGGAGAGACGCGTGACCTCGATGTCATTCTGAAGATATTCCCGTTTGAAAGTGTCACTCTTTATTTTGTTATACCAACTGTGATCAGTGTAATTTTTCTGATCTTTAGTTTGTGGATCTTTGGTCTGCGCCGCAATGAACCCGCCGGGCGAGCTTTTTCGCTTTTTGCATCGTCCATTGCCATTGCCACAGGCGCCTTCTTTAACATCTCAACGACTCACGAATTTACGATCATCTGGATGTTCAGCTGCGCCATCTCCGGCGGAGCGTTGATCGCCCTGGCGCTTTCATTCCCGCAGAATCCACGATTGATCCTTGATCGCCCATACCTGCGCTGGATCGGTCTGATCGTGGGGTTGGTGATGGCAATGATCGCAACTCCCTCGATTTTCAACTTGAGTTCTCCAGTCGCATACATTGGTTATTGGAGGATCATTTATGCGTATGTTGCCTTTAGTATCTTGTTCCTGCTTGGGGTAAATTTTTATTACGCCTTTTACGCGCAATCTCCAGTGGTGAAAACACAGTCTCGCGCTACACTGGTTGGCGCACTGATGTCTTTTATTCCCCTTAGCATTTGGCTCGTGCTAGGAGGGATATTGGCGCTCAACTTCTCACCGTATCTCTTTTTGCCAATCGTTATTTTTCCGGCAGTGATCGGTTATAACATTATGCGTTTTAAATTCCTGCGCACCGATGATCTGGTTCGGCGCGGATTTATGTATATCATCCTGACCATATTTGTTATGGGCGGATATGCATTGATCGTTACAGGAATAAGCTTTTTCATGAATACCAGTTTGCCTGCGAACAATGCTTATCTGGTAGGCGGATATATCTTCCTGCTTGCGCTCCTGCTTGAACCGATCCGCATACGATTGCAACGGCTTGTCGATGCCATCTTTTTTCGCGGCGAACGTGCCTTTGCTGAACAACTTGAGAGCTTCTCTCACAGGCTTACCATCACATTGGATATCAACACCATTGGTACGGTTCTGCGCGAACAGATCGCTTCAACCCTGGCCCCAAGCCGCATCCACATCTACACATACGATTCTCTCGACGATTATTTCGCAGCCCTGCCGGGCGCTGACCGCCGATCTACAAGTGATATTCGATTTTCTGCTGGAAGTCCGCTTGCTCACTACTTTGAAAAGGAGCGGCTGCCTCTTTATTTGGATACAGCCACGGCATTCCCTTCATCCCTGCAGTCTGATCAATCGCGCATTGCATTGCTTGGAGCCCGTTTATTCATTGCATTGCCGGGTAAGGAACGTGAAAATGGCTGGCTGGCTTTGGGTCCGCGTTTATCTGGTCAGCCATACACGCCGCGCGATGTGAGATTTCTGGAGAATATTTGCGACCAGGCCTCTATCGCGCTTGCGCGTGTTCAAACGGTTGCGCGCCTTGAGCGTCAGATCCATGAAATGAAGGCGTTGACGCGTGTATCTCAGGGAGTGAACGTAACATTAACTTTTGACGATGTGCTTGAACTGATCTATGCTCAGACAGACCAGATCATTTCCATCAATTATTTCCATATTACTCTGTATGATAAAAATAGTGATTCCTATTATTATGGTTTCTGTGTTGAGAATGGTGAGCGTCTGCCTGAGCGTGAGAATCTGTCATTTTCGGCCAATTCAGGCCTCAGCCCGGAAGTGATCCGCAAGAGTCGTCCGATCATCACAACCGATTACCTCCAGGAATGTCAGGCGCGTAATCTTAGCCCATCCACTGAGAATACTTTTGCGTGGATGGGTGTGCCGCTTAATGCGGGCGCGGAATCCATTGGCGCCCTTAGCGTTGGCAACCGTGATGGTGTTACGGTTTATACGCGCGGCCAGCTAGAACTTTTACAGGCGATTGCCGATCAAACTGCAGGCGCGATCGTCAAGGCACGTTTGCTTGAAGAAACTCAACAACGCGAGCATCAGCTTTCAATTTTGAATGAAATTACACAGCAATTAACATCTACACTTGAGCTGGGGCCACTTCTGCAAAATATTCTTGAGAATGCGGTGGGTATTTTGAATTGTGAAGCCGGCAGTTTGTTTCTTGTAGATGAGCAAACCAGTGATTTGATATTTAAGGCCACGGTTGGGCCCGTCGCTTCTAACTTAATTGGCCAACGCTTGCCTGCTGGTACGGGGATTGTCGGGCGCGCAGTGCAGTTGCGTGCGCCTGTGATCGAAAATGAAACTCAACAACTTTCAGCGGTTCGATTCAAAGGTGTCGATCAACAAACGGGATTTGTCAGCCGCTCGCTGATGGCAGTGCCCTTGCAATCAAAGGATATTGTCAGTGGCGTGATCGAAGTGATCAATCGTCGTGATGGACTTCCATTCATTCATGATGACCAAACCCTGCTCACCGCCTTCGCCGGGCAGGCAGCTGTCGCCATTGAAAACGCCCGTCTCTATGAACTGACCGATCAGAAACTGGCTGCCCGTGTGGAAGAACTCTCGGTCATGCAGCGTATTGACCGTGAATTGAATGCCAGCCTTGAAATGGATCGCGCCATGCGCATCACACTGGATTGGGCTTTGCGGCAATCCGGCGCAGAAGCAGGACTGATCGGCATGTTGGATGAATCCAACCTTCGGGTTATGTCATATCAAGGTTTCGAAGAGAATATTGCGAATTTGCCCGATCAGACCATGAAAATAGAAATACCCTTTATGCTCAAAGCAGTCGAATCAGGCCAACCCAAACAAGCGGCGGTTGCGGCTTCCAGAGATAAATTACTTCCCACTACCCATACGCAAATAATCATTCCCATTCGTCGCGAAGCGGCTGTCATTGGTTTGCTGTATTTGGAAAGCACAAACGATACACAAGTGGATATTGAATTCCTTACCCGCCTTACTGACCATGCCGCCATCGCTATATCCAACGCGCAACTGTATGGCGAAGTTCAGCGCGCCAATATTGCCAAGAGTGATTTCGTTTCATTCGTGGCGCACGAATTAAAGAATCCGATGACATCTATTAAAGGATATACAGAATTATTAGCCGGAGGCGCGGTTGGAACAATTAACGAAATGCAGACCAACTTCCTGTATACGATCAAGAATAATGTTGAACGCATGTCCACTTTGGTTTCGGATCTTAATGATAATTCCAAGATCGAAGCGGGCCGCCTGCGACTTGAATATAAATCAACGGATGTTGCTGCTCTGATCGATGAAGTTGTCCGTTCCATGAAGCGTCAGGTTGAGGACAAGAAGCAGACACTGAATATCGTTGTAGCTGAGAATCTTGCCCCCATCTGGGCAGATCGCATCCGCGTTGGTCAGGTACTTACCAACCTTCTCAGTAATGCTTATAAATATACATCTGAAGGTGGAGTACTTCAGATGGGCGCTGAAGAAACTGCCAATCAATGGGATGCGCAGCGCGCAGCGCGCGTCATTCACTTGTGGGTCAAAGATAATGGCATCGGTATGAGTCAGGAAGATCAGCAAAAAATGTTCCAAAAATTCTTTCGTTCTGATGATCCCAAAGCGCGTGAAACACCTGGCACAGGCTTGGGTTTGAATATCACGAAGAGCCTGGTTGAAATGCAGGGCGGACGCATCTGGTTTGAAAGCGAATTTCGCAAAGGCTCAACATTTCACTTTACAATCCCGGTTGCGGAAGAGTCCTGAGTTAATATGACATTGATCTCATCTGTAGGATCTGCGCAGGCATTAGATGGACGCGAAGCTGGTTTACAGGCGGCGCATCAAGCCTTGAATGGTATGGGCGCTAGCACGCCGGGCTTGGCCGTGGTGATCGCTTCACATCAATATCAGGCGCGTGAAGTAAGTAACGGCATTAGCAGTCTATTGGGTGATGTTCCAATGATCGGTTTTAGTTCCCCCGCCGGGCTTACGCAGGAAGGTTTGCGTCCACATTCAGTTGTAGTAGCCATTCTGGCCGGAGATTTTCATGCGGAAACCTTGTGGCTTCCCGGCTATGCACAGTCGGGACGCGAGACAGCCTCGAAGATCGAACAACAAGCCGCCGCGCGGGCAGAGCCGCAGTCTTTGTTATTCTTTGCTGATGGTTTTAATGGCGACGCCGAACAATTCTGCGGCGGCATTACATCTGGCGTGAAAGTTATGGGAGGGCTTTCTAGTGGAGATTTGCACACAGGCAATACATATCAAATGGCTGGCAGTCAAACCGGCGCCGGCGGATTGGTCGCCGCATTTTTGCGTGGCAATTTAAAAATAGGAGTGGGAGTAGATCATGGTTGGGATCCGGTTGGGAGGCAATTCCGAATCACGCGTTCACGTGGTTTTTGGCTGCGCACATTGGATGGCCGTCCGGCATCCGAAACTTATGCCGGGCTTTTTGGCTATCCTGCCCGCGATTGGGCATTCCCTCCATTAAATTATCTTGCGCGATTATATCCACTTGGTATTGAGCAGGGTGAAGATCTGTTGGTACGCGCCCCGATCCGCGTGGAAGCCGACGGTAGTTTTCGTATGAACGCCAACATCCGCGAAGGGATCGATGCCTATTTGCTGGTGGGCAGTCGCGCCGCCTGTGAGCGCGCCGCACGCCAAGCCACGCAACAAGCCTTACTGCAACTCGGCGATGCAAAACCTGCTTTCGCGCTTGTGCTTGTGGATGTTGCCTGGCAAATGCTTCTCAAAGCACAACCTGGCATCGAGATCAACGCTGTTCAGGAAATTTTGGGGTCGAAGATTCCAATCGCAGGCGGCTATACTTTGGGGCAAATAACATCCGCGGGCGCAGAACCTCCGAAGTTTTTGAACCAGCATATTATGGTTATTGTTTTTGGCGAAGCGAGTTAATAAAAATACGAGTTCATCATGAACCCGTATTTTTATTTAAACTTTTTCAACAACCCAAAAATGTGACAGCCCAAACCATTTCAGCGGTGTGGTTTCAAGGAATTGCAGGAGCATTCGCAGGAATTTTCCCGTCACTCCAAAACGCGCAATAATATTATCGTACGCGCCGAAGATGATCGTGCGCTCAATAAATTTCACGCTCAACCCGTCAAACAATTTTTGAATATCACGTTTTGAATAGACGCGCACATGCGGCGCAAGTTTATTCCGCAGCGTGCGCGGAAAATAATTCACGAACAATATATTCCCGAAAATATATTTTCCCTTCCAAAAAATCCCATGTGTTTCAAATGGATAACCACGATTGGGACAAAAGATCACAGCGCGTCCACCGGGTTTTAGCAAACGCAGCATCTCACAGATCGCGGTGCGGTCATCCTGAACGTGTTCGATCACTTCGTGGCTGAGGATCAAGTCAAAAGTCGAAGAGAGCAGTGGGACGAATTCACCCGCGGCATTGATGATCTCATCAGATTTAATTCCCGCTTCAAGTGCCCGTTCAAAATCATATTCCAATCCGATCACACGGCTCCCGAGGCTGGTTAGTTTTTCAACATACATTCCCACGCCGCAGCCATTTTCAAGTACAAGACCATCAACGCGTTGACCCGCGGCGCGCACGATCATATCAAGCCGCCGTTGTTGGCCCGCCCGCCACACGTAAGATGGCTCACCGCGCAGCGCGGCTTTTTGCATGTCTCTTTTAATCATAGTCGCGATTATACCTTGCGCCTTCCATCCCTCTATGCTAAAATCTCAAGCGCACGGAAAACCCCATAAAGAAGACATCGAAAAGTGGGTAACCCCCACTTTTCTGCTTGTATACAGGAGCGATGGAGTAAGTAGTATGCCTAAAAATGAATTTGCATTAGCTTTCAATGAAGTACTTGAAGAAAAACAACTTGCCAAGGATATCGTTGTTTCTGCAATTGAATCAGCGATGGTCTCTGCCTATCGCCGCGCTGTAAGCGCATCTACGGCGCAGCATGTGGAAGCCAAACTTGATCCTGATACCGGCAAGGTTACTGTTTACGCCGAGAAGGAAGTGGTTGAAGACAACATCGTTGACGATCACACTGAAGTGCTTTTGGAAGAAGCACGTAAGGTTAACCCCGAAGCCCAGCTTGGTGACATGGTCATCGTTGAAACCACGCCTGCAGACTTTGGCCGCGTAGCCGCGCAGACTGCACGTCAGGTGATTCAGCAGCGTATTCGCGAGGCTGAGCGTTCCAATCAAATGCAATATTTTGAGCGCCAGGTTGGAGAAATCGTTTCAGGGTTGGTGCAGGCTTCCAACGCGCAGAGTGCAACCATCGGTCTTGATATGAAGGCCGAAGGCGTTATGCCTAATAATCAAAAGATTCCCGGCGAAAGACTTAAATTACACGACAGAATTCGCGCAGTGGTACTGGAAGTAAAAGATGGCACACGCGGCCCGCAAATTGTACTTTCACGCGCACATCGTAATTTTCTGCGGCGCCTGCTTGAAAATGAAGTTCCTGAAATTTATCATGGCATTGTTGAGATTCGCGCGATTGCGCGTGAACCTGGCGCGCGCGCTAAAGTGGCTGTCTCTGCGACGCAGGCCGGCATCGACCCGGTTGGCGCTTGTGTGGGAATCAAGGGTGTTCGTATTCAAGCCATCGTGAAGGAATTACACGATGAAAAAATTGACATTATCCAATGGGATCAAGACCCCATAATTTATATCTCCAAAGCCATCAGCCCGGCACGCGTCAACGGCGTGTATCTTGCTGAGAATGATGGCGCGCGCACTGCGACAGTGGTTGTAGGTGAAGATCAACTGAGTCTCGCCATTGGCCGTGATGGACAGAATGCGCGCCTCGCCGCCAAGTTGACCGGCTGGCGCATTGATATCAAGTCTTTGAGCGAAGCCTCCGGTGACTCGCTAAAGAAATTACAGAACAATGCGGAACTTGCCGCGCTGATACCCGCCGCGGTGGAAGTCATTCCGCAAATTCAGGAAATTCTCGCGAAGAAAGCCGAGAATCGTCCGATCATGCCGGAAGAATACACGGCGCTCGGAAAATTTATCGATCAAGTCGAACGCCGCACGATCCAGATCAAGGAAGAAGCCGCCCGTCTGGAGGAAGCACGCACCACAGCAGCGCGCGCGGATGTCCCTGCCGCCGCCTTCACCATGCCGCTTGAACAGGTTGGCGTTAAGGAACATATTTTTAACATCCTTACCGAGGCTGGCTTTGAAACTGTGGGCAGTTTAATGTTCGCCCTTAAAATGGATGCCAATAAAGTTCTTGGGCTGGCGGGCATTGGCTCGAAAGCCTTACAAAATATTGAAGAATCTCTCGCCGCGCTCACATTCCCAGAACCAGTGCTCGAGATTGTAAAAAATGAAGAGCCTGTCATCGCCGAGGCTGTTGCTGTGGAAGGCCTCACAGCGGATGAAATGCCGTTCGAGAAGAAGCAAGTCGAAGACAGGAAAGATGCGAAGAAAGTCGATGAAGAAGAGAACGCGAAGGATGGCGTCTCATTGGATGAATTGTTCAAGATGAAGCCTGAAACCTTCCAAAACACCGGCTCTGCAGATGAGGAATCCAGTGATAAGAAGAAAGGCAGTAAAGGCAAGAAGAAAGCCGTCGCACTAGAGTTTGACGAAGGACTCGGCGCGGTTGTTGGCCGCAAGATCCACAAACGCGGCGGCGAAGATGATACCGGCAGTGATTGGGAATAAATTATCCCTTCCCCCAAGCGGGGCAGTTCCTTTTGGGATAAATTGAAGGTGAAGAAGAAACCCTTCCAACGTTTAAAACATGTGCCCCAACGGACTTGCGTGGGATGCCGCGAAGTTTTGCCCAAAAGGCAAATGCTGCGGGTCGTGCGCACGGCTGAAGGGGTACGAGTAGACCCAACCGGCAAGTTGGCTGGCAGAGGTGCTTATTTACACGACAGCCGCGAATGTTGGCAACGCGGATTGAGGGGAGCTTTGGCGAATGCGCTCAAAGCAGAATTGACCGCAGAAGACCGCGTTCAATTGGAAAATTTTATGAACACTCTGCCTGCAGAGACCAATAAGGTAAACCATGTGAACGAATAGCCACTCGCACACTGGTCACTTACCGGGGAATTGGAAAATAGCGAATATTGAAAACTAATATTCGCAAATTAGAAGGAGGTGGCCTATGAGCACTACCATTACTAAACTTGAATTACCCGCCAACATTGTGATCCGCGACCTGGCGCTCAAGATCGAAAAAAGTCCAATTGATCTAATTAAAAAATTGATGTCAAATGGCGTGATGGCGACCATTAATCAGAGCGTGGATTTTGACACAGCCGCGATCGTGGTTGGTGAGTATGGATTTGAAGCTGTACTCGAAGCATCGGAAGATTCGACGAAAGAAGAAGCCGGGGAAGTGCCGCTTTGGCGTCAAATGATCGCGGGAGAAAATGTTTCTCTCTTAAAAGCGCGGCCTCCCGTGGTGACTATTCTCGGTCACGTGGATCACGGCAAGACCAGTCTCTTGGATGCCATTCGTCAAACAGAAGTTGCCGCAGGCGAAGCCGGCGGAATTACCCAGCACATCGGCGCGTATCAAGTTGAAAAAAAGGGACGCCTGATCACGTTCCTCGATACACCTGGGCATGCCGCGTTTACACAAATGCGCGCACGCGGCGCACAGGGCGCGGATATTGTCGTGCTTGTTGTCGCTGCGGATGATGGCGTCATGCCGCAAACCCGCGAAGCCATCGCACATGCCAAAGCCGCGCGCGTGCCCCTGCTGGTTGCATTAAATAAAGTTGACAAAGCCAACGCCAATCCCGATCGTGTAAAACAGCAGCTCGCCGAACTCGAACTCGTCCCCGATGAATGGGGCGGCAATACGATGGTGGTGGCTGTTTCTGCAAAACAAAATAAAGGAATTGACGATCTACTTGAAGGCATTTTGCTCGTAGCTGACAGCAACGGCATCAAAGCCAACCCCGGTGGAAAAGTCATCGGCACCGTCATCGAAGCCGAATTGGATAAAGCCAAAGGAGTGATGGCGACTTTGCTTGTTCAAAATGGAACACTCGAAGCTGGTGATATTGTCGTGGCGGGAACTTCATACGGAAAACTGCGCGCCATCACAGATCACAAAGGCAAACCGATCAAGAAAGCCGGTCCATCCACGCCGGTAGCTGTGATGGGATTAAGCGGCATGCCCTCCGCTGGTGATATTTTCCAGGTCGTGAAATCTGAAAAAGAGGCGCGCAGCATCGTTGCTGAACGGACTGACGCCGCCAAGACTCTTTCCCAAACCAAGAAAAAAGTTTCGCTCGAAGATCTGTTTGCCAATGTCCAGGCAGGCGAAGCCAAGGGACTTAACCTCATCATCAAAGCGGATGTGCAAGGGTCGCTTGACCCGATCGTCAATGAACTCAACAAACTCGGTGAAGGCGAGATCGGCTTGCATATCCTGCACGCTGAGACTGGCAATATCGGCAACAATGACGTTATGCTTGCTTCTGCATCTAAAGCCATTATCATTGGCTTCAACGTGCAAGCA
The DNA here is from genome assembly GCA_026390015.1 of Chloroflexota bacterium. Taxonomy (GTDB): domain Bacteria; phylum Chloroflexota; class Anaerolineae; order Anaerolineales; family Villigracilaceae; genus Villigracilis. Next base: position 81,350 of record JAPLGS010000103.1, on the reverse strand, counting down.
GATGTGGACGGACGCCGCCTCGCTGAAAAAGAAGGTGTTGATATTCGGCTGTACGAGATCATCTACCGCATGACCGAAGACATAGAGAAAGCGCTCAACGGTATGCTCGAACCCAAACTCGTGGAAAGAGTCCTCGGGCGCGCACAAGTATTGGTCGCTTTCGCCGCTTCCAAGTTTGGTAAAGTGGCGGGCTGCAAAGTGACTGAAGGCGAGTTAAGACGCGGCGCGCGCGTGCGTCTCTATCGCGGCGCGGATATGGTCTACGAAGGTGACCTGTCTTCTCTGCGGCACGAAAAGGAAGATGTAAAGGAAATTCGTCAGGGATTTGAATGCGGTGTTGGCTTCAAGAGCTTCAACGATATCGAACCTGGCGATCAGTTGGTTTGTTATATTGTAGAGTAGTGTCGAAGCGTCAGGTGTCAATGTACCAAGTAAAAAACGTAAATCAAAAATAAAATTATGCCAACAGGAATTCGCTTACAACGCATCCAGGACCGTGTCCGTCAGGAACTTTCGGAATTGCTTATCCGCGAGACCAATGATCCGCGTCTGAAGAACATCTTCATCACCGATGTAAAAATTGACAAGGAACTCGCGTTCGCACATATTTATGCCTCAGCCATCGAAGGCGCCTCACGTTCTGCAGAGATCCTCGAGGGACTTGAATCCGCGTCTGGTTTCTTCAGGCGGACTCTCGCCTCGCGAGTTGAACTGCGTGCCTTTCCAAGATTGAAATTTCATTGGGACCCCACGCCAGAAAATGCAGACCATATCGAAAAAGTTTTGGCTGAGTTAAGAGAAAAGAAATAATCCTGCCGCCCCTTTTCCTTTTGGGGGAAGGGCAAAGGGATGAGGGCAAGTCAACATTTTGGAGGACAAATATAAGTGAACAGTCAACTAATAGGGGATATAAAAAACAGATTAGATATAGCGAAGAAAATTGTGATCGCTTCGCACGTTCGGCCCGATGGGGATGCGATCGGGTCATTGCTTGGACTTGGCCTGGCTCTGCGTGACGCGGGGAAATCTGTGCAAATGATCCTTGCGGATGGTGTGCCTTCCTCTTTTAAATATCTCGAAGGAAGCGAACTGATCAAGAAACTACCAGCCGAAGATCACGATACTTTTATCACAGTGGATTGCGCTGATTTCAAACGCACAGGCAAGATATTCGAAAATTTTGGCCAGCCCGATATTAATATCGATCATCATAAAACAAACGAAAATTTTGGAATAATAAATCTCATTGAGGCGCAAGAGGTCGCCACAGCTGCCATCTTGACTACTCATTTGCCCGCGTGGGGATTGAAGATCACCAAACCGATCGCTGCTGCCTTACTAGGCGGGATCATTACCGACACCCTTGGCTTTCGAACATCCAATACTACACCGAATGCTCTTCGTCAGGCTGCATCCCTGATGGAAACAGGCGTGGATATGACTGAGATCTATATGCGTACCCTGGTACGAAAAACATATTCTGCCGCGCGGTATTGGGGAGCGGGTCTCTCCAGCCTGCAAAGCAAGAATGGAATTGTATGGGGCACCCTGAATCTGGCAGACCGCAAATCTGCGGGCTATGGCGGTAATGATGATGCCGATCTCATCAACATGATCTCGGCCATTGACGGAAATAAAGTAGGAATGGTATTCGTCGAACAAAATGATAACCATGTCAAGATATCATGGCGCGCTCTCGAAGCTGGCGTGGACGTATCGCAGGTCGCAATGCACTTTCAAGGCGGAGGTCATGCCGCAGCCGCAGGAGCAGACATCAAGGGCGGCTTGAGCGAAGTCCAGAAGGAAGTTCTAAAAATGACGCGCGAGATATTAAATCTAAAATAATAATTGGATAAATAGATCCATTTTCCTATTGCAAATTCACCCATTTATGTCATAATTGAACCGTGGAAAATTTAAGGAGGAATGCAAAATGAATAGTCAGGATATTAAGAATGCCATCTCTGGCGCGCTGGTTGTGGATAAACCTGTCGGTATGACGTCGCATGACGTGGTGCAAGCCATCCGAAATGGGACGAACCTGCGCCGCGCCGGGCATACCGGCACACTGGACCCGCGCGCCTCTGGTGTGCTTGTCATTCTGGTTGGGCCAGCTGTCCGCTTAAGTGAATACGTTTCGGCGTCTGATAAGCGCTATCAAGCCATTATCCGTTTAGGCAGCTCTACTGATACTTTCGATGGAGAAGGTCTGATCACGCCGACAAAGGATCCTGTTAATGTGGCGGAAGCACAGTTCGAAGAAGCGCTCAAAACATTTGTTGGCGAGATCGAACAGACTCCGCCGCCTTACTCTGCCGTAAAAGTGCAGGGACGCAAAGCCTACGAAATGGCGCGTGAAGGTGAAGAAGTGGAACTTGCTCCGCGCAAGATTACCGTGCATCATCTTGAAATCCTTGAATGGACTCCGCCCGAAGTGGTCATTGATGTGCATTGTTCCTCCGGCACCTATGTCCGCTCGCTGGCGAATGATCTCGGTGTGATGCTCGGCTGCGGCGCGTATTTGGTCGGCTTGCGCCGCACGAAGAGTGGAAGATTTTCATTGCGCGATGCAGTGCCTCTGCGAAAATTACAGGAAGCCTTCACCGCGGGCAACTGGTATCAATACCTCATCCCCGCCGCCGAAGCGCTTGGTGATTGGACAGCCGTCGAACTCAGCCCCGATGAAGTGGAAGATGTTCGCCATGGTCATCGTGTCAAAGTTGTCGGCGAACCTGAAGAGACCAAAGTCCGCGGCGTAAGCACGCAAGGCGAATTGGTCGCGCTCATGGAAATAGTCATCAACGAAGATGGTACGCGTGAATGGCAGCCAAAGAAAGTATTCTTTACTGATTAAGTACCACCTCATTGCAAAGGCGCTCTTCGCCCGACACCCGCGCCGCGCGCCAGTGCGGTGTGACATGGAGCCGCCAGCTTGGCGGCTTTTTTTCATCCTATGCGACATTATTATTCACTTGAAGAAGTATCCACAACAAACGTATGGCTCACTGTCGGTGTCTTCGACGGCGTGCATCGCGGGCATCGTGAGATCATCCGCAAACTTACAACAGATGCGCACGCCAACAACGCGCAGTCTGTTCTATTAACTTTTGATCCGCACCCTGCGAATGTGTTAACCGGGCGGGATATTAAATGCCTAACCACATCAACTGAACGCGCTGATTTGCTGGGAACTCTGGGTGTGGATATCGTCATCACTCAACGCTTCACATCTGACCTGTCAACTGTTCCTGCTTACGAATATATGTCGCGGCTGAAAGAGACTCTCGGCTTCAGTCATCTGCTCATTGGTTATGATTTCGCCCTCGGCAAAGGACGCGAAGGTAACGCCAATCGCCTGACAGAAATTGGCGAGGAATTAAATTATAGCGTTGAAGTCATCAAGGCACTCAGCGATGAAAGCGGTGTGATCTCATCCACGGAAATTCGCAAACTTGTTTCCACAGGCAATGTGACAGAAGCCGCAAAACTGCTTGGCTACAACTACAGCCTGAACGGCCCCATCATCCACGGTGATGGGCGCGGACACAGGATCAAAATCCCCACCGCAAACGTGGATTATCCAAAACAAAAAGTCATTCCACCGAACGGCATCTATGTCTGCTGGGCAACTATTGGCACGGATAAATTCATGGCAGCCACCAACATCGGATTTAATCCCACTTTCACGCCCGATAAAAAAACTCCCAGCCTGGAAGCGCATCTCCTCGATTTTGACCGCGATATTTACGGACAGGAAATTAAACTGGAATTCGTCGCGCGCCTGCGGGATGAATTGAAATTCAATTCGGTGGATGCGCTGCTTGAACAGATCCATGATGATATAAACAAAACACGTGAGAAGCTCAGTAATTCCTAAAGGTTGCCGCGCCTAAAAACAGGGAGAATCAACATGAGAAATCGTTCCGGCATTATCCTGATCGAAGATAACAAACTTGCTCTCATCGAGCGTCATCGAGCTGGATTGCATTATTTTATATTTCCCGGCGGTGGCATTGACGAGGGTGAAAGTCCCGAACAGACTGCGGTCCGCGAGGCTGAAGAGGAACTGGGAATTATCGTTGCGATAAAACAAAAAGTGGTGGAGATATTTTTTAAGGAAAATACCCAGCATTATTATTTGGTCGATAAGATCAGCGGGGAATTCGGCTCCGGTACAGGCGAGGAGTACGGTGAGTACAATCCTGCGCATGGAACGTACCTTCCGCTCTGGATGCCATTGGATGATGTTTTGAACAAAAATGTTCTTCCGCGAGAGCTGGCGGAATTGGTTGTGTGTTGCAATCGTGAAGGCTGGCCACAAGCGCCAGCCAAAATTTTTGTAGAAAAGAAATAATCATCAAATTCAAAGGAGACCCTTATGCCAAATGTCAAATTCAATCGCTTTTATCGCTACGCCGAACTGACTCGTATTCTCAAAGCATATGCCAAAGAATACCCGCACCTGATTCGGCTGGAGTCGATCGGGAAAAGCCATGAAGGGCGTGATGTGTGGCTCGTAACAGCGACCAACTTGAAGTCGGGGAATGATGCAGAGAAACCTGCATTCTGGGTCGATGGCAACATCCACGCGTCAGAAGTGACCGCGTCTGCGGCGGCGTTGTACCTTATCAACTCATTGGTCACGCGTTATAAAAAAAATGAGAATGTCACGCGCGCATTGGATACGCGCGCATTTTATATTGTGCCGCGTGTCAATCCGGATGGCGCGGAGTGGGCATTGGCAGACAAACCCAAAGTGATCCGCTCCAGTACACGCCCGTATCCATACGATGAGGATGCTTTGGATGGACTAATGCGGGGTGAAGATATAGATGGCGATGGGCGCATTTTGCAAATGCGAATTCCCGACTCGAATGGGACATGGAAGGCGCATCCCGATGACCCGCGTTTAATGGTGCGCCGTGATCCAATTGAAACAGGCGGAAAATATTTTCGAATTCTGCCTGAGGGGTTATTGAAAAATTATGATGGAATAACAATTCAGGTACGCGACCCAAAACAAGGATTGGATCTGAATCGCAATTTTCCAATGGGTTGGCGTCAGGAAGTTGATCAACCCGGCGCGGGGCCATTTCCTGCAAGTGAGCCTGAAGCGCGTAATCTGGTTCAGTTCATCATTGGCCATAAGAATATTACCGGTACGATATCCTTTCACACGATGAGCGGCGTATTACTTCGCCCTTATGATGATCGCTCTGATGATGAATTCCCCACCAATGACTTGTGGACGTTTCAAAAGATCGGCGAAAAAGGTACTGAGATCACGGGTTATCCAAATATCTCAGTCTTCCATGATTTCAAATACGATCCCAAACAAGTCACCACAGGCTCTTTTGATGGATGGGCTTATGAGCATGTCGGCATATTTTCATGGACGGTTGAATTTTGGAGTCCTCAGAGACAAGCGGGAATTGAAAAATATAAATATATCGATTGGTATCGCGAGCATCCAGTTGAAGATGATTTCAAAATATTGAAATGGAATGATGAAGTGCTCAAGGGCAACGGCTACGTTGATTGGTATTCATACAAACATCCACAACTTGGAAAAGTTGAATTAGGCGGCTGGGACTTTTTAAATATGTGGACGAATCCGCCGCTGGAATTTTTAGAAAAGGAGATCAGTCCTTTCCCAGACTGGATTGTATGGCACGCTCTTATTTCACCGAAACTTGGTCTACGTGAATCAAACGTTACCTCCCTTGGAGAGGACACCTTCCGCATCCGCCTCATTGTTGAGAATACAGGCTGGCTTCCAACTTATGTGACGAAGAAAGCGCTTGAGAAAAAGTTAACTCGCGGTGTAATCGTGGAAATTTCCCTCCCCAAAAATGCAACCCTGCAATCGGGGAAAGAGCGCGAAGCACTTGGCGAACTTGAAGGACGCGCCTATAAGCCCGTCAACGCAAATGAGTCAGACGAAGGCACGAGCGATAGAGTCAAAGTGGAGTGGGTGGTTAAGGCCAGGAAAGGTACGAAAGTGAAATTGACTGTAAAGCATGATCGCTGCGGAGTTGTGAAAACGGAAGTTACATTGAAATGAAAATAACGTGAAATGAACAGACCCGTGAATGGCTTTGCCATTCACGGGTCTGTTCATTTCAATCACTCAAATTATAGAAACGCGGAACCTTTCTCCTCCCATTATCGTCATTCCGATATAACAATGACAATATTTTCTTGGAGGAGAATATGAAAACAAAATTCAACGTGCTTGCTGTGTTTGTTCTATTGGGGATGTTTATTCTAAGCGCCTGCGGAGGGAGCGCGGCATCGGCGGAATTGCCTGCTGTTGAAGCGCCTCTATCTTATGAAGAGCCGTCCGCCCAAATCGCTGGCGGAGCAAATGATGTTGCAAAGGAAGCAGCCGTTGCCTCCACTGATCAGGCGCTTCCCCAAGTTTATGCCACAGCCATGCTACCTCAGGACAGCGTGCCCGATGCAATAGTATCTACACATATGATTATCAAGAACGCCGAGATCAAATTACTTGTCGCGGATACTGATGTTGCCATTGACCGCGCCACTCAAGCCGTGGGCGATGCGGGCGGATATATTATCAGCTCGCGGGTTTGGTCTCAGCCATATTACGATGGCAAGAATTATAAATACGCCACACTCACCATCGGCATTCCCGCCAATCAATTTGAGCATACCCTCAGCCGTCTGCGTGGACTCGCCGTTCAGATTTTGGATGAAACCGCTTCGGGCGAAGATGTGACCAATCAATTCGTTGACCTGCAGTCACAACTCACCAATCTCGAAGCCACGCGTGAACGTATCAAGACCTTCCTCGATAGTGCTCAAAATGTCGATGAGGCGCTGCGTATCAATCAGGAACTCGCCAACGTCGAAGCACAGATCGAACAGATCAAGGGGCAGATGAATTACCTGCAAGACCGTTCTGCCTACTCGACGATCACCATCAACTTTGAGCCGAAACTGCCCGAACTGGAACCCACTGTCACGCCGACACCGAGTCCATGGGATCCCGGTGAGACGTTCAAGGCCGCCAAAGAAACCGTCACCTTCGCTTATCAAGGCATTCTGAATTTCCTGATCTGGCTCTTCGTGGTGCTCATTCCGATCCTTGCGCCGCCCGCGCTGATCATATGGGCTCTTTGGAAGTTGTTCACCCGCAAGCCAAAGAAACCGACACAATAAATAAAAAGGCCGTCAATAATTTGACGGCCTTTTTTGACTGCAATAATAATGATCGCAAGAGTGTACAATGGATGTAGTGGATTCTCCTTATACTTTTTGGAATGGAGATTGAATGAAGCTGAAAATATATTTCCCAATTCTGCTCTTGTTGATTCTTGCAAGCTGTTCTATTCCCGTGGATGCACCTCCGCAACCGACCGCGCTGCCGTCTGCCACTCCCCAACCGACATTGACTTTCACTCCGGCATTTACTCCCATCCCCTTGCTGACACAGCCTGCCCTCCCGACAGAGACGCCTGCGCCAGTTGTGGCAACCTCTTTTTGTGATAATCCGGGTGTCATTAAGTTGATCAAGTTTTTTAGTAAAGCAATCTCATCTAAAGATGGCGTTCTGCTCTCATCACTTGTTTCACCAGCCGCTGGCATGGATTTCCGTTTTTATCGCGACGGCAACGTGGTCAACTACGATGTGAAACATGCGCTGTTCGTTTTTGAAACCACGTTCCAGGCGGATTGGGGTCTTTCATATGGAAGCGGACAATCCACGTTCGGCTCCTTTCAGGAGATCGTCCTGCCTTCTCTGCAGACTGTATTTAAACCAACTGCCAGCCTTGAATGCAACCAGCTTTTGGTAGGCGGCGTGACCTATGAACCTGTTTGGCCATATCCAGACTTGAATTACTACTCTGTGTATTTCCCCGGGACAGGTGGACTGGATTGGGAAACCTGGGCTGTCGGCGTGGATATGAGTTCAGGAAAGCCTCTGCTGGCGGCATTCGTACACTTCGTCTGGGAGCCATAGGTTTAAAAAATTGATTCCTCTTTCTTCTTTATTCCAAAGAAGAAAGAGGAATTTTTATTTCAGGGTAAGAAATCATCAGATATGTGATTCTATTATTGTAAGAAGTTACAATAAGGAAAACTATGACCTGTGCCATTAACTACGCTCCTCGATTACGCGCCCAAGGGCTGCGCATAACACCCCAACGGAATGCGATCCTGCACGTGCTCCACCATTCCGGCGGGCATCTTTCGCCAACACAAGTCTTCGAGCAGGCGCGCAAGGAATTCCCCGGCCTCACCGAGCCTACCGTTTACCGCACGCTGGAAGATCTTGCCGAAAAAAAATTCCTGCTTGCGGCGCATGTGGGCAATGGAAAGATAGTCTATGAATTAGCGGAAAAACAGCATCACCATTTGATCTGCCATAAATGCGGAAAAACAGTGGAAGTGGATCATGCTCCGCTTGATCTGTTGTATCATCAGTTTGAGTCATCTACCGGATATAAATTGGATTCCAGCCATGTCACATTTTTCGGCTTGTGCCCGGATTGCCAATCATAAAAAAGGATATTAGCCATGTTGTATTCACCCATTGCGCCCATGCACATCCCGGACGGATTTCTGAGTATTGTTATTTCGGTGATCTGCTGGGCAATTACCATCGTCACGCTTGGTGTCGCCATTTCACGCACGAATAAATCACTTGGAGAAAGACAAGTCCCGCTAATGGGCGTGATGGCGGCCTTCATTTTTGCGGCGCAGATGATCAACTTCCCGGTGGCAGGCGGCACATCAGGTCACTTGCTTGGCGGCGCGCTGGCCGCGATCACTTTGGGGCCGTGGGCTGGCATGTTGGTTATGACCGCTGTCATTGCTGTGCAGGGATTACTCTTTCAAGACGGCGGGCTTGTCGTGATGGGTGCGAATATCCTGAACATGGGTCTGTTGACTGCCGCAGTTGGCTACGGCTTATATCGCTCTGCTATTGGAAGTAAGTTCACCATCAAACTTACAGTCGCAGGTGTAGCGGCATGGCTTTCCGTGATGACCGGTGCGCTGGCTACATCAATGCAATTATGGTTAAGCGGCACAGCCAACATTGGCGTTGTTGTTCCAGCCATGTTGGGCGTACATGCATTGATTGGATTGGGCGAAGCCTTGGTCACGGTCGCCGCGTTGAGTTTCATCCTGCGCACAAGACCAGACCTGCTCGGCGAGCAATCTGCTTCTGCGCAAGGCGGCCGAGGCTGGATCCTGACGGGTGTATTGATCACTCTTGCAGTTGTTTTGCTCTCACCGCTTGCATCTGCCAGTCCAGATGGACTCAATCGTGTCGCCATGGATCTGGGATTTATTCAAACTGCTCAAACCGCCAGCGGGCCTTTGGCTGGGTATACAGTTCCATTCCTTTCATCTATTTCCGCTTCAAAAATTGTTGCAGGTTCGATCGGTGTCATCGTCGTGCTTGCAATTGCCGTCATCACAGGCCGCTCACTGCAAACCAAGAAACCTAATTCCTAATCCCTTTTCCCCATGCATTCAGACGCCTTCGACCGTTATCATCATCACGACAGCGCGCTTCACCGCCTCGATCCACGCATCAAGGTAGTGGTGGCGATCGCCTTTATTATCTCAAATGCTTTACTTCCCGATGGCGCGTGGATGGCTTTCGGGCTGGCATGGCTTTTCGTACTCCTCGCCAGCGCGCTTTCCGATCTTGGTCTGGGATATACATTCCGCCGTTCATTCATCGTGCTGCCGTTTGCGTTGGTGGCTGTGACTGTTTTATTTTCCATCCCTGGTAAGCCTGTCTCTCAATTTCATTTTATGATGTGGGATTTTACGGTCACTGACGCGGGTCTGCTCCGTTTTGTCAGCATTGTCATCCGTTCATGGATATCGGTGCAGATTGCGATCCTGTTGGTGGCGGTGACTCGCTTCCCCGATCTCATTCATGCGTTTGAACATTTGCGCGTGCCCGCCATTCTCACGACGATCATCGCGTTCTTATATCGGTATCTATTTGTATTATCAGATGAGGTTATCCGTTTGCTGAGGGCGAGACAATCTCGTTCGGCGGCCGCAGCCGGCCAAAGGTCAGGTGGAGGTGTGCTGTGGCGAGCGCGTGTGTCTGGCAACATGGCGGGTCAATTATTCCTGCGCAGCTATGAGCGCAGCGATCGCATCTATAACGCGATGCTGGCGCGCGGCTATGCTGGTCAACTGTTGACGCTTAATCCGCATGAACTTCATGGCCGTGATTGGGCGTATGCCGTGGCCGCTTTTCTGTTTATTCTTGCGATGCAATTTGTGGGACGGTTCTAATGCCAATTACACATGCTACTGAAAAATTTAACTATCCTGAATGTGACGGCGATGTGCTGCAAGTGCGCGGCCTGCATTTCTCTTATCCCGATGGGCACATTGCGCTGCGCGGCATCTCGTTGAATTTATGCTCCGGCGATAAGGTGGCGCTGGTGGGGCCGAACGGCGCGGGCAAATCCACGTTGATGCTGCACCTGAATGGGATCCTGGAAGGGCGCGGCGAAATTGATCTGGGCGGCCTGCGCCTCAGCCGTGATAATTTGCCTATGATCCGTTCAATGGTCGGGCTCGTGTTCCAGAATCCCGACGACCAACTCTTCTCACCGACCGTGTTCGAGGATGTGGCTTTTGGTCCGCTTCACATGGGGCTTTCTGAATCAGAAGTCCGCGTGCGGGTGGACTCTGCGCTCGAAGCGGTGCGCATGATTTCTTATAAAGATCGCCTGTCACATCATTTAAGTGTCGGCGAGAAAAAACGCATCGCCATCGCGACGGTCTTATCCATGAACCCAAGTATTTTGGTTTTGGATGAACCCTCCGCAGGACTCGACCCGCGCGCGATGCTGGTCTCCCCGCATGATACGAGGCTGGCGCAGGAATTATTTCCACGCACGATCGTGATGGATGATGGCAATATCGTAGCCGATGGGCTGACGATGGAGATTTTGAAAGATGAAGAATTGTTGACCGCGCATGGGTTGGAGAAGCCGTGATTTCTTAAAAGCAAAATAGGTTATGCCAACAAAAAAGATGGATGCGTGGTATCGCATCCATCTTTTTTGAACCTTGGATCTTTGCTGATCTTTATGGTTGATACGTCACGTTGACCGCGATGGAGTCAAGTGAGAACGTGCGGGCTGTTGAGCTGGCAACATCGATCACACGGACGCGGAAGTTTGCGTTCGAGAAGTTGCCGACTGCCCAAACGCGGCCCCAATTATCCGCCGCCGTTCCGAGTGTGTAGGCGCTGTTGGTTGTGGTCAAGGTTGTCGTGTTCTTGGCCGTCGTCCACGTAGTGCCGCCGTCCCAGGAAATTTGAATACAGATCTTGGGTGCGCTGGATGCACTGCTCACCTTGGCGTTGAGTTTGACTTCAATGCCATTGACAGCTGTCAATGTTGGGATGTTGAAGTTGTAGTTGTAGAAGAGGTGCTTATCTTTTGCATTCGATGTACAGCTGGTGTTGGTACTAGTGCCACTGTTTGCGTCAGTAGCAAAGAGACCATCAGCGATATAGGCGTTGGTGGGGCTGGTTTGGTACCCATTGTTGTCACCTGCGCTGACTGTAACTGCAGTATTCGCTGAAGGAGCGAGGAATCCAGTGCTGGTGATTGGTAATGGGGTGTTGGTCGGCAACGGAGTATTTGTCACGGTCGGCGGGATGGCTGTATTGGTGGGGATACCTGTCGGCGCCGGAGTGGCGGTGGGTGCGGGAGCTCCGCAGTTGGCTAGCTTGAATGAACCAATACGCGTGCGCCATGGAGCGCTGCCGGTGGTTTGAACGTACTCGCTTGTATACCAGAACGTACAATCGTCCACCGGATCAACCGAGAGCATGGAGTAATCACCCCAGCGCGCTGCGGTGTGTGTTTGTGCGCCGGTACCTTGGATCAGTACACCTTCACCTTGAGTCATGCTGTTGATCGGATCTGCGGCGAGGCGGCCTGTGTAGCGAAGCGCCGGGAACATCGTGGGGCTCGAAGCTGAGTAGCCAAGACCAATGTCACCGTTGCTGTTCATGGCGACACTGCCCATCCAGCGGTGGGTTGCGTCGGGTGAGAATGTGCTTTGTTGATTGATTCCCCAACCAGCGCCGCCCGTGTTGCGAAGTTCATACCAGCGGATGCCGGCCCGATCTGTGCCGGTCGCATCCACTGTATGGTTTAACATGATGGTTTGATAGCCACCAAAATTGCGGAATTGAGCGCGGTACATGGCGCGGTCTGAGATCGCATCCAGTTTGGCGGTTGTGCCTGATTGCGGGATACAAGCGCGCGCACCATTGCACATATTCGAATCAAATGCGGCGGTCGCGAGCGTGGCAACTCGAGTGAATGTTGAATTGAGTGTATTTAACCAGTCGACATGGAATGCCCAAACTTGAACTTGATCTTGAGGGAAACCGCCGGCGTTATCGTCAGGCTCCACAAAGTAGTTCGGGGTTCCAGCGGCAGGCGCAGGGCCATCCAGATCGGTCGGGAGCATGCCGCCCATATTCGGGTCGGTGCTGAATAGGTTGAATTTGACCATGCGGGCGGGAAGTCCCTGAAGCATCTTGTCACGCTCAAAGACGGCCACACCCTGCCCGGCCCAGGTCAAGCCATTGGCAAATTCATGAACGGTCATGTAGTAACCATCCTGCCAGACCCCGAAATGGGGATAATCGTTCATGTTGGTCGAGCTATACAGGAAGTCGTAGCGGTACCAGGCGCCAGTCGGATCACCGGTCTGCGACACGGCAATGCACTGATGATAACCTGAAGCGCCGCCCGGCACTGCAAATTGACTCACCATCCAGCGATCTGCCAGCTGATCATAAAGCACGATCGGATCGCCATCATTGCTGGTCTGGCAGACGCCGCCGAATCCAGCCCATAAGGTGTTGCCAGCCGCCGGGCCGTAGAGCAGCGCGCCAGTTTTGCTATAGATGGCGAAGGTAAGGTTTACCCACTGCATATAGTGATTGGGACCAACGTCGCCGTTAGTATCGGGAGGCAGGACTCCGCTCAGGTTGGTGACACCGTCAAAATTGGCGATGGTGAGAGGCGCGTTTGGCGCGATCGCGGCAGCTTGCACGGCGCCATCCAGTTGAACGGGCGCGTTCGCGTTCAAAGTGGTACCGCGTCCGGGCAGGGTGAATACTTTATCCATGTCGGCATCGTGTGCTTCACGTTCCGCTTCGATCGGGGTGATGGAACTCAACGGCTGCGAAAGATCGTTCTTGATCTCTTTGACCACTTCTTCCTGATCGTCACTGCCTTTTCCAGTGGATGCGGTTGAACCGCCCGTGGTGACGCCATCACCATTGGGAGCCAGAGGCGCAAATCTTGAGGTTGAGGTGGGGGCTGGCCGTGTCATAAACATGACAATGGCTATCAATGCCATAACACTGATTACAGAAATTATTATGCTTGATCGTTTCATTTCTTTTCTCCTGTGTGGATCGATTTATATCTTTCGGATGGAAATTATAAAATGGGGTACAGGTGTGTTTTGTATGGAATAAATTTGATAAATTCTATCCGCTTTCGGTGAGACGTCAATGAAAATCAGTAGTTTTCAGAAACTCTCATAATGGGTTTTCTCGTCCGCAGGTTTAGCGGGTGGCACAGAATAAGCAATAAATGATCCCCCCATTGACAAGTAACCTGTTGGTGGTATAACCATCAAAATAAACAGGTAGTTTTTTTGGCACAGTGGGCTTTTATTGTAGGTATGCCGAAGTTTAAAGAATAAATTTTTTAAACCAAATAAAGTGCGGATATGGCTGACTGAATCATGGGTTATCTCCATGGATTCGGTATTGTTTTTCAGGAGGATGTCATAATGAGCAGCATTGTTAAATCCTTTTTGATCAGGGCCGTTTTGGCTGTGATTCTTGAAGCTGGCCTTGTGGGCAAAGGGCTATTGCATCCGCTTTCTGTATAAGTACCTTCACAGTTACTATTTTTGAAAAAACTAATTAAGAATTGCGATCCAGGTTGTGCTCTTATCTCAAAGTAGAACGGAGCCTAAGTGTTATGCGAGGATGGAAGGTATTTCTTCGCTGGCTGCCAATATTAATCTCAAGCGGAGTCCTTTGCATATCTGCGACGGGATGTAGTTCGAATCGAGAGTTGGAGCTCCGCGCTATAGCGACGGAAAAATCTCCTGTAATAGTTGCAACACTGAGCAAGAACGATTGGGATATTACAACAACATCAACTTTCACTTCTACTTTGGATCCCATCCCCTCAAGCAGCGAAACAGATTCTTCAGCAATCATTGCCACGTTAACTAAGACACACGTATTGCATATCGCTCCAATTATCCCCGTCACTCCCAAATCAACCCGTATCCCAAGGAAGAGAGCCACTCCTACGCCGACTTCTACAGGAAAAGAAACTCCTGCCTCTCTGTCTGCCATGATGTCGGTTCCACTTTATCTTATTCTGATCAGCGAATTTCGTACGCATGGACAAAACGGTGCCGGCGATGAGTTTATCGAGATATTCAACCCAAGCGGCGAAACCGTAGACATCGGTGGATGGCTGATCAGAAAATCCAGCGGCTGCGGGACGAGCCCGTTAACATTACTGACCGTGACTGCCGGTATTCAGCTCTCGCCCGGTCAACATTTTCTGGCCGCACCAATGGGGGCGAGTGTTAATAATCCAGATCTAAATTTCACGGCTGGAATTGCAGACAATGGCGGTATTGCACTATTCAACAATCATGGAATTGCCATTGATAAAGTAGGCCTGTGCGCAAACACCTCGTACCTCGAAGGCAGTCCACTGCTCCCAATGGCATCAAGCAGCTTAGATCGCAGTTACGAGCGAAATCCTGGTGGGGTATTCGGAAGCTACTACGACACCGACAACAACCTTGCAGATTTCGCTGTGATTGTCCCCAGCAATCCTCAAAACCTGTCCAGCCCGTTGACTTTCTGTATGGGCCAGCGACTCCGGTTGCCGCATTAGTATATACATCAACGAGCCATACGTTGAACCAACCATCCGCTTCCGTCTGGCGCAGTTTCAGATAAGGAAGGCTAAAAACGTAAATCCAATTGAAGAACAGGCAACTGGGAAAATTCTGACTCCCTTTTGGAATAGCTGCGCAACCGTTTCGGTGGAAAAAAGTAAAAAAATCGGCACAAAAAAAGAGCCCCCGTGCGGAGGCTCTTTTTTGCTTAATATGAATTGATCTACAACCCGGCGGCTTTCTTCAGCGCCTCGGCCTTATCCGTTTTTTCCCAGGGGAATTCGATATCGTCGCGGCCAAAGTGACCATAAGCGGCGGTCTTGCGATAGATCGGGCGGCGCAGGTCGAGGTCGCGGATGATCGCGCCCGGGCGCAGATCAAAAAATTCACTGACGAGCGCGGCGATCCGGTCATCTGAGATCCTGGCAGTGCCGAAAGTTTCAACATTGACAGAGAGCGGGTGAGCCACGCCGATGGCGTAAGCGACTTGTACTTCCACGCGGTCAGCAAGACCGGCAGCGACGATGTTCTTCGCTACATAACGCGCGGCATACGCGGCGGAGCGATCTACCTTTGTGGGGTCTTTCCCCGAGAAGGCGCCGCCGCCATGCCGCCCCATGCCGCCATAAGTATCTACAATGATCTTGCGTCCAGTCACACCTGCGTCACCCATGGGGCCGCCGATAACAAAACGTCCGGTTGGATTCACAAATATTTTTAGATTCTTGTCAACCAAACCTTCCGGCAGAGATGGATAAATAATATGTTCACTGACCTGTTCAACGATCTCAGCGTGTGAAATATCCGGCGCGTGTTGAGTGGAAATAAGTACGGTGTCAATTCGTTTTGGCTTACCCTGTGAATATTCAACTGTAACCTGACTCTTGCCATCAGGGCGCAACCAGGGCAGAGTGCCATCTTTGCGAAGCTCGCTCAGGCGGCGGGATAATTTATGCGCCATATAAATTGGCATCGGCATCAAGGTTGAGGTCTCATTGCAAGCGAAACCGAACATCATACCCTGATCGCCTGCGCCCACATGTTCAATGCCGACATCCTTCATCTCACCGCTTTTATCTTCCATGGCGTGATCAACGCCCAGCGCAATATCCGCGCTTTGGCTCGCGACGGCTGAAAGTACTGCGCAGGTATTTCCGTCAAAACCTTTGTCACTGCTGTCATAGCCGATCTCGTTTACGACCTTGCGAACGAGTTCGTCAAAGTTGACATAAGCATTCGTTGTGATCTCGCCCAATAACGCCACGAAGCCTGTCTTGATGGCGGTTTCGCAAGCCACGCGCGACATATTGTCCTGTTCAAGGCAGGCATCCAAAACTGCGTCTGAGATCTGATCGCACATTTTGTCGGGGTGTCCTTCTGTCACCGATTCTGATGTGAACATCAAACTGGACGAAGACATAAAAGTATTACTCATTATTTGTTTCTCCTTAAAAATAGAATTGCCCTTTCAACGTGAAAGGGCAATTAATATGAAATGCTGATACCCTCTCATCTCCCAGAAATCTATCTGTCGGATTTGGCACCATATTCAATTTTCATTGACTGGTTGTCGAGGCATCGCAGGGCCGTTCCCTCCGCCTCTCTGGATAAGAGCGCCGTATTAGGGCTATTGATTTGTATTTGGGAGTTTACCATAGCTAACAGGGTGCGTCAAATAAAATGAGTAATTGATGAAAAGCCCCAAAATAATAGATATTCAGGCCGCCAAGAAATTGGCGGCCTGAATATCTATGCTTTTTAATTTAATCTGATGAACAGCGGAAACCGATCTTCGGCGAAAATTCTCCAAGGTACTCGGTGGAATACGCATCCGCCGCGTTTGGGTTTGAACCCAGTACTGAAGCGCGGTTTGCCAGGCGGACATCTTTAAAAGCATCCTGATAAGTACCGCCGCGTACCACACGGTTGAAGAATTTATTGCGTTCTCCCGGGCCAGGTGGATTTACGGAAGCGCCCTGAGCGTAATAGTTGCTATCATAATAATCGTTTACCCATTCCGCTGCATTGCCGGCCAGGTCAAGCACACCAAATGGACTTGCACCTGCCGGGAAACTGCCCACGCGGGTGGTGTCGCCTACGAAGTAGTTGAAGTTGCCACGTGATGAATCAGGACGATCATCGCCCCATGGATAGGTGCGGAAGTCATCACCGCGGGCGGCACGTTCCCACTCAGCTTCGGTCGGCAAACGGCGGCCTGCCCATTTGCAGTATGTGGATGCCTGGTACCAAGTCACGTACACGACCGGGAAGTCATTGAATTCAGCATTATTAAAATATGACTCGCGCGTGCCGGATTTTAATGTCTGCGGAAGTTCACATCCACCGGCTTTCACGCACAAGGTGAACATGGCATTGGTCACTTCCAATTTGTCCATCCAAAATGCCTTGAGGGTTACGTTGTGGGCGGGCTCTTCATCTCTTTGATGATCGACATCCAAGGCTCCCATGCGGAACGTGCCGTCTGGGATATATGCCTGAGGCATACCATCCACGGAGGAAACGCGTTCTTCGCCCGCTTTATTGCCACTGCTAACTTCAGCGGGGGCATTTATGGCGGGAGGAGTATTCGTTGGGAAGGCGGTCGGCAAAGACAGCGCGGTCGGCTGCGCCTGTGATCCTGCGGCTTGGCAGGCCGAGGCAAATAAAGTAACAAAAACTAGAATTGGGAATATCTTTTTCATCTTTTCTCCTTTGTGATATGCTTCAAGTATACAAAGGGATGCTTATATTCTATATCCCCCAAAAGTAACATTTCGGTAAAATAATACGACCATTTACGACTAATTGGTATATAATCTGTTTACAGCTTTGTAATTAGCCAGAAACATGGTTTTACCATCAAAATAACACATTATGAATACATTAAATTTCTCATTAACCTCTCAAAATACACCCCGTGTCTTCGTCGTTTGTGACCAGGATGCGACTGCCCCAATTTGGGGATATATCATCCGAGATAAAGGGCTTGTCGCCATTCTTGAGACTTCCGTCCAGCGCGCCATGAATCGTTCTGTTGAGGAGATCCCCGATCTGATCGTCATCGATGTGAATGCTTCGCATGTGCAGCGCATTGAATTATGCCGTCAGTTTCGCTCCTTGAGCGCAAGTCCGATCTTGCTTTTTCTGCCGACCAATAATGAGTCCGAAATACTTGAGGCTTACCAAAATGGAGTGGATGAGTGCGTGATCAAACCAATCAGCCCTGCCATTTTCCTTGCCAAGATCATCGCCTGGTCACGCCGCAGTTGGAGTGAGCCAATGACCCAGCGTCACTCTGGCCGCCTGCGCCTCGATCCATCCCATCGCTCGGCAATTGGCACAAACAACCATGAGATCAAGCTGACCAATCTTGAGTTTCGTTTTTTGCACTTTTTGATGAGCCGCCCTGGTTACGTTTTTCCTGCTGAAGAGATCATTCAAACTGTGTGGGGGGCTGAGGGGGATGTGGTCTTGTTAAAAAATGTTGTTTACCGTCTGCGAAAAAAACTGGAAGAAGAAACGAATGAAAAAAACTTCATCAAGACGTGGCCTGGGGGCTATAGTTTTTTGGAGGATTAAAACCGTTTCTTTTTCGACCGATGACCTGTTCCTATTTTAATGATCAGTCGCGCATCTGAAGCCAATACTCACCGAACTGTGACCATAGTATTCCCCTGTAAGCGGTGTCGCAAATGGATCAGGTCCAACTTCATAGCCGCGATTTGCGATGCGTAAATTTAAAAGTGTATCCTGGAAAGAACCGCCTCGGATCACTTTCAAATGAGTCCCAAGATCGTCTGCCGGGCCGGCTGGGTTTTCAAGCGGAGACGATGAGTAATAGTACGCTGTGTAATAATCTGATACCCATTCCCATACATTGCCAGCCATATCCAATGCGCCAAAAGGGCTTGCTCCTTCAGCGTAAGAACCCACCCGTGAAGTATCACCGACAGTATTTCCGGAATTGGAATTATTTGCATTCGGCGGTTCATCACCCCAAGGGAAGGTACGCATATCATCGCCGCGGGCACTACGTTCCCATTCCGCCTCGGTGGGAAGTCGACGGCCAGCCCATTGACAATATGTGCTCGCGTCAAGCCATGCGACATGGATAACGGGATAATCGCGGAATTCAGGATCACTAAAATAATCAGAGCGTAGATTTGAATTGAGTAGAACCGGCAACCGGCAAGTGCCGGCTTTGACGCATAAGGCATACATGCCGTTGGTCACTTCCACTTGATCGATCCAGAACGCGTTGATCTTTACCTGATGCTCAGGGATCTCATCACTGTCACGCAGAACATCCAAGCCGCCCATGATTAATATCCCTTCCGGGACAAAGAGTTGTGTCATCCCGTCAGTGGATGATATTTTCACAGAGAACGGCGTTGCAGTGGGAAGAGGTGTTGATGTGTTTTCTGGTGTTGGCGTAGCAGGTACTTGAGTTGGCGCAGGTGTATCAGATGGGCGTGGCGTGTTTGTTGAAGGCGGCAGGGTTGTACTTGTGTTTTGACAAGCCAAAAGAAAAAAAATGGTGAGGGGCAGGATGATTTTTTTCATTAAGATTGAGTTATTGAATCAGATCGAGCGCTTTTTGCGCCTGATCTTCGTAAAAATTGGGATTGATCTTGGCTGCTTTTTGCCATGCCTTGCGTGCCCCGGCATAATCGCCATTTCGATATAACCCGAAACCATACCACAGCCAAGTTTCTTCAGACATTTCAGTAACGCCTCTCGCGTAATCTGTCAGCACAAGTAGATCTTCGTTTCGGCCTGAGTGGAAGTAGGCAAGGAATGGCCCGAACTGATAACGGAACATTCGCAGGGGCAATCCGATTGCACGCGCTTTGTCGTAGGCGAGAGCGGCTTCTTCGTAACGGTCAAAATAAACGAGATTACTGCCAAGGTTGAACCACGCGAAAGCATCTTTGGGATTTTTGGCAGAATCTGTCTGAGATGCATCCATTGCATTTTGCCGATTCAGGTCTGGGTCCCAGTTTGAAGCGAGCAGGGTTTTCATCTCATCTTCAAATTGCGGAAAATATATCACGATGTAGAGGTTGTTGAACGGCTTCCATTCTTTTTCGAGTTTGGAGTAGGCGATCTTTAAATCTGCGCCGTGATAGGAATCCTGAATGGTGAAGGTTTGAGTGCTGTCGTTGTAGCCTGTCAGGAGAAGATAATGAGCCGCCCAAAGATCATCGGTTGGGCCGAGCGCGTCATTGGGATTAAGTGATGTGACGCTTTCCACCATAACCGGGTAGTTTGCTGCGATCAAGCGTTTGAGCGAATCAATGCTTCCGCCCACCCGGTATTCAAGGTTTAGCCAGCCTGCCTGCGTGCGGACGTAGTAACGCAGCTCTTCTGGATTTACGTTGCGGTCACCTATAACGGGTTTAATAAAACTGGCAATGTCAGCCTGACTTCCCTTCCAACCATACATGTGCAGGGTCATCGAAAGCGTAGCTGGACCGCAATTGTTTGGGGTTTGTTTTTCATATTCAGGTGAAGTGATGGAAGCCTGCGCGGGCAAAGGCGGAAAGGTCGCTGTAGGTGTAACAGATGGTGATTGATCACCCTGCGGAGCGGGTGTGTATGCAAGTGTGGGGGGCATCGGTTTGGGCGTAACAGGTAAAGCGGTGGGCACAGGCCCGGGTGGGTTGATGGTGTTTTTAGTGTATAGTAAAAATTTTTCAGCGCGCCATGCGATAGCCGCGTTTACTCTTGGAATCTGATATATCGCAATGGACAGCAGCAATAAGCCCGCCGTGGCGATCAGAATATTTATTATGCGTTTTGACATGACCGAGAGTCTACCACGCGATTATGAAATGGATTTAATGTGCAAGATTTAAATGGCTTCAAAGTATTTTTGGAATATCATGCTGATTTTTTGTCTTGACGCCCTGCCTTCTGGCAATTATGATGAATTCATAATGGAGAGCCAAAATGCTATGACCCTTGATCCTGAAAATTTGCGTGCGGCGATGCGCGCCTGGTCCGCTGGTGTGACCGTTGTGACGTCTATCTATGAAGGTGTAAAACATGGCATGACCGTGAATTCATTCACCTCCATTTCCCTTGCCCCGCCGCTTATCACGATCTCATTACAACAGTCCTCACGCACGCATGAATTAGTCAGCAAGTCCCGCGTGTTTGGGTTGACCATGCTCTCCAGCGACCAGATCAAAATCTCTAATCTCTTTGCGGGCCGCGCAGCAGATGTTGAGGATCGTTTTGCTGGTTTGCAAACCGAAGTCTTGATCACTGGTTCGCCTTTGATCGTGGGCGGGCTGGCATGGCTGGATTGCCAGGTTGTTGAAACATTCGATGCGGGTATGAATTCTTTGTTCATTGCAGAAGTGCTTGCGGCGCGCGGTTCGGGCGATGGTCTGCCTTTGATATATCACAATCTTAAATATAAAGGTTTGTCTGAGCTATGATCTTTTTATAATCACGAAGACGCTAATGATCTTGATGGTTTGTTGTGGGAAGGTGATATCATGGCCGATCAATTGACTAATGAAGAGAAACAAATTCTGTTGCATCTGGCGCGCGAGGCGATGGAGAACGGGGTGAGGGGAAGGAAACTTTCCGCGTTGGATATGAAATCCTTCACGCCGCGTTTGCTCGAGAATGGAGCGTCCTTTGTTACGCTTACGATCAATGATGAATTGCGTGGCTGCATCGGTGCGCTCGAAGCCTACCAGCCGCTTGCGGAAGATGTGCGTGAACATGCCGTCGCTGCCGCGCTGCATGACCCGCGCTTCCCCTGCGTAGATAAAAGCGAATTGAACAGGATTCAGCTTGAGGTGTCGCGATTGACCGCTCCACATTTGCTGGATTATTTCTCAGGCGAAGATCTGCTGGTTAAGTTGAATCCACATGTCGATGGAGTCATCTTGAATGATGGTCATCGCCGCGCAACTTTTCTTCCACAAGTTTGGGAGAAAATTCCTGACCCCGTAGATTTTCTCGATCAACTCTGCGTGAAAATGGGCGCGCGTAAAAATTTATGGCGGGATACAAAATTGCAGGTCTATGTTTATCAGGTCGAAGAATTTCACGAAAAGACTCAACAAGCGGTAAAATAAAAATATGGCTGATCTTTCTCCTGAAGATAGAACAATTGAAACCATGTTCCTGGATGCCGTGAATGCCTTGCGGAGCGGCGATAAATCACGCGCCAAAGATCTACTCACGCTCCTCCTTAAAACGGATCAGAATAATTCGACTTATTGGGTTTGGCTCAGCGCGGCGATGGATAGCCCCAAGGAGCGGATCTACTGCCTGCAGACAGCGCTCAAACTTAACCCTGAAAATGGTACGGCGAAACGGGGGTTGATCCTGCTCGGGGCATTGGCTCCCGATGAGAGTATTAAGCCATTTTCTATGGATCGGCCGCGAACCTGGGAGGAAAAACTTCTGCTCGCGAATGAGAAACCAAAAGAGAAGGGATTTCGGGCTGTCATAAAGAGTCCAATTACGCGTTTAATCAGCATGCTTATCGTTTTTATGGCATTGGCTTCAGTGGTGATCTTTGGCTTTTTCCTGCCGCGTCAGTCGATCGTTATTCCCACGCGGACTATTACGCCGGGGCCTTCTCCGACCTTCACCGCAACCCCCACTATTTTCGGCGCCACAGCCCTTCCAACAAAGTTCTTTACCGGCCCGACTCCGTTGTGGATGCTGCTTCCCCAAACTTATACGCCCACTCCATTGTATGTAAATACACCGCGTGCTCTCGATACAAGGGATCAGTACCGCATCGCGCAGCAGGCCTATAACGCCGGGGATTGGGATATGTTCATTGTGAACATGGAATTGATCATTCCACACGAGCCAAAGTCTGCGGATATTTTATATTACATCGGCGAAGCCTATCGCTTTCAAGGGCAGGCGGGCAACGCTTTAAAGGCCTATAACGATGCGTTAAAAATTGACGAGAACTTCGGCCCGCCGTATCTCGGCCTTGCGCGGGCGCGCTTGCTGGCTGATCCGAACTTTAATGTCGAAGTTCTGTTAGCTGAGGCTATTAAGCGTGACCCGAATTTTGGCGAAATATATCTGGAGCGCGCGCGTTATTTTATTTTACATAATGACCCAAAATCTGCGATTGTAGATCTTGACCAGGCCGATAATCTTATGCCCGAATCATCGGATGTATATATGGCTTATGCCAGGGCATATCTAGCTCTCGACAATAAAAAGAGTGCGCTTGAGGCAGCGGAAAAAGCCTACTCGCTGGATATTACAACGATTCCTGTATATAAACTATTAGGCGAAATGTATATCGAAAATGAACAATACCAGAAAGCGATCGATGCCCTTGAAGTATATGTGCTTTATAACAATGAAGATTCTCTGTCGCTTGCGATGCTGGGACAGGCTTATTTTGAAATAAAGGATTTCAAATCGGCGGTGGCGAATCTCAATAAAGCGATGTCTCTCAATCGGACTGGCTTGGGCAAATACCATTATTATCGCGGGCTTGCCAATCTGGAATTGGAAAATATTGATCTGGCCGTGGCAGACTTGGAATTAGCGCTCGTGGAAGACAAGACATCCTTCGATATAAACCTTGGCCTCGTGCGCGGATATTATCTGCAAGAGAAATTTGGCAGCGCATTTTTGAAGGTGGAAGTGCTCAACTCTGTCGCAGATACAGATGAAGAAACCGCGTTGATGCTTTACTGGCGCGCATTGGTACAGGAACAGCGAGGTGAAGCGAAGGATGCGCTCAAGGCTTGGAAAGCGCTCTACGCCATGGATGCGGAAATGATGACAACCGAAATGCGCGCCGATGCTGAATTACATCTAAAAACTATTATCACGCCGACCACTACTCCGAAGGGCGGCGCAAAGACACCCACGCCAAAGGTGAGCGCGACTGCTACGCTAAAGCCCGGTGTAACTCCTTCGCGTACTCCCACTCGCACACCAATGCCGGTTGTGACGCCGTAGGCGATACAGGTAAATATTTATAATAATAAAAAGAGGGACTGCATTTTGGGCAGTCTCTCTTTTTATTGCTGACTTACAAGGCTATACGTTTTGACCTTCAATTTTAGTTAGTGAGGCTCGGTGCGATTAACTGTAGGTCGCCAAGTATTCAGTACAGTTTTGAAATCATGCTGACCCAGGTCTTGTAGTTGAATATATCCCGAACCCGGACATGATGCGTATGAGATGCCAGCAAACACGCGTTGGTAGAAATTTGTGTTGATGTTTACGGCCCCAACGCTGGATTGAAATCGGGTGGTGTACACTCCACTTGCAAAACAATATTGACGGACTGTCCACCATGTGTAACCGATTGAGCCATTTTTACATAGGCGGCCCAACTTGACGCTCCTTGGGTGATTGTTTTTGATGCAGTGCAGTTCGCATCACCTACTCCACCGCTTGTTGATGACGTGCCTGCATAGGCAATGCTTGTGAACAATAGACTTGATATCAAAACAAACAACGAGATCAGCATAAACAAGGGTTTCTTGGTAGTTTTCATTTTTGTTCCTCCCGGTTTTTCTTGATCTCAAAATATTTCAATACATCTGCTGGGGGATTTACTCCAGGCTTTATTTCGATTTGAATATTATCCAATTCACGCTGCGTTCCATCTTGGAGGTGTGCGATTGTTTTTTTACTTACTAGAAAACCCGTTGAAACATCAAAAGCGTAATAGTGCTCTAAAGATACAAGCACTTCGGAATAATCCAGCATTTTTACAGGTTCTTTTTCTGCAACTGTAATTGTAAATTCCATTAACTCAGATTTGCCTTGGAAGTTATTACTGATCTTCAAATCGGGACTTTTAA
The DNA here is from genome assembly GCA_026390015.1 of Chloroflexota bacterium. Lineage (GTDB taxonomy): Bacteria > Chloroflexota > Anaerolineae > Anaerolineales > Villigracilaceae > Villigracilis. Next base: position 56,550 of record JAPLGS010000103.1, on the reverse strand, counting down.
GATGATAGTAGGGCAATCCATAGTGAATTCCATCAAACAAAAAAGGTTCCATAGGTACTATTTCGTCAACTGAAGTATTCCATAATGTCCCATTGCTGTAAATTCCTACCTGTGCAATTTTTCCATCCATAGTTTTTTGAATAGTTATGGATTGTTCCACGATTCCAGATGAATTGATGTAATACCACATGTCTGTGTTTGTATCCACTAGTGGAATCACACCTTCGATGATTATAGGATCTACATCATGTTTTTGATATTCCTTTACATACAACCAACCTTCTCCTATGTTTGCTAATGCTTTATTGTTAAGTTCCTGAAAAGCCAACTCTGATGGGGATAGTTACGTTGCATTAACTACTTCAGTGCTTGTGTTAATAGCACGGGCATTATTTACAGTGATGGCAAGACCGACAATCAAAACTAGCGCCAGCCCCAAATACATAAATAGCTTCTTCATCAAATCCTCCTTTTTGGTATGTTTTTTTTCTGAAGAGCAATGCGAAACTGCAACTTGATTATACAACTAGAGTTTAAAAAAATAGTACTTAAGTCATGTGCCCGAATCCAGTTGTTTCTTCATGGAGAATGTAAGGTATTTATCAGCCATCCTTTTTTTAGAAGAAAGATAATGCAAATTATTCGAAAATTTTTATGCTTTTCCGTACTTCGCCCGGCACTCATCACATGGACATAACGCACGCAGATAATGCCAGTTGAAAATTCCATAATCGTGACCGTCCTCCCAAACAATAGTCAGCGCGTAGGAGCCGGTTGCGACAATATTAATCAGCCGCGTGGACGGGGAGTCTTCCATTATTTTATTGAACACATCTGCATCAGGTTCGGACTTCATATTTTCATGTCCGCCGCGACAAGAGGCGCATGGACAGGCGGCGCGTAACAATCCAAAGGGATAATTGCTGATATGCCCATCGTCCCAGGTAATGGTGAATTCACGTTTGCTTTTGCTGGCAGTGACGCCGTTTGGTTTTTCGGACATTTTTATTTCTCCTACACTCCAGAGTATTTACGGCGAAGGGACAACCGACAGAAAATCAGCGACAGACCAGCCTGCGCGGGTTTCATCATAAGGCGCGACAAGATACCACCAGGTGTATCCATCCGCAGTTTGCGGGCCATCTTTTACAACGAAGACTTCTGACTCTTCACCGCGGAAGACTGTGTCAGCGTTCAGGCCTGGCGTCTGGCGGATTCTTAATCCTTCGCCTTCTGTGCCGCTGATTTGCACGTAGCCGCCGATGCCGATGGTGTTAGCGGCAAGCGTAGGTGTGATCAAGGGATCATTGGTGGGAACGGCAGTGACGTTGGGTGTATGGGTTGGGGCGGGGATCACGGTCAGATCAGCCGGAGCAAACCCAAGGTCAGGAGAGAAGCGGGGAGACGTCCAGCCGATAATGATGAAGGTGATGATCAACAAACCCCCGGCGACGGCTAAAGTACCGATGATCACGTAGCGATTCAAGTAAGGCCTTAAGTCCATTGATTTATCTCTTCGGGTCTTTCAACAATTGTAAGGCATCTTTGGGCATGAGCACTTTCAACGCGCGGTGCAGAGTTTTGATTTCGGCTTTGTTACCGCCCAGCACGGGATCGCCATCCACTTGAATATTGAAAGCCGCATCCGATTCGACCCGGGCGGTTTGGAACGGCAGACAGCGTGCCTGATCAGATGTGAGGTGACGCCCCGCGACTAGATCAAAGAAATGACGCAGCGCATCCGCGAGGCTGTCACCGCTTAATAGCCACATATCCATCTCGCCGTCGTCGAGCAATGCATTCGGTGAGATCAACGACATGCCGCCCGCGTAATGACGGATGTTGGTCGCGACTGCCACGAGATAATGCCCTTCAATAAATTCGCCGTCTGTCCAGACGCGCAGGTCAAGGCCATGCCAGAAAGTGGCTTCCCAAACGGTCGTCGCAAAAAAATGTGGGACGGAAATATGTTTAAAGAAACGCGGGCGTGGTTCAAGTTTATGAATGGTTTGCGCGTCCAGCCCAACACCAGCCCACAACAAAAATGGACGGTCATTGCAGATGCCGACATCTACGTATTGCGGTTCGACATTTGCCAACAGTTCCGCGTTTTCACGAAGAGCTTTCCACTTGAACCAGCTAAAAGGTTTTTGACCCTGCTCAATTGCCCAGACATTGGTCGTGCCGGCAGGCAGTACGGCCAGCGCCGTTTCGGTGTTGATCAATCCGCTTGCTACTTGACTCACCGTCCCGTCACCGCCGATGGCGAAGACTGCGTCATATTTTTCACTGGCGGCTTGATGCGCCGTCTGCGTGGCGTGCGTTCCGCTTAAGGTCTCGGCGATCTCCATGTTCCAGCCCGCGTTCTTTAGCGGATGAATAATTCCGTGCACAAAGCGTCCCACGGGATATCGCCCCGCGGTTGGATTGTAGAGTAACAGTCCCTTTCGCATGGAAGAATTATACCTGAGGAGGATTCGTTACCTTCTAAATATCTGTGACTTGTAATTTTATTCTTCCGCCTCCAAAACTCCTAATGATATAATCCGACCCGATGAACGAAGGAACTCTCCTCAATAATCGTTATCAACTACTTGAAAAACTAGGCGCTGGCGGCATGGCTGAAGTTTTTCGCGCGCGCGATTCTGTTCTGGATCGCATTGTTGCCATTAAGGTTTTGCGAAAAGATTATTCAAGTAATCCTGATTTCCAGGAACACTTCCGCACCGAAGCGCGCGCCGCCGCGAATCTTTCACATCCCAACATTGTCACAGTGCATGATTTTGGATTTGCAGATAACCTGCTTTTCATTGTCATGGAGAATATTCCCGGTAAAGATCTCAAACAACTGATCCGTCAACGCGGACGATTTACAGTGGAAGCGGGCATCCCGCTTATCATTCAAGCCTGTGCCGGACTCGGTTATGCACACCGCGCTGGGCTAATCCATTGTGATGTGAAGCCGCATAACATGCTCATCTCACCGGATAATCGTCTTAAGGTCACCGATTTTGGGATCGCGCGCGCGCTCGCCACCTGAGCGGCACGCCACCATTCACCGCGTCCACTGCCGAAGAGCTGGCGCGTTTGCACATCTCTGCAACCCCGATCCCCATCCGTGAATACATTCCCGAAATTCCAGCCGCGCTCGAAGAGATCATCACCAAGGTTCTTTCCAAGGAACCGTCTGCGCGGTATCGCACCGCCGATCAACTTGGGCGCGTGTTGTTAAAATTTGGGACACAACCAGATGCCGCTAACCTGACTCCTGAAATTACAGATAAACATCCTGTTACACCGCCGCCACCTCCCCGACTGGAACCTGCTCGACCGAGATATATCCAACCAGAACCAACACCATCAGATGAACCCGAGCTTGCTTCTGTCTTCGAGGAAATTGACTGGGCTTCTGTAGGACTCGGCCTGCTTATGGTTATAGCCGTTGGCGGCCTCATCCCATTTTGGATAATGGTTTACTTCGCGTACTTTCCATAGCTTTTTGAAGCCCGCACTTCCGATATGAATAAATTTCTCCTCGCCCCGTCCATCATCGCATCAGACTTCACTCATCTGGCAGATGAGATCGCCGCGGTTGAATCCGCTGGTGCAGACTGGCTGCACATGGATATCATGGATGGACATTTTGTGCCCACCATTACAATCGGCCCGCTTTTTGTGGATGCCTGCAAACGCGTTACCAAACTTCCCATTGATGTGCATCTGATGATTTCCAATCCTGATCAATATTTGGAAGTGTTCGCCAAAGCCGGCGCGAGTAATATTACCGTCCACGTAGAGACGTGTGACCACCTTCAGCAAACGATACAGAAAATAAAATCTCTGGGATGTACTGCCGGCGTTACATTGAATCCTTCCACGCCCGCCTCCGCGTTGGATGAAGTCCTCCCACTTGTTGATCTCGTTTTGGTAATGAGCGTGAAGCCGGGATATTCAGGCCAATCTTTTATGCCTGATATGATCTCAAAAGTGGAGGAAATTCGGAATAAATTAAACGAGCTTCGCTCTACTGCCTTTCTTGAAGTGGATGGAGGTATTTCCGCTGAAACTTTGCCCCTCATGCGCAAAGCAGGCGCGGATGTTTTCGTGGCAGGCAATGCCATCTTCAAGCATCCGCAAGGCGCGGGTGAGGGCATAAAAAAGTTGCGAAATTCGTTTGCGAGGAGCGAACGATATTGAGCGATGAAGCAATCTCCTACTTGTGCGCAGGATTGCGCCAGCGCAGGTCTGACAAAGTTGCTTAAAAACAAAAATCACGGCGCAAAGCCGTGATTTTTGTTGCGAATGGAAAAACAAACCTTATGCCGCAGACTTGCCGAGTGTCTTGATGCACTTCGCGCACAGGATCTTCTTGACCATGCGGCCACTCTCCATCACTGAAACCTTTTGCAGGTTCGGCTTGAACTTGCGATTGGTTGCGCGTTGAGAGAATGAACGGCTGTGGCCGAAGGTGGTTGCTTTACCGCAGGTGTTACATTTAGCCATGTTATAGTTCCTTTCAGTACGATGATTCCAGATGAGCTGTCTTTTTTAGGAGCAGGGCATTCTACCATATAACGCAACCATATTCAAGATTAGATGTTAAAATAGGAACACAAAAGAATATTATCCAAATTTCGGGAACCTCCGAAGTCTTTAGATCAAACGAGGAAAACCATGGGCGAAGAATCAACTTCAATGGGCGGGATTCATATCTCTCCAAACGCGGTGGCGACAATTGCGTATCATGCCACTCTGCAATCCTACGGCGTGGTGGGACTGGCGCCGAAAAATCTGGCAGACGGAATTGTATCTACCATCACGCGTGAACCTTCACGCGGAATCACAGTCCGCTACAAAGGTGATGACATTGATATTGATATCAATGTCATCGTTGAATTCGGTACGCGCATCAACTCGGTGGCTGAGAGCGTGGCGAACACTGTCCGTTTTCACGTGGAGAAGGCACTTGGTTTGCAAGTCAATTCTGTCAATGTGCACGTGGCCGGATTACGCATCAGCGATTCAGATTAGGAGAATATATTCTTATGGGTGTGGACTCTGCACGCATTGACAAATTCCGCAGGCTGCCAATTGACGGCCAATCTCTCAAACGACTCATAGACGCCGGCCTGACCTGGCTCCGCACGAACAAGGATATGGTCAACGCCTTGAATGTGTTCCCCGTCCCTGACGGCGATACCGGCACGAACATGACTCTCACCTTGCAAGCCGCGTGGAATGAGATCAAGGACTCTGGCACAAATAATCTCGGCGAAATGGCTGCTCTGGTTTCAAAAGGCGCGTTGATGGGCGCTCGTGGAAATTCCGGTGTCATCACCAGCCAGATCTTGCGTGGATTTTCGCGCGGTGTTCATGAGAAAGCCACCTTGGATGTCGCGACGATGGTCAAGGCTTTTGGCGAGGCGCGTGATACAGCCTATAAAGGAGTCGTCCGCCCGGTGGAGGGGACGATCCTAACCGTCATCAAAGAAATTGCACTTGCAACAGAAGCAGCTTTAGGGACAGTGAAAGATCCGATAGCGATGCTCGAAGTGGCGGTCCATGCCGCAGACGAAGCAGTCAAAAATACGCCGGAACTGCTCCCAGTCCTCAAACAGGCAGGTGTCGTTGACTCAGGCGGAAAAGGTTTATTTTTAATTTTGGAAGGCATGCTGCGGCACGTGTATGGCGAGTCGCTTGAGACACCGACCACGATGGTACATTCACTTTCCGCGATGGATCTGCAGGGCGCGCTGGACGAAGTGGAAGAGGGACAGGACTACGAGATCGTAGTGGATTTTGTGCCAACAGACGAATTGAATTTGGCCGCGTTCTATGAGCGGCTCGAAGAAATGGGAACTTCCATTCAGGTGGGTGAGGGCGAAGGCATGTATCGTATGCACATCCATGTGCCGGTTGAAAAACGCTACGAGCCGATCGACTACATCATGGGCATCGGTACGGTCACAAAAGTCGCCATCGAAAACCTGCTCGCCCAAATGGATGAAATTCAAAAGAGTAAACAACTTCAGTTCACCACAGTGGAGCCCGGGCATATCGCAGTAGTAGTTGTTTCACCAGGGCTAGGCCTGAGCCGCATCTTCGCAAGCTTGGGCGTGGCCGCCATTGTGGCCGGCGGACAGAGTATGAATCCATCCACTCAGGATATTTTGAATTCGTTTGAAAACCTGCCGACCGATAAAGTGATCATTTTGCCGAACAATAAAAATATTATCCTCGCCGCGAATCAGGCGAAAGATGTGACTGTGAAGCATGTGATGGTAATACCGACGCGCACCGTCCCGCAGGGACTTGCCGCCATGCTCTCGCTCATCCCTGACGGGGAACTGGTTTCCGTCGCTGAAAAAATGGCCCGAGCTATTAGCTCTGTGAAAACAGGCGAGATCACCATCGCAACGCGCACCGTTGAAATTGACGGCGTGAATGTCAAAGATGGTCAGGTGATCGCGTTGTTGGATGGCAAGCTGGTCGTTTCGGCTGAATCAGTTGAACAGGGCGTGATGGAGCTGCTTGAAAAAGCAGGGGCTGATGAGCTTGAGTTGATCACGTTCTTCTATGGCGAAGGGTTGCCGCACGCCGAAGCGAATCGCATCGCAGATCTGGTGCGCGAAAAATATCCGTCCCATGAAATTGAAGTACAGGAAGGCGGACAGCCGCATTATCAATTCATTATTTCGATCGAGTGAATAATAATTAAAGAAAGAGACGGTCATTTTCAAGTGACCGTCTCTTTTTTTGCAGACAAAAATTATTTTTTCCTGTAGAGCAGTCCGTAGGCCGCTTTTGCCAGTTCAATGCCCGCTACGATGATAACAATTACCAGGGAAATCGAGATTGAGGAATTGATGATTCCCACCAGTGTTTCGAGATTGACTGAAGAATTTTCGGGTATATCCTGAAAAGACCTGGTTGTAAAACCGATTAAGTTTGGCGTGCGCAGGATGATGACCGTGATCACGATACTGGCGGCTTCAATTAGGATCTTTGTGACACGAGTGATGGGAGCCCACAACGCGCTGCGGAGCAGGTAAATATTTAACGCGATATCAGCAAGGAAAACCGCATTGATCCACGGGACGAACCTGGTGAATGCGTCCGAAAATATGGGTGTGGCGAATATCCCGTTCAAAATGGCAAGCCCCACGAATGTAAATGCGATTTCTGCGATCAGGTCACTGCGTTTCACAGAATCAGGATCAGGTAACTTTGCGAGTGAGGCGGGATTCCAATTTTCTTCCATCTTCAACTCATCAATTTGTGAATCGGGCAAAACACGTTCAAGAATTGCAAATATAAAAACGATATATCCGCAAGCCGTAATCGCCGCAGACACGATTCCGCCAAGCCCGTCCCCAATAATATCCATAAAGTCTGCGCCCATGAAAGGCGTTTCTGTTACAGCGCGGATTCCTGTTAAGACCAATAAGACGATCACAACAATTGGGATCACGATCTTAAGCACCATTAAGAAAGTGGGGAACATCTGCGGACCGATTAAATACGGCTGTGGGTTATAAGTTGCCGCCACTTTTTGAGGTGAGCCATATTCTTTGAGTAACTCAATTTCCATGGCTTCGTCAGCGGGCATTCCTGATCTCTGCGCGCGATCCTCGAGCATATCTTCAAGCGTGGAGCGCAATTCCTTTTCGATATCCTCGCGCCCTTTGAGGAGCGGAAGATGTTTTCCAACTTCGGTAACATATCGTTCAATGAGTTTCATTTTATTCTCCTTCTTCTAAGCCAGCATCTTGTTCATCACAGAGACAATGCCGGCCCATTCCTTCTTTAACTTCGGCAGAAGTTTTTCCCCCTCCGCGCTGATCACGTAATAACGGCGCGGACGCGCTTCTTCGAGTTTCCAGACGGATTCCAACAACCCCTGTGTTTCCAACCGCCGCAAGAGCGGGTACAAAGTTCCCTGATCAACTTCCAGCCCTTGATCTGAAAGCAGCTTGAGCAGGGAGTATCCATACTGCTCGTCACCCAATTGACTGAGCACTGCCAGCACGATCAGTCCGCGCCGCAGTTCAAGGACAACCTTATCGAGCGATTCACTGTTTGCCATATATACACCTTTGTCACATAATACTATGTATAACACAGTATGTCAAGAGGTAAAGTCTCCGTTCCCGCAGCGACATGAATCTTTTATGTTAAACTTCCTTCATGAAACTCGGCATCGTCACAGACTCAACTTCTGATCTTCCCGCGTACCTTGTAGAAGAACATAATATTCAAGTTGTGCCGACAATCCTTGTTTTAGAGGGAAAGGAATATTTGGATGGGATTGGCATCACGCGCGAGGAATTTTATAACCGACTGCCCTCGCTTCGCACCCCGCCGACAACTGCCGCCCCTTCCATTGGAGATTTCACCACACCTTATGAGACTCTGCTCTCTCAAGGCTGTGACCATATCATTTCGATCCATGCTGCCAGTCAATTGACAACCATTATCAATGTGGCGCATGAAGCCGCGAAGGAATTCCCCGATAAAGTCACTTGTATTGACAGCGGCTCGCTTTCATTGGGACTTGGCTTTCAAGTCCTCGCCGCCGCAGAAGAATCTGAATTAGGGTTACAGTCCGCATTGAATGCGATTGAGTCTACTAGAAAAAGATTGCAGGTCTCAGCCGCGCTGGATACGATGGAATATCTCAAACGCAGCGGACGAGTCCCAGGCGCGGTGGCAGCCCTGGGTGGATTATTGTCCATCAAACCGATGATCGAATTAATCGATGGGGAAGTGAAAGCCATCGGCGCAGTCCGCACCACGAAACAGGCTGATGAAAGCATCCTCAATTATTTGCTCGGACTCGGGGATTTGGAACGTCTCGCTATTTTGCACACCAATGCTGAACAGCGCGCAAAGCAATTATTGAATGAATTAATGAACCGCGCCAGAAAATCCATTCCGCGTGATATTTTGTTCGTGAATGTGACCGCAGTCATCGGCACGCATCTCGGTCCAAATGGGCTCGGATTCGCGGCGATAAAGAAGTAATGCAGAATTCGAAGGTCTTCAAAACCTCCGAGTTCTTACATGCGCTCATGATAAAATAATCCCCATGCAACCATCCCTTGAAAAACTTAGAAAAATCTTTCGTCTCGAACACGAAAACAAATATGAGAATATTGCCATTATCGGCGGACTTGCCAAGATGCTCGACTTTTGGGAAGGTGAAGCCCGCGCAGAAGGCGTCGCCGAGGAAGTGATTCAGGCCATAGTGGCGCGCTTGCGTTCCTATGAAAAACTCAGCCCGGATGGACGGGCTGAGTCGCTCAAGGGATTATGGAAACGGATTGGCGAGACCTATCCCGAAGCGGGGCAAAAGCCAAAGACGCAGACACAGCCTCCGATGGAGAGTCAGCTGCCCCGTCCGCCCAAACCCGCGCAGGATGCGATCCCTAATGTCGAAAAAATTGTGTTGCCTTCTCAGCGTCCAGAGAATCAACCGCCGCAACAACAAAAGGTTCAACAAAAGCCGCGCCCGGCGCCCCCTCCACGATCTGAAGCTGTGCCGGGTGCAAAGACCAGCCAGACGCCGGCCGCGTTGAATGCCAGCGTGACCGTGCTGCAAGGTGTCGGCCCCAAATATGCCGAAACGTTTGTCAATCTTGGCATGAACAATCTCGGCGACATGCTGTATTATTTTCCGCGCCGTTATGAAGATTACAGCCAGCTCAAACCGATCAAGTCACTTTTTTATGGCGAAGTGGTGACTGTGCTTGGAACAATTCAAAGTGTGCATACGCGTCCCATTCGCGGCGGAAAAATGTCTATTGTTGAAGTCGTGATCAGCGACGGAACGGGTTCGCTGCGCCTTTCATATTTCAATCAACCGTGGATCGCGAATCGATTCAAGCAAGATGACGCCATTTCAGTCTCTGGCAAAGTAGATCAGTACCTTGGCCGCCTCGTGATGAACAGCCCCGATTGGGAATCCGTTGAAGTTGAAAATCTGCATACGGCCCGCATCGTTCCCATTTATGCACTGACTGAAAAAATTACGCAAAAATGGCTGCGCGGAGTTATGAATCAAGTGGTGGGGCATTGGGCGCCCGCAGTTGTGGACGCGCTTCCGGACAGAATTAAACTCGCCGCGAAACTTGTGTCACTTAGTGAAGCCTTAATGCAGGTTCATTTTCCAGTTTCGCAGGATCGACTCAAAGCAGCCCGTGAGCGACTCGGCTTTGATGAAATCTTTTATTTGCAAATGGGAGTGCTGCGCCAGAAACGGGATTGGAAATCTGTGGAAGGCCGCCGCTTCCCCGTCTCGAGTGAGTGGCTGGATGTTCGGTTAACCAGCCTGCCTTTCACTTTGACAGAAGCTCAGCAAAAAACCGTCGAAGATATTCGCGTGGATCTGGACTCTGGTCAGCCTATGAACAGACTCGTTCAAGGTGATGTCGGTTCGGGTAAAACTGTCGTAGCGGCCTTGGGCGCGGCCATCGTTGTCAACGCGGGTGCGCAGGCCGCTATCATGGCGCCGACTTCCATTCTTGCGGAGCAGCATTATCGCAATTTCACGAACATGCTGGCAGGCGAGGGCGGCATGTTGAATCAGAGTGAGATCCGCTTGTTGGTGGGCAGCACGTCCGAAGCGGAGAAAGAAGCGATCCGTCAGGGGCTGGCGGATGGTTCAGTGAAAATGGTGATCGGCACGCACGCGGTCATTGAAGGCCCGGTCCAGTTTAAAGATCTGCAATTTATTGTGATCGATGAACAGCATCGATTTGGTGTTGAGCAGCGGAAGGAACTTCGCAGTAAAGGCACGAACCCGCATCTGCTGGTGATGACCGCCACCCCCATTCCGCGTTCACTGGCGTTGACGGTTTTCGGCGACCTCGATATTTCTGTCATTGATCAAATGCCTGAAGGACGACAGCCGATCAATACCTATGTGCTTCGCCCGCAGGAACGCGAGCGCGCTTTCACATTGATCCGCGGACAGATCAAAGAAGGCCGGCAGGCTTTCATCGTTTATCCGCTCATTGATGAAAGCGAGAAGATTGAAGCCCGCGCCGCAGTGGATGATTTTGAAACGTTGTCGAAGCAAATTTTCCCGGACCTCAAACTTGGTCTTTTGCACGGACGCATGAAGCCCGCTGAAAAAGATGAAGTGATGATGAAGTTCCGTGACGGACAATATGATATTCTCGTTTCAACGACCGTCGTCGAAGTGGGCGTGGATGTGCCGAACTCGACGGTCATGTTGATCGAAGGCGCGGATCGTTTTGGGCTCGCGCAATTGCATCAACTGCGCGGGCGTGTGGGCCGCGGCGGAGCGCAATCATATTGTCTGCTGATCCCAACCCATGAAGATGCGACAGAGAATGAACGCCTGCAAGCCATGTCCCGCACCAACAGTGGATTTGAACTGGCTGACCTCGATCTTAAGACGCGCGGCCCCGGAGAATTTTTAGGAACACGTCAGGCAGGCTTTGCTTCCACATTGAAGATGGCCAGTATCACCGACGTACCTTTGATCGAAAAAGCGCGCGCACAGGCGCAAGCATTATTTGAACGCGACCCATATCTGCAACAACCTGAACATACCTTGCTGGCCGAAGCTTTTGAAAGATTCTGGGGCGCAGGCCAAGGGGATGTTAGTTAATTTATATTTCGTCATTGCGAGCAGTTCTACCGCGAAGCAATCTCCTGCCTAAACGCGGGGATTGCTTCATCGGGAAGAACACCTCCTTGCAATGACGATAATGGAGCATCATGGTTAGAGCAATTTTCCCAGGCACATTTGACCCGATCCATCTTGGGCACATGGACATTGCCTCACGTGCGGCGCGCCTCTTCGACGAAGTGATCATGGCTGTGTATGATAAGCCGCTCAAGAGTTTGCTGTTCTCGCCCGAAGAACGGATCTCACTTGCGCAGGAAGCTTTTCAAGATAACCCAAAGATCAAGGTAACAGGTTATAGCGGACTCACGATCGATTTTGCTCACCAAATGGACGCACAAGTGATCGTGCGTGGTCTGCGCGTATTCTCTGATTTCGAGTTTGAGTTCCGTATGGCATTGGCAAATCAACGACTGGCAAAAGATATTGAAACTGTTGCGTTGATCACAGCCGAGCAGCATACGTTTTTATCTTCAAGCACGGTGCGCGAGATCGCCACTTTAAATGGTGATGTATCCAGTATGGTGCCTGCGCATGTCAAAAAAGCCTTGCAGGCCAAAGTACTTAACATGGGCGAGCACTCTCCGCCAAACTCACTTCGTGATTAAATTGTGCTAGAATTGGAAAGTAATTTCATCTTTTAGGAAACTGCCCGCGAGGCGCACCATGGACATACTTCAACTCATTGACCGCTTGGAAGAACTCTTCAACGATGCAAAGGCGCTGCCCTTTACCCATAATGTTGTTGTGGACGAAGACCGCATGTTGGAATTAATTGATCAAATGCGAATCGCCATTCCCGAAGAAGTAAAGAAGGCGCAACAAGTTATGGCGCAGCGCGACCGTGTCATGGCGCAGGCGCAGGAAGAAGCCAACCGCACTTTACAACTGGCTCGCGAAAAAGCAGATCAGATGATGCAAAAGGATATTATCGTGCAAGAGGCTCAACGCCGCGCCGACCAGATCATCAGCCAGGGGCGCGCCGAAGCCGAATCCACTCGCGCCGATGCAGATAACTATGTTGTTGAAACACTCATGCAATTGCAGGAGCAGATCGCCAAAGTAAGCAATCAGGTCAGCAACGGCGTTCGCATGGTGCAGGAAGAACAGCTGCGAAAAGAAACAGGAAACGTATCTGAAAAAATGTAGAGATAGAATAAACGACCCCGCCAGATTTGACGGGGTCGTTTTTATTACCTTGATGTATATCCGCTTCAATACTGGGATTGGAGCTTGCCCGCTGTTTCCCAAACTTTTTCCCAGCTGACGAACAACCCCAACCCGGCCAAAATTAATCCGCCGCCGATCAACGTAAGTGACACATTGAAAACATTGGCAAAGTTGACTCCATCCCAGGTGTGAGTGGAGGCCATCATGTATTGGATGGTGAGAGTCATCAAGCCCAGTAAGATCGCTGCCGCGCTGCCAGCCGATTTGTTGGATTTCGCATCGCCTTTTGAAAAATCCACACCCTGCCAGATGACGGGGATTTTGAAGAGCAGGAAGATGATCAATGTAAATACCGTGGTGTATACCACTGCGTCCACTGGCATGGATTTGCCGCGTAATGCTTGCGAGACAAATATGTGGATGAAGCCGATCACCACACCTGCGATGAGCGAGATAAGCGCATCACGATAAGATTTATCCGTCCCCTTGATAAGTAATATTGTTGCACGGATTCCCATGATGCCGATCACGATTCCTGTCAACACAAAGAGAATGTACAGCCATTGGAAGGGTGCCAGCGCAGTCATTGAGTCATACTTGGTTGGAAAGAGCGCAGCACAGGTTGTGCCGATACCGCCAAGCAGAGTAAAACCGCCGGTTAGCGCCATCAACACGATCCCGATGAAACGAAGGAACTTTGCGAAGAAACTATTTTTGAACATGTGAGTCTCCTTTTCAAAAAAATAACCCTAAAGGTTTTGAATGCCTTTAGGGTTTATGTGTTTATCCAAATTTGAAACCTGTTATAAAACAAATTGTCATGAGCAGCAGCAGGCTTGGGAATATTCTTAATATCATTTCCCTTGATAAGATCGGTTTGCCTGCTTTGAAGAAGGATAATAATAATCCCCCGATGCCGATCAACGCGCCGCCGATGCCCACCAATGCGAAGGCGGGTTTCATCGCTCCTTGCATCGAGAGGATGATGGGCAGTGCGAAGATCGTTATGCCTGCGATACCGTGCACGATTGCAATTGTGATGATGGGCAGTTTATTCTGCATCGTGATCGAGCGGGTTAATGTCACAGCGGCGAAACCGATCAGTATGAAGATCAGATAACCGGTCCGATAGAATGTGAGGTGCTCCCAGACCAATCCCAGCGAAAGAGTCAACGGGATGATCGTCGAAACAATGACCACGATGGGAGATTCCAAAACATCAAAGCCGAGGATGATGAGCAGTAATCCCGCCACGAGCAGCACACCGAAGGCAATGGTGTATGCGATGATGGGCGCGGTGGAAAGATCGTCAATGCCGATCACGATCTGATAGGCGGAGAGGAAAACGGTGATGAGCAGAAGCACGCGGTCAAACGCAGACATTTTCATAATTAAAACGCTTTCATCGCCAGGATGATCATGGATGATAGCATGTAGAGTGACGCGTATTTAAACAGGCCAAAATTTACGCGTTCTGATTCAACGCGGAATGTTGCGAAAGCCAGTAATAGCAAACCTGCTGTTAGCACAGCGATCAATCGCAAATAGCCAGCGCTGATGCCGATGAGCACACTTGCCCAACCGATCGCAAGTGCGGCGAGCATTGATGAGATGGCAATTGTAGCGCGCGTGAATGTATCGCTGTATGTGGACGGAAAAGTGGGGACACCCGCGTTGGCGTAATCTTCACGGAATTTGATCGAGAAGGTCAGTGTGTGTGTGGGAATCCAGAAGAGGATGGCGAGCGCGAGCAGAACTCCGACCAGATCAATGTGACCAATGGCAAGCACGCGGCCCGCCAGAATGGGCATGGCGCCTGAAATGCCGCCCCAGACAATGCTCCACGCAGTGCGGCGTTTTAACCACAGGGTGTATATGACCACGTCAAAGAACCAACCTGCAAAAACCACGAGACCATAAAACGGTGCGATGCTGATTGCCCAGCCAATCCCAAGAATTGAGACAGCTATGCCAACCCCAAAGACTTCCTTATGATCCAACTCGCCTGATGCAGCGGAACGTTTGTGAGTGCGTTTCATCTTCGCGTCAATATCGCGGTCGTACCACATGTTTAGGATGGTTGATCCGCTGATGGCGAGGAAGAGGCTGATTGACATACCAAGTAAGGTCAGCAAGCCGATGCGTGTTCCCGCGCTGAGGTAGCCCGCGATGCCTGTTGCCAGAAGCAACCCGGTTTGGGTGCTCTTTATGAGAGGCCAGTAGAGTTTGATTTTTGATTTACGATTTATGATTGATGATTGGACGGTCATGGAACTCCTAGGGGAATACGAGTAAATAAGTTACAAGCCGCAAGTATACCTGTCTACTTGCAAGCCTGTCTACTTTCTTACTTATCTCTCACACATCTGAAACCTACACCAGGGCTGAAATAAGTAGGCGTGGCATTGTTGCGGACCCATAAGCGCAAATCCATATCGTAGGTGTCTTTTGACCCGCCGCGCATGAAACGGTAATGCATGCCTTCGTAGACATCACCTGTCCATTGCCAGACGTTGCCAGCCATGTCATAAAGGCCATAAGGTGAAGCAGAGTCTTGAGTTTGAAAATCGCCATATTTTTGTCCGTTGTAAAAACCAACAGGACTGGTGCGTGAACCGAAAGTGGACATATCTTCAAACGGGTCGCGGCTTGAGTAGAAGTTGGCGTTTTCGCGCATGATCTCAGCGCCCCACGGGAAAGAACGTTCATCCGTGCCGCGGCCTGCTTTTTCCCATTCCATTTCAGTAGGCAGACGGCTGTTGAAGTATTCACAGTAGCCCTGTGCGCCAAACCAGGAGACCATCGTCATTGGGTGGTTCTTGAATCCTGTTT
Source organism: Chloroflexota bacterium (assembly GCA_026390015.1). Classification (GTDB taxonomy): domain Bacteria; phylum Chloroflexota; class Anaerolineae; order Anaerolineales; family Villigracilaceae; genus Villigracilis. The sequence goes on along the minus strand of JAPLGS010000103.1, from coordinate 40,892 downwards.
GAACGGTGAATGTTGTGCCGTCAAATTTAATTTTCTGCGATGGATCGTTGAGCAGGATGTAGATCCAATCGCCCGCTTTGATCTCTTCCTCATGCTTGATCGCGTGGAACTTATCGCCTGGGTAGAAGCCGACGATTTGACCGCCGTCAGTTTTTACATAGTTATCGGCGAGAGCGGCATTGAGAAAGTCTGCATATTGTGCGGCGGTTACGTCGGTGATCATGATCTCATAGGCTTCGGTGGTTTCAATATCTTCGTGTTGACCGAAATAAAATTCGCCCGCGGGGATTTGCGCCCAGGCGTTTGAGTCTACGCCTGTTTCGAAGGTGGGGATGGCAGCGTTTAAATCCACAGGGGCGCAGGATGCCAATAGAGCAACGAGCAGGCTGAAGTTAAGAAAGAGGCCTTTCATTTGTCCACCTCGCGCGCGAGTTCGTGGTCAAGTTCTTCGATCCAGCGTCCTTTATTTTTGAAGAGGTCGATCAAACGATATACCAGCAATGCCGCCAGGATGACCATCAGCATACCGAGGCCGAAATCAATTGCATACATAAGCCCGTTGACGAGTGGTTGCTGCTCGGCTTCTGGTACGAAGAGACGTTTCATTTCGAAAACGGTCACGGCGCCAAAGGCAATATCTGAAAGGATGATGATACTCCAGCCATACCACTGGCGCAGTTTGCCTCTGAAACCGTTCATGTCGCCGAAGTAAAGCAAAATAATGGTGGCGACGATGGCGGAGAGCACGTGCCAGTGGCCTGTCAGTTCGATGCGTTCTTCGCGGGCAGGCCATACTCGAAAAACTTCATCGAGCTTGATCGCCATGAAAATGCCAATTCCGCTGGTTGTGAAATTCATAAAAAGCATCTGCCAGGTCGGTCCAAATTTTAGCGGATCGCGCAAGAGTGCTCCGATCTTTTGACCGAAGCTTGGTTTCTGAATATGAGCCGTGCCTTCGCGGATTAGTTTGCCCCAACTCCAGATAAGCAACAGGAGCGCCGCAACCATGGATGGTGTCGCGCCGACATAGATAACCATATGCGCAACGGGTTCAAGCGGAGTGACTACGCCCCACACTCCCAGGTTGAGCACGATGGTTCCCAAGATCATCAGCGGCATGGCGACTTTGTGCAGGATGCCTTTGAAGTTAAGCCAGCGGCCGATGATGAGCGTGATCATGATACAGATCAATGCCAGCATGATATGCAGGTGACCAATGATCGAGTATTCCATCGTAGTTTTTTCGGGCAGGCGGATGATGTTCTCAGCGAGAAAAGTCTCGAAACCGTTGCCAAAGTATGATCCTGGGACTGCACCGAATAAAGCCGAGATCACGGTTGTTACGGCTGTGGCGAAGAAGGCCACGCGTTCCAGGTCAACTCCCTTTTTGGTATGAGCGTATTCTTTATCAGTTACATAGTATTCAGGATTCCATGGCCAAAGGGCGATGATCAGCAGGACTCCTGCAAAGAAGATCAAAGACAAGCCAAAAATATAAATTCCATGAAATGCCCAGTTGTGCCCGAAGTAAGCAAATCCCATGCCGAAGATCATCGTCAAAATGTAGCCCACCGTGATGATGGCATTGATTGCGATCTTGAAAAAGGGTTTCATTTTGAGCAGGCTTGTGATCATATAAGTTTCGATCGCAATGATCGCCATCGCGATCGAGTGATACAGGATGACAATACGCCCCTCACGCTCAGCCTGCACGATCTTCATTCCGAGAAGTTTAATGACCACTTCGCGTACGCCCATCTCGGCCATCGGGCCCGAGAGCATGCCCCAGACAGCTGTGACGATTCCAATCATGGCGATCGCCACGAGGATCAGCCCTTTGGTGGAGCCGAAGAGGTAATTAAACCTGTCTTTTATTAATTGCATTTGGATGCCTCCGAAAAAGGAGATGTACTAAATATTTTGTGAATTATCTCACGAATAAAAAAAAGAATACCGTAACTTATGTCACGTATTCAGGATAAAAACGTCCCAATCCAAAACAGGGATCAGGAAATATTAAAATCTCTTTTCAATAGATCTTCGATTGTTTCCCTGCGCATGATAATTTTTACCCGCTCTTTTTCCAGCCATAAAACCGCTGGTTTGCGTGAACCATTGTAATTGGATGACATACTTAAATGATACGCGCCAGATGCGGGGATGGCGATCAACTCGCCCTCTTCGATTTTCGGCATGAGTAAATTTTCAATGATGACGTCACCCGATTCACAATACGGCCCCGCGATGGAAACCTTCTCGCTTTTTTCTCGACCCGGGTCTGATACTGTTAAACAAGAATATCTCGCCCCATACATCGCGTAGCGCGGATTGTCCGTCATGCCGCCATCAGTCAATATCCAAACTTTGTCGCCGCGTCTTTTGATCGCGCCAACTCGATACACAGCCACACCCGCGCGCGCCACCAAACTGCGGCCGGGTTCCAAATGTAAATGGGGGAGAACTAGTCCGCGCGTTTTGCAACCCTCGAGCACGTTCTCAGCGATCATATTTACATATTCATTGATGTCCGGTTGCGGAAGTTCATCTTCGTGATAAGCAACTCCCCATCCGCCGCCGGGACTAAAATGCCATTCGTCTTTGAAACTAATTTCCTTCGCGATGGCTAATCCCAACTCAATTGCGGCTTGCAACGGACTCGCGTCGCGGAAATTCGAGCCTTGATGAAAGTGGATCCCATTCAACGGCAATTTGTGATCTTTACAAACTTGCGCCGCTTCCAAAATTTCTTCACGCGTCATGCCAAATTTGCTGTCGTGTTGACCGGTCTGCGTGTGCGCGTGATGAGTTTCGACTGCAAGCCCTGGCAGAAGCCGAAGCCATAAATTTAGGAATTGGGAGCTGGAAGCTGTGAATAGATCTGCGATATGATCTAACTCTGTCAGGTTATCCACAACGAGCGTGCCTGCATGTTGGATCGCGGATTTCAAATCTGCGATCGATTTATTCACTCCATGCACAAGGATATGTTCACGCGGCACACCACCTGCCAACGCCATGGCGATCTCGCCTTCCCCAGTACAATCCACGAACAAGTTGTGGAATTGAGTCCATTGCGCGATGGCGGTATTCAAAAAGGCTTTCCCTGCATAGGTCACAGAGGCAGCTGCCGGGTAGCGCGAAGCGAGCGCAGATTTATATCCTGTTGCCGCATGATCCATTGTGGCGCGGTCATATAAATATAAAGGCGTTCCATAGTTCTCAACCAAAAGAGCGAGTGCTTGCCCCGCAATGGTTAAGGAGTTTTTTTCTATGGTCGTTGTAATGGGAAAAAGTTGAAGACGATCCACGATGGTGACCTCAAATAAAATAAGTCGGGAGGTCATCCCGACTTACCTGGTTATTGGCCGAAAAATAAATTCCACCATTCCTGCCAATTTGGCATTGGGGTGGGTACCGGAGTTGGTGTGGCAACGATAACCGGCTCGCTGCCCGGCTGACTGATCGGGATCATAGGCTGTTCTCCCTCTTTTATATAATGGCCTTCGGTCCGCGCCCATTTTTCCACTGCTTCAGTGGATGCGGCGTATACTACTTGAGCGTTCAGCGCCTCTTCGGTTTGTTTGGATTCGGTTGCCGCAGTACGCACTTCATCACGTTGACTGTTTAATTGATTCAATTCGTGAACGCGGGAATTGAATCCGATCACCAGGAAGATGATCACCAGGAAGATCGCAATACGTCGAAAGTTGATGGGAATGTTTGACATGGCTTTATCTTAATCCTAATTGCCCAAGTTGGCAAGAAAAGAATTCTTTATGGTACAATCTGCGCTCGCAGAACGTAGTACCCTTCGTTCTGACTCCAAATGTTAGAAAGGGCTTAAATCAAATGAAAGTATTGCTTGTAAAAGATGTATACAAACTTGGCCGCGCGGGGGATATTAAGAAAGTAGCCGACGGCTTTGGCCGTAATTTCCTTATCCCACAGGGATTTGCCGTACTTGCAACCGAAGGCGCCATGAAACAGGTGCTCAAGATTAAGTCGCAGGCTGAAGTTCGGCGCTCCTCGCAGAACAATGAACTGTCAGGCCTCGCCGAGCAGATCAAAGCTGTAACCCTTACATTTTCTGCCAAAGCCGGTGACACTGGCAAACTGTATGGTTCCATTACTACTCAGGATATCGCCACAGCGCTCTCTGAGCAGGTACGCTTTGAAGTGAAGCGCCAGCAAGTGGATATTCAACCCATTCGCGTGCTTGGTGAATTCACCGCTCATATCCGTCTGACGATGGATTTGGTGCCTGAGATCAAGATCATCGTCCATCGTGAAGGCGAGTCCGCTGAAAGCGCCGAAGGAAAAGCAGAACCTGAAAAGGCCGAGAAACCGAAGAAGAGCGGCAGCCGCAAGGCAGCCGAAGAAGTCGCGGTCGAAGAACCAGCCGCAACAGTTGAATAAGAAACATCACATCACCGGCGCAAGTCGGTGATGTTTGTAATACAATTACCCCATGTTCGAATCGATAGGTCAACGATTAAAGAAGGAGCGCGAGGCGCGTTATCTTACGCTTGAGAAAGCGTCTGAGGTTACGCGCATTCGTACCGTCTTCTTGCGGGCGTTGGAATCCGATGATTATTCTGTTCTGCCATCCGCAGCGCAGGGTCGCGGCTTTTTGCGAAATTACGCGGAATATCTTGAACTCAATATTGATGAGATGATTTCTGAGCTTCAAAAAAATGCGCCAGAAATTGAAGTGAGTGGACCTTTGCCGCAGGTCAATCTTGTTGAGACGGAAATTCCTCCATTAGTAAATGAGCAGGAAGTAAAACACGAGACTCCTTTTTGGAGCCGTTGGCTGGGACATCGTCCGATGGTAGAGTCGGCGCTTGTGGTGGAATCTATCGAAGAACCTTCCGCACCAGTTGACGAGGAAGTAACGGAGATAAAAGTTGAAGAGCAGAGTCTGCCTGTTGAGGCCGATCAACTAGAAGCGAAAGCGAGTCTACTCTCAAGGTTTGAGGCGCTTTTCCGATCCCGTATTGCAAAAAAAGAATCAAAGCCAGAGATGGCGCCGGCTCTTGAGCCGCTCACACCGCAATTCATTCCTACTCAGCCGGCGGATATTATTTTTGCAGAGATCGGCGCGCAATTATACTCACGCCGTGAAATGATCAGCTTGACGATGGATGAAGTGGAACGGCACACGAAATTGCGCGCTGTGTTTATAAAGGCGTTGGAGGAAGGCGCCTTTGATAAGCTGCCATCCTCTGTGCAAACGCGCGGGATGCTGGCGAACTACGCGACGTTCCTTGATCTGGATACGGATGCCATTCTTTTACGTTTTGCTGATGGACTACAGGCGCGCCGCCATGAGAAATATTCTGAAACACCGCGTGAGATGATACAGACGGAAGTTGTCACATCCATGCCATTCTTGCGGAGTTTTATAGCGGGTGATCTGATCTTCGGATTGGTGATGATTGTCTCGTTGATCGCGCTTGCGATCTGGGGCGTGGGGCGGGTGGTCAGTTCTTCAAGTGATGAACCTGCTGTGCCGGCCGGGTTAAATGTGATCGGTAGCACTCCAACTCCGGCAAGTTTGATCGAGTCAACTTTTGTGCCGGTGGATGAGAATCTTTTGGCAGCAGGTACAGAAACGCTAGCCGCGCTTGAGACTCCGCTGATACCCATTTCAGATGCAAATGTAGCGGTGAGTGTCTTTGCTGTGGAGCGTGTCTTTGTTCGAATTTCAGCGGACGGGAAAGTTGTTTTTGAAGGCCGCTTCGCCCCACGAGAAACGAGGCTGTTTGAAGCCCAAGATCAGGTTGTGATATTGACTGGCAATGCAGCCGCGTTACGCGTCACATATAATGGGCGTGACCTTGGTTTTATGGGCAATACAGGTGAAGTGATCACCCGTGTCTATTTGATCACTGGCATCGCAACGCCTACTGCCACACTTCCGCCAACGCCGACCTCTACTTCGCCTGTGACGATCACACCTGTACCCACGATTACACCAGCAGCCACGCCGACGAATACACCTGCGAGCGGTGGGTAACAGGTAATTTATATTTGAAATGCGACGAAAATTTTATTGGGATAGTCGCGCTCCAAGCGTGACTTAAAATTAATTTACAACTTTAGGAAAATAATGTGACAAAAAATACATTTCATTTAGTCTCGCTTGGTTGTGCAAAAAACACAGTTGATTCTGATTCGATGGCGCAACTGCTTTTACGTGATGGGTATCGTTCGATGGATGACCCGGATAAAGCGGCTGTTCTCATTGTCAACACCTGTGGATTTATCGGCCCCGCAAAAGAAGAATCATATCGAGTGCTGGGCGAGCTTGCCAAATCAAAACGCAGTGGACAGGTTTTGATCGCGGCAGGCTGCCTGACTCAACGCTATGGTGTGGAAGTTGCGCAGAAGGTTCAGGGCATAGACGGAATTCTCGGCACCCGCCGCTGGATGGATATTGTGCAGGTAGTGCGCGAAGTCCGCAAGGGAGCGCGCCCCGAACCGGTCTATCATTTACCAGAAACCGCAACAGTTGTCGGCTCGGATGAAAACGATGCTCTGCGTGTCTGTGTTGCCGGTGGGAGTGCATATATTAAAATAGCGGATGGCTGCCGCCGCCCGTGCGCGTTCTGCGCCATTCCTCTGATCAAGGGCACGGCGGTTTCTCGTCCTGTTGAATCGATCCTGCACGAAGCGCAGACCTTGCGCGACGCGGGCGTGCGTGAACTGATTCTCATCGCGCAGGATACAACCGATTATGGTCACGACTTTGGATTGAAAGACGGTCTCGCCGTTTTGCTTGAACAATTAACGGATTCTGTTCCCGACATGGATTGGATACGCGTCATGTATGCGTATCCCGGTTATGTGACCGATCGTCTGGTCGAGGTGATGGCAACCCGCAAACAGATTTTGCCGTATCTCGACATGCCGCTTCAACACGCGCATCCCAAAACTTTGTATCGCATGAAGCGCCCGTCCAATATTGATTGGGTGCATAAGACACTTGCCAAAATGCGCGCAGCGATTCCTGAATTAGCCATTCGCACAACTTTTATCGTTGGGTATCCCGGCGAGACGGAGGAAGAATTTCAAGCCTTATATGATTTTGTAAATGAGATCCGCTTTGATCGGGCGGGCGCTTTCCCATTTTCATTTGAACCGGGGACGACTTCCACGCCTCTCGGCGACCCTGTGCCTGCTTCTGTTAAAGAAGAACGTTTTGCGCGTTTGATGGAGTTACAGCAATCCATCTCACTGCAGGTGAATCAATCCTACGTCGGCAAGACACTCGATGTTTTGGTGGAGGGATTTAATGATGGCATTTCGATAGGCCGTTCATATCGTGACGCGCCCGAAGTGGACGGCTTGGTCGTAATTGAAGGAAAGGCCAGCGTGGGAGATATCGTACCTGTCAGGATCACCGGCTCGCTGGCTTATGACCTGACGGGAGTGCTGGCGCAAAAATTGATCACGTTGTAAAAAAACATTATGAAACAAAGAAGCCGCTACTGTAGTGTAGCGGCTTCTTTGTTTTTTATAAAGCGGCTCTCGCAAATGCTGTGGCGGCTAATATCAATGCCGAGAGTATCAGGTTGGTTCTCATTAAAATTATTTCGCGTCTTTGTAACCGGGCAAGTTCATCAGCTTTTGCGGTTTCTTTTCTCATCAAAGTGCGCTGAATTGAGGGGAGCACTTCCCAGGTTTGGACGGCGCTAACGACCGCCATGATCACTCCCAAACTGTGTTTAACGAGAATAGCCAATGACCATTGTGTGCTCGTGGAGAGGAAACCATCATAGTGCGGATTTGCACTCAGTTGGAATAGCCCTGTCGCCAGCAATAATCCCATACAAAACCAGGCGAGGGGTTCAAGTCTTTTTTGGAGGGCGGCAATAAAACTGAGTTGGTCGACCAGTTTCAAGGTCCGAACTGAAGCGGGTAGTACCAGTAAATTGATGGCGGCCAGGCTTCCGATCCATGTGACCGTTGCCAGCATGTGCAGCCAGTAGATCAGCGCCATGACCCATGATGGAGGTGTGGTCATGATAGTGAATTAGGGTGATGGTGGGACAACGATTGGAGTTTCCGTCACGACTGGCGGTTCTGTAGGGAGTACGCCTGTTGTATTTGTTGCTATTATTTCTAATGTAGGCGTGGCTGGGTAACAACTTGTGAATGCATTGTTGTAATTTTTCGCGGAGGTTTTATCGAGACCGCCCAGTGCCATTGCGTTCGTATAGTTTAGATATGCGCCGCAGTAGTCGCTTCGCGCGAATAGCTCATCTCCGTAGCGCATGGATGCCTGGTAGAAGCGCTGTGATGCTGTCATGGTGCCATCCCAAAGAGAGGGAAATCCAGCGCCAACCTGGGCAAAGATCTCAACGGCTTGTTTCCAATCCAACTCCCAGTAGCTTGCGCCCCTGATGTAGGCTCGCGCACCTTCACGAATTCCTTTGGATGAATTGTCAAGCGGCCCGAATCGTTCTGCAAGGGTCAGGTAATAAATACCGCCTTCGAGATTGCCTTCTTTGGTGATCAGATTATGTCCATGGTTGCGCAGGACGTAATAATACATTCCATCCACTTGCGCGGTCTTGTAAGTGGGGTCGAGTTTTCGGATGGTGTCTAGAGCGTTCAATGCATTTGGCCAATCTTGCACCTGGATGAGTTGCTGCGCGCGTTGGAATGCGCTTTCAGCGCCGCTAAAATCTGGTGTGGATGTAGGCGTTGGGACAGGCGTGTTTGTTGGGATATGAATATTGCTTGCCACCAAAACCTCGGTCAGTTTTTCCTGTGCGCCGGGGAAGCTAGGGTCTTTTTTAATGATGTATTCAAGGCGTTCTTGTGCGGTTGCATAACGGCCAAATGTGATATCGACCAACGCGAGCGTATATTGCTCGGTGAGTTGTTTTGAGGTAACAGAAACTTCCGCTTTTAGGCGATCACTAATTCCACTCGAGTATCCGCCAAATGCACCCATCCCAACCAACAGCAGAAATCCCAAAACGCTTACGAAAATGGAGCGCCAGCGGGATGATTTCTTCTTGATCGGTTTGATCGGCTGAGTATCATCTACATCAAAAGGTTTTTGAGGTTGTGTGTTTTCTATTTGTTCTGACATGGTTGCAATTATACTTCCCTGTGGAGCATTAATTTTTTTTTCTTATCTATGTTTTATTTTGTGCTACAAATTGAAAATCTGTTTTGCATCTGACCATACAATTGCAAGAGCAATGATTCCGCCGACAGACAATGCGGCAATTGTCGTCAGTAGGTTGGAGAAAGGTAAAAGGTAGATCAAGCCTGAGGTAACAAGGCCTGCGATTACGGCAGATGCAGTCGCGCGGAACAGAGTTTTATCCATGTTCAACAAGCCTGGGAATCGACGGTTAAGGATGATGAGCAGGATAATGGCTTGCGTGGTGAATGTCAACGCGGCAGATAGAGGAATCGCTACCAGTCCAATGATCGGCGAAAGGATAAGCGAAAACACCACAAAAGCGATCACCTGAAGAAAAGCCGCAATCAGCGGCGTGCGTGTATTTTGATTCGCATAAAATGAACGTACCGCTACTTCGAGCCAGGTATCGCCCAGCAGTCCAATTAAAAAAGCCCAGGTGCAGACTGTCAATAGATCTAAACGCGCAGGTTCATAGTTGAAGAAGCTTTGCGCCAAGGGTCGAACTGTCAAAGCCAGCAAAACCGCTGATGGGAGGGAGAGCGCCAGCATCACTCGTAAAGCGCGGTTGACCGTTTGTGTGAAATCCTGCAGCTGTTTGCGGTTGATGAATTCAGCCAGCGAAGGCAGGAGCGCTACGGCAATGGCTGTGCCAAAGATCGTTTCGGGTACTTGCTCAATGGTCCAACCTAAGTTGAGCGCGCCTGCGCCGACTGCTCCAAAGCGGGATGCCAGATTATCGCGCATCAAAAAATAGGCTTGAATGGATGCCATTGTTAATACGCGCGGCCCGAGCAGAATCAATACCCGCTGAATCGCCGGGCTTTTCCATTCGATCACCGGCGTCCAGTGAAATTGATAGCGAATCAATCCTGGCACTTGAATAAGCAAATGCAGTGATGCGCCGAGAATGACTCCATATACCATTCCGTATAGCCCCATACCATAGGCTGGCAATTGGATCGGCCCCAGATGAATTCCGCTGGCTGGGCTAAGGATCGTGACACCGAAAATTTGTCCCAGGTTATATAAAACGGGAGCCAGCGCCGGCAGTAAAAAATGCTGATTCGCTTGCAGGCTCGCCATAACCAAACCGCTGATAGAGAAGATCACAATCGCAGCCAGATCAAGGCGCATCAGCGAAGCGGTTAGTATTTGATTCGCTGGAGAGAATCCCGGAGCGACAACATATTTTACAAGTGGGTCCGCCGACAGGATAATGATCACGGCAAAAAATCCTGTGATGACAAATGCCAGATTGATAACCTTGGAAAATAATTCCCAGGATTCACGCCTTTCTCCTTTATCAAGGTATTCTCTCAGCACCGGGATAAAAGCCATTCCGAGCGCGCCGCCAGAGAGTAACGCCGACAGATAATCGGGAATATTGTTCGCCGCGCCGAAAATGCCTATTCCCTCCAATCCAACGATCTTGCTGAAGATCAGAGATTTACCAAATGCCAGCACTTTATCAGCGGCAAAGAAAAAACTCAATAAAAGAGAAATGCGTGATAAGCGGGAGAGTTTATTCATCGAGTTGCGGTTAGTGATCTGCGGGCGGCGCGATCTCCATGCCCGGTAATTTATCTGCAAGCGTATGAGTCTTATGGATCAGCACCGGTAAACATTGCGCGCAAATATATTTCGCATCACTTTTGAACGTTAGCGTGATCAATGGAATCTGTACATCCGTGCGATTACAATTTAAACATATCTTTTCATTTTGTTCGTTCATGGTTTCTCCAATTTGGTTTGCAAGTTAAAGGTTGGAAGGTTATAACGTTCCTTTATATGCCCCGCCATCCACATTTAACATCACACCCGTGATATAGGAAGCGGCAGGCGAGACGAGGAACACTGCGGCATTTGCGAACTCTTCAGGTTGACCCAACCTCCCCAGCGGACTCTGCTCCGATTGCTTGCGCGTCTCTTCCTCAACTGTTGAGCTGTTCGCTGTTGCCCGGGCAGTCATCAACTCTGTGACTCGTTCAGTCTCCGTCCAGCCTGGCAGTATTGAATTGAAGCGGATGCCTTCTTTGCCGAGATCCAGCGCCAATGATTTGGTCAATCCGATCGTTGCCATGCGGATACTGTTTGATAAAAGCAAATTTGCTATTGGCTGTTTTACTGTCAAAGAGGTAACCGTCAAAACACTCGCCGCATCTGATTTCCGCAAATGTGGAAGCGCCGCCTTGATCAAGCGGACATGCGCCATCAAACACAGATCCACGCCTTTTTGCCAGGCGCCTTCATCAAGTGAATCGATGGTGCCCGGCGGAGGTCCGCCCGCGTTTGTGATGAGAATATCCAATCCGCCAAAAGCATCTACGGTTTGTCGGATTAGTTTTTCAGGAATATCGGTTGAGCCAACATCGCCCGCTAATCCAATTACCTGAGTGCCAGTTTCCTTGCTCAGCTTTTCTGCAATCGCTTTTATCTTCGCTTCATCGCGCCCGTTGATGGCAACCTTACAGCCTTCCTTTGCCAACGCCAGCGCGGCCGCATAACCAAGTCCGCGAGATGAGCCTGTGATGAGCGCGCGTTTGTTCTTTAGCCCTAAATCCATTTATGTCTCCTTTTTTTCGGTACGTAAACAGGTAAACATGTAAACACGACCTGTGTACTTGTCTACCTTTCTACGCATTTACATTATTTCGATCTTCTCATTAATGATCTGACCATCTTCCCAATTCGCTTCCACCCATTTTGCCACACTTTGCAAAGACTGTCGTAATGTCACTCCGTCAGAATTGATCATTGCACACGTGATGACCGTCTCCTGCCATTTATCCTGCAAATCCATTTCCGCCACCGAGACGTTGAACTCGCGATGCAGACGTGAAATAAGCGGTTTGATCCGTCGGCGCTTTTCTTTGAGCGAAGAACAAAGTGGGATGTGTAAATGGAGGGTGAGGGTGGCGAGCACTGTGGTTTTTGATTTACGATATTTGATTAACGATTTACAATCCCTCGCATGGACATTGAAATCGCATACAACCAATCTCTCGATTATCTTTATTCCTTCGTGGATTATAGCCTGAAACATTCCTCCGAACTTGCCAAGGCAGACTTCAACCTTGACCGCATGTTCGCGTTGATGCAGTCGCTGGGCAACCCGCAAAATAAGTATCCCATTATCCATGTGGCTGGGACGAAGGGCAAAGGTTCCACGTCCGCGCTGTGTGCTTCTAGTTTGAAAGTCGCAGGTTATAAAGTTGGGTTATATACCTCGCCGCATTTGTTGGAATATACCGAGCGAATCCAGATCAACGGTGAGCCGATCTCGCACGCGCAGTTGGTCGAGTTGGTGGAGGAGATCAAACCGTATGTGGCGAAGATCGAAATGCTCACGACTTTTGAGATCACAACCGCGCTGGCATTTTTGGCGTTTGGTAAATATGGAGTCAACGCCGCGGTGTTTGAAGTGGGTTTGGGCGGGCGGCTGGATGCGACCAATATTGTCACGCCGCGGGTTTCGGTCATCACTTCATTGTCTTATGACCATACAGCTGTGCTTGGAAATACATTGACGCTGATCGCAGGCGAGAAGGCTGGCATTATCAAAAATGGCGTGCCAGTGATTTCATCCCCGCAAAAGGAAGAGGCCCTCGCAGTTTTAGAGCGTGTAGCCGCGCTTAAGAATTCAAGATTTACGCTCGTTGGACGCGATGTAAAATTTGAGTTGATAGAGTCGTCTTTGGATGGGCAACGTTTCAACTTTCCAACTTTCCGATCTTCCAACCTTCCAACCTTCAACATTCCCCTCCTTGGATCTCATCAAGTTGAGAACGCCGCCACTGCTTATGCCGCTCTAAAAGCCAGCGGAATTCCCATCACCGACGAACAGATACAAAAAGGGTTTTCTCAAGTACAATGGCGCGCCCGCTTTGAAATCGCGCGGCGCGATCCGCCTGTGATCTTTGATTCGGCGCATAACCAGGATTCGTTTGCGAAATTGAGCGAAACCTTGCAAACATATTTTCCTGACAAGATGGTTTATCTCATCTTCGGTGCATCGGAGGATAAAAATATTCCAGGGATGTTTGCGGAAATGAAATCGAAGATCAAGAAAATTATCATCACGCGCGCCGATCATCCACGCGCTTTGGAAGTGGAGAAAATTCAACAGTTGGCAGAGCAGGCTGGGGCGGAGTCTGAAACGCTCACTCCCGTAAAATCCGCATTGGCGCGTGCGCTGGAATTGTCATCAAAAGATGGTAGCATTGTCTTATCCGCTGGAAGCATGTTTGTCACAGCGGAAGTCATGTCTGCATGGAAAAATATTAAATGAATCATCAATCTAATTGGAATGAAGAAGAAGATAATTTTGATCTGACGCTGTCACAGCGCACCGAGGAATTGTATCGTGTTCCAAATATGGAGCCGAACGCTGACGGTTTGATCGAGGCCGTGGTTCTGCCACTGCGCGATATGGTCATTTTTCCGCGCATGGTTTCGCCGATCTTTGTTGGACGCGAGGCTTCATTGCTTGCTGTGCAGGAAGCGCAGCGCAAAGAACAAACTGTGATCGGACTTACGCAAAAAGATTCCGAGTTGGATGAACCGAGCGTCGATGATTTTCTGCCGATCGGTGTTGAGATGGCTGTCGGGCGTTTGTTGACCATGCCTGACGGCTCACGCTCCGCCTTGGTGCAGGGACGCAAACGTGTGGAGATCGTTGAATTTATTCGCACGAAGCCATATCTAAAAGTGCGCGCGCGCGTGATCAACGAGCCGCAAGTAGGTGACAGGCAAACACAGGCGTTGATGCGCTCCGCATTGAGTCTGTTCGAGCGCTGTGTGCAACTGGATCGTTCCATTCCCGAAGAAGCGCATTTGTTCGCGTTGAATATTTCGGAACCGGGCTGGCTCTCCGATATGATCTCCACCTCGCTTTCGCTAACCTACGAAGCAAAATTGCGTTTGCTTATGATCCTTGATCCCAAGGCGCGTTTGGGAATGTTGAATAGTTTATTGGCGCAGGAAGTGGATGTGCTTGAACTGGAAGACGAGATCCATTCCCGTGTTCAGAATGAAGTGGATAAAAGCCAGCGCGAGTTTTATCTGCGCGAACAGATGAAGCAGATCCAGACCGAATTAGGCGAAGGCGATGTTTTTTCACGAGATGCTTCCGACTTAAAGAAAAAAGTGGATGCCGCCAATCTTCCAGAAGAAGCAAAGAAAGTCGCGCTGAAAGAGTTGGAGCGTTTGAATCAAATGCCGCCCATGTCACCTGAAGTGGGAATGATCCGCACGTATATAGACTGGATCGTTGACCTGCCCTGGAACAACTCCTCGCCCGATAATTTGGATGTTAAGAATGCTGCGAAAATTTTGGAACGCGATCATTACGGGTTGAAGAAAGCCAAGGAAAGGATCCTAGAATATATAGCTGTACGTTCGCTCAAACCCAAGAAGGAACGTCAGCCGATCTTATGTTTTGTTGGGCCGCCTGGAGTTGGCAAAACATCTTTGGGTCGTTCCATCGCGGACGCGTTGGGACGCAAGTTTGTGCGTGTCTCGCTCGGCGGCGTGCGTGATGAAGCTGAAATCCGTGGACATCGCCGCACATATATTGGCGCGCTGCCGGGGCGCATTATACAAACCATGAAGCGCGCTGGCACGGCCAATCCGCTTTTTATGCTGGATGAAATTGACAAACTGTATTCTGACTTTCGCGGTGATCCCGCCTCGGCCATGCTTGAGGTGCTTGACCCTGAGCAGAACTTCGCTTTTAGCGATCACTACCTCGAACTCCCGTTTGATCTTTCAAAGGTCATGTTCGTAACCACCGCCAATTCTTTGGGAAATATTCCACTGCCATTGTTGGATCGCATGGAAGTCATCGAGTTTCCGGGTTACATCGAAGAAGAAAAAATGGAGATCGCGAACCGCTATCTCATTCCGCGCCAGATCGAAGAGAATGGCATCGACAATCTCGGCATGCTCTTTGAGCCCGCCGCGTTACAGCGCATTATCCGCGAATACACTTATGAAGCGGGCGTGCGCAATCTGGAACGCGAGATCGGACGGGTTAGCCGCAAGGTCGCGCGTCTGAAAGCGGAAGGGAAAAAATATCCAACCTCCATTGCGCCAGATATGATCGAGAAACTGCTTGGCCCTCAGCAAGTCTTTCAATCCGAAGCGGAACGCACCGACGAAGTGGGAGTCGCGACCAGCCTTGCGTGGACGGAAACTGGCGGCGAGATCATGTCTGTCGAAGTTGCCATCCTAGAAGGCAAAGGCAGCATGCAGATGACGGGTCAGATGGGCGAGGTGATGCAGGAATCAGGTCAAGCCGCGCTGACTTACATCAAGTCACGAGCCGCCACGTTGAAAATTGATCTGGATGTCTTCGAGCGGTTGGATATTCACATCCACATGCCTGAAGGCGGAATTCCAAAGGATGGTCCTTCGGCTGGAATCACCATGGCGACGGCCATCATCTCCGCGCTGACGGGGCGGGCAGTGCTGCGTCACGTGGGCATGACTGGCGAGATCACTCTGCGCGGAAGGATCCTGCCGATCGGCGGTGTGCGCGAAAAAGTTCTCGCCGCGCATCGCGCAGGATTAAAGACCGTGCTGCTGCCAGAAAAGAATATGAAAGATCTGGTGGAACTTCCCAAGACTGCAAGATCTGAATTGAAGATCATCCCCATCAAACACATGGATGATGTTCTGGCAATCGCGCTTTCTGACAAGGTGACGGTCGAACCGCCGAGACCGAAGAAGCATGCGCGGGATGACAGTACGGAAGAATAGTTTTTGTTTTTTTCTATTTCCCAATATTTATTTTCAATCGGTGCGAGTGATAAAATTACCCGTACCGATTTTTTTATTATCATTTGCAATTGAGGCGCGTAGCACATAATAGGATCAGTCCGTCACGCTAAAAGCATAACCTACGGAATTGGAAAATCATTTATGCCAAATTTGAAAAATAAAGTTATTCTCATAACAGGCGCATCTTCAGGCTTTGGTGAAGATGCCGCACTGCTCTTTGCAAATGAAGGATGTAAAGTTGTACTTGCCGCGCGCCGTATTGACCGTTTGAAAATCCTCGCCGCAAAAATCCAAGAAGCTGGCGGTGAAGCCATCGCCATTCAAGTGGATATTACAAACCTTGCCGATGTAGCAGGCATGCTGAAATCCACGCTGGAAAATTATGGTCAAATAGATATTCTCTTTAATAATGCGGGCATTGGCCGCGTAGATTGGTTCGAGAACCATTCACTGGATCGTGATATTGACTCTCTTGTGCAGGTCAATTTGACGGCGCTTATGCAAGTCACCCGTGCAGTTTTGCCTCACATGTTAAAACGCAGTCAGGGACACATCATCAATATGGTTTCAGTTGCCGGGCTGATCGCCCCACCGCTCCTTACAAGTTACTCCGCCAGCAAACATGGAGCGCGCGCCTTCACAGATGCGCTTCGCCGCGAGGTTGTACCGTTTGGAATCAAAGTCAGTGGAATTTATCCCGGACCCGCCGCCACAGAGTTTGGTCAGCATATTGGTAAAAATAACGCTTATGGTTCGGTACGAAAATCTTTCAACACACGCATGACTTCCGAGTATGTTGCGCGCCGAGTGCTGGATGTCGCCAGACGTCCGCGCCGCAGTCTGATCATTCCATGGTGGTTTCGAATCGTCACAACTTTTGATATGCTTTTTCCAGTCGTTGTAGATTGGATCACATACGCCTTCTCAAAAAAAAATCATAAATTGGATTAGGAGACTCACATGACACTTGCGCGACTCAACAATCTCACCGCTTCAATGCGGACTTCGAAACTGGATGCGGTTATTCTGAATCCCGGTCCCACGCTGACGTATCTTAGCGGTGTGCAGTTTCATCTTATGGAACGCCCTATTGTTTTATTCGTAGCGCCCGGTCATGACCCCGCGCTGGTATTACCCGAACTTGAATTGCCCAAAGTGGATTTATTTCCATACAAAGTGCAAGTCTTTGCGTATGGTGAGAATCCCTCAGAGTGGGAAAATGTCTTTCGAAAGGCGGCACAGGCGTTGGGCTTGGATGCGAAGCGCATCGGCGTCGAGCCGCGTCAACTGCGCTTGCTGGAATTCGGTTATGTAAAAGCCGGCGCTCCCGAATCAGAATTCCCCGATGCGAGCGATGTATTATCCGCATTGCGTTTGAAAAAAGATAAAGCCGAAGTGGATAAGATGCACCGCGCAGTCAAGATCGCTCAGGCCGCACTCGAAGCAACCATTCCACTCATTAAGATCGGCATGACCGAACGTGAGTTGTCGTCTGAATTAGTGATCCAATTGTTGAAAAATGGTTCAGAACCTGAAATACCTTTTGCGCCCATCGTTTCTGGCGGACCGAATGGCGCAAATCCGCATGCTTCACCCACGTATAGAAAATTGCAGACAGGCGATCTTTTGGTTGTGGATTGGGGCGCGGCTTATGAAGGTTATATCTCTGACCTTACACGCACATTCGCTGTGGGCGCAGTGGACGATGAATATCAAAAAATTCACAAGATCGTGCAGGAAGCCAACGCGGCGGGGCGCGCGGCTGGCAAGCCTGGCGTACCGTGCGCAGATGTAGATAAAGCCACGCGTGATGTGATTGAACAATCTGGTTACGGAAAATATTTTACGCATCGCACAGGCCACGGCATTGGCATGGAAGGTCACGAAGACCCATACATGCGCGGCGACAATCTGCAATTGCTTGAACCTGGTATGGCATACACTGTGGAGCCCGGTATTTATCTCACTGGCCGCAATGGCGTGCGTATTGAAGATAATATTGTTATCACCGAAACCGGCGCGGATTGTTTATCTGACATGCCAAGAGAAATACGGGTGGTTGGATAATGCGCCTAGAGGATTTTGATATTAAGAGAGGTAAAGCAGTATTAATTGGAGCCGTATTTTTGATATGGGGGGTGATTATTTTGTCCTTCATTTCAAATGGATATATCAAAACATGGAAACTCTGGCATATCCCAGCTATGAGTCCACCATTTATAGACTTTCGTTTAATCCCTGGGGCTTCCGAAACTTTTCGATCTGGGGTTGATCCAGCTGTGTCAAACCCAAACGATCCTCTTGTACGTCTCTTTAATTACCCCAAGATTTGGTATGGGCTTTTCTCTTTGAAGATTTCGCAGGATGATACAGTTTGGATTTGCATTGTATTGCTAGTGTTATTTTTTCTTGTTCTTTTTGCTTTTCCGGAAAGAATTCGAGTTCGGGACAGCCTTCTTTTATTATTTTTTATTTTTTCTCCCGCTTGTATGTTGCTTTATGAAAGAGGCAATGTTGATCTGATATTTTTTATCCTGTCTGGATTAATAATCTTGACCGTAAATCGCTGGCCCATTGCGGCGGCGGTCATTCTTTTGATGGCTGCGTTTTTTAAGCTGTTCCCTTTTTTTGGGATTATCGTTTTCTTTTCTGAGAATAAAAAAAATTTTTATGCTTTGTTTGGTACGGTTGCGGCGATTTTTCTTTTTTATGTTTTACTTAATATTCAAAGCGTAAAAGCATCGTGGCTATTAACACAGCGTGGGACAAAGGTCTCGTATGGGGTGTATGTTATTTTTGAGGTACTTGGAAAATATTTCCGCTATTATATGCTAAAGATAGTACCTGAAGATCAAATTCAAAATATAATGATGTTTATTCCGCATTCATTAGCTCTTTTCTTATTAGTTTGTATTTTTTTTGTTGCCATTAGACAAAAAACTGTGTTCCCAGATAATTCTGAAAGGAATTTGGTAGCATTTAGGCTTGGGGCCGCCATTTACGTGGGTACTTTTTTGCTAGGGAATAACTGGGATTATCGCATGTCTTTTCTATTGTTTGTAATTCCCCAGCTCTCTCAATGGCTATTTGCATCATACGGGATGTATCGTTGGATTTATTTGGGGATGTTTGTAGTGATGTTAGCATCATTTTGGGATACAGTTATTTTCGATTATGGTATTCTGGGTTTTGGAGTAAAGTATAAATTGAACCTGTTGGTGTTTGATGAAATCATGAACTGGAGCATGTTTTAGGGCTGGCGTATTTACTTATTGCATCATCTCCAGGCTGGCTTCGGACTTTTTCATTTAATCCATTCACGTCTAAACGATTTTGACAAAAGCCTTGTTAAATGTTTGATTTGTAACTACTTTAAATACGAACTCGAATTACATTAGATTTTTTTCGATTGCATCCCAAACGTTGTGATTTCCTCTGGTGAGGAAATATGAAATCACTTTTGAAAGGAAGAAGATTGTATGCCAACCTATTGCGATTATTGCAACTCTCACCCCGAAGATACGTTCAATAAAAACTATCACGATTCGCAGTATGGCTTTCCGATAAATAGCGATGATGAACTTTTTGAACGCCTTGTTCTAGAGATCAATCAAGCCGGGCTTTCGTGGATCACGATCCTCAAAAAAGCGGATAACTTTCACAAAGCCTATGATAATTTCAAAGTTGAAAAGATCGCAAAATATGCAGAAAAAGACCGCGCCCGTTTGCTGGCAGATGCCGGCATTATTCGGAATCGGTTAAAAGTTAACGCGGCAATTGTCAACGCGCAGAAAATACTTGAATTGAAAAAAGAATATGGTTCATTCAAAGGCTGGCTCGATGCAAATCATCCGCTCACAAAAGATGAATGGACAAAATTATTCAAAAAAACTTTTGTGTTTACCGGCGGTGAAATCGTCAACGAGTTCCTTATGTCTACTGGATATTTGGCCGGGGCGCATGAAGAGCAATGTCCTGTGTATCGGACGGTGGCAGGTTTGCATCCAGCGTGGATGCAAAAATAATTCATCATGACAACCCAACCAACTTTTGCCATCATCGGAAAACTCAAACGTGAATATATTCTGCCCTCATCGGGAAATCCACTTTTAGATTCGCCCGGCGGAAGTTTGCTTTATGCTGCGGGCGGCCTGGCTGTTTGGAATAATGATGCGGGCTTGGTCGGGCGCGTGGGCGAGGATTATCCACATCAATGGCTGCGCGATTTGGAGGGTCGCGGTTTTGATGTGCGCGGCATTCGCACGATGCGTGATTCGCAAAATATGGATATGCGTTTTTTTATTGCGTACACCGATTCCAATGAACGCAGTCAATCTAATCTGGTTTCACATTTTGCGCGCCGCCAGCTTACATTTCCAAAAGCATTGCTTGGTTATCAACCTCCTGAATCATCGCGCAAAGATCCGCGTGAACCTGAGATCACTTCGCCAGCCGCGCTGGATGTGCCAAAAGAATATTGGGATGTCTGCTATGTGCATCTCTGTCCCTTTGACTTTATCAGCCAGAGTCAGATGGTCAATCTCTTCAAAGGCGGATCAAACCAAATCGTCAGCCTGGACCCTGCTCCCGGCTATATGTCACCTGGCTTTTGGCGTGACCTGAGACTCGTCTTGCAAGGCGTTACGATCTTCCAACCCTCAGAAGAGGAAATGCGCGCGCTCTTTTGGGGCGAGACCAATGATCTCTGGGAGATGGCGCGCAAGACCAGTGAATACGGTCCGCAGATCATTGTCATAAAACGCGGCGCACATGGACAAATGATCTATGACGCCGCGGGCAATCATCGTTATGAAGTGCCCGCTTATTCAGCGAGAGTCGCAGACCCAACCGGAATCGGTGATGCATATTGCGGCGGATTTTTGGCTGGCTTCCAAAAAACAAATGATCCATTAATGGCTGGCTTATACGGCAGCGTTTCAGCTTCGCTAAAAATTGAAGGAAGCGGACCATTCTATCCGCTGGCTGTACTGCCCGGTCTCGCCGAAGCGCGTCTGCGTTCGCTGAAAGATATGGCGCGGGAAGTGTAAGAGCAAAAGATCAATTATGAATAAAAACCTGCAACTTTCCAACCTTCTCGACCTTGCCATTCAGATCCAACAAATCCCTGCGCCAACATTTTCTGAGGGGGCGCGCGCTGAATTCGTGCGCGGACTTTTTGTGAGCGAGGGTCTTCAGGATGTTTCCATCGACGCGATTGGAAATGTATATGCGCGTTTACCCGGCAGACAGAAGACGGCGAAAGCGCTGATCGTCTCTGCTCATTTGGATACTGTCTTTCCAAACAATATCAACTTGCAGGTTACTCGCCAGAATGAGGCGCGGAAAATCGTCGCGCCGGGTATTGGCGATAATTCGCTGGGTGTCGCGGCTTTGTTTGGCATCCCATGGATATTGCGCGAGAAAAGAATTGACTTGATGCATGATATTTGGTTCGTGGCAAATGTTGGCGAAGAAGGACTCGGAGACCTATGCGGAATGCGCGCTGTCGTCGAGCGATTCGATAAGAATGTGATCGGTTACCTTATTTTGGAAGGACTCGCGCTTGGGCATGTTTATCATCGCGCGATCGGGGTCAGGCGTTATCGTGTCACGGCAAAAACTGCGGGTGGACATTCATGGTCTGATTACGGTCAGCCGTCGGCGGTGCATGAAATGGCGGCGTTGGTCACGCAGTTGACCTCGCTGCGATTGCCGCGGGAACCGCGCACGACGATGAACGTCGGTACGTTCGGCGGAGGGACTGGCGTCAACGTGCTGGCCTCCGAAGCAAAATGTGATTTGGATCTGCGTTCTGAAGATCCAGCCGCGCTGACAAAATTGATCGGTCAAGTGGAGGAGTTATTTCGCCACGCAGATCATGATGGAGTCACGCTGCTGGCTGAAATTATCGGGCAGCGTCCTGCGGGCGAAATTTCCGCCGAACATCCGCTGGTGAAATTGGCTGTGAGCTGTTTGCATGAACAGGGCTTGGTGGTAATGGGAATCACCACGGGCGGCGGCGCGCATACCACACATGAATATATTGATGTTGAGCCAATTGAAAAGGGAATGGACTCAATCGTGAGATTCGTAGAGGAAGCGGGTAAATAGGAATTAGAGTCAAACAAAAACTTCCGAAGCGATTATCGCCTCGGAAGTTTTCATAAATTTTTCTTGCTATCTCAACCCCGTCACTTCAAAAACATCAATTCGATGAGTCTTGCCTTTCAAACTCATTTCAACATGAGGAATCACTTTGACCTGCTCCATGACACGCTCGTAGGCTTCCTTGCTGATCAGGATCTGATTCCTGCCGGAGTTTTCTTGAATACGTTTGGCAACATTAACGTTGTCGCTGATGGCGGTGTACTCGAGTCTTTTTTCCGTTCCGATCAGACCCAATACCGCATCTCCAAAATGGATGCCTACACCAAAGGAAAGATGTTCATCTTCGGGCAGTTCCTTATATAGAACCTCCACAGAATCCCGTAAAGCCAGCGCGGCTTTGACGGCGCGCAGAGTGTGATCTTTCTGTTGGATGGGCGCGTTGAACCAGGCCATGATCGCGTCACCCATGAACTTGTCAATTGTGCCTTCCTGCGAAAGCACGGCATCTGCCATTGCGGCGAGATAACGGTTCAAAGTGAACACCAATTTTTCCGGTGACAAATTCTCGCTGTACGTTGTAAATCCGCGAATATCCGCGAACAACACCGTGATGTTCGCGCGCTTGCCGCCCAGCTGCAAGCTGTTTGGGTCCAGTTGTTCGATCACCGCGGGAGAGACCATGCGTTCGAAGAGTCTGCGTTGGGCTTCAAGTTTTTTGCGTTCGGTCAGATCATCAAGAACAATTGCCACGCCCTGGGTCTTCTGATTTGAATCTTTGAGAGGAGAAAAATTCAAACGCCAGTTCACATTTCCGCGCGAGGGCAGGTGGTGGTTGATCTCCAGATCCACGATGGGTTTGTCGGTGGCGCGTACTTCCATCAGATGCGGCGCGATCTCCTTCGAAATGGATGCAAGCACTTCGTTAAGATGATGACCGAGTATCTCAGGCGCGCTTTGTCCGATGATATTTTGAGCGGCTCGATTCGCAAGAGTGACATGATCCTGATCATCGGCAGTGATGACTCCGCTGGCAATGGATGCGAAAACCGATTCCATCAGGTTCTTGAGTCCGGTTACTTCTTCGAATGTATGTTTGAGTGATGAGAACAGACGCGCGTTCTCAATGGCGACAGCGGCTTGATTTGCAAATGCCACCAAAAGATTTTTTTCAGAATCAGCGAAAATACCGGAGCGGATGCGGTTGTCGGCGTAGATCACACCGATGATCTCATTTTTTACTTTGAGGGGCACGCATAAAATGGAACGCAGGTTGAAAGCAACGATACTTTCCTGCCCAATGAATCGATTATCTTCCTGCGCGTTGGTTGTTACGATGGGTTCGCCGCTTTCGAGGACGCGCCCTACAACGGACCGGCTGACGGTCAATTCGGAAGGGTTGATCGATTCCATTTCCCAGTTGCGTCCCATGCGTATGACCATATCGCCTTTGTCATCGCGCAGCATCAGAAATCCGCGTTCCGCTTTGGTGAGACGCACGATGTTGTCCATCACGATGCGCAGTACTTCGTCGAGTTCAAGCGACGAGTTGATCACTTGCCCTATATCCGCGAGTGCCAGCATATTACTATGTTCTTTTTGGAAGGCTTCTATTTTCCCACTGATGATTGGAAGTGTTGTCTCAAGGTTGTGCAGATCGTCAAGCGTGTTCTTTGGGAGTTTGAGTCTGCTCGCCTCCAGGTCAACGCGAATCTTCTCGGCCTGTATGCCGAGTGTGAGTAATTGATCGTGGACTGTGGTCGGGCGTGTTTGTTCAGGGTTCATGAAATTTTCCGTCATACTTTCTAAAATATTTCTAATTGTATCCCAAGACGAAGAACTTAATTTGCAAGTATATAATTTGATAAATAATATTCCTGGCCGCGCGGCGGGTGAGACGGGCATCGCCGGTGCGCCGGCTGAACAAAGCAGATTGATGTTCGCGCAATAGAATTTCTATGGCAGGCGCGGCGGAGGGGATAAGTTCCATTAAAATTCTGGCGCGCTCAGAGGGTGTCGTATGAACAGGCTGTGATTTTCCCATCCATTGCAAGCCAGTGTTAATACTTTGGAAAGACCTTTCGATCGGTGAGAGAGCGCTCCAACGAATCCATCGGTTCAGCCACGCCGGGGTTTCCCAACCATTCCGCTCAACAATATTTTTCAAGATCAATGAAGTTTGTGTATTGGGCGCAAAACGTTTCTTAAGGAAGAAGGCGATTAAAACCAGAGACAATCCGCCGGCCATGATGCTGATCCAAATGATCTGAGCGCGCGCGCGCGCCGTGACAGGCTTTTCATTATCCTGGCCTGAGAGAGGTTTGTCCTGTGTGATTGGATCCACCTCAGGTGCGCTCGGCAGAACGGGAATTGCAGCGGATGTGTCTGCTCGTTTTTCTGGACGATTGAGCGTCTCCTGATTGCCGGTCGGCTCGAATTCGATCCAGCCATAGTTTGGAAAATATACTTCAGGCCATGCGTGCGCATCGCGTTCTCGGACGGTATAGAATGTGTTCTGTAAATTCGATTCTCCCTGCGCGAAGCCAACAGCCAGCCGCGCAGGAATGCCGATCGAGCGCAGCATCAATACTTCAGCGCTGGCATAATAGTTGCAAAATCCCTTTTTTACGTCAAATAAAAAATATTCCAGCGGATCAGTTATCCCTGACGGAAATGAGATCGAAGGTTCGTACTTGATCTCGGTGCGCAGGTAATTGGTAATGGCCGCAACCTTCTCGTATAGATTTTTTTGATCGGCCGTGATCTCAAATGCCAATGATTGAATACGCACAGAGAAATCATTGGGGAGTTGTAAATAGCGTTCTGTAACCCAGCTTGGATATTCTGCCCGGCTCGTGCGTAATTCAGCGATCGTTGGATTCGTAACCAGAGCCTTGACGAGATAACTATCACCCGCTTCAAGCCTCGGCGACGCCTGCACAACCACAATATCCATGGATTCCGCTTCGGGGATTTTCTTGTACACGATGTTTGCGCGCTGACTAACCCATAGCGGCTGTGCGGCAGAGTATAGGATGCTTTGCCCTTTGATATATATGTTGAACGTAAAGCTCATGCTGATACGATTTTCAATATCAGGAATTTTGAAATTACCATCCTGCGGTTCATAGTTCAGCCCATCCACGCCGGTGGTGATCCAGCGCCCGTTTTCAAAGGTATCATATACGCGGCCGCGCCAATATAAGCGGGGTATTTCAATTGCGGTTGGCGGCACATAAACAAGGAATGCCACGGCTGCGCTTTGTTTGGCTTGTGTTCCCAGTGATAATTCATTTCGATAATAATCGGCGACCGGGATTTTTTCTTTTTTAGCCGCGGCGAACATATTTTCGAATGGTTCGTTTTTGGAAAATATTTTTTTTGATATCGTTTGCCAGGCAGTTCTGGCCTGCGTATTAAATGCCAGGGGCGAGGGCGCCATCCAGGCCAGTAAGATCAATATCGCCGCGCTGATCATAATGGTGTTATTAAAATCTATTCCGCTTTCCGGGGATATACGAATATGCCGTTCGCGCCAGTTTTCCCTGTCGATCAAATATTTTTGCCGCCCCACCAGCAGCAGCGCAACGAAAATATATAAACCAAACATCCAGCTATAATCGTGCGTGGTGTAATGATTGAAGTAGATCACGAACATCAGGATGCCGCTTGGTAAGACTGCCGCCAGCGCATTTGCGTGACGTGTCAATTGATATCCGCTGATCAGTGCGGCGAACCAGTAGGGGATGCAAAAAATAGTCACAAAGAATAATGGGTCTTTGACCGGCCGCCCTGCGCTGAATTCGCTCAAGCCAAGCAATACCCTGCCAGCCAGAATGATCAACCTATCGCCCAGATAAGTTTCCGCTTCTCCAAACTCGATCATGCCGAGTAATTGTCTGGTTAAAAATACGAGCATGTATCCAATGGCTAAAAAGGTCACGCCGCGTTTTTGATATTTGCTTTGCCCCAAAGCCAGACCAACCAGCAGACCGAGCAGCGCCATGTTGCGGACGTGTTCAAGACCGTCCGTCCAATTTGTGGCTTGTAAATGCCAGGTAGAAAATAGGACCGCAAGAAATAAAAATATTGCAGAGGGCAGGTCCCACCAGCGCGCGGGTGATTTTTCCATCCTTTGAGTGTACAATAAAAGCAGCTTGTTCGTCAATTCAAAAAAAGATATTGGAGGATACCATGCAAACCCTGATCGATTTCGGTATTGCCCTTATTATCACTCTTCAAGGAGCAGGCGATTGGCTGATCGCCCCCATGAAATTCTTTAGTTTCCTCGGCAATGAGGAATTCTTTTTGCTTGCGTTGCCGCTCATCTACTGGAGCGTTGATTCGGCGCTAGGCTTGCGGGTAGGGATCATTCTTGTAACGAGTAATCTATTCAACAATATTTTCAAATTGGCTTTTGCGGGTCCACGTCCCTATTGGGCAAGCTCTCATGTGCGCGCGTTGTGGACTTCAGAAACCTCATTTGGCATTCCATCGGGTCATGCGCAAATTGCGGTCACTGTCTGGGGGACGATCGCTGCTTATTACAAACGAAACTGGTTGTGGGTGACAACAATTGCGATCATGTTCCTGATCGGTTTTTCACGCATATTTCTTGCCGCGCATTTCCCGCACGATGTGATCTTTGGCTGGCTGCTTGGTGCAATATTATTATGGATCGTCACCCGTTTTTGGGAGCCAGTTGCGGCGTGGATCGCACCGAAAACTTTAAGCCAGCAGATCCTGATCGCGTTCATCGTTTCAATGATTTTCATTGTAATAGGATTTGGCGCGACAACTTTAAGAAGCGATTATCAAGTCCCTGAAGATTGGATGAATAACGCAGCGCTCGCGAAGGCTGACGCACCTGATCCCATTGACCCGAGCAGCACCTTCACCTCTGCAGGAATTCTCTTCGGGTTGGCGGTGGGCGCAGCGTGGATCATGTCAGTTGGAGGGTATCAGGCCGCGGGTCCGCTGCAGAAGCGTGTCATTCGCTATGTCATCGGCTTGATCGGAGTTCTCATCCTCTATGTGGGATTGAAAAAAATATTTCCAGAAGGCGATGTTTTCATTTTTTACCTGTTGAGATTTATCCGTTATTCGCTGATCGGTTTTTGGGTGGCTGGCGGCGCGCCGTGGATCTTCAAGAAACTTAAACTCGCGGAGTGATTCGAATCTCGTCCATGAAAATTTTGTTGATCAATCAGGCCTTTGTCTCGCCAGACGAGCCGGGGCATACACGTCATTTTGAAATGGCGCAATATTTACGCGCCCGCGGACATGAGTTGGTAATTGTCGCCAGCGATTTAAATTATCAAACGGGACAACGCACGGTGGAGCGGACTGGGCTTTTTGCGGAGCAGATGATTGATGGTGTGCGGATCCTACGCGCGTATATTTTCCCCGCGCTGCATCGCAGTTATTTTTGGCGCATCATTTCATTTCTTAGTTTCATGTTCACTTCGGTGTGGACCGCGTTCACAGTAAAAGATGTTGATATTATCATGGGCACGACACCGCCGATCTTTCAGGCAGTTTCGGCCTGGTTCGTCGCGTTGATTCGGCGCAAACCATTCTTATTGGAAGTGCGTGACTTGTGGCCTGAGTTCGGGGTGAGCATGGGCGTCTTGAAAAATCCGATCGTGATCGCGCTCGCGCGCTGGCTTGAAAATTTCTTGTACGCGCGCGCCACGCACATTCTCGTCAACTCGCCCGCGTATAAGGAATATATGCTTGGAAAAGGCCCGCCTGAAAATAAGATCACATACGTCCCCTACGGCACTGATGTGGATATGTTCAATCCCGATCTGGACGGCTCGCCTGTCCGCAAGAAATTTGGATTGGAAAATAAATTCGTTGTACTTTACGCCGGCGCGTTGGGGCAGGCCAATGATATTGATACCATCCTGCGTGCGGCTGAAAGATTGAATCATGAATCGCAAATTCGCTTTGTGCTTTTTGGCGACGGCAAGGAACGCGCGCGACTCGAATCTGAATCGAAGCGGATGAATTTGACGAATGTTATTTTCGCTGGAGTTTGCCCCAAAAAAGAAATGCCGCTGGTGATCGCTTCTTCGGATGTATGTCTCGCGATCCTGCAGGATGTTCCCATGTTTCGCACAACCTATCCAAATAAAGTTTTTGATTACATGGCCGCCGCGCGTGGAACTGTATTGGTGATCGATGGCGTCGTTCGTGAGGTGATCGAATCTTCCGGCGGGGGAGTGTTCGTTTCACCGGGCAACGAGGAACAGCTGGCGAAAACTATCCTTGAACTTTCAAATGACCCGCAGCGAGTAAAACAAATGGGATTAAATGCGCGGGTATATCTCGTCAAGCACCTTGACCGCCGTGATAAATTAAATGAGACACTGGCTTTGCTTGAGAATTTGGTGAAGGTATGACTCAAATTGCAATATATATTCTTCTGGTTTTACTTTCTTGTGGCGGAGTCTTTTTGATTCGACGCTGGGTGGCGAAAGATCAGTTGCTCGACCATCCAAACGACCGCAGTATGCATTCGACTCCCATTTCGCGCGGCGGCGGATTGGCGATTGTAGTCATTGTTTTGGGAGCAGGTTTATTATCTGCCAGCCAAACAGATCTGACTCATAGTTTGGTTTATGTCGCCTGCGGAATCGTCATTGCGTTGTTGGGCTGGCAGGATGATATCAAATCACTTCCTCCCATCACCCGCTTTGCGGTGCAGGGAATTGTCGCAGTGGTTTCAATTATCAGCATGGGATATTTCAAGTCAGTCACAATTCCCTTGTTTGGAGAACTTCAACTCGAAATTGTCGGAGTGGTGATTACGTTTTTTTGGATCATCGGATTAACCAACGCCTATAATTTTATGGATGGCATTGACGGCATGGCGGGCGGTGTTGCCGTCAGCGCGGGTCTGGGCTGGATGTGGCTTTCTTCCGCGAGTGGAAATTCATTTGCGTTTTGGGTCGCGCTCGCGATCTCTGCTGGAAGTTTAGGCTTTCTCTTTCACAACTGGTCACCCGCGAAAATATTCATGGGCGATGTTGCCAGTACATTTCTCGGCTATAGTTTCGCGGTTCTCTCACTTCTTTCCGCTGACAAGGGCGGCGACGCGTTGATGCTCGGCACACTTTTGATGTGGACCTTCATCATGGATGCTGGCCTAACTTTTATCACTCGCTTGCGCAATGGCGAAAAAGTTTTTTCCGCGCATCGTTCGCATTTATTTCAACGCCTGGTCATTGGCGGTTATAAACATTCAACGGTCAGCCTCTTGTATATTCTATTAACTTTGTTTGCAGGAATTCTTTCGTATGAATGGGCACGCGGACATCAATTCGCTGCGCCGATTATTTTTTTGGGATTACCGCTTATTTGGATTCTCTTGTCCCGTCACGCTTCCCGATTACGAAGCGCTGCGCCAGAATCTAAAGAATAATTTAATTTTAGGTATGTAACAATAAATGAAGACACACTTATTTATGCAAGAAGCAGCAAAAAATGTGGACTAAGTCCCGAACACTCGCTTCGCTCTACCGTCAACTTGGTCTGCGTTGGTTGACATTTCGTTTCGCTTATGCATTTCGCATCCGCACGGGACTCATTCGCCTGCAAATACCAGCCTATCAGTGGAAGGACCGTCCGCTTGGAACATGGCTGAAGAAGGACATTCCTTCAGATCCCAAGTCATATACCGAGTGGCGCAAACAAAATTCCCAATCTTTCTTTTTCAGGGGCGTGAATCAAATCCCTGAAAACATTCCCTGGAATCCGCAACTCGCGATGGATGAAGCTGAACGGATTTTATCAGGCGAGTTAAAATATTTCACACACGAATTTCAGAAAACCGGATTTCCCCCAGATTGGCATAAAGACCCCATTACTGGAATCAAACTGGATTCAACCAAACATTGGTCACAACTTTCTGATGAAGGCAAAGTGGATATCAAATTTATCTGGGAAGCCAGTCGATTTAGTTTTGTATATACACTGGCGCGCGCATACGCATTTAATCAAGATGAAAGATACGCAAAGGCATTCTGGCAATTGACTCGATCCTGGGCTGAATCAAATCCTCCTAACGCAGGACCAAACTGGATGGATGGTCAGGAGGCGGCTTTGCGTCTCATGGCATGGACTTTTGGCCTGTACACTTTTTTGGAATCTCCCGTCACCACGCCTCAACATATTGCGGATTTAACAACATTCATCGCGGCTCACGCACAGCGGATTTACAGCAACACCGATTTCGCAATCTTCACGCGTGGGAATCATTCCATCAGTGAAGCGCTCGGGTTGTGGATGACGGGATTACTTTTTCCTGAATTGAAAGACTCTGAAAAATATTTATCGTTTGGGCGCATGTCTCTCGAGCGGGAGGCGGCTCAGCAGATTTTCCCCGATGGCAGTTATTCAATGTACTCGCTTAATTATCATCGCTTTGTTCTTCAAGTATATTTATATGCCATAAGATTAGGCGAATTGAATCAACTACGTTTTTCTGAATCTCTTTATCAATCCATATCCTCCTCGGTCGATTATCTGTATCAATTGATCGACCCGCAGACAGGCCAAATGACGGTCTATGGCTCAAATGATGGCGCGTTGGTACTTCCACTAAACACATGTGACTTCACCGATTACCGACCCGTTTTACAGTTGGGTTCGTTCATTACAAAAGACAAACTTTTGTTTGAACCTGGTTTGTGGGATGAAGATTTGTTTTGGTTGTGCGGCGAAAGCTCACACGCTCTCAGGCAGAGCGAAGTTCAAGACAATACAAGTTTTCCAAACGGCGGGGTCTACATCATACACAACATAAACAGCAAGGCGATCATCCGCTGTACAAATTTTCAAGAACGCCCATCTCACGCCGATCAACTCCATGTTGATCTTTGGTGGCGTGGAATTAATATCGCTTGTGATGCAGGTACCTATTTATACAGCGGTGAAGATGTTTGGAGAAACGGATTGGCGCACACATCCGCGCATAATACAGTTACGGTGGATTTCAAAGATCAAATGAAAATGGTCAGCCGCTTCACATGGGTGGATTGGGCACAGGGAAAAGCCCTTCAACAAAATGACAAACTCTGGCAGGGTGAGCATAATGGATATTACCCAGTCACACATAAACGTACTGTGCATATGCTTGATGATGACCGCTGGCTCGTCGTTGACCATCTCAATGATGTGCGGTCTCATCACTATGCACTTCACTGGCTACTAAATGATTTTCCATACTCACAAAAAGATAATGCAATTTGCTTATGGCCTGCATTATATAAATATAAAATTCAAATGGGATTGGTTGAAGGGAATAGTAATTTCTCCATCATTCGCGCAGACCCAAAGAACACGCGCGGCTGGCGTTCAAAATATTATGGTCACAAAGAACCCGCTATTTCCGCGATGCTGGAAACAGATCGATCTCAAGCCGTCTTTTGGACATTCTTTGGGTTTGAATCTGACTCGGTGAAATTGAGCGGGGATATTTTACAAATTAATTCTTTGGAGATCGATCTAAGACCGTAGACGGTGGGTGTCTCCTCAATCCAATCTTTGCAGAATGTGACTGACCGCTGTGGAGGCTGGCCCGCCAAGAGATTGGATGAGTCCATACTTTGCGTTGGCTATCTGATTTGCTCCCGCCTGACCTCGAAGCTGTATGACTGCTTCAATGGCTTGATACACGCCCGCAGCGCCGCCGGGGAATCCGCGCGCTTTCATGCCGCCCATGGTTGCGCATGGGATTTTTCCATTCAAACTGATCTCATGATTTTCTGCGAGCTTCCAACCGCGACCTTTAATTGCAAACCCAACCGCTTCCAAACTTAGCGCGGCGTAAATACTGAACGCATCGTGATATTCAAAGAAGTTGATTTGATCCAGGATGATTCCTGCTTGCTTCATGGCTTTACCCGCTGAAATTTGCGCGGTGTCAAAGTACAACATATCTTTTCTATCATGCAATGCCAAAGTATCAGAGGAGGCCGCTGAGCCGGCGATCTTTACGAGCTGATTCTGATAATCGGACGGGAGCAGGTCACGGCGAGTCAGAACGAGCGCGGCGGCGCCATCCGCATTCGGAGCCGCGTCAAACATGTTGAGCGGGTCGCTGACCATTTCTGCTTTGGCATACGTCTCGGATTTAATTGCTTTTCGGAACATCGCATTTTTATTTGCAACTCCATTGGCGTGAGCCGTTAATGCAAAATTGGCAAACCCATTTGCTGTGACTTCATTTTCGTACATGTAACGCTTCATCAACAACGCGGCTTGCGCGGTGGTTGTCATGCCTTGCACAGCTTCAAAATCAGAATCGCTGGTTGAGGCGATGGCTTCTTCAACCTCCGAACCGATTTTGTCTGTGAATTTTTCAACGCCGACCACGAGCGCCACATCCACCATGCCGCTGGCGATGGCGAGATATGCCTGACGAAGCGCCGCTCCACCCGATGCGCCCGCGGCTTCGACTGTGATGGCTTCGATGCCGGTCAGCCCGGCGTAATCAGCGATGAGCGCGCCGAGATGCGCTTGATTGGAAAGATTCGGTGCGAGCATATTGCCAACAAATAATGCCTGCGGTTTGAGTCCGCCTGAATCTTTGTGCGCGGATTGAATGGCGTCGAGAGCGAGATCGCGCAAACTGATCTCCCAGTGTTCGCCGATTTGTGTTTGTCCGATACCTGTGATTACTACATCTGTCATGTTTAATTTCTACCTCGGTGGTTGAGTAGCTCCGCATGTTCTTCGCGGATCGTATCGAAACCACAAATTTCATGATTACATGTTATTACTGGTTTCGATACGGGCTTCGCCCTACTCAACCAGCGGAGTATTTCTTATTTCCAAATATTCTTCAAAAACTTTATCTTCTCCATCGTCTGATAACTTCCGCCGCCTTCGTGACCGTTGTATGGATACACTTTAATTTCCTTTTCGCCAGCCCAATGATTGTAGGCCGAAAAAACTGTCGAAGGCGGGCAGACCTGATCCATGAGACCAGTGGAGAATAATGTTTTTGCTTTTGCGCGCGTTGCGAAGTTGACACCATCAAAATAAGAAAGTGTATTGAAAACTGTATCCACTTTATCGCGGTGGATGTGACAATAATCCGCGATCTCTTTATATGGATAGGAATCCACCAGTTCTGTTGCGCGGCGATAGTGACAAAGGAATGGTACGTCGGGCATGGCTGCGACTACATCGGGGACGAGTCCTGCCGCGGCGATGGTGATGCCTCCACCTTGCGATCCGCCAGTCACAGATATGCGTGACGCGTCTACTTCAGTGTGGTTGCGTGCCGCATCAATCGCGCGGACTGCGTCTGTGAAAACGCGGCGGTAATAATAATGTTTGGGATCCAGCACGCCGTTGGTCATATTGCCTGGGATGTGTGGATTGCCGCCCTCGGCATACAGATCTGGTGTGTCTCCAGGCGACCAAGTGCTGCCTTGTCCGCGTGTATCCATCACGAAGTGAGCATAGCCTGCGCTTGCCCATAAGAGCCATTCGAAAGCGAAACTTCGTCCACCGCCGTAGCCGATGTATTCAACAACACAGGGTAGGGGCGCGTCGCGACGCGCCCCTACTGGAAGAATAAACCAACCTTTGATGGGTTGCCCGCCGAAACCGTTGAAGGTGACATCGAAGGTTTCCTGCGCGGTGAGACCATAATCAACTTTTTCAAACTTTGCATTGAGTGGAAAGGTCCGCGCTTCATCCAATGTAGATTTCCAGAATGAGTCAAAGTCCGCGGGTTCTTCACGCGTGGGGAGGTAGGTTTTTAGTTCGGGGAGCGAGAGATCGAAGAATGCCATATAGTGTCTCCTGTCACACCTGCACTTGCGTGCTGGTGCAAGTGTTGCGAGCGTTCTTTGCGAAGCAATCTCCAACAGATTGGTGAGATTGCTTCGGGCAAAGAACAAGAGCGCCCTCGCAATGACGAATAATTTTTTATTTCATCGCCAACTTGCCGCGATATCTTACATAAGTGGCGTAATCAATTTCAGTACGTCTTGCGATGTATTCCTGCGTTTTCATCGCGAGACCCTGGCGGGAGGTGACTTTGTCAGTGACGAGAATGTCGAAAACGTCTGAGCCAGCTCCAGAGCCGAAAGAGACGATGAGTATCCTGTCACCGGGCTGGGCGATGTCGAGAGTCGCTGTCAAGCCGATCATGGCTGCGCCGGCGTAAGTATTTCCAATCGTGTGGACTAAAAGCCCGGGCGCAATTTGTTCCGCAGAAAATCCGAGTTGGCCTGCGACACGCTGCGGGAATTTTGTGTTCGGCTGATGGAAAACCGCCCACTTGTAATCTTTTGCGGTTGTGCCCGATGCTTCCATCAAATGAGTCGCGGCTTCGGTGATGTGTTTGAAGTAGGCGGGCTCGCCCGTGAAGCGCATGCCGTGCTCGGGATATTTTTGATATTCGCGCCGCCAGAAATCGGGCGTGTCGGTGACGTAGGAATACGAGGCGTTGATGATCGCCAGCGACTCATCGGCGGGACCGACAATGTACGCACCGCCGCCCGCGCCCGCAGTATATTCGAGCGCGTCGCCGGGCTTGCCTTGCGCGGTGTCCATGCCGATTGCCATCGCGTAATGCCCCATGCCCGAGCCGACAATTCCCATGGCGGCGACGAGGGCTTCAGTGCCGGCCTTACATGCGAATTCAAAATCCGCGCCTTGTGTGTTGGGGACTGCGCCGATCGCTTCAGCGACTACGGTGGAAGTTGGTTTGACCGCATACGGATGCGACTCGGAGCCGACCCAAACCGCCCGCAATTCTGTCGGGTCAATTTGTGCGCGGAGCATGGCGTTGCGCGCCGCTTCGATGGACATGGTGATCACATCTTCATCGAGGCCGGGCACGGCTTTCTCTTTGATGGGAAGTCCGCTGGTCTTGCCTGTCCATACGCGCGCGACTTCCTTGGCGGGCAGACGATAACGCGGCACATACGCGCCGTAGCCGACAATCCCAACGGGCTTGACGGGTTTGAGGAGGGTGGGGGAGTGTGTTTGAGGGGTCGTCATAAGTTATTTCCTTACGGTGCAGGGCGGAAAATATGAGGCGCAATCCACAGGCTGACATCATCTTGCGGCCTGTCATTGTTTGGGCGGAGGGCCAATACAAAGTCAATGGTTTGATTTGCGAGCATATTCAGATCCACGTCCACGTTGACAGGCGCATCCCCGGATTTGAACTTCCACGATAAAAAGGGACTCTGGTATTTGCCTTTTGCATCGTAATACTCCAAAGAGTATTCAACATCACAAGGTGCACCAGACTTGCATTGAAGCATTGCGCGGAAGCGATCTCCTGAGTGAACCGTATAAGATGGATAACGAAGGAATAAGGCGGAATATGAATTTATGGCCGGGATTGTCAAAAGTACCGGCATATTGACAGGCAAGCCTTCCGAACTTGGATCAGTCGCTACTGCATAACCGCCTGAATGATCGGCATTTATATCTGGGCAAACTGTGAGTTGCTGTCCACCATTCATCCATTTGGCATTGCACAACAATGCAACGAAATCGAGCGCGATCGTTCCAAGGGCTGCGGGTGGGGTTAAAGTTGGCTCAAGTGTTGGAGTTAATGTTGGGATTGGCGTAAACGGAATTGGTGTCGCAGCAAGGGTCGGAATACTTTCAGGAGAAGTACTTGTCGTGGAAAAATTACATCCTGAAACAGCTGCTGCAATAATAAAAACGAAAACAAGTATTTTTCTCATTGTATTTCCTTTATTGATTTCAAAATCTCTTCCGCGCGATCGATTCTCACAATCTTTTCCGCCACCATTTGCGCGGCAACCTTTTCTATTAACTCGCCAGATGCGCCCGCAGCGATGGCGACCTGCCTCGCGTGCAGGGACATGTGTCCGCGTTGGATGCCTTCGGTGGCGAGGGCGCGCAGGGCGGCCATGTTTTGAGCGAGTCCCACCGAGACGATGATCTCTGCCAATTCGGATGCGGTCTTCACACCCATTAATTTAACTGCGGCTTGCGCGGCGGGATGTACCTTGGTCGCGCCGCCGACAATTCCCACCGCCATCGGCATTTCGAGTGTGCCAACAAGGTTACCATCTTTATCCTTGCCCCAAGTGGATAATGCTGTGTATCGTCCATTGCGAGCGGCATAAGCGTGTGCGCCCGCTTCGATGGCGCGCCAGTCGTTGCCCGTGGCGATGACGACTGAGTCCACGCCGTTCATGATTCCCTTATTGTGGGTCGCGGCACGATACGGATCGGATGCGGCGAAGGCATATGCGGCGATGATGCCATCGCGCACGGTTTCACCTTTGAAGGATTCAAATCCAACGGTCAGCTCGCTGACCGGGATGGTGGCACGTACGCGCGCAATTCTTCTATCTGCGAGATTTGATAATATTTTCAAATGGACTTTTCCGCCCGTGATGGCTTCAATTTGTGGCGCAAGTTTTTCACAGGCTGTGTTGACCGCGTTCGCGCCCATCGCGTCGCGCACGTCATAAATAAGATGAATGACGATGAACGGACCGATGGCAGATTCTTCGATCATACGCACTTCAAGGTCGCGTGCGCCGCCGCCAAATTTCTTCAGGATCGGGTCAATCGAATCTGCAACGGCGAGTAATTCGGCTTTGTGTTCATATATTTTCAGCTTTGCTTCATTCATGTTGACTACGTTGATCAACTGCATTTGTCCGATCATCAAAGGCTCGGTAGTGGTGGCTATAAATCCGCCGCCGGCGCGGGCCAGTTTTGCCATGAAGGATGCGCCAGCTACAACCGATGGTTCTTCCACTACAAAGGGGATCAACACATCGCGGCCGTTGACCATGAAGTTCAGTCCGATGCCGACTGGGAGCGCAAACATGCCGATCACATTCTCGATCATGTGGTCAGCTGATTCAGCAGAGAGTCCGCCTGTAGTAAATGGGAGCAGGCTTTCGGGAGTCTGACCTGCGGCTTTCGCAAGTTTGGCGCGGCGTTCTTCGATAGTCAGGTTGTAAAATCCAGAGATGCGCGAATTTGTCATGTGAGTTGTTCCAAGTATAGTGTTTGGCTTCTTTCAAATTCTATCAAAAAGCGACGGATTGATTATAATGTCTGTATGCTTCTTACTCGTGAACAGTTACAGGATCGTTTGCTCGCGCTACATCGTGCAAGTTTGGAATTGGTAAAAGATGTCTCTCTTGAAACATTGCTTGAGCGAATTGCGGCCACGGCTTGTGAGCAGGCAGGTGCGCGATATGCTGCGCTGGGGGTTTTGGATGACGAAGGCAAATTAAAGCAATTTATTTCAGTCGGGATGACCGACGCGCAGATCAAAAAAATGCCACACCCGCCTGTAGGAAAAGGCTTGATCGGTGAATTGATGCATACAGAAATCCCCTTGCGTATTCCAGTGATGTCGGATCATCCGCGCTCAATTGGGTTTCCCACGCATCACCCAAAGATGACTTCTTTTTTAGGAGTTCCAATTCGCGCAGGTGATATTCAACTGGGGCAGATCTACCTTACCGAAAAAATTGATGCGCTTGAATTTACCGCGGATGATGAAATGATCATCCAAATGCTCGCCACTTACGCCGCCACTGCCCTTCAGAATGCGCGATTATACGAACAGATGAAGGAACGTGACCTCGCGCTGACTCGCCGCAACGTGGATATGGGACTGCTCAACGGTATCGCATCCACGCTGACCTCAAGCCTGGAACTCGACGAGATCCTTAACAAGACTCTTGGGCTTGTGATGAACTATATGAAAGTGGAAGCGGGCGAGATCTTTCTGTTGGAAGAAGATAAGACCACCCTGCGAATGGTACTGCATCGCGGGCAGGCCGCCGAAGCATTTTGGACCGCAAATGTTTTCCAGGTCGGCGAGGGCTATCCTGGAATTGTTGCCAAGAATCGCAAGCCGATGATCGGCAGGCATCTGGCGAGTGATACAAATTTTTTGCGTGATAAAGTGGTGCAGGCTGGCTTTCAACAGATCGCATGTATTCCATTGCTTTCAGGCGAAAACCTGATGGGGGTGATGGGCGTGGCCACCCGCGCAACCGATCCATTTGACGAAAGAAGTATTCAACTGCTCACAGCCGTGGGTACATGGGCAGGACTTGCCATTGAGAATGCCCGCCTGCATTCCAACGCA
Organism: Chloroflexota bacterium; assembly: GCA_026390015.1. Classification (GTDB taxonomy): domain Bacteria; phylum Chloroflexota; class Anaerolineae; order Anaerolineales; family Villigracilaceae; genus Villigracilis. The sequence continues at coordinate 2,706 of JAPLGS010000103.1, read as the reverse complement.
CGCAGGCTGGCCGTGCTGGAGGAACGTGACCGTATCGGCATGGATTTGCATGACGGAATTATTCAATCCATTTACGGCGTGGGGCTTGTACTGGAAGGCGCGAAACTAACGCTGGACGAGGATCCAAAATCTTCCAAAGATCAGATCCGCCATTCGATCGATGGATTGAATCAGGCCATTCGAGATATCCGCGCCTACATTCTGGACCTGCGGCCCCGTCAACTTGGCAATGAAGGTTTGTTGATTGGTATCAAACACCTGATCGCAGAATATCGTGCGCATACTTTCTCTGAAGTTAACTTCACCGGAACTGAAGCTGATCTGAAAGACCTGCCGCACACGCAGTCACTGGCATTATTCCACATCTGTCAGGAAGCATTGGCGAATGCCGCAAAACATGCCAAGGCAAAAAAAGTACAAATTGTATTATGGACCACCCATGACCGCGCCTTGTTGGAGATCAAAGATGACGGCAAAGGTTTTGACCTTGATACCATGCAGGCATCACTAGGTCACGGCTTGGCGAATATGCAAACACGCGCGCACGCAGTCGGGGGTGATATTGATATTTCAGCGGTGAGTGGAGAAGGAACAACCATTCTCGTATGGGTTCCACGCGCGATACGTCACCAACTCTCTCATTAAGATTCAATCCTGCAGCTTTTCCAATTCTTCCCATCTATGATATGCATGCGCAAGTTCATCATGTAATTGATTTAACTTATCCACAGTGGCTGTGATCTCAGCGCTGTCTCGTTGATAGAAGGATGAGTCGGTCATTGCCACGGTCAGCGCGTGGACTTCAGCTTCGAGTGTTTCTATCCGCTGCGGAAGCTCGGCAAGTTCGCGCTTTTTGGATTCAAGTGCGCGCTGTTCTTTATAACTAAGTTTTTTGGATGGTTCAGCCGAAGACTGCACCTGCGGCTCATTCACCACACTGACAATTGATTTACGTAACTTTGACTCAGGCTTCGCTGATTCATTTTGTCTCTGCCAATCATCATAGCCGCCGACCGTTTCAGTCACCTGACCCGTGCCATCCATTGCAAGTGTGCTGGTGACGATGTTATTAAGAAAAGCGCGGTCATGGCTGACCAGTAAAAGTGTCCCATCATAATCGAGCAGCAGGTCTTCGAGAATTTCAAGCGTCTCAACATCCAGATCGTTGGTGGGCTCATCCATCACAAGCAGATTCGCAGGCTGGGCAAACAGACGCGCCAACAACAGGCGATTGCGCTCGCCTCCAGAAAGCGCGCTAATCGGCGCATTGACGCGGTCTTTGGAGAAAAGAAAATCTTCAAGATAAACATTCAGGTTGCGCGACCTGCCGTTGATGGTGACGTTATCACTGCCCTGACCCACATTGTCCAGCACTGATTTACTATCATCCAACTGCGCGCGCAGTTGATCAAAATAAGCGATCTCCAAATTTGTGCCATATTCCACGCTGCCGTTTTGTGGTGTGAGCTCGCCCAACAGTAAACGCAGTAATGTTGTTTTGCCAGAACCATTTGCGCCAATGATGCCAATCTTATCACCGCGTTGAATGGTGGTAGTGAAATCACTGACGACGGGTTGGTCTCCAAATGAGTAGTTTATATTTTCCGCTTCGATCACCAATTTGCCCGAGCGTTTTTCTGTCTGTACTTGCATGCGTACTTTTCCAGGCCGCTCACGCCGCGCGAGTCGTTGTTCACGTAACCGTTTAAGCGCGCGTACTCGGCCTTCGTTGCGAGTGCGCCGCGCTTCGATACCTTTACGTATCCAAACTTCTTCCTGCGCCAGCTTCTTATCGAAGAGCACATTCTGCTCCGCTTCGGCGGAAAGCATGGATTCCTTGCGTTCGAGAAAAGTTGTGTAACTGCAATTCCAATCGAACAGACGGCCGCGATCCAATTCAACGATACGGGTGGTCAACTTTTGTAGAAAGACACGGTCATGGGTCACGAATAGCAACGTGCCGCCCCAGCGTTTTAGAAAGCCTTCCAACCAGTCAATAGACGCGATGTCGAGGTGGTTGGTCGGCTCGTCGAGCAGCAAAAGCTCAGGCTCGCGTACCAGTCCACGCGCAAGCATGACGCGGCGCTTCATCCCCGCAGAAAGTACTTCGAAGCGCGCGTCCGCATCTAAATTCATACGCGAGATGATTTGCTCCACTTGCAGCTGCCCCTGCCAGTGATGCTCATCAGCTTTGGGAGTAGGCATTGCTGATGAGTCGAGTCCGCCCGCGACAATGTCAAAAACTTTCCCAACGATTTCCGCGGGAACTTCCTGCGGCAAATACGCCACCCGCAAATTTTGCTGACGAGACACGGCTCCGCTCTGTGGAAAAATATCCCCATTGACCAACTTAAGCAATGTAGATTTGCCCATGCCGTTGCGTCCCAACAGACCGACCCATTCGCCCTGCTCGATCTGCAAGTTGATCTCGTCAAATAGGCGCGGCCCGCCAAAGCCGAGACTCACATCCTGTAAACTGATTAATGCCATAAATAATTCATATCCTTTGAAGGGGCAAAATATACTACAAGTTATATAAAATTGTCACCCTGAGCGGTAGCGAAGGCAGGGCAAACGCATCTTACATCTAGACAATAGAAGGGTATCGGGTATCCTCAAGGGAAAAAGAAACCAAGAGGATGAGAATGAGCCAAGTAGATTCATTAGCCCATATTCAGGAGCATTTTGGCGATATTAAAGACCCGC
>JAPLGS010000143.1:86704-146990 GCA_026390015.1 Chloroflexota bacterium | reverse complement strand
TTGCCTTTTTTCATCGGGTGCCTCCTTCTTCCTTTTCCCCCATCTTACTCCTATTTCCCGAAACTTTAGACCACACCCTTGGCGTAGCAGCACCTTGCATTTTTGTTAGTTCGTGCTACAATGAAATTAGAGAACCGAAAATAGCAAATCCGTCGAAAGACAGAGACGCAAAGTCATGGATCTAACATCGTGTACGCCACGATTATGATCGCCAGACCGCCAAATTTCTACCTTATTTATCCACCTTTCGGCAGGTCTGGTTTAGCCAGACCTGCTTTTTTATTTCAGATGTCTTTTCGCTCTCAGGCAGAATCCACTTCTACCCGCGACCACGAATAACACAAGCCGATAGCCCACCCTGTAATTCAGGGAACCTCTGAAATCATGGAAAACTTCTATAATATCTTAGGCGTCGCTCCTAATGCGACAACGGAAGAAACCAAGGAACGCTATAGGTTCCTGGCTCAGGCTTATCACCCTGACAAATTTGCCACGCTGGGGCATAAGAAACTAGCGGAAGAACAATTCAAGAAAATCAATGAGGCTTATCAAATTCTGGCAGATCCAACAAAGAGGGAACAATATAACAATGAGTTTCTTCGAAGAACACCCGCCGCTTCAAAAGGCGACCAAGTGCAACATCAACAGGAAAATAGAAAAAAGGCGGAAAATCTGTGTAGGGCAGAGTATGAGCGACAGCAAAGAATCTATCAAATAGACAACGAAATCTCAGCTTTGAATCATGATATTGGAAAATTAAAGCAAGAGATGCCAAATTGGTCTCTCATGTTTATTTTATTACTTATTATTGGCGGTATCTACATTCTTCCTCTTGCTATAAACAGCAGTGTGTTTTTAATGGCTGGCGGAATATCCATTATTGCCGGCTTGGGTCTGCTAGTCAAGCGTGATACGTTTTATAGAAACAACTATAAGCCTATGTTAGATGAAATTGAGAAGCGAAAGCAACATCTTTATAAAATTGTATAGGAAAAGCAAATTCTAATTAATGAAGGGGATTTTAGATCATAAAACTAACTGTGTATTCCTAACTCGGACAAGCCGAAAAAGATTTACCGCAGAGTCGCAGAGAGCGCAGAGTTTAAGAGGTTTTCTCCGCGAACTCAGCGCCTCTGCGGTTCAAAAATTCTTGTACAAAAAGCAAGCATTTAATTTCTAAGTTCCTAAACGTGCAACAACCCACTCACGCCAAAAATATTATATCTTGTCAAGACTTGATCAGAATATAACATCAGGACTGTTTTTATATCAAACATGGATGACCCCGCGTACGGGTCATCCATGAAAAAAGATTGCTCTTCGGTAGTCTGGCGATCATGATCACAAATAAAATGTAACCATAGACCCATGACTTTGCGTCATCAGGTTTCCCTGATTTTGCCTTTCGGTCAGCCGGTCGGCCCTGACCAGAAATTTTTACTGGTTTTAGACTCTTGGCTTTGCGTCACCGTCTTTTGGCGGTTTTGCTTTTGTCGGTAGTCTGGCGGCCCTGGCTCAGTTCAGCGGTAGGCCCATAACTTTGCGTCGCCGAGTTTCCTCGGGTTTGCTCTTTCTCGGAGCAATTATATTATTGCACGAATAAATTCAAAATTCAATCACTCAGATGTTCTAATTACGAATCGCTTTTAGCGAAATGTTGGAACTTCTTTTATTGCGGAATTTCTGCGAATGTTGTTTCCAGGGTCATACCCCATTTCAAACGCGGATCGCTGTCTGTCAGACTGATACGCACCATGTAAAGAATATCGCCGCCTTGTTGAACGTATGCCTGGCTGATATCAGTAACAATCCCATTGAGAGTCACGTCAGGCAAAGCATCCGGCACAAGTGTTACTTTTTGACCGATGCTTAATTTCACCACTTCAAGTTCGGTAATGTCGGTCGTTTCAACGACCCATGAATTGAAATTTGCAATGCTAATTGCGCGCGTTTCAATGCCGACCTGATCGCCCAGTTTCACGTTGACATCTGCCACAACACCGTCAAAAGGTGCAGTCAACACATAATTGGAAAGCGCATCTTTCGCCGCCTCTAGATTGGCTTTGGCAAGTGTAAGTTGATCTGCGTTCGGGCCATCAGCGCTGATATCGTATTGGTGTTTCGCTTCGGCTTCCAAACCAAGCGCGGCATCATACGCGGCGCGCGCGCCATCACGTTCACGAGTTGTATCTTCGAGAGTGCGCACCGCCTGATTTAAAGCCGCGCGCGCCTTATCAAGATCATCCTTGGCTTTTTTGCGTTTGGAATTATCTTTATCAAGATCTTTATATTTATCGAAATCAGCCTGTCTGTCTATCACATCCTGCTGGCGGTCTTCAACTGTGGCTTTATCATCTTCGATACGATTTTCAATATCAGTAACATTCAGATCATCCCATGTTTTTTCAACTACGCCGCGGGCAATTTGCGCGTTTAAATAAGCCTGCCATAGATTTGCGCGATTCCCATTTTCAGTGCGGATGAGAGTGTCATATACATTTTGCGCGACGACGATCTGCGCTTGGGCACCGCCCGCGTTTGCGAGGCGCGCGAGAATATCTCCCTGGCTGACGGAATCCCCGGCCTTGACGAGAATTTCCTCCACAAGCCCACGCACCTGAAATGACAGGTTGGTACCTTGCACAGGTTTCAAGCGTCCTTCCGCCACCGCATTATTGGAGGAGACAATATTCACTGGCGCAGGCGTGGCTGTGGCTGGTTGATTTCCACATGCAGAGAGCGCAATGGAGAGAATGACGAGTAATACAATGATGTTTGATATTTGTTTTTTCATGTTGCACCTTATTATTTTTATTTATCGTTGCGAGGCATCTTTGCAGTTGCCCGACACTTGCACTTGACGCAAGTGCAGGCGTGATGCGTTATTCGTACGCCAACACTTCGCGAATGGTTAACCGTGCGGCGTTACGCGCGGGTAGAATGGAAGCCACCACGGAAAGTACGAGGATCAATCCAAACCAAATTGCATAGCCCATGTACGTGAATACCACGTCAATGGGGGTTTCAAATACAGCCAGGCTGACAATGGTGGACAGCAAATAAGTAAATGGAATCGACAGAATGATCGCCAGCCCAAAAGACATGGCGCCGATCACAAATCCTTCCGCGATGACGGTGCGCATCACAGCGCGGTCATCTGCGCCAATGGCGCGCATGATGCCGATCTCACGAGTGCGCTCCAAGACATTCATACCCATTGTGCCAGTCAAGCCCATCGCGCCGACGATCGCTGTCAGGATGGCCATGATGAGCAGAAAAACCACCAGCGTATCCAAACTCTCTGAAGCAGTATCCAGCGAAGCCAGGCCTGATTCGGCTTGTCGTACTTTAAATCCCGCGCCACGGAAAAAGTGATCCAGCCGTTCAGCCATCAAATCCTGGGTGGCGCGATCATGCTGGGTGGTGACGAAGCGATAAGAGGAGGAGCGATTCGTAAGGTTGAGCACCTGTGAAGAATATTCAAAAGGTGTGTAGGCCAGGATCCCTTCACGGCCAACGAACTTGAAAATTCCAACAACTTCCCACACTTCTGTACGTCCCTTGATCTTGAGATGTATCGGATCGCCGGGTTTGAGATCCGGGAAAAAATTAAGGATGGCTTCACTCACCGCGAATTTGCGGACATCATCCGCGCGGATCCAGCGGCCGGCAACGATGATGGGATTCACCAGTTTACTATTGGCGGGCGGCGCGAGCATATTTAAATTATCCGCGACTGCGCCATCGGGATACAACAACTCAGTGCCGATGAATTGCCAGGCTTCCACGCGCTCCACACCATCCACCTGCAATCCGAAATTCTGTATTTCGCTTAAACGGTAGGTCTTATCAAAATCAACTGTAACATCTGCGCGGAAGTAACTGCCGATCGCGCCGATGTAGTCATGCAAAGTCACACGCACATTGAATACCGCAATGAAAATGGCACCGCCCATGGTTAATGTAAAGAGTGTCAACATTAAACGCCCGCGGCGACGGAATGTATTTCGCAAGGAAATAATAAATGGGCGCGGAATATGAATGCCGCGCATCGCAAGAATACGCGTGACGCGCACCAGCATGTAATCAAACCACGGCAGTCGGTCTGGTTGACCTGCCTGCGGTTTATTTTCATCTCCAGCCAGATCGCCGCTTAAGGCGCGCAGTACTGTAATACGCGAGCCGCTGATCACGGGTGCAAGCCCCGCCACGAGCGGAACGAGCAGCCCCACCGCGACCTGTATCATCAACGCCATTGGCACGATGCGATAGCCGAGTAAATTAAATCGTAGTTTATTCGCAATGAACAACGCTAAACCATATGCGCCCTGTCCGCCCAAGGGAACGGCGATCAACAAAGCCAGCACGCCAAACGCCATGATGAGTGTGAGATACATCGCGAAGACCTGCTTGTTTCTTCCGCCCACCAACTTGATGACACCAATGTGCCGCAGGTGTTGACTCAACAACGCGCTCAATGTGTTCGCGATCAACGAGCTTGAAAGGAACACGATCAAAATTCCAAGCGCCAATAAAATACCAAGAATGGCATTCACCGTATCTGCCAGCGGATGTTTATGCGTCTCTGAAAATCGCGTGCGCGAAACTGCTGTGCCATTTTTATCCAGCCTATCTTTTAAGGCCGTGCCCACCTCGCGGATATTGGCAATATCATCCTGACCTTCTGCAACGGTCACGTATGCGCGGTTGAATAATTCAGGCTGACGTAAAGTTGGCAGCGTTTTCATCACGACATATGCAAACGGCGGCGCAAGAAAATCGCCAGCGCCCGTGCTGACATCCTGCACAATGCCAACAAGTTTTAACTCTTTAAGAGTTCCATCGGATAATTCTAATGTGAGATTCTCACCGACCGCGGCATTTAATTTCTTAAGTGCATCTTTTTCCAGCAGAATTTCATCTTTCCCGGCTTCAACCGCCCCTGAAACTGGTGCCAGTAAATTGACCTGATTCTTGCTAAAACTTTCCAGCGCCACCACATCCAGCGCCACCCACTGATCACTGCCCTGCGCCCGCACGCGGAAATTGTTAACGCGCCGCCCCTCCGCTTCACCGATGCCTTGCGCATTATGAATGGAAGTCAGCACATCTGTGTTGTAATTTGCCATGCGTAATTCAACATTAGCTGGATGATTCGCAGCGTATGAAACGCTCATATCATTGGATATGATCTGATACGCGCCCGAGATCACTCCAATGGAAAATACGCCCACCGCGATGGATAATACCACCAACAAAGTACGCGCCTTGTTATCTATTAGATCGTGCAAAACTTTACGCCATCTGGGTCGCATATTTTATTTCCATAATTCGATATAAAACAAAAGTAAAAACATAAATAGACTTTAGGGTATTGTGGAGCGTTGATCCGCTACTTTATGAGCTTCCAACCGCCTGTGGACAGTCTTTCTGATCGCGTCAGCGGTAACCGGCGATTCAGCCATCACCCGAATAAAGTCTGCGCGCGGAAGAGCCAGCACTTCCACAGGTTGATCGCCTGCGCGTACATTGGCAATCGATTTACCGCCGCGCATTAATTCCATTTCGCCAAAGAATTCGCCAGCCTGTAAACGCGAGACCAAACTTTCATTTTTCTTTTTATCCTCTAAAACCACATCCACCTCACCTTTGCGGATCATAAAAAAATAATCTATGTTTTGATCGCGCGAGATGATAGTCTCATGCGGCAGATAGCTATGCTCTTCCACGATCTTCGTGAACTCGAGCATATGACGATGCCTCAACTGCGGCAATGATTTCGAAATGGTTTCATTGATCAATTCACCATCAGAGATGATGATGTTGCGATTTGTACGCGATGTCAACGACGGGTCATGCGTAACCATCACGATGGTTTTGCCTTGCGCTACAAATCCTTCAAACAATTGAATGATGGTATCAGCCGAACGCGAATCAAGATTTCCTGTCGGCTCATCTGCGACGAGCAGGGGCGGGTCACAAGCCATGGCGCGCGCGATCGCCGCGAGTTGCTGTTGTCCTGTTGAAACCAAGACGGGTAATTTATTTGCAAATTTTTCCAAACCCACAAGTTTTAATAATTCCATCGCACGCGCGGGACGTTCATCGAAATCATACAGGTCCACATAATCCATTGGAAGCATGACATTTTCGAGAAGTGTGAGCATGGGTAATAATTGGAAGAATTGAAAAACGATCCCCAAATTTTTACCGCGCCATTTGGAACGCTGGCTTTCGGTCACACCGGTATAAATATCCGAGCCATTCACAACTACATGGCCATCGGTAGGATGGTCTATGCCTGTGACCATATTTAACAATGTTGATTTCCCACTGCCAGATTTTCCAACGATAGAAACAAATTCGCCGCGATCGATGGTCAAGTCCACGCCTTTGAGGACGGTGAACTCTCCCGCCGCATTGCTGAATCGTTTGACGACGCCGCGTAGTTCGATCATGGCTTCAGATGCTGATTCATTCTTTTTGACAGAATCAATTATCGGCTTGGCGCGAAGCACTTTCATTTCTTCCGCCCGTGATTTAATTTTGTGTCTGGTATTGATTCCGAAAGCAATTCTCCATCTGCGATCGTCAAACTGCGCGAGAAGCGACTGACCAGACCGACATCATGCGTGACCATGACGATCGTTTTTCCCTGGTCGGTGATGAGATGCTCAAAGACTTCAAAGATGTGATCGGCCGTGATGGAATCGAGGCTGCCAGTTGGTTCATCCGCGACGAGAATGGGAGGGTCATTGGCGAGCGCGCGCGCAATGGCAACGCGCTGCTGCTGCCCGCCAGAAATAAAGGCGGGTAATTTATTGGCGTGTTCCTCGAGTTCCATCAGCTGCAAAAGCTGCATGGCGCGTTCTTTTGACTCGCGCGGTTTGTAATTATCAGATAAATCCATTGGCAGGGTGATGTTATCGATCAGCGTGAGCATGGGCAGGAGTTGAAAAGATTGATAGACAACGCCCATTTTTTTGCCGCGCCAGCGCGCGCGCTCGTCTTCGCTCATGGTATGGATTGAAATATTTTCATTATCTGCGCGGACGATGACTTCTCCGCTGGAGAGTTGATCGACACCGTTGATCATATTTAATAAAGTAGATTTTCCCGCGCCTGATTTTCCAACAATGCCAAGAAACTCCCCGGCGAGGATGTTCATGTTCACGTTGGTTAACGCTATAAAGTCACCAGCCGCAGTGGAGTAAGTTTTTGATACGTTGCGTAATTCGATAATTGAGGAAGACATAATTTACACACAAAAGCGGCCGCCGGGGCAACCGCCTTAAGTAGATGTGCCATACAACCTTTATTTTACCCCCGAAATTACAGGCGTTTCCTATTTTTGCAAGCAGGAGATTAGATTTTGCAGCGCTCCCCGCGGCTCTTCTAATGTGACTGCCAACACAGGCGCAGCCCCCACAGAAAACACATCGCGAACGCTGCCAGCCAGCCAATGTCTGGGGAGGATTCCAACTGAAGCTTTTTCCGCGTTTAAGAGGTCGGACATGTGCTGTGGGCTGATTGCGACATCTGCCAGAGAAGTGATTCTTCTTCCTTTCATCACGAGCTGGTCAAACACATCTTGCACATCTGTATCTGATGAATATACCCACACCCGCGCCGAGGCATTTCCCTGCGCGAACAGATCCTGTGCCTCCGCGAGAGTCAAATTCTTAATGGGACTTTCACGATTTGTTACGATCAAAATTTCTTCCTGATCAATTTGAAAAATAGGGGAAATAATATTCTCAGGCTCGCCCACGCGCAGATAAATATCAGGGTCTTCTGCGGTGATATTCAACACCACCGACGACTCTGCTGCGCAAACATAGAGTTCCGTCAACCAGGGTTGGGCGGCGGGTGTAGCGAAAACTGTGATAATTTCCGTTCGGGGAGTTTGTGTTGCAGGTACACAAGAAGGGATAAATAAAGACGCAAGAACAAGGAGAAAAAACACCTTTTTCATTTCACCAATTTTGGATCAAAGCGGCGAGCAATATTGAACGTTCATCAAGACTCTCGGCAAATATATATTCACGTTCCGAGTGATAGCCTTCCCCGACAGCGCCCATTCCATCCAAAACAGGAATTCCCAACGGCGCAACAAAATTACCATCTGAAGCGCCGCCGGTGCCGCCGGCTTTTAGTTCCATGCCGAGTTTTTCTTTTGCGATCTGATTCGCTTTTGCAAACGCGATTTGATTAAGTTCGCCATAGGGCATGGGCGGACGATTTAGATCCCCGGTGATATTAAGTGTTGTGCCATCCAAAACAGGTTTGAGATTTCTCATCTCAACTTCGATCCGTTCCCATTCGCCGGGCTGCATTACGCGCACATCTACTTCAGCAAATGCTTCTTCAGGAACAACATTCGAGACGGTTCCCGCATGCAAAACACCAACATTAAGCGTGGTTTGTCTGGAGTAATCTGTCATTTTTTGGATCGCGATCACTTGATGCGCCATCTCTTCAATGGCGTTGCGGCCATGTGAATGGTCACCGCCTGCGTGCGCGGCGCGTCCCTTCACATGGATATTAAATCCGCCTGCACCTTTACGCCATGTTTTTAGCGAACCATCCACTAATGCCGACTCCATAACGAAGACCAAGCTTGCTTCGCGAGCGAGGGATTCTATCAGCGCGCGCGAGGAATGACTTCCGATCTCTTCGTCAGATGTGAACAAAGCCGTGACGGGAAGTGTGGCAGGCCCTCCCGAAGAAAGAACCGAGGAGATGGCATTCAAAGCGATAACGATACCACTTTTCATATCCAAAACTCCGGGGCCGTAAATCTTTCCATCCTTCTGATAAAAAGGCATTTTCTTTAAAGTTCCAAGTGGGAAAACCGTATCCATATGGCAGAGAATTAAGATGCCGCTCTTTTCTATAAGCCCGGGGAAGCGCGCAACGATGTGGTTGCCTGTGGAGGTTTGGGGATGAATTTCAACTTGAGCGCCAAGTTTGCGACACTGATCGGCAATGATCGCACCAACACGGTCCACTGCAGATTTGTCGTGTGAGGGGGATTCAGTTTCTACGAGTTGTTCGAGTAAATTAAACATTATTTATTTTGAATAAGCAATAGAATGGAACCGACAACAGCACAATAGATGGCGAAAATATAAAGAGAATGGTTATTGAGATAACCTATTAACCATTTTATGGAAAACCAACCCACAATAGCGGCCGTGAGTACGCCAGTAAGAAGGATGGGGAGGAAATCAATAGTCCCCGCCATATCAATAACTTTTAAAGATTGGTACGCTCCAGCCGCGAGCAGAATCGGAGCAGACATTAAAAAGGCAAAGCGTGCCGCCGAAGGACGGTCAAAACCACGCAGCATGCCGCCCGCTATCGTTGTACCAGAACGCGAGGCGCCGGGGAAAATTGCCAGTACCTGAAACAATCCCACAGTTAAAGCATCCTGCCATGTAGCGGATTCCAGAGTCCTCTGACGGCGGTCAAAATATTCCACCGCAGTCAGTATTATTGCCGTGATCACCAGCCTGACGCCGGCCAATGTAAAGGGGTCTCTGAACATAGATTCGACAACATCTTTTAAGAAGAACCCCACGACCAGTGCGGGAATGGTCGCCACAATAACGAGCCAGCCTAGTCGGGAATTCAAACTTTCGAAAGGGGTACGGTTCTTGATCCCTAGAAAAAAGGCTTCTGTGATCTGCCAAATATCCTTCAGAAAAAAAAGGAGAAGCGCAAAAACAGTTCCCAGTTGAATGATGATCGAGAATGCAAAAGTCCGATCGTCTGATGGAAAGCCCAATAGTTTTTCTACAATCAGCAAATGTGCTGTAGAGGAGACGGGGATGAATTCGGTTAATCCCTGTACGATACCAAGTATGAATGCGTGAAAAATCGTCATATTACCCTGTTTTATTTCAAGGTTTGCCATCCATTTAGATATTGGAACTTGCTTTCAAAATTACGGGTAGTTCCAAATTGACCGTCATGGATGACTCTATACATCAAACTTTCCCCGATAAATCCCTCGGGAATAATTTCGCTTTTTGCACCCTCCACCTCTGCGACGACGCATTCCCTTCTGGTAAGCAGGTCGAAGATCAAGAGCAGGTAGGATTTTGCTCCGGTAACTTTATCGTTTTCCTTCCATTCCTGCAGGGATAGGAAGCGGGATTCGTGAGACCACATGCAGACGCTTCCAAAGATACGGTTTTCCAGCGAAAGCGGGATCCCATCAATTGACAGGGAATAGTATTCATGGCCCGATTGAGTTTTACCAAGGTAATTTAAAACGACCCTGCGTTTCTTGTCTGGGGATGGAATAATGATCGGGTTAAGCATACTTGCTCCTTGCTGTTGTTTCATATATTTTTTAATTTTCTCTCTGCATTGCCGCCCCATTGGGCAAGCCAACCATCCACATGGGATTCAAAAGTTCCTGCCATGATAGTACTACGGATTTCAGCCACCAACCGAATCAGTGCGCGTAAATTATGTATTGAGAGAAGTGTCCCGGCCAGTAATTCCTTCGCAACGATCAGATGCCGTATATACGCTCGCGTAAAGGTCAGGCAAGTATAACAATCGCAGTCCTCATCTAATGGACGGGAATCTCTTGAGAAGGTCGCATTCATCATGTTGAGGCGTCCTTCAGGTGTAAATGCGGAATGATGACGCGCCAGTCGGGTGGGCAGGACACAATCGAAGATATCTACGCCGCGGGCGATGCCGTTGATCAGATCTTCAGGCGTGCCAACTCCCATTAAGTAGCGTGGTTTAATTTCTGGCAATAACGGTATGACAATATCCAGCGTGTTGTGCATTTCTTCTTTGGTCTCGCCGACCGAGAGTCCACCGATTGCAATACCGGGCGTGTCGAGAGAGGCGATAAATTGCGCGGACTCAGCACGCAGATCAGGGTTGACTCCGCCCTGCACGATTCCGAATAATGCCTGGTCGGGACGCGTCTTCGCATTGACAGAACGCTCCGCCCAGCGGTGAGTCCGATCCATTGCGATTTTGGAATAAGCCAGATCATTCGGGTCTGAACATTCGTCGAAGGCCATGATGATATCTGCGCCAAGATTTTCTTGAATGGAAATGGATTTCTCAGGCGTGAAGCGATGAGTAGATCCGTCATCGTCAATTTTACGTGTGTCCGAGAGCGAGAAGACTTGATATCCGCCAGAGTCTGTGAGCATGGGATTCGGCCACTGCATAAATTTATGCAGCCCACCCATATCACGGATAAGTTCATCGCCGGGGCGTAGATAAAGATGATAGGTATTGCTCAACACAAGTGAGGCGTTGATGTTTTTGAGATGCTCAGGTGTAAGAGTTTTGACGGTAGCCTGCGTGCCAACAGGCGCGAAAACGGGAGTGACCAGCTCACCATGAGGTGTGGAGAATACGCCTGCGCGGGCGCGATTATTTTTGGCAGTGATCGAGAAGTCAAACATGGGATAGATTGTAAGCGAGAACTCGGAGATTTCCACGAAGAAATCTCCGAGTTCTTTGATAGTGACAATATGGAATCTACACCTTACTCCAAAGATGAGGTCTGCCGAAGTTTTTCCGTGCAAGACATGCAAGGTAACGAGAATGAAAGTATTATTTCTCGTATTAAAAAATTTGACTTTAGCTGTGGTCTCAACTGATAATCAAAAGCCCGCGGTGATACGGGGCATTTGATTGCTGCTATTTTAATTTTTTATTCTTCGCTCAGACATATCCTGCAAAAACCAAAGCAGGAAAATGATTACTTCTCGAGTATCTTTTTATGGCGGCTTTCTATTTCTTGATATAAAGCCCAAGGTGATTCGCAACCTGCCGTTGTTTACCGGGTACATTCAGGTCGATAGGTGAATTCAACACGCGTGCCTTGCCATCCACGCCTTTGATGGCCATTGTGGATGAGCCGCCGCCATCCAGGTTCACACCAGTATAAATGCCGTACGTAAGCATCAGTCCAGCCATTTCGGGGAATGTCATGCCTTCACTGTAGCCATCCTGCCGGCCGTCGATCACTAGCAGGCTGAGCCAACGTCCATTTTTATTCAAACCCAGTGCAGTGCGCGGGTTGGGGAGGGCGGCGGCCAGATTCTTAACCATCACTCCCTTTTCGATTACCCTTCGCTCACCGGCGAAAGAATTGAAAATATTACCTGTCGGTGCCTCCACATTCACTTGATTGCGGGAATTGATATAGATCTCAGGTTGAATCGTTTTTATCGGCGAGTAGATATTCCCTCGGGAGGCGGCGAATCCACTTAGCTTGACAGGCTCACCGCCCTTCGGACAATAGACAACGGGTGGAAATGTGGTGGCATCCAAATAAGTCCAACTATCTGCATTGATTGCAAAATGTAATTTGAATTCATCCAGGAAACTGGATGTTGTTCGCGAACAGATGGTGCCGTTTAAAAATGATGAAGGCGTGACAAGGAATTCAAGATTTGGAGTCTGCATGTCAACAACCATCAGATGTACAACGATCGGACGTGGAGTTTTCAGGTCATTACGCAGATAAGTAACACCGGGAAATAAAACCTGCCTTATTGATGCTGGTCGTGGAGTGCCAATCAAGACAAGTAGGTTCTTGGCGCACCAGCCTTTCAAACCATCCAACCGCTCTACCTGTACCCAATTTGGGTTGGTTGTATCATCTACGGCAGGCAAGGTATCGTTCTTCATCACCAAGCCTAATATCTTCCCACCACTCACAGTAGGAGTCTCACGCACGTTGAGAACGTCTGTGTTTACACGGTACCAATTTTTATCATCATAATTTGGGATCGGGGAAGGCGGTACCTCAGGTATCGGAGGAGTTGACCCATCCACATTGACCATGTAGGCGGCTGAACTCCAGCCAACCAGACTCCCATCCAACCTGCGGATATTAATCCAGGTTCTATCTGAATTTGCACCGATCTCCTCAACGATCTCGCCAAAGAAAAGAAAACCTATGGAAGGATGAGTCAGCCCAGGACCTTGTCGTACTTTTAGTGAAGATGTAGTAATCCGATGCCAAACCGTTTCCGGCGGCGGAGGTGGCGGAGGTGGTGGCGGCGGAGGTGGTGGTGGCGGCTGTTCAATGAGATTAAATCTTGTGCGGAAAGCATCAATATCTCCATTGAAATAGTTCAAGTCAATATTAAGACTTTCCACGCCATAAGGTTTGCCGTCTCCATTATCGGTATATTGCCAAAAAGCCCATTCAGTCTTTGCCCAGGGCGGGGGAACCAAAGGCTGAGCAGATCCATAATTGGCTATCCATAATGGGTATTTATGAAAATATTCCAAGTTGGCTTTGTGTGTGACTGGGTTCGGTGCAAATTCAAGCCAATAATAATAGGCGGTATAAATGAATATTTCCTTTTGCGGCACCAACACTTTTAATCTTTCAAGGAACGTGTACCAGTTCTTCCAACCCTTGAACGCGCCGTTATATCGTTCTTCCAAATCTGCAAATATAGGAAGTTCCCCGAAGTCACCGTCAAATTGTTGTATCCATAAATCAGCTTGCTTCTTGGGATCTGCGCGACTATCGTAGAACCAGTAAGAACCACGCGCTAGCCCGGCAATTTTCGCTTCACGCCAATTTGCTTTAAAGTCTGAGTCAACCCAAAGGTTTTGACCCCCGCGGATAATTACAAACTCTGTAGATTGACGCATCTGGGCAAAATCAATCCCTTGCGGGGTTTGGGGATCATCCTGATAAAAACTAACATCTGGGCCAATAATATTTGCCATACTAATCTCCTTATTTCAGTTAACCTACGAAATTATACCAAACTAGAAATTACGCGTTTCAGAGACCCATCAGATATTTGGCTGTCTAAATAACATTTTCAAAATGTGTGATGATGGGTTTTGTACCGGGTTTACCTTCCACGGCAATGGCGTCAATTTGAATATGGTCAATCTCATGCTCGGCAGTGTAGTATTGTGCCGCATTCAACATGTGTTGTTGTTTTGTGCGTGTGATATTCTTTTCAGGAAAAAATTCCCTACTAGTATTACAGCGCAAGGTTGCGAGTGTAAAAACAGGGTAATCTGAGAAAAAAGCATGTTATCTTTCTCCAATCACTGCCAAGTGAAAAGGAGAGGAAGAAAACCATGCCGAAAGAAATTGTAACCGAAACCAGACGAGAAAAGTTGTCGAGTCAAACCAAGGAGTTGATCAGGAAAACCGAGAGGCAGCTTAGTGGAATTCAAGTTGAAACATGCCCGGCCCCCGAGTGCAATCTGTCGACGAAAGATGTCAAGTTGTTCTTGAGTGAAACGAAAAAATACATGAAGCTGTTCAAGTCTGCCTTTCAACGAGTGGAGCAAATCCAGAAAAGCCTGACCTATCTGCATGGCTTGCTGGGTAATACGACGCGTAAGAATGTAGAACAGATGGCGCTGGGACAGAAAGAGAAAGTACGCAGTCTGCAATACTTTGTCGGGCAAAGCCAATGGGAGACGGAGCCAGTGATCGCGACCCATCAAGAATTGATCGGGGAGAGTTTGGGGGAAGAGGACGGGGTCATGTTGATTGATGAATCGAGCTCGGTCAAACAAGGCACAGCATCGGTCGGGGTGGCGGCTCAATATTGTGGGTCGGTGGGAAAGATCGCGAACGGGCAAGTCGGAGTGTATTTGGGATACGCCAGTCGCAAAGGATATAGTTTGATCGAAGGCAGGTTGTTCATGCCAGAAAAGTGGCTTGAAGAAGGATATGCCGAGCAAAGGCAAGCCTGCGGGGTACCGGAAGATCTGGATTTCAAAACGAAGCCGGGAATCGGGCTGGAATTGTTGAAAAGTGCCATCCAACGAAGCAATTTGCCGTTTTCCTGGGTGGCGGCAGATGCTTTGTATGGAGATAGTTCCGCCTTTCGGGACGGTATCGCAGCTATGGGAAAGTGGTATTTCACTGCCATCAAGGACAACAGCCTGATCTGGTGTAGTGCGCCTAAGGTTCATATTCCCCAATGGAGCGGTCACGGACATCATCCCACTCAATTGCGATTGAGCGATGCGAGGAAGCATCCCATCCAGGTCAAGGATTTGGTGAAGAAGATACAAAAGCAAGATTGGACCCGAGCGGTGATCAAAGAAGGCAGCAAGGGACCCATTGTTTGTGATTTCGCATTTCTGCGCGTGACTGAATCGCGCGCAGGCTTGCCCGCTGGTGAACTCTGGTTGATCATTCGCCGCAATCTGGACGATCCTTCGGAGATCAAATACTTTTTTAGCAATGCTCCTATCCATATTCCCCTGGCAGAGCTGGTCAGAGTTTGCGGAATGATGGCTCATCATTTCCTGGTGCGTTTGAGAATTCAATTTCAAGAACAGGCTCCTGCGCTTACCATTTATCAAGTTCGTATTTTGCTTTGCAGCGTTTTGCCTTCATTTATTTCGGACATTCAATCAGCTATGGAGCGAGTGCACTATTACCAAAAACGCAACTTCGTCGCTTACCGTTCACACCGCAAGAAAAAAATCGCTCAACTTGAGCTTTTCACTCGCAACCTTGCGCTGTAATACTAGAAGTGAGAGTCTTAACTTCCACAAAAATCGTAACATCTCCCTGCTCTGCAATGATATCTATTTCTCCATATGGCGTTCGGATGTTACGCGCAACGATACGGTATCCGCGTTCAGCAAGCCAATCTGCGGCGATGCCTTCACCCCATGCGCCGATCTGTTTTTTATACTTTGTCATTGCATGAAATTTTCCATAAGCCTACGCAGACGAATAGACCAGTTGCCCTTTCGCGGCTTGGCAATTTCCACCAGATTTTCATACCGCTTAAGCAGGATATCTGTGGTTCGTTCAACGGCGTAAGCGGAGGATGCCTTTCGAGCCGCGTCGCCCATTTGGGCACGTCGAAGCGGATCAATACAGAGCAGGGTAAGTTTGGCGGTAAAGGCGGTCAGATCATTGGTCGATAGATAGCCAGTGATCTTATCCTGCACGGTATCCCCCACCCCAACAGATTGAATCCCCATCACGGGCAGCCCCGCGCCCATAGCCTCGATGACTGAAAGTGGGTGAACCTCGGTAACAGATGCAGTTACAAAAATATCGCACATGGCAAGATACGCAGGCAGTTGATCATAGGCAATTCGCCCGGTAAAGCGGACGCGCTGCGAAAGATTTAACTCGCCAACAAGCGCTCGGATCTCTTCTTCAAATATCTTGACTCCGCTTCCGATCAGCAGCAACTGCGCATTAGGAAGAGCTTCTGCAACGCCGACAAAGGATTTCAAAAGGAATGGGAGATTTTTTTCAAGCGCAAGACGGCCCGAATAGACAAGCAGAATATCATCATCCTTATATCCAAATTCGGCACGTGAAAGAGGGACGGCCGAGTAGTAGTTTTTCAAATCGACACCGTTTGGCACAACGGCGATATTCCCGTCTACATTGAGTTGACGCAGAACCTTTTCCATGCCAGCGGATGGAGCAATGACCAGGTCAACTGCTTTGCAAAAAGAAGGCATGTAGGCCTGCAAAAGTCCCTGACTCATTTCTTCAGGCATCATCGGCAGATAGGCCTGGGCGTATAGGTCGTAACGAGTGTGATTGGTGTAAACGATGGGGATATCTCGACAATATCTTAAAGCCAGCCGTCCGCTAAGAAATGGATGTTGAACATGAACAACATCCATGGTTTGCAAAAGTTTTTTGGCCGCTCTTGAGTACCGCATGGATAAGTAGAAACCAGAATCAGCCAGCGGTAAGCCGCGACTGCGGATCACATTGGGTTCGCCATCTTCATAGTCAATATCACCAAAAGTGAAAACAAATACAGCATGTCCCGCCATTTCAAAGTAACGCTTGTTAATGTCAACGTAATTGGTAATTCCACTGACATACGGTTTATATGAGTCCACCATCATTCCGATTTTCATGCCACTATGCTACGTCAAGGCAGGGGGAATGTCAAGCGGAAGGATGATAAAATCCATTTCTCAAGGAGCGCTATGACAGTCAAGTTGATCTTACGAGATAAAGAATATGAAGTGCGCGCGGGGATGGCGCTGGTCGACGCGTTGAAGAAGAATAACATCGTGCCAGAATCTGTCATCGCAACGCTTAATGGCGAAATGATCACCGATGATATAGTCCTAAGAGACGGCGACGTGATCAAGTTGATCGCGGTGATCTCTGGTGGTTGAAAATAATGAAATGCCGAAAATGTGAAAACAAGGCTTCTGTCCACATGCGCCAGCACAAGCTGGCTTTATGCAAAGAACATTATCTCAAATGGATTCCCGAGCAAACAGAACGCTTTATCAAAAAATATGAAATGTTCACGCACGAGGAAAAAATTCTCGTGGCGGTTTCAGGCGGCAAAGATTCTCTTTCGCTGTGGGATATTCTCATC
The DNA here is from genome assembly GCA_026390015.1 of Chloroflexota bacterium. Classification (GTDB taxonomy): domain Bacteria; phylum Chloroflexota; class Anaerolineae; order Anaerolineales; family Villigracilaceae; genus Villigracilis. Next base: position 129,624 of record JAPLGS010000143.1, on the reverse strand, counting down.
AAACTGGGTTACCAGGCGGATGGTCTCTATCTCGGACTCGGGATCGACGGGGAGATCGATTATTCGAACGAGTCGCATCGCCTTGCAGAAAAATTCGCAAATGAAAATAATCTCAAACTGCATGTGGTGGATATTGAAAAGGAATACGGCCAGCCCATCCCTGTGATCGCGGAAAGGACTCATCGCGGATATGGAAAACCGTGCGCTGTCTGTGGATTAGCAAAACGACACGAGATGAATCGCATTGCCCGTGACCTTGGTTATGATGTGCTCGCGACAGGTCACAATCTTGATGATGAAGCCGCCGTGCTATTCGGCAACACGTTAAACTGGATAAATGAATACCTTTTGCGGCAGGGACCTGTTCTACCCGCATCGTCTGGCGGACTGGCACGTAAAGTCAAACCGCTCTGTCGTTTTTACGAACGCGAGATGACCGCCTACGCCATCGCGCGCGGCATTGATTATATTTATGATGAATGTCCCTTCGCCGAAGGTTCACAATCTATTTTTTACAAGGAAACGCTTAATCAACTTGAAACTGTCCGCCCTGGCGCGAAGCTCATTTTTTATTTAAATTTTCTAGAAGCAAGAAAAAGCGGAAATTTGTTCATTGAAAAAAATATTGAAATGCAGCATTTACATCCATGCCCCAAGTGCAGACAACCCACATCCACCCCCGATCTTTGTTCGTTCTGCAGGATGATCGAAAAAACAAAGACCGAAGCGGAATAACAGATTGCAGGCTGCAATCCAATTTTTCATCTCACAAGCGTAGCCACAAGCCCGATCAAGAATAATACTAATCCAATGTAGCCGGCGATCTGTTCCTGCGGAAAAATGGAGATTGTTGGAGCATCGAAACTGGTTCGTTTCTCTATGCGCTCGGGGGATTCATGCCTGCCGATCAATGCATCACGAAATTCAAGCACATCCCTCGGGCGCTCATCCGGATGCAATGACATTGCCCACTGGATTGCTTTTTCTACTTGAATGCTAATGCCTGGATTAATTTCTCGAGGCCGAGTCAGGCTGCGGGTGTCGAGGAAGCGTTTGCGTGCTTCAGTGGGAGGCTCGTTCGTCAGCAGGTGATAGAGAGTTGCTCCAAAGGAGAAGATATCAGCCCGCGCTTCTGTATGAGCGTCATCACCACCATATTGCTCCAATGGGGTATAAATTGCCGTGCCCTGCCCCTGGATGATCGTGATCGTGACTTCATCTGGAGCAAGGATTTTGACGAGGCCGAAGTCCACCAGTTTGATCACTCCGCTTGGTGTGATCTTGAGGTTGCTTGGTTTGATATCGCGATGAATAATGGATGGATCTTGATGGTGAAGATAGTTCAAAGCGTCTGCAATTTGTACAGCCCATTGAATCACTTCAGCTTCTAACAGGAAGGTTTTATCACGACGTGCCTGCAGCATGCGTTCGCGCAAGTCTTTGCCTGGAACATAATCCATCACGAGATAATCACGCGGCCCATCCGAAAAGAAATCTGAGACTTTGGGCAGGTTGGGATGATCGAGACGCGCAAGAACAGAAGCCTCGCGAAAAAATTGTTCGCGCGCCTGTTTAAAGACTTGAGGTGGGAGTGCCTGATTGTGCTCTACTTCCTTGAGCGCGCACAAACGACCTTCCAGACGGATATCATCTGCAAGGTATATACTGCCGGTGCCGCCCTGTCCGATCAGTTCACGGATCTTATAGCGGTCACGCAGAATCTCCCCATTCTTCAATGGTTGGGGCAAATCTTCTCCTTGTGGCCTGAAAGTGGATTCCCTGGGCAATTACATGTAAGGTCTTCAATGAAGTGATGTTTTCGGCGTGTATCACTTGCAGAAATATATCAAGACCAAAAAAACACGAGCTTGATATGCACAGAATGCCACTTTTCTGCTATATTATAAACGTCTTTAGTCTTATAGAGTATATAATTATCATTACACCATTACGAGAAAGTTCTTCCCGTCACCTGCGATAAATTGTCAAGTGACATGATCTTTACTGAAATATTTTTTCTAAAAGCAATAGTTGAGGAATTTTATGAAACACGAAGAAGAGTACCCCATCCTTGTTGCGCAGGACGGTCCGCTAAAGGGACAACGATGGTCACTAAGCCATACATTAATGGTCGGCCGAGATCCCACCTGCGAGATACATGTTCAAGACCGCCAGGTCTCGCGCTTCCATGCGCGCGTCACTCCTACAGCCGAGGGCGTGACGATTGAAGATCTTGGAAGCAAAAACGGCACCAATCACAATGGGACAGAATTAACCACGCCCATTATGTTGCAGGATGGCGATCTGCTTGGCATCGCGCTTGCACAACAATTCCTTTTCCTGACATCAGATGCCACCATGCCGCTTGCTGAAGGCGGCTTGCGTTCCGGCCGTTTGCTAATGGATCAAAAATCGAGACAAGTATGGGTCAACCAACAGCAAGTTGTACCTCCGCTCTCAGCCCAGCAATTCAAATTGTTATGGATGTTGTACGAACATCAAGGTCAGGTTATTAGCCGAAGCGACATTGTCAGTATGGTCTGGGGCGAGGATCAAATGGCAGGCGTGTCTGATCAGGCTTTGGATGCACTCATCCGCCGCCTGCGCGACCGTCTCGCGGCGCTTGATCCAACTCATCAATTTATCAACACAGTACGTGGTCATGGTATTCGTCTGACAAATCCTCCAAATGGTGAATAGCAAACATGGATATTCAATCAGAAAAATTGTTAGCCCAGATCATTCGTAACACCCGTATTGCCGCACTTGGCACACTGCGTGATGAAGCCCCGCATGTATCCATGGTTGAATTTGTGGTCACGCAAGATTTTTCCACATTTCATATTTTCGGCAGCCGCCTTATGCCACTTTTCATGGATCTGCAAAAAAATAAACGCATGGACTTGTTGATTACTGAATCCGATGACGGTCGCACCAACCCCCAATCGCTTGGCCGAGTTTCCATCCGTGGTTCGGCCGAGCTCATGCAAAACGGCGAACCAGGCTTTACCCCAATCAAAAAAATGTATATCGAACGCTTTCCAGAATCAGAATCCTTGTTCAAACTTGAAGATTTTGGTTTGTGGCGGATCAATCCAAAAGGCGGACGTTTCGTCGCGGGTCTTGCGAAGGGATATAACATCTCGCCCGAAACCCTCCTAAAGGTTTCGAGTCTTTAATTTCAAAAATCTGGTTTTTGGAGTCAATATGGATGTCTTAAAACTCCTCGCAGTTTTTGCACATCCTGATGACGAATCAATGGGCATGGGCGGAACACTGGCAAAGTATTCTACAGAAGGAGTAGACACCCACCTCGTCTGCGCTTCACGCGGCGAGAGAGGCTGGTTCGGTCCCGAGGAGCAGAATCCGGGATTGAGCATTCTCGGTCAAATCCGCACGGTTGAATTGAAGAACGCGATCAAAGAACTCGGCATGAAATCGTTGAGTTTTCTCAATTACATAGACGGCGACGTGGACAAAGCCGATCACGCCGAAGCCATCAGCAAAATCGTCACCCACATCCGCCGAATCAAGCCGCAGGTTGTTGTGACTTTTCCTCCCGATGGAAATTACGGCCACCCCGATCACATCGCCGTGGGCCAATTCACTTCCGCCGCCATCATCTGCGCCGCAGACTCAAGCTATAAAGATTCAGAAAATCTTCCCGCGCATCGTGTTTCAAAACTTTATTACATGGTGGATGGCGAAAATTTCATCAACCTCATCGCGCCGTTCATGGACGATATGACCTTCCCAGTAGATGACCAGATTCGCGAAGAATTTCCCTGGAAGGAATGGATGATCACAACTCGCATTGAAATGACAGAGTATTGCAGCGCCGCGTGGAAGGCTATTCAATGCCATAAGAGTCAATTATCCACTATAGGCGCGTTGGCTGAAATGCCGGAAGGATCCGCGGCCTCGGTCCTCGCCATGCAAGGGACTTTTTATCGGGCGTTCAGTTTGGTCAATGGGGGCAGAAAAGCGGAGACGGATTTGTTCGAAGGATTAAGATAGAACAAAATCGGGACTGGTCTGAAACCAGCCCCGATTTTGTTCATTTATCTTTGCGATCCAAATTTGTATCATCCCATGAAGCGGGGTCGTTGAGCGATTCTAAATGTGTAAACACAGTAACGATTGGGAGTGCGTCACGAATGTCGGCTTCTATTTTTTCCAATAATTGATGCCCACGCTGAACGGTCCATCTGCCGGGGACGATCACATGAAATGACACAAACTGCCGCGCTCCAGATTGACGGGTACGAAGTGCATGGAATTCCACTCCACCTTGCCTATGAGGTTCCAACACTTTTTGAATTAATTTCTGCTCGTCAAGCGACAATGCAGTATCCATCAATCCCAATACAGATTTACGAACGATGCCAAACCCTGTCCAGATGATGTTGGCGGCGACGAGCATCGCCACGATCGGGTCCAATCGCTGCCAGCCAGTAAGTGTCACCATACCAACTCCGGTAATCACACCCACCGAAGTCCATACATCTGTCATCAAATGATTTGAGTTGGCTTCAAGCGTAATGGAATTATGGAGTTTGCCCGCCCGCCGAATGATGAGCGCAACAATTAAGTTGACCAGAGAAGCACCAACTGAAACGGCCAATCCCACCCCGATCTGTTCAAGCGGTTTCGGCGTAATCAGCCGTGGCAAGGCAGCCACGATAATACTGACAGCGGCCACCAGGATCAATGTCCCTTCGACACCGCTGGAAAAGTATTCAGCTTTGCTGTGCCCGTATGCATGCTCTTCATCCACTGGGCGCGCAGCGACGATAAGCATTGCCAGCGCCATCAAAGCCCCAACCAGATTGACCAATGATTCTAGCGCATCTGAAAGCAGACCCACTGAACCTGTCAGCAGGTATGCAATTGACTTGAGCGCAATGGTGAGAACTGCCGCGCCAATGGATAACCATGCGAAGCGTGTAAGTGCTGAGCGGTTTGTAGAATTTGGTATCATAGATTTTTTTATATCCAAACTTTCTTTCAAAGGTTAGCGACATTTATCCCGTTACAGTTTGGCGCTGGTCTGAGACCAGCGCCAAACTTCGTTGAAATTTTTATTTCATTTTCTTTTTCATGGAATACTTTAGCGTGATCTTAAAAACTTCACCAAGTCTTTGCGAAAGCGCTTGCGCTTCAGGGTTTCCCTGTGAGGCTTGCGAGTCCATTTGAGTGGCGAGGCCGCTTAAGGCTTCGAGAAATTGGTCAGTGATCACGGCGTCGTTATCCGCGAGCATCTTCTCAACGGCCTCGTCATCAGGTGCCTGGATCAACAGTTCGATGAAAGCCACTTCAGGCGGGGGCGCGCTGGCTTCCTGCAGAACCTGCGCCATTTTCTGGAGCTTGCCCATGCGTGTGTAATCATTCTTTTCGGAAGCCTGACGCAAAAGTTGATTAACCACTTCCACAGAATCCTGGGTAAAGCCTTCAATATTTTCGCGGGTCATTTTCTCCACGTCATCATGTGTGAGTAATGATTCAACAAAATCCGTTGCCTGTTTGAAACGCGCTTCCAATTGTTTATCGATCTCGGCAACGAACCCCAATAATTTCTCGCGAATAGATTCGAGGCGAATCTTCTCATCGCCTGAAATCTTATCTATCTTTTCAGTCAGATTTTGAAAGAAGACATAATCCATACCGCCGCGCGCCAGTTGAACATACGCGCGGATACGGGCATCATTCTGAGCTTCGAGGACGAAGTCGAGCAGCTTTTCGCGATTGAGACTTTGCCCCGCATCTTGTAATATCTTTGTAGCTGCTTCTATTTCTCCGACAGATTCCTTAAGCTGGCGGCCAAACGCCGTCTCTTCCAAAAGTTGTTTCTGCAATTCGATCAACGCGCGCGCGATCGGTTCCTGCCCGCCTTGCATGGCGTTTTGCGCGATGCGGCTGAACAACCCAAAGAATTGTTCATCGATGATCTTCTCGTTCTGCTTGATCATCTCAGAGCGCACATCCGGAGTGGTCACTTTGAGTAAACGTTCGACAAGTTGAACACGTTCCTGTTGGGTTTTGATCATCTCGGATGAAATGCCATCCTTATTCAAAATAGTTTCCATCATCGATTCGTACGTCAGGTTGGCTCGCGGGTTGAGGAGATAGCCTTTGCGTTTTTCTGACGGCAGACGTTCCATGACCTGTCTGATCATTGGGCCAATCATTTTTTCCTGCTCGTTGATGGGCATTCCCAATTCCATCGGGAAGAAGGTTAACAGCAATTCCTTTTCGTTGTCATGGTATACAACGGGAGTTGGAATGCGGCCTTCATATCCGCAATATTGACAGCGCGCATGATTCGACTGTCCGCTTAGCAAGCGTTGTTTGGATGCGGGTTCGTGAGTGACGTCGAATAATTGTTCAACGTTGGCCGGGATGATCTGTCTACAGCGAGGACATGAGATTTGAGTTTGTGGCATTTATGATTTTCCAATTTCTTGATTTTAATTTATGTTGTTGCGAAGAGGGCGTTCTTTACCCGACCAATTCTTCCAGCCGATCAATATAGCCTTCCAGCACAGCGAAGGTTTCTTCAACAGCTTTGGGCGTGGTCAGATCAACGCCGGCTTTCTTGAGCACATCCAATGGATAGGCGGATGAGCCTGATTTAAGAAAGCCGAGATAATCTTCGACAGCATTCGGCTCGGCACGCAGGATTCTGCCAGAGAGCGCGTGCGCACCGGAGATGCCAGTCGCATACGCGTACACGTAATAATCCTGGAAGAGATGCCCAAAGGTGGACCAAACCATTCCAACGCGCGGACGATCTACTTTCACCCTGGGGCCAAATCCCTCGCTAAACAGATCAGCCATCAGCTCCATCATTGAATCGGCTGTCAGTGATTCGCCGCGTTCCACTTGTTTGTGAATCTCCAATTCGAAGCGTGCCAGAGTCGGCATCTGAAAGAAATATCTAAAGAAGTTGCCGCCCACCGCTTCTTCGATCAACGCGATCTGGAAGTTTTTATCTTTGACCGTGTTGAGTAAATGTCCGCGCATCATGGCTTGATGGAAATTAGATGCGACCTCTGCCACGAACAGCGAATATTCAGCATACGCGAGCGGCTGGTTTTTCCATGTGAGATAGGAGTGCATCGAGTGACCGAGTTCATGCGCCAGTGTGCTCATGCTGCCTACTTCATCGGTGTAGGACATCATAATAAATGGATGTGTGCCGGGCGCGCCCCATGAGAACGCGCCGTTCTGCTTGCCTTGATTCGGCTGCATATCGACCCAGCGTTCCTTGAGTGCGCCGCGCCGAATGGTATCAGTATATTCCTTGCCCATTGGCGCGAGGCTGTCGCAGATCAACTCCACTGCTTTTTCGTAGGAGATGTTGACTTTCTTTTTTGCGATGGGCGCCCACATATCGTAATAGTTGACATCTCGCAACTTCAATGCCTTGCGGCGAATTTCAAAATAGCGATGCCAGACGGGCAGTTTTTTCTTGAAGGTATCGATCAGGTTATAGAAAACATCTGTGGGAATATTCAGGTCGAACAATGACGCGGCCAATGTATTTTCATGTTTGCGGGCGCGCATGTTGAACACATTGGCTTTGATGGATGTGGTGAGATTGGCCGCCAGCGTGTTCTTGAATTCCAGATGCTTGTCCATGTAACTTTCGAAGGCGCTCTGGCGCACCTTACGATCAGGATGTTCCATCAAAGCGGTGTGGAAGTTGCTCTGCGTCACTTCGATCTTTTTGCCCTTGCTGTCTTTGGCTGGATTAAATTTAAAATCAGCGTTAGTCAACATGCTCGAGGAAGTTGAAGCTCCTTGAAACGGGTCAGCCAACATGCCGATGATTTCTTCCACTTCGCCAGAGCGGACGTGCGCCTGTTTGCGGAACAGATTCTCAATATTATGGCGTTGAACTGCCAGTCTGGGATTCTGCTCCATCCATTCATCAAGTTTTATTTTTCCGATCGTGAGCAGCTCAGGATTTAGAAAAGCGACTGCGGCAAAGACCTGCCCAAACATGCCGCCAGCTTTGCCGCTCATGCCCGCGGATTGTTGGTTGGTGGTATCCACCGCATGAGAGAAACCCGCGTACATGAATGCGCGAGACGCGCGCAAGATGATCTGCTTGACGCGTCGCGCTTGCAAGCTGGCGGACTGAGTTTGAATCAACAGGAATGTCGGCGATGATCTTATTGACTTCCGTATCCCAGGCCCTGGCAGATGTGAAAAGGCTCTCGGCATTCCAGGTTAATTTCTTGTTTACTTTACTTCGTGGGGGAATTGCATTTGCCATTTGATTTTCCTTCTTACTAAATAAAGATACGTTATTTTACCATTTGAAAAGACCTGTCAGGTCTGGATCATCTCGGAAGTGAGAAACAGATCCTCGCGCCAGAACCAGTTGAAGCGTCGGCCCAGATGCGTCCGCCATGCGCTTCGACGATCGCGCGCGCAAGATAAAGTCCCAGCCCCGCGCCTTTCGTCTGCTTGGCGGCATTCGTTGAACGATAAAAGCGGTCAAAAATATGAGGCAGATCTTTGGCTTCGATGCCAGAGCCTTCATCACTCACACAAATAATAATTTGTTCAGGCCGCACACTTCCGCTGATCTTGATCTCGCCAGCGGGCGCGTATTTAATTGAATTAGAAACGAGATTTGCAATCACTTGCTCGATGCGCGTTTCATCGCCAATGATAACTGGAAAGTTTTGCGGAAAATCGGCGACCAGTTGATGCTTCGGAGACTGCGCCGCGAAACGCTCGATCAGACGGTGTGCAAGGTTGGGGATGGAGACATCGGCTTGATTCAAACTCAGTCCGCCAGCTTGCAAGCGCGACGCGTCAAGCAGATCATCGATCATCTTCGATAAACGATCTGCTTCATCTTCGATGACGGCCAGTGAATCGCTGATGGTACGTTTGTCCCAGCGCGCATCATCACGCCGCAATGTGGACGCATATCCTTTAATAAGCGCGACCGGTGTACGCAGTTCATGGCTGACAATTGAAATAAAAGTGGCCTTGATCTCATCGGCATTGCGGAAGTGTGTAATATCGCGCACGCTGACAAATACATTGCGTAATTTATGTTCACTTGAAAGCAAAGGCGCGTAAGTAATACCGACTGGAAGATGCGGCGGTAGAGGTCTTGCGATATCGCCTTCCACATAAAGTGTTGCGTTGGGTGTGAGCGGCCATCCGCTTAAAACTGATTCTTCAAGCGTTGTGCCTTGCGGCTCCTTCTGCCAGCGCACGATCTCTTTATGTTTTTTTCCGACAATTTCATCGCGGCTGAGACCGTATAATTTTTCAAATGCACCATTACAGCGTTCGATCACCAACTCGGCGTTGAGAATAAGAATGCCGTCTGCGGCGGAGTCAAGTAACGCATCCAGGCGTTGTTTTTCGTAAGAAACATCCCCATAAAGTTGGGCATTGAAGACGGCAATCGCGGCCTGATCCGCGAAGGATTGTAAAAGCACGCGGTCATTCGGTGTAAACAAATCGGCGTAATTGCGGAAGATGAAGATCACGCCAATGACTTGTCCGTGTGCGGCGAGGGGCAGGCCTGTTCCATTAAGCAATCCCATACTCGCAGTGTAAGTCAGTTCTTTTAACATGCGGTTGAGTTCACGCACATCCAATTCGCTGACAACTTCTTCTGCCAGTAAAGGTGTGAGGTAGCTCATAAATGCCGGAGCGATCCCATGCGCGGCGGAGACGCGCCAGCCTTGCGGTTGTTTGAGCGCGATGATGCCCGCCTGGCCTGCCAGCATTTCAATGGAGACATTTAAAATACGCGCCAGTAATTTCTCAAGATCTAATTCCTGAGTCAACATGCGCGAGATTTCGAGCAAGTAGTCTCGTTGACGGACGCGGAAATCGGGGAGCAAGTTGGATGGGAGCATGATTTGTGGATGGAGGAATACAGTAGTTATTTTATCATTGCGATTGTCGGATAATGGTTGGAGGTATATTAACGGTTAATCTGAATTCAACGGCTATGATTCCCCACTCATTAATACGCTTTCACAAAGTTTGATATCTCCCAATTTCGGCGCAGTTTCAGAAATATTTTCTCCCCGACTCTGCATGATCCATCACGGTTTCAGCACCACAAAATTATCAAAGATCACATCTACTCCTGGTTGAGCGAATGTGCCAGCCAACAAACCGATATCACCTGATTTTAGAGTTGTATCCTTTAAAGAGGCTACTTGAGAACCGTTGATATAAAAGGTAAGCGTGTCGCCCATACAATCAGCGCGGAGATGATTTACAGCCAGTCCCGTTTTGATATTACCATCTGACTGCATTTCACTCTGACCAAGCAGCTGAGCTTTTCCGCCAGTAAAAATCCCAACGCCATAAAATCCGTCGCTGGAGATCATGAAGAAATAATAGTCGCTGCCTGAATAACGGCAGATCAAACCGATGCGGTTTTCGTCAGGGCCGCCAATTTTTCCTGAGTCTACTTCCATGCGCACATCCGCAAAATTTTTATGCGGAGTCGACCAAAAATTCGTTTCAGGCGCATTAACCAAAAGACGATAACCGCCCGCGTCATAATCCATTGTGCCCTCGGCAGTTGAGAATCGATCCCAACCAGATACAGGCTTCGCAAAGGCATCCTGAAACAAAACACTTCCCGAGGGCACGCCCTGATCTTGCGGCGGAGCGGGCGTGGTTGTTGTTGTGGAGCAGGCGAGCGAAAGAAGGATCAAGGATGAGAGAAAAGAGAGTAGGCGATTCATGAACGTGATTTTATCATGAGGAATATGTGACTACTCCCCACGCCTAAAGGCGGGGGGCTTCTAGGGCAAAGCCCGGGCTCTCTAGTCCGAGAGCTTCTATGTTTAGTATACTACAAGCAAAACCGTTCCTTACATCTCCACTGATAAAGCTGGGAGCTTTACGGAACATTTGGTAAAATTCTACTCGCTGACCAACATCCACTTTGCATATTTTCCATGCAGCCAGCCGACAGCGCGTGCCAGATGCAGGGTCAAGGTGAGAGTAAGGAGTCCTCCAATGGCTAACAAAACCAGAGCCGGGTAAGGAAGGAAGATGCGGTCCATGCCGACAGTGATCATGGGCAACTTCCAGATCAATTGTGCGAAGGGGGCAAACATCACCCCCAGCGATAATGCAATCAATGTTACATTCACTGAAAAATAGATCACACCGAGCGGTAGTTGCAACACCATATAAATAAGGGACATCCATGTATGCTTATCGGTCACAAGAGCCTTCAGTCGCTCAATCCATTTTAGAGCAGGCTGAGCAAACAGCGGACGGCGCGGCATGCGCACGCCCAATAACGCTTCCACAAGACGACCTTCGAGCAGAGCAAGTCCCTGCACCGAAAGCAAAAATAGAATTGCAAACGGAATGCCAATTATCAGGATCAGGAATGAAACGGAAAGAGAAACGCCCGTTACCGCCCAGGTGAAGTAGATGATACCTGTGACAAAGGTGATGAACATAAACAGGAGCGAGCCCCAGGTGCGCGGATCAATGTAGACGCCAAAGAATCGTCCAAGCATGGACTGCGGCTTGACCGGCTGCTTCAGGGAAGGCGATGTACGCCGCTCGATCTCGTGATAAGCAGATGCCGTTTCTTCCGGCGCACCATATTCTTCGATTATTTTCTTGAGCGCCTCAGATTCGCTGATTTCAGGATTTGACTCGCGCGCAACGATCAACGCAGTGGACAAATGCTCGCGCGCGTCGGTCTGCGCATCCTGTACCAGAGCGGGGTCGGCAGCCTTCATTTCATTTTTTAGAGCTTCGAGATATTCTTCAATTGTATTAAACATGAGGTTATCCTTTCAAAATTGCGTCTACGAATTTCTTGGTCTGCTTCCAAATTTCAAGCCATTCAGCCAGTTCAGCTCGACCCTCTTTGGTGATCTTATAATACCTGCGCGGCGGGCCAGAAACGGAAGGCTCGACAATACTTTCCAACAACCCATTCTCCTCAAGCGAACGAAGCACTGGATACAATGTGCCCTGCTTCATCATAGGGAAATCAGGTCCGCTCTCTTCCAGCATTTTCGCGATCTGATAGCCATACATCGCCTCTTTGCTGCGGCTCAATACACTCAGTAACATAAGCGAGGACGTACCTGAATTCAATTCCTTCTGAAACTTCTTGGTTTGTGTACTAATCTCAGTCATCCTACTCCTTTCAGTAGTATCAATTTCGTACTACTAATAAATCAATAATAGTATCAAATTGATATTATGTCAAGGGTATTAGCACAAGGAATTCCCGCCTAGCAAACCGGACGAAGGCTGAAGTTTACGGGAAATATTTCTTGAGCAATTGTCCGGCGAATAAACCATCCGCCCCATTCGCATCTGCCGCGCGGACGTAATTCAATTCATCGAACGCGGCGGCACGATTCCCTTGCGCAAGATAAGTCATCGCCAAATGAATGTGCGCGGGTAAATGATTCGGGAAGCGGGCGATCACATCCGATAAAATTTGCGCGGCATTGGCATATCTGCCCGAAGAGAGATAAGACCAACCTAAAACATCCAAGGCAAAGGGGTCGTCAGGCGCAAACTCAACAGCTTTTTGCGCGGCGGGCAAACCGATATCCTCAACATGCGCGCCATTGTCTGCGCAAAAAATAGCCAGCAAGCGCCAATAGGTGGAATCCTGCGGCGCGAGATCCGTCGCCCGTTGATAGGCTGTCAGGGCAGAGATGATGTCACCACTTTTGAAATACGCATCACCGATCGATGCCTGCCACGCGGGATTCTGCGGCTCAGATTCTGCGGCCGATAAATATTCAGCCAGCATTTGCGGATATTTATTCTGGCGATTCCAATACAGTCCGCGTAAAGCACGGATAATAACGGATTTATTATCGAGCGCCAGCGCCTGATCAAGATCCGCGATTCCATTTTGACCGAGATGTTGTTTTGCTTCGCCGAGCCAGGCCCATGCCTCGGCATTATCCACGTTAAGCATGATGGCTTGCTCAAATGCGGCAATCGACAATTCCCATTCCTGAACCAATCCCAGAGCGCGGCCAATGGTCAACATTTGTTGGGACGGGTCGGCGGATTGGGTGGCAGATACATTCAAGGCAGTGCGCAATGTCTGCACTGCGGGATCAGCTTCAGGATTAAGAGCAGAAGCGCGCATCAATTCAGGGAGGGCTTTGTCAGGCTCCAGCAAAGTCTGCAAGAGGCCGAGTCTGTAATGGGCATAGGCATCCGCTGAATTTAATCGTGATTGATTCTTAAGCGCGTCACTCTCGGCAAGCCAATCTTTTTGCTGGCGATAAATAAAAGCCAGCCCCGCGTATAAAGCAGCTGAATCATGAAATTGCAATCCCTGCTGATATGTTATAAGCGCGGATGAAACATCGCCTGTATTAAAATATGACGAGCCCTTTGCCAGCCAGCCTTGCTCTGAAAGGCCGCGCGAACGGTTTAGAAAAATAATGGCGTCTGATGGATTCCCATTTTCGCTTGCGGCGATGCCCGCCTTTTCCCACAGATCGTCACGCCACGGCAGGAAGCTCGCGGCTTGTTCAAATGAATCTGAGGCGGCTTTGTAATTATGCGCGGCGAGTTCGATTTCCCCTTTTTTGGCGGAAAGATAGCCTGTCAATATGACAGGAAAAAAAATAGCCGCAATTAATATTGCGCCAGCGAATAGTGGCAGTCGTTTTCTGTTCATCATATTAACGGTAATTATACGTTGCCTACTCAATATTTTTGAACTGGCATTATAATCACTCGTATATGAGCGCGTTTACCAGCTTAATTCTTACACAATTAACCGTACCGCCCGGCGACTTGATCTATTATGTTGTGCTGGTCTTCGCTGTTGCGAGCGCTCTTCAATCCGCATTTAACAATTGGCGCGCGAGTGAATTTCCACAGGCGCGCCGCGCTTTCATGGGACTTGGCATTTTGCTTCTTGCGCAGGTCGTCATGTTCATCATCAGCGGACTTGGCTGGCAGCACATCGTTGATCCAAAATCGATCCTGCCGCCGATGGACCGCGCTTTTATTTTATTTGGAATTATCTGGATCACCTGGCTGTATGCATTCCCTGAGCCAAGCCGCGCGGCCGACGCAGCAGCAAGCTTACTCAGCTTGCTTGTAATTACTGCACTGGGATTAAGCCTGCTGACATGGCAGCCGCAGATCTCGTTGACCAGTTACAACCTGACCGCCGATGACTGGTACTGGCAGATCGGTTCGCTGGCTGCAGCATTGATCGGCATCGCTATTTTGTTCATCCGCAGACCGGATGGAATGTGGAATGGGATCACCCTGCTGACAATTGGTTTCCTTGGCCATGTGGGGCATCTGCTCTTTGTAGTGGAAGGAAATTATTCCGGTATCGTACGCCTTGCATACATGGCGGCTTTCCCGATCTTACTCACATTACCGCAACGTTTTTCAATTACATCGACAGTAGATGGGCCGCCGCAAACTCCGCTTTTGGCTAAACAAGAGATAGCGACGCAAGACCGTCGACGGTACAGCACTGATCCGAAAACATTTCATGCCATGCTTGCGCTTGCGGCAGAGTCAAACCCAACAAAGGTTAGCCAGGCCATCACGCGCGCCATCGCGCAAACCATGCTCTCCGACCTGTGTTTTATGGTTTACCTGACAGATAACAACAATCAAATTGTGATCGCCGGCGGATATGACCTGATCCGCGAAGATACTTTGGAAGGCGGGTCGCTAAAAAAGAGTTCCATTCCCATGCTGGCAAATTCGTTACAGCGTGGACGTCCGCTGCGGATGCCTTCCAGCAGCACGTCCGCAGACATCAAGGGTTTGGGTGATGTACTCGGGTTGACAAACCCAGGTCATCTATTAAGTGTTCCCATCCTCACTCCAGAAAAGGAAGCGCTGGGCGGTCTGCTTTTACTTTCCCCATATTCCGATCGCACATGGACTGCCGAAGACCAGGCTTACCTATCGAATATCGCCACTTCACTTGTACCGATCATCAAACGCAGCCAGAAGACCAATAAACTTGAAACACAAAACGATCACGCACGTACACAAATCATTGAATTTGAAAAACGCATACAGGAACTTACTTCACAATTGGAAGCAACCCGCGAAGAAAAACAAAATAGCGGAACGACGGAAATCGAATCCCAAATTGAATCACTGCGTGTTGCACAGGAAGAATCGATTCGCATTGTTGAGCAATTACAAATTGAGAATGCCGAATTGCGCAACAATAATACTTTGCAAGGTTCATCATCTTCGTCAGCATCACCCACTGCAGTCGATGACGAACTAAAAAAGGCATTGCAAGATCTCGCCCACTTGCAAAACCAACTTATGGAAGCCAATGTAAAAACGGCCGAAATCGAAAACGGGAATGCTGAGGTTGTCAAAAACACTGAGCAATCCGAGGTGATTGCTTCCATTTCGCAGGAATTGCGTCAGCCATTATCTTCCATCGTTGGATACACAGACCTGCTACTTGGTGAATCAGTGGGGATTCTTGGCGCATTGCAGCGTAAATTCGTGGAGCGGGTAAAAAACTCCACAGAACGCATCCGTAGTTTGACAGATGACCTGATCCAGATCACGAGCCTGGAAACCGAATTGAATTACCTCAAAACCGAATCTGTTGATCTCAATTCGATCATCGATAATGCCATGTCCTATACCAGCACACAGGTGCGCGAGAAGAATATTTCCATTCACCTGGAATTACCAAAAACGCTTGAACCTATTCAGGCAGACCGTGATGCGCTTCAACAAATACTCATACATCTGCTGCAAAACGCAGGAGCGGCAACTCCCTTCGAAGGCACGATCAAACTCAAGGTAGAAACTCAAACCGAGGATGGAATGGATTTCATCCTCATTCAAGTAGCGGATAGCGGCGGCGGAATCGCGGCTGACGATTTGGCACGTGTCTTCACCCGTCTTTATCGCGCAGAAAATGTTCTCATTCAAGGTGTCGGCGATACTGGAGTAGGGCTTTCCATTGCGAAGAAATTAACCGAAGCACAACACGGGCGGATTTGGGTGGAAAGCGAGCAAGGGGTCGGCTCGGCATTCAGTGTATTATTGCCAATTTCCGGAGCGGCAACGCTTGAAAAACAACAAAAGAACCAGGTAGACAATTAATGAAAGGCGTGCTCGGCTTTAGGAATGCGATCGTGGTCGCACTGATCTCTGTCGGGTTAATTATTGGAGCGTTATCAATTTCATTGGTGGAATTCGTACCTGAATCATCACCCACAGCAACCACGAACCTGCTCCCATCGCCAGTACCTCTCACCGCGACATCAACATTGACACCCAGTTTGGTGCCAACGAACGCGCCTGAATCTCCCATTCCCAGCATTACAGCAACATTTACAAATACAGCCACTCCCCCCACTTCGTGTCAGCCTCCATTTGGATGGATTAACCAGATCACCGTTCAGGTTGGAGATACTCTCGATAGCATTGCTATTCGGAATCGAGTCAGCAAGGATGACTTGCGAAGCGCAAATTGTTTATTGAGCGATACCTTAATCACAAGTTCAAAACTATATGTCCCTCCCACCCCTACCAGCACTATTATTACCAGCACCATTGCCAGCACCATTGCTAGGTGTATTCCCGGCGCAGCCGACTGGGTGCATAGCTACATTGTTCAACCTGGCGACACTCTATTTCGTATTGGCTACAGTCATTACACAACATTAGATTTGATGCGAAAAGCAAACTGCAGGGTAAGCGATACGATCTATGCAGGTGAAAATCTTTGGGTTCCAAATATTGCCACGCGTACTCCTAGCCCCACTTCCTTCATACCAAGCAACACGCCAGTGACACCCACATCAACCGCCACACCGACTGATATTCCTACGTCAACAGTCCCCCCGACTGACATCCCCACTTCAATACCGATCCCAACAGATACACCTGTATCTCCAACCCCATAGTTTTTTCTTATTTGCATAAAATATTCAGGCACAAAACCTTCATTCATGAATATTGTTTTAATATTCGGCAAAGCTATATGAAAGCATCTCCCCATTATTATGTACCTCTTGTAATTCTAGGTATTTTGTTATCAGCATGTGGAGCGTTTTCTCAAACCCCTCAACAAGCGCCGCTTCCTTTTACGTTGATCACGTCTGCGCCGAATTCATCCCCCACACCAACACCCTTTCAACCATCTCTTTATACGCCGACTCAAGTTCTTTTGTCATTTGACAATGGCGCGTTCCCTTCTGAAACACCGTCCCCTTCGCCAACGCCTCCAATAGACGCGACCGCCACAGTTGATATTAATCAACTCTTCCCCACATCAGCCGCACCTCCAGCTGCTGATGCACTGGCAGGCAACCCGACAGCCTTGCCACCTCTCACTGATAGCGAAACCATCAACTTCCTGCTGATCGGCTCGGATCTGCGGCCCGGATCATCTTATCGCACTGATACGATCATTATCGCAGTAGTCTGGCCAAAGGAAGGACAGGTCTCGCTGATATCTATTCCGCGTGACTTGTGGATCTACATCCCCACCGTGGGAATGCAACGCGTCAACACAGCCTATCAAAGCGGAGAGATTACCGGCTACCTCGGAGGCGGACCGGGCTTGCTCAAAGACACCATCTCATATAACCTTGGCATTCGCATTGATCATACCGCCATGGTTGATTTTGACGGTTTCCGCCGCATCGTGGATACCCTCGGCGGTGTGGAACTTCCCATCGCATGTTCCTACACCGACTGGCGTTTGATCGACCCATCTTACGATCAATATAACGAAAATAACTGGTGGCTCTACACAGTCGGCCCAGGACAAATTCACATGGATGGTGACCTCGCACTTTGGTATGCGCGCGCGCGTTCCAAATCCAATGACTTTGACCGCGGACGCCGCCAGCAGGAAGTGATCCGCGCCATTTTTGGCCAGGCATTGCAGACCAGCACATTTGGAAAAATTCCACAACTTTACAACGATCTTTCCAGCACAGTCATTACAGATCTTGGCCTGGCAGATTTAGTTCGCATGGCGCCTTATGCGCTCAACTTCACCAACGCAAATATTCGCGGCTACTACATCCGCCCGCCGTATGTCAGTTCGTGGACAACGCCCGGTGGCGCGGCAGTGCTTCTGCCGAACGATGCCGAACTGAGTCAAATGCTGATCGAAGCAACGACCCTCTCCATGTTTGCGGTCGATCGTAAATCCGTCAAAGTGGAAGTTCAAAATGGAGTCCCCTTCGACACATGGGATGCCCTCGCCGCATCACGACTCAATTACGCCGGCTATCAAACTATTATTTCGAATGCCAGCCGCCGCGACTACGGAACCTCTGTACTAATGGATTTCACGCCCGGACAGGATCCAAACCAACGGCAGACGATACTCTCGACCCTCAACCTGTTCTCTGCAAATATAATTTCCCAACCCGACGCAAAAAGCCCCGTGCAATACCGCGTCATCCTCGGCTATGACTACGAGCCGTGCTTCCAGCCGCAGGATCTTTCGCATTAAGGCCCCCTCCATCCGCAGATTATTTTTCAAATTTCCTGTTGACAATCCTCGCCACTTTCGTTAAACTATACGAAAAGACTATGCGCTATAAAAATGAGGTGCCTTATGGCAAAAGTAACTGATTCCGCACATCTCACCACCAAGACCCTGCTCCCCACCGCCATCAACGGCTGGGAAATGTTCATGCAAGATCAGGGGCGTTCGCACCACACTGTGAAAGCTTTTCTTTCGGATGTTCGGCTGCTCACAAAATTTCTCGCGCCTGATAAATCCATCGGCGACATCACGACAGATGATCTCAACCGTTTCTTCGCGTGGATGGAAAAAGATCGCGGAATACCATGCAGTCCCAAAACCTTATCGCGGCGCATCACATCGGTCAAATCTTTCTTTCGCTGGCTGCATCAATACGGCACACTGACCATCGATCCCGCCGAAAAAGTTCTGCAACGCTCTGCCATCAGCCCGCTTCCGCAAGTGCTCACGAATGATGAATATGAAAGAGTATTGCTCGCCGCAGACCGTCACCGCCGCGAGGTAAAACCGGATGCCCGCATGTACACGCTTGTCTATCTTCTGCTGACCACCAGCATCAAAAAAAGCGAATGTCTTGGCATCCATATCAATCACGTCGACCTGAATGCAAAGAACGGGCCGCATGTTTTCATCCGTTATGCCAGCCCGGCTAATCGCTATAAGGAACGCAAGATAGACCTGCAAGAGGATTGGATCGTCGCATATCAGGAATATCTCGTGCAATATCAACCGGCCGATCAGGTCTTTGCATGGTCGCCGCGCAGATTGGAATATTTGTTGGAAGATATTGGTGTCGAAGCCAGCCTTACAAAACACTTATCCTTCGACATGTGCCGCTGGACGTGTGCGTTGCGCGATTATCAGGCAGGCATCGAATCAGATACGATCCGCCAGAAACTTGGCGTATCAAAGATCCAATGGCGCGAGTTGTTCATGAAGATCAAACAATTGAATGGTGAAATAAAATAAAAAATCCCCGCCCATAAACTGGCGGGGATTTTTTATTCTGCGATCTTATCAGGCGGATGAGTCACTGAAAAATATATAACGTTTCGCGTTGTAGGCTTCAACCGATATGGATGAGCGGAGCGATACCCGGGCACCCAAAGAATCTCCGCACCTGCACACAACAAAGGCCAATGTTCACGCGCCCGCTGCGGCATCTTTTCATTCACAAAGAAATCAGAAAGTTTTTGTGAATGGCCGTCCATGCCTAACGGTGAAAAACGATCTCCCTGGCGGCGTACACGCAGCTCGAACGATTCTGGTAAATTTTCCGCATCCAACCAGACCTGGAACTGGTCCTCATTCCGTTCGGCTTGTTCCTTCGCCAAAGCAGGGATTGGCGAACGTTCGCAATTTAATTTCCAGCCACCTGCAAGATCAACCTGCCCGTGAACAGAAACAGCCACGGCGTTCACGTCAACAATTTGCGGCCAAAGATTGAAGGGCAATTCCGCATCCAAGGTGCAAATATAGATATTCTCTAATTCACGGAACAACCGCAAGCCGCCTTTAAGATCAACCCGCATAGAATGAGAATTGTCATTGATCCTGTTGGTTGCGCGTTCAAGAATGGAGAAGTTGATATCCACCGCGGGGCGCAGAATCTGCATGGCTTGTTTCACCAGATTCCGCTGGAGCCCGATCGAATATTTTGAGAGCATGTCAGCGTCAAAAGTGATGATCTTTTCATCCATGGTCGTTACAGTCTCTCGCCAGGCCTTCTCCAGAGTTTCCGTCACAGAGTCATAATCACCCTTAAGTGAATCAGCCATGTGTAAGACAGCCTGACGGAATTTTGGGTTATAACTTTCGAGGTTGGGGATCAGAAGATGGCGAATGCGGTTTCGTTGAAAATCAAGCGAGTCATTGCTTGAATCATATTGCGGAACCAGCCCATGGACCGCACAATACTCGACTGTTTCCTCCCGCCGCATCTTTAGCAGTGGGCGGACAATTGGGATATGCAGATCGAAGCTTTTTATCACAGATCGAAACGACATTCCTTTTAGACCAGTCAGTGCGCTGCCGCGCAAAAAATGCATCAGCACAGTTTCAACCTGATCATCTGCAGTGTGGCCCACGGCAACCGCCTGGGCGTTCCGCTCGCGCGCAAGTTTGAACATGAAACGATAACGTAAATTACGCGCAGCCTCTTCAATGGAAAGTTTTTCCTGCTCTGCATGGGAGCGCACATCAGCGCCATCCATGACACTATTGAGCATTAAACGCGAGGCGATCTTCTCCACCAGGAGTGCATCCTGTTCCGCCTCCGGCCGTAGCTGATGATTGAAGTGGGCAACAAGAATAGGATAACCCGCCTGCCTCAATGTCTCCATCAGGCACAGGCTGTCAGCTCCTCCTGAAACGCCGACAATGATCAGGCGATCTTTTACAAGACCGCACTCATCACTTAGAATTGTTTCCATATTATCTTCCATGATTTCCATACGACCTTGCTTGAAAAGCCAAAGGTTGGCCTCCAACAAAATCAGACCTGATACAACTCCACCAGCACCCCGCCAGTGGACTCAGGATGAATGAAGGCATATTTTTTTCCGTCGGCCGCAATGCGCGGTTCTTCATTAATAAGGCGAATATTTTTCAATTTCAATTGTGACAGCATGCCTTCGATATCGTCCACTTCGAGGCAGAGATGATGCATACCCTGCCCGCGTTTGGCGAGATATTTGGCAATGCCAGAATCACCGGTTGTGGGCATGACGAGTTCAACTTTCGCGCCGGCGACAGGTAAAAAAGCCACCTGCGATTGTTCCGCAGGGACATCGCGCAGTTCATGTAATTGAAGTCCCAGCGCGTCACGCCAGAATAAAAGGGATTTTTCCATATCTTCCACTACGATAGCGACATGATTGACAGCTGTGATCTTGGGCATTTTTCCTCGATAGATTGGATTTTACTTCCTATTTTAAAATTTCTAACACAATGGGTAAGGCTTTCTCAACCCACAATTTATACATTTTTCCAGATGGATGTAATCCATCAAAAGCAACCAGGGCAGAATCATTTAATGCCTGACGCGAAATGGGTGTGATATCGACATAATGCACGCCGACAGACTCGGCCTCTTCGCGATTCACCGAATTGAAAACATCAATATCTTTTGCGATCTGTTCATGATCTCGATCTGCGGCGAAGGGTGTCACGCCCCAATCTGGGATGGACAAAACAATAACACGGTTTGCATCTCCGCCCGCGTACTCAATCGATTTATTCAACAAGGATCGAAATTGTTCACGATAATCTTCCACATTTGATCCGCGATATTGATCATTCACTCCAATTAATAAAGAAACCAGATCATATGTCCCTTGAGGCGGATTGGCTTGAATCCCCTGCCAAAGTTCATCCGTTGTCCAGCCTGTGCGGGCGATGATGGTGACTTCGGTTTGAATATTTTTCCCGTCAAACATTGCCGCCAGTTGATTTGGCCAGCGCTCGTTTTCAGCGACACTTTCGCCGATGGTGTAGGAATCACCCAGAGCAAGATAACGAATGGGTTGAGTTGAAGAAGCAGCTGTGGTCACAGAACCTCCGCAAGAGATCAGGAATAAAAAAGCAATTAATGCCAGTCTCTGCATTGGTTGATTAAACCACACAGAGACATTTTTGCGAATGTCTCTGTGTGGCGAATGACATTGGGATTTATAGTGAGTTGACTCTCAGCCACAACCCTGGAATTCGGATGACCTTTCCCAATGCAGATAAACTTGCGCGACGACTGAACACATCGTAGTCGTGTTTCTCAATATCGTCCAAAATGCCGGAATAAAAAGTGGAGGCGGCGCCAATGGCGAGCTGCCCCTCACGCTCAAGCATTTTGACACCTTCCCACGAATCTTTATACAACTCGCGTGTGCGGTCAATTTGGAATTTCATGAACTGACGCCAGTTATCGGTCACGCGACCTTTGGCAATATCTGATTCTTGAATACCATAAAAGACAAGTTCTTCACGTGGAAGATAGAGGCGTCCGTTGCGATAGTCCTCACCTACATCGCGCAGAATATTGGTCATTTGCAGGGCAACGCCGAGCTTGATGGCATAAGGCACAGCCTCGAGACTCTTGAAGCCGACAATATACATGCTCATTAATCCCACCGTGGATGCGACTCCATAACAATAAGTGGCAAGATCGTCAAAGGTTTGGTAGCGCGTTTGGGACAGGTCACGCGCCACGCCGTCGATCAGTTGCAGGGCGTAGTGGCGCGGGATATGGTATCGGGTAAGGGTATCTGCCCATGCGGCGGCGACCAGGTCATCGGTCGGGGAAGAAGCGGTTTGTACAATTTCACGCCAATAGCTAAGCTCAAAATCCCGATCCTTTTTTGATTCGACTTCATCCACAATATCATCCACGGTACGGCAAAACGCGTACAGCGCGCGGACAGCAGACCTTTTTTCTTCAGGAAGAAGCCCAGACGCATAATAAAAGGATTTGCTATGTTCCGCCGTGATGATCTCAGCTTGCTTGTAGGCTTTTTGCAATGAAGCGTCGCCTGCCCAATAAGAGAAAAACGGACGAGAGGATGGATGTTGCACTTGCCCCGCGAGAGCAAGAAGTTGATTTTCCCAGTTTGCCTGTACCTGCATGCTAATCTCCTTAGTGAGTGTAATTCTTGGTTCAACAGAGCATATTGTACAGGTTTTGTCTTATTTGTCAAGGTTTTGCAAAGTAATTTAATGTAAACCTTGACAAATACTGTGCAATGAATATAATGATTAACATAACTGTTTGAACTTAAGGAGAAACTATGCAAAAACAAACTGCTTTGGTAATCGGCGCAGGGATCGGCGGAATCGCCACCGCCGCCCGCCTTGCTAAAAATGGATACGATGTGACCGTAGTCGAAAAGGAATTAACCCCAGGCGGACGCTGTAACCAGATCATTCGTGACGGTCACCGCTTTGATATTGGCCCCACTCTGTTTCTCATGCCCGAAGTTTGGGAGGAGACCTTTGCTTCGCTTGGAGAAAAGATGAGCGACCACCTCGACCTGCGCCGCATTGACCCGACATATAAAGTCCGCTTTGATGATGGCCTGGAATTGGAGCTGACTTCTGATATAGGCAAAATGCAGACTCAGCTTGAGAAAGTTGAAAAGACCGCTTTCACAGGTTTCCTGAATTACATCGCCGAAGGAAGCAAACATTACAAAATTTCACTTGATAAATTTGTGGGACGCAATTTCTTTAACATCTTTGAATATTTCAGCCTGACCAATTTGCCGTTGATCTTTCAACTCAAAGCATTGGGCAAACACTATAAGAACACAAGCCGCTTCTTCAAGGATGAACGTTTGAAAGCGGCGTTCACTTTTCAAAACATGTATCTGGGATTAAGCCCCTACGATGCACCTGCCACCTACTCACTGCTTCAATACACAGAACTGGCAGAAGGCGTTTGGTATCCCATGGGTGGAATGTACGCAGGCATTCAGGCGTTGACAAACGTCGCAGAAAAACTGGGAGTTAAATTTATCTACAACGCGCCAGTCAAAAGATTGCACGTGAATAATACAAAAGTAGTTGGCGCTGAACTTCAAGATGGCCGCCAATTCCATTCAGATATTTTTGTAGGCAACGCAGACCTGCCTTATATCTATGATCAACTGCTCCCTGACCGCGCCGAAGCGAAGAAACTTGTTGAAGATAAACTTTACACCTGCTCCACGATCATGTTCTACTGGGGCGTGGATAAAGAGTATTTGCAGATCGCACATCACAATGTATTTCTCGGCGGCGATTACAAGGCATCCTTTGATGAGATATTTAATGATCACACGCTGCCCAAAGTGCCGTCGTTCTATGTTCATGCGCCAAAGCGCACCGATCCATCTGCTGCACCCGAAGGTCAGGATACGCTTTATGTTTTAGTCCCTGTTGGACATCTCGACGCGCGGACTGAACAGGATTGGGACGCGATGGTTAAACGCGCCCGTCAGACCGTGTTGACCCGCCTCGCCACCGAATTAGGAGCAACCGATCTCGAGAGCCACATCAAGTTTGAGATCTCGTACCAACCCAAGGTTTGGAAAGAGCGTTTCAATCTGATTAATGGATCGGCGTTCGGGTTGAGTCATAATTTTTGGCAGGTCGGATATCTGCGTCCGCATAATCGCCATAATAAATATAAGAACCTGTACTTCGCCGGTGCATCCACACATCCCGGCACAGGCCTGCCCATCGTACTTCTTTCAGCGCGATTAACAACTGAACGAATTCTTAAAGAAATGGGTACAATATCTGTACAAAATATGAAGAGGGCAGTTTTAGCTGCCACAGACTAATTCATTTCGGAGAAAAGATGTCCCTTAGTAAAAATCCCGCGTATAACTTGAAAGCCGTTCTGCAGGAAACAAATATTGCCGCTGACACTTTGCGCGCCTGGGAGCGGCGCTACGGATTACCCATGCCTCAGCGTACAACAGGCGGGCATCGTCATTATTCGCAATATGATATTGAGACGATCAAGTGGCTTTTGGCGCGTCAAGCCGAGGGACTTTCGATCTCGCGCGCTGTGGATTCGTGGAACGAAAAGATCGCATCAGGTTCGGACCCGCTGGCTGGTTTTGCCCCTTCAACCTTTTTCGCCGCCCAAACGACTCCTGCCATTTACATCGCGCCTGGCATGAATCTTGATTCTTTGCGCGCGCAATGGATCGCGGCTTGCATGCAATTTAGCGAGTCAAATGCCGAGCAGATCTTGAATCAGGCATTTTCGATGTTCCCAGTTGAATCTGTTTGCATGGAAATTTTGCAAAAAGGCATGGCTGAGATCGGCAATCTCTGGTACGAAAATAAATCATCTGTGCAACAGGAACACTTCGCCTCCGGCCTGGCCATGCGCCGCCTCGACTCACTGCTCAGCGCGTCGCCTGCCCCGTCGCGCAATCAAACTGTGATCGTAGGATGTGCGCCAAATGAATGGCACACATTCACAGCATTGCTGCTTTCCCTGCTTCTGCGCCGCCGCGGATTAAATGTGATCTACCTCGGAGCCAATGTCCCTACTGATTATTTCGAAGAGACAGTCTCAACGATAAAGGGTAATTTGGTCGTTCTCATCGCTCAAACTTTGACAAGCGCCGCCGCGCTGCAACTCGCTGCTTTTATTTTTGCAAAGCAGCACCTTCCCGTCTGTTTTGGCGGACGTATTTTCAACACGCGGCCAGATTTGGTGGATACCATCCCAGGGCATTTTCTGGGAAGCTCAGTTGATTCTTCGCTTGAAGAAATTGAAAAATTATTGAAAGGCAAGGTCAAAGCATATAACCTAAAGACCGCCTCACAGGAATATCGAGCCGCGCATCAGGCTTTTATTTCAAATCGGACTCATATCGAAAGTACCATTACTGAATTAGCTCAACCTTTCTCAATTAATCCTAAAGGTCTGAACACCGGCATTCAATTTTTAGGCGACAACATCTCTGCCGCCCTGCAACTCGGCGACATGCAACACGTCAACGATGAAATGGAATGGGTAAAAATGCTGATCAAATCACATGAACGACCGCCGCAGGAATTGGCATACTTCATGGAAATTTATTCACAAGCAGTGGATAAGCATATCAACAATCAGGGCGAACCGATCAGAACCTGGTTAAAGAAACAGGCTCAATTAGCCAGTTAAATCGAACAAACCTACAACAAGCAATCCATAAATCCAAAGGAGTTATATCAATGTCTACAAACAAAAATGAGCCCTATTCAAAGCTACGTCGCTTCAACTTAATCATGGGATTCCTACACCTGATCCAGGGCGTATTTATGTGGGTCGTCAGCAACGACACCACCTATCCAGTCTTCACAAATTTTCTCAGCTTTGATACCACAACCTTCTCGCTTTCTCCACAAGCCAAACTGTTCTACGAATTACCACTTGGCCCCTCGGTGGCTATCTTCCTGCTGCTTTCGGCGGTGGCTCATTTTTACCTTTCAAGCATCGGCTACTCGAGCTATGTGGATAACCTGAATCAGAACAAGAACCCCATCCGCTTCTACGAATATGCCCTCAGTTCATCACTTACAAGTTAAGGTTTTTGGGCGTATGTCAAGGCCATTTTCTGGCAAATTTGGAGCAGTTTTGGCCTTCAAAACTTGAAATCGGCATTTCGATGGTTTGGTTATCCAGGAAAACTTGCTCGTAAAGCAACCCGACCAAGCCTGAAAGCCACAAAACACCTAAATTGACAAATTTGCGCTTGAAAACTGGTATCTTGACAGGATTTTCAATTCCTTAACTTGTGACTGATGCCCTCAGTTCATCGCTGATGATCGTGCTGATTGGAATGTTAGCCGGAGTCTGGGATCTGGGCGCCATCATCTTGATGTTCGGCTTGAATGCCATGATGAACCTGCTCGGCCTGTTGATGGAAAGCCTGAATCAAGGCAGGAAAAAACTGGATTGGACGCCGTTCACTTTCGGTTCGATTGCCGGCATCATCCCGTGGCTGGTGATTTTCATCTACTTCTTCGGTTCCATCGCATCTGGCGGGGAAGCCAAACCACCCGCTTTTGTTTACGCCATCATCCCAACGTTGTTTGTTTTCTTCAACACCTTCGCGATCAATATGTATCTTCAATACAAAAAGATCGGGCCGTGGAAAAACTACCTGTATGGCGAGCGCGCCTTCATCATCCTCAGCCTGGTTGCAAAGACAGTTTTAGCCTGGATGATTTTTGCCGGCACGCTGGCTCCGGTATAAAACGAAACGCTGCTACTTGAGGAGAAAGCCATGAAAATAGCCATTGTCACCGACAGTACCTGTGACTTGCCGGAAGAAATTGTGAGTCAACAAGCCATCACAGTTGTCCCTTTGCATATTAACGTGGATGACAAATCTTTTCTGGATGGAATAGATCTGTCACGGGCTGAGTTTTACGCGCGATTGCCAAACTACGAATCATCCCCGAAGACAGCCACTCCCAGCCTCGAAGCTTTTACTCAAGTTTACGAGCGTCTCGCGGATGAAGGCGCGCAAGCCATTCTATCCATTCACATCTCAGAAACTTTAAGCGCCACCATCCAATCAGCGCGCATCGCCGCCGAACAATTTACCCGCATTCCTGTCACTGTGCTGGATTCAAGTCAACTCAGCCTCGGGACCGGCTTCCTCGTTGAAAGAGCCGCGCAGATGGCGCAGTCAGGCAAAAAGATGGAAGAGATCATATCCACCTTACAGGAAGTGATGAAGCGCACGTACGTCTTTGCATCGCTAAAAACTCTTGAATACCTGCGCCGTAGTGGACGAATGAACTTCGCCATTGCAAGGTTTGGAGAAATATTACAAGTCAAACCTTTGGTACATATGAATATGGGCAAAGCCAGCGCTCACCGCACACGCACACAAAAGCGCGCCACAGAACGTTTATTAGCTTGGCTGGCCGAATATGCTCCGTATGAAAAACTGGCAGTCTTACACGCCGGTGTTCAAGAAGAAGCCGAAGCACTCTACGAACAAGTTCACTCTTTCTTCCCGCAAGGCGTAGTGTCCATCGTTCAAATCACACCCGTTCTCGGGGCACATCTCGGCATCGGCGCGCTGGGATTTGCCTGCATCTCAAAGGAATAAATCATGAAACTCGCGAAACTTATTTCCATACTCGGAATGCTTGCCATGACCGCCGTTCTCATTAACGGATTCACACGCGGTGATTTCTTCGGCGAAGGCAGTCAACTGTTTGCCATGCCGTGGGGCATCGTCTCGCTCGTGGATTTGTACACCGGCTTCACGCTCTTCTCTGCCTGGATCATCTACCGCGAAAAATCCCTGCCGGCCGCCATCCTATGGACAGTCGCAATGATGACTCTTGGATTCTTCGCTGGAAGTTTATATGCTTTCATTACACTCCAATCCAGCAATGGCGACTGGCGTAAATTCTGGCTTGGAAAACACGCGTAAATATGAAACAAAACAAATGGCGCGAACTACTGGATGAACTTCGCATCGTATTCGCAGGGCGCAACTCCTTTCTTGACGCGATCCTGCCGCCGATCATTTTTCTCGTGATCAACGGACTGGCAGGATTTCAAGCCGCGATGTGGAGCGCCTTGGCGCTCTCTGTTGCAATCGCGATCGTTCGGGTGATCCGCAAACAATCTTTGTTGTACGCGCTCGCAGGCGTTGGCAGTGTCGCAATCGCAATTGGTATCGCATGGTTCCTGGGAAAATCAGAAGGATTTTTTCTACCCGGACTCATCAGCGGAAGTATGACATTGCTGCTGACGATCGTAAGTCTTATTATCCGCCGCCCCATGCTGGCGTGGAGCAGCTACCTCGCCCGCGGCTGGCCGCTGGATTGGTACTGGCATCCGCAAGTCCGGCCAGCCTACAGTGAAGTGACCTTCGCATGGGCAGTATTCTTCGCCGCCCGATTGTTTCTGCAATTTTCATTATTTGAAAATCAGAATGTCAACTCATTGGCGGTCACCAACTTTGTCACCGGCTGGCCTGCGACAATTTTATTATTGATCGTCAGTTATCTATATGGAACGTGGCGGCTTGCGAAATTGCGCGGCCCCAGCGTGGACGAATTTCGCAACGACACCCCGGCCCCATGGCAAAGTCAGCGGCGCGGGTTTTAATTCGTAATCAAAAAAATTAGACAAGGATAAAATTCAATGAAGACAACAGACCGCAACGCACTAATTGCTTTTCCTATTTTGATATTGATCGGCCTTCTGGTCGCTTTGGCGGGCAGTCAGGGTGGGACTTCGATTGCTGGAGTTCCATTATTTGCCTTGTCAGTCGGGCTGGCTTTTCTGATCCAGTGGCTGGTCTTTATCCCAGCTTATTTGCTGCAGACTGAAAAATTCTTCGATCTGACTGGAAGTATCACTTATATTTCCGTCATCGCAATTGCGGTTTTTTTTAGCAAAGGCGCTGATGGAAGATCGATTTTGCTGGCGGCTCTTGTCGTCATCTGGGCAATCCGCCTGGGCAGTTTCCTGTTCAGCCGCATCCAAAAAGCGGGCAAGGATGACCGCTTCGATGAGATCAAACCTTCCTTTATCCGTTTCTTAAATGTTTGGACCATCCAGGGTTTGTGGGTAACTTTCACGATGGCTGCCGCACTGGTGGCCATCACAACCACCAGCCGCAAGGAATTTGATCTTTTTGCCATTGTCGGTTTTCTGGTTTGGATTTTCGGCTTTGCGATTGAAGTTATAGCTGACTCCCAAAAACGCCGCTTCAGCGCAAATCCAGAAAACAAAGGCAAGTTTATTCAAACAGGGCTATGGTCACGATCCCGTCATCCCAATTATTTTGGTGAGATCATTGTGTGGGTCGGCGTGGCAATGATTGCCTTACCCGTTCTGCAAGGCTGGCAGTGGGTCGCATTGATCTCTCCTGTGTTTGTCACATTGCTTCTGACTCGTGTCAGCGGAGTTCCACTGCTTGAGAATAAAGCGGATAAAAAATGGGGCGGGCAGGCAGATTATGAGTCCTACAAGAAAAGTACGCCTGTGTTGATTCCCCGATTGTAATCTTCATCTACACAATCACGGGCTAATAGTTTTTTAAATTTAGGATTCTTCGCGGGTAGTCTCTCGCTTTTATCACACTTCAATCCAGCGAAAACGACTGGCGCAATTTATGGCTTGGAAAACATACCTGAAAAGGAAAAACTTATATGAACTCTCAAACTCGGAATAATATTTTAAGCGCCTTTCTGCTCTCTGCAGCATTGACGGCCATTGTCTGGTTGACAGGTGATGTTCTGCACAGCCGCTTCGATATTGTCAATGTAAAGTACTATGCCTTCTTTTACCAATGGCAGACGCGCAACCCGACTTTCATGAGTTATCTCACCGCATGGGTGGGCTATGCTTTGCACAACATCACCGTTTGGCTCATTATCTTCTTTGCAAAACGGGAAAAACCAAAATTTTCCAGCGGATTCCAATGGTTCAATTGGACGATGTTAGCTGTCAATGTCGGCTTCTTCGGTCTGCACTGGATCCAAACTCAGATCTGGTATGACGGATTGGCAATTGCCGTACCAGAGGTTACCTCGCAAGGGTCGGTGATTTTGATGCTGGTCTTCATCCTGATTCTGGAAGCACCGAGACGCGGTCTGTTCTTTGGCAAGAAAATTAAATTCCACGAGCGCTTTCTGAAAATCGTGCGCGAATATCACGGATATCTCTTCTCGTGGGCGGTGATCTACACCTTCTGGTATCACCCGATGGAAAACACCTTCGGGCACCTGGCAGGATTCTTCTATATGTTCCTGTTACTCTCGCAATCTGTCTTGATCTTCAACCGCGCCCACGTCAACAAATGGTGGACCTTTGCGCTCGAAGCGCTGGTGCTGGCGCATGGTACAACAGTCGCCATTTTTCAGGGCAAGGGGATGTGGCCGATGTTCGCCTTTGGTTTCGGCGCGCTGATCATATTGACTCAAATGCACGGACTGGGATTGAACACGCTCACCAAACGTCTGCTCGCAATTGGTTTTCTGATCACCGCGCTCGCCACCTACACCTTGCTTGACCGCCTGCCGATGATCCATCAGGTAACGTGGATTGCCGTTACCGAGTATGGATTGGTGGCGGTGTTCTACATACTCTTCCTCGGCTTCCATTGGATTTACGAACGTTTCGCAAGCAAGAAAATCATGGCAGGGACAAACGTCTCCTGACATTTATTCAAAGGAAAATTATGGATATCAAAGACAAGATCGTTGTAGTAACCGGCTCATCACGCGGATTTGGATTCGCCATCGCCGAGTCGCTTCTCGAAGCGGGAGCAACTGTCGCTGTTACGGGAAGAAGCCAACAGGCAGTCGACAACTCTTTAGCCAGTCTCCAATCCAAAGGCCGCGTGAGCGGATATGTGATGGATGTCCGCGAAGAGGAACAAGTTTACAAATTAGTTGAAGATGTTGTCAAAGAATTTGGGCGCATCGACATCTGGATCAACAACGCCGGCTATTCCAACGCCGCGGGCATGATGCTGGATATGGATCCGCAGGACGCGTTGGATATGTTCCTGTCGAATGATCTCGGCGTGTTGCAATGCACACAGGCGATCCTGCATTACATGCTGCCGCGCAAGCAGGGACTGCTAGTCAACATTTATGGCAACGGAAGTTTTCTGCGCCCCGC
Organism: Chloroflexota bacterium; assembly: GCA_026390015.1. Lineage (GTDB taxonomy): Bacteria > Chloroflexota > Anaerolineae > Anaerolineales > Villigracilaceae > Villigracilis. The sequence continues at coordinate 97,954 of JAPLGS010000143.1, read as the reverse complement.
TTCACCCACTGGACTCTATGGTGCGACGAAGGCTTGGGTCACGTCTTTCACGCGCACTCTCGCGACCGAACTCAAAGGCAGCGGCGTGCAAATTTTGGGATTCAGCCCCGGCATGATGACCACCGATATGCTTACGAGTCCAATCGTGGTCGGCGAGCGCGGCAGGGAAATGATGAAAAACTTCGGTTTCGTACTACGCTTTCTTGCCACATCTCCCAAATATGCCGCGGATAAGTTGGTGAAAACAATAACCAACAATCGCAAGGAATTTACAGAACTCCAGTTGTTCAAACCATGGACTCCCCTATTCGGCTTGATCCGTGTCGGCTGGGAAAACATCACAAAAACTAGCAAAACTCCTGAGTTCGAAATGCACTATCAGGAAGCCTATCAACCAAAACATATAAAAGGAAAAAATGAATAACAAACGTCTCTTCTCAATCATCTTAGTCGTATTTATAGATTTGCTCGGCTTCAGCCTCATCCTGCCGCTCCTGCCGTATTACGCAAAAACTTTCAACGCCAACCAAACCACTACTGGAATTTTGATCGCATCTTATGCGTTGATGCAATTGATCGGCGCGCCGATCCTTGGTCGACTCTCTGACCGCTTCGGACGCCGCCCGATTTTGCTACTCAGCGTCTTCGGCACTTTCCTTGGCTTTTTGTTGCTCGGCTTCGCCAACGCCTTGTGGATGCTCTTCGCCAGCCGCATCATTGACGGTTTGACGGGTGGCAACTTGAGCGTGGCGCAAGCATACATTTCCGATGTGACCGATGCAAAGGATCGTTCAAAAGGGTTAGGCATGATCGGCGCGGCATTCGGCCTCGGCTTCATCATCGGTCCCGTCACAGGCGGATTGCTCAGTCAATGGGGCTATGCTGTGCCTGCCTTTGCTGCAGCCGCCATCTCTTTGATCAACCTTGTACTTATCTATGCCTGGCTTCCCGAATCACTGACCTCAGAGAAGCGCAGTCAAATGACCGAAAAGCGGCCTGCCGTTTCTTTGAATGCACTACTGGTCGCGTTTCAACGTCCGTTCACTGGCTCGATCCTGATCACACGATTCTTTTTTGGCCTGGCATTCGCGATCTTCCAAACCATCTTCTCGCTGTACGCGCTTGCGAAATTTAATCTCACCGCGCGCGATACTGGTTTTGTGTTGACTTATGTTGGTGTGCTCTCCGTCATTGTACAGGGATTTCTCGTTGGCCGCCTCACCAATCGTTTCCGTGAAGATGTACTTATCACCGTCTCCGTTGTCTTAATGGGGATTTCATTACTTGGCTGGGCATTCGCTCCTTCTGTGTTTTGGCTTTTGGTTATTCTCACCCCCACCTCTCTTTCAGGCGGATTGCTCAATACATTACTTTCCAGCACACTCACCAAAGCTGTTGCTCCGCAGGAAATTGGCGGCATCCTTGGTTTATCCACGGCAGTGGAAAGTTCCACGCGTATTATTGCCCCGCTTCTTGGCGGCGTCTTATTACAACAGGTTGGTACGTGGGCGCCTGGCGCATTTGGCTTCATCGTTATGATTGGAGTCAGCATTTATGTTTTCATCACGATCTACAATCATCCCATCGTTGCCACATTGAAACAAAATAAAACTGTGCCAACCCCCGCATCGGATTAATCATGTCCGATCAAATTGTCCGTTACGAATTACCGCCAAATGGCATCACCCTGCTCGGTTACGTGGTACGCCGTATGCACAAAACGCAATGGCTGACCTTTGTTCCTGAGCTACTTGCTGAAAACAAAAGCGCTGAAGCCCTCGCGCAAGTTGCCATGTGCGCTGTCACATCATCAACTTCCTTCGGGCGCGCTTACTATCAGCCGCAATTCAACTCAAAAGGTGATGAAGTGAGCGAAGCAGATCCGCTGACAGGCGCAATGGTCACAGCCAAACTGGTGTCCACATCGCCGCACTATTTAATTACCTATACAGCCGCAATGCCCAATGGAGATATTTTCTCAGGCAGCGAAGAGATCACAGGCACCACCGTCGGCTTGCGTGGACTCGGCATGCCCGCGCCATCCAAATTCAATTTCAAGTCAGGCGATTACACCGCCGAATTAACCGGCCTTATCACCAGCGAGCTCGCGCTCTCGCTCATTGGCCGCACTCGCATCCGCGCTTATGGTTTTCTCAACTTCAACGACAACGCCAACAACACTGGCAAGTTAACCGTGGATCGCAACAACAAGATCGATCTCGAAGTCAATGGAAAGAAAGTACAGGCTCAAAACACCGTTCAGGGTCAATTGATATGAAACTCAAACGATTGTTGATTCTCATCATCATTGCGCTTGTTTCATTGATTCCTGTTTCAAGCGTCTCTGCTCATCGTCCGATGTGGGGCGATGAAGATGTCACTATCATCGACAACCTATCCACATCCTTCGCCTTCTATCGCAGCCTGCCCGCAGACAAAGTCCACGTGTACACCTTCGAAGGCAAGCAGGGACAAAATCTTTATGCTGGTGTTAATATCCCCGCAGTAAAAGGTCTAGAAAATTATTCGGTCAACATGGCGCTCTTTGGTCTTGGCTTGCCCGAAGCTGATCACGATCAACTCCCGCCCGAACATCCCGAAGACCTCGGCGCGCTCATCTTCCCTTCCGAAGCTAGCGCCGATTTCTACGAGCCGTTCACCCAAACACTTTACTGGGGACGCCAAAGCCTCGATATGTCCCTGCCCGCCGATGGTGAATATTATCTTGTCATCTGGCAGCCCGAAGGCATCGCGGGCAAATATGTGATGGACAGCGGCCGCGCCGAAGTATTCGATTTCGGTGATCTCTTCCTCTTCCCCATTTGGTGGCTGCAAGTTCATTTCTTCTTCGGGCACGGCGCATATCTGCTCGCAGGTGCGGCAGTCATTTTAGGATTCATCATTTTCAGAATCTTCAAACGACGAAAAACAGCATGACTTCGATCTGGTGGATTCGCCGCGACTTAAGGCTGACTGATAACCCAGCGCTTCATTCCGCGCTCGGGCTTGGTGACGTCATCCCAGTCTTTATCCTTGACCCTGCATTCGCCTCTCAATCTCCGCGCCGACGAAGTTTTCTCTACGAAGGGCTTTCCTCCCTCAATAAAAAATTGCAATCGCGGGGATCATATCTTGTCATCCGCGCAGGCAAACCCGTTGACGTGTTATGTCAGCTAATTCAAGAAACCAACTCAACAACAATTTTCGCCGAAGAAGATTACACATCCTACGCCCGCAAACGCGACGCGCTTGTGGCAAGTCAACTTCCACTGCAACTTATCCATGGTCAAACCGTTCATCATCCCGAGTTTGTCAAAAAAGTGGACGGCAAACCTTACACCATTTACACACCGTATTCAAAAGTATGGAAATCATTATTACAGGACATAAAATTAATACCTGCGCCAAAATATCTCAACACGCCCGCGGGAATTAAAAGTGAATCCATTCCAGGTTTTGAGAGCAATCCATTATTCCCTGCGGGTGAAGCAGAAGCGCTGCGGCGATTAACAGATTTTATTTCGGAAAGAATATTTGCATATGCTGAAACCAGAAATCGCACGGACTTGGATGGAACGTCCGCACTCTCTCCATACCTGCGATTCGGAATGCTCGGACTGAGACAAGCCGTCAGTGCGGCGAAGCAGGCTTGGACAAAGTCAGAAAGCGCCGAAGAAAGATCTGGGGCGGAAATCTGGCTGAACGAGCTCATCTGGCGCGAGTTCTATATCCAAATCCTGCATCAATTCCCACAGGTTCGTCAAAATGCGTTCAATCCTGCGCTGTCCAACATCCCCTGGCGAAATAACGAATCCGAATTCAGCGCTTGGAAAAATGGATTAACGGGTATGCCGATTGTGGATGCGGCCATGCGCCAGCTCAAAGAAACTGGCTGGATGCACAACCGCGCGCGGATGATCGTCGCGTCCTTTTTGGTAAAGGACTTATTGATCGACTGGCGTTGGGGTGAAGCGTGGTTCATGGAAAACCTGCTCGATGGTGACATAGCCGCGAACAACGGCGGCTGGCAATGGACAGCGGGTACAGGCACAGACCCCGCGCCATACTTTAGAATCTTTAATCCTGTTTTACAAAGCGCAAAGTTCGACCCGAATGGAGATTACATCCGCAAGTGGGTTCCCGAATTGCGCGGGGTAAATGCAAAAGAGATTCATGCGCCCTGGGAAAATAAAATCAAAGTGACGGGCTATCCTGATAAACCGATCGTGGAACATGGAATCGTAAAAGAAAGAACACTGAAAGCATACAGTATTTCAAAGGAAAATAAATGAAGAGCAAAAATATTTTACGCGCCACCGGAATTATCCTTGTCACACTTATCCTTGCAGTAATAATCGGGCCATTTCTTGTCAGTGTGCCGCCACTCGAAAACACAAAATCCGTTGAGCAATTAGCAGACGCGGACAGCCAATTCATTGAACTGAGCGGATTCAAAGTACATTACAAAACATACGGACAAGGTGAACCCACTTTTATTCTACTGCACGGATTTGGCGCAAGCCTATTCTCCTGGCATGAAGTCACCGAACCATTATCAAAATTTGGAACCGTGATTGCATACGACCGCCCCGCTTTCGGTTTGACCGAACGCCCACTGAAATGGGAAGGGGAAAATCCCTATAGCCCGCAGGCGCAGGTCGATCTTGTGATTGGATTAATGGATAAGCTCAACATCGAAAAAGCAATTTTGATCGGCAATTCAGCAGGCGGAACAGTTTCCATGCAGGTCACTCTGCAATATCCTGAACGCGTGCAAGCGTTGATCCTTGTGGATGCGGCAGTTTACGCGGGCGGCGGTGCGCCCACCTGGGTTAGACCAATTTTGAATACACCGCAAATGAATCATCTCGGGCCACTACTCGCGCGTCAACTTCAGGCACAGGGAACTGAATTCATAAAAACAGCCTGGCACAATCCATCCAAGATCACACCCGCTATTTTCGAAGGCTATCAAAAACCACTTCAAATTGAAAACTGGGACAAAGCACTCTGGCAGCTCACAGTCGCCAGCCAGGAAAGTGGATTGGTTGAACGACTATCTGAAATCAGCGTGCCAACGCTTGTCATCACAGGCGACGATGACCGCATCGTCCCAACCGAACAGTCGCTGCGCCTCGCGGATGAAATACCCAATGCCATGTTAAAAGTAATAGCACAAAGTGGACATCTTCCCCATGAAGAAAAACCAATTGAATTCATGCAGGCTGTGACAGAATTTCTCGCCACTCTAAAATGAAAAAAGCCATTTCACCTGAACTTGGCCGTGCCGCGATGCGCGCCTTATTTATAGAAAGATCTCCGCTTGGCCCATTGAAAGTGATGGCTAAGCACGTGGGGCGATTCTTTCAAATCCCCCTGCCCATGTTCAAACCCTATGTTGTCTTTGGTCCAGAAGCTGTCCGCAAAGTGTTGGTGACCGAACGCCATAAAGTTTTATGGCGCAACACCGACCCTGTCACCGATCTACTGGATCGCGGCGTGCTGATCGTGGATGGAGATGAACATGATCATTATCGCAAATTGATGGAGCCGCCGCTTCATCCCGCGCGGTTGGCGGATTACACCCAAATGATGATTTCCCAAACTGACAGAGTCACCTCCCAATGGCGGGACAACGAAACTGTGGACATGCTCATCGAAAGCCGCAAGATCGCCCTGCTCATCATCATGCAAACATTATTCAGCAGAGATGCCTGGGATGATCTGCCACATATTTGGAATCCGATCCTCAAAGCCATCGAGTACATCTCCCCTGGCGCATGGATCATCTGGCGGAACATGCCGAGATTTGGTTTTCGCAAGCCGCTGAAAGAACTGGATGATTATTTGTTTGGAATCATATCAGACCGTAGACAGAAGATCGAAGACCGTCTATCGCCCACCGTCCACGGTCAAAATGATTTGCTTCAGCACTTGATCGACGCTGGCCTCACCGACAAAGTTATCCGCGACCAAATGTTGACCATGCTGATCGCGGGGCATGATACATCCACAGCATTGCTGGCATGGGTGTTTGCATTGTTAGGTCTACATCCTGAAACGCTCAAACAGGTTATCAACGAAGTAGATACAACTGACAAGCCACAACTGCTGGATCATGTCATCAAAGAAAGTTTGCGTCTCTATCCACCCATTCACATTGGCAACCGCCGCATCGCAGAAGAAATGGATTTCGATGGGGACAAAGTCCCAAAGGATGAGCGCCTGTTTTACTCCATTTACCTCACTCACCGCGATCCTGAAATATGGGAAAACGCGGAAGACTTCTGCCCAGAGCGTTTCGCCCACGGGCGCAAAACTCCGCCGATGAGTTACATCCCATTTGGAGGTGGACCGCGCTCGTGCATCGGCGCAGCGCTTGGTCAAGCCGAGGCTCGCATCGTAATGACGAGACTCCTGCAAACCTTCAACTTTGAACCTGTAAACCCGTTTCAAATCCACCCGCACATGGGCGCGACCCTGGAACCACATCCAGGGGTGATGATGAAAGTGAAGAGAAGAACAGTAATCAGTAATCAGTGAACAGTAGAGATTGACTTTCAGACAAGTAAACTACAAGACTAACAGACTAAAATGACCTACTTCGGCTTTCTCCTTCGCTTTCTCGTAATTCCCATTATCGTCTTTCTTGCAATCGCATGGTGGGATAATAAAAATAACAAGTCCGCTTACGGTTTCCAAAATGGACGCGCCGTGTGGATCGCGATTCTCGTGCATGTTATCCTTGCTGTGGTATACACCACTCCATGGGATAATTATCTTGTGGCTACTGGCGTTTGGTATTACAACCCTGCTCTCGTCACTGGCATTATCTTTGGGTATGTGCCAATCGAAGAATATACTTTTTTTATTTTGGAAACCATCCTCGCTGGATTGTGGTGGTGGTTCCTCGCAAGAAGAATTTCAGATCCAAAAGAAATTTTTCAGTCATCCAAAACTGCGCGGATCATTTCAGCTGGCATTTTATTTTTTGTATGGGTTATCTTCACAACGCTTTTCTTCAGCGACAACCAACCCATCACCTATCTATCCATCACACTCTTCTGGGCATTGCCCGCCATCTTCCCGCAGCTGCTTTATGGCGCAGATATTCTCTGGCATCATCGCAAACTTGTTTTGCTTACAATACTTGTCCCTGGAATTTATCTCTCACTGATGGACATCTTCGCACTCACAAATACAACCTGGGCCATATCACCAGAACAGACCACCGGCATACTATTCTTCGGCATCCTTCCGCTTGAAGAAGTGGTATTCTTTTTTATCACCAACATTCTCGTCGCATTCGGCATGACATTACTACTATCCAACATTGGGCGGCAACGCTTCAATGACTGGAAATCAAAACACTACAAAGGACTCCCATGACTCTCAAACAATTTGAAAAACAGCAATATTTGAATATCGAAACCTTCCGCAAAAATGGACAGGGAGTCAAAACTCCCGTTTGGTTTGTGCAGGATGAAGAAACACTTCAGATCTGGACCCAGGCTGGGTCTGGCAAAGCCAAGCGGATTCGCAACAATGGCACGGTCCGTGTTGCGCCTTCGACGGCTTCAGGTGAACCCACAGGGGAGTGGCTGGATGCCCGCGCCCAAACCAATGAATCCCCCGAAGCGATCAAGCAGGTGGAAATATTGATGAAGAAAAAGTATGGCGTAATGTTCTATATCTTCGGTTTACTCGGCAGAATGCGCGGAGGCGCAAAATATACCGCCATAAAAATTCAGGCCTAGAATAAAAAGGAGCCGCAAAAACAGCGGCTCCTTTTTATTATTAAATATTCACCAGATCGTGAATCCATTTTCTTGATCTAAATCTCCACGCGCTGACGAAGGCTTTTGCCACCTCTTCCAAAACCACCATGAGATAAACAAAATAAACAGGCAGATGCAGCACAAACGCACCAACATACGCGGCGGGAACTCCGATCAGCCAAATGGAACATATCTCCATGATCAGCGCAAAGCGTGTGTCACCGCCTGCGCGCAGCGCGCCAATGAAGATCGAAAAGTTGAACATGCGGATCCACAAAGTGCTTGCCATTACCAGCAACAACCAGCGGACATTATTTTCACCGCTGGGGGAAAGATCATAAAGCCCAACGACAACATCACGCAGAAAAAAAATGATCAAGCCAACGCTCAGGGCGAAGGCAACGCCCAGGATGATGACCCGCCGAACGACTTCATAGGCTTCATTCTTTCGTCCGGCGCCGATGCGGTTTCCCACCAGTACCGCGCAGGCATTGCCGAGTCCGATAAAGACAACAAAACCAAGCTCTTCCAATGTCGCGTTGACATTGATCGCGGCGATCGAGTCTGTGCCGATGTGAGCATAGATGGCATTATAGGTTGTAATTCCCAAAGACCAAAACATCTCATTGGCAACAGCGGGCAAAACTGTTCGAAGCACACGGGTAAAGAAAGCCAGATCGAAAGAGAAAAATGTCAACGGGTTGGCGGCGAGAGGAGTCTTCTGGGTGTAGATAAAGATGAGAAGCAGGATCAATTCCAGGGTCCAGCCTGATGCAGTGCCGATCGCAGCGCCCCGAACTCCCAGCGCGGGAAGTCCACCAATTCCGAAGATCAATCCGTATCCCAAAATCGTCTTAAAGATCAATGCAGAGACGGTCGCGATGACAGTGAGTCGGATCAATTGAATGCTGCGCAAAATCGCAATATAAGCGGTGGCGATGGCGATGGGAATATAGGTGAAGCCAACGATGCTAAGATAACTGCTGCCGAGTTTTATGACTTCGGCATCTTTTGTATAAAAGCCAAGTACGGTTTCCGGGATGAAGATCGCTGCGAACGTGAAGATAAGTGCGACCAATATGGATGTGATCAGACTTATACCCAATACTTTGCGGATCGGTTCGATCTCCTGCTTGCCCCAAAATTGCGCGGTGAAGATCGCCATGCCGCTCGTCAAACCAAAAAGGATCAAAATTAACACAAAGAAAACCTGGTTGGATAAACCAAGCGCGGCGATGGCTGTCTCGCCCAACTGCCCGACCATGATGACGTCGATCATGTTGAGCGAGGCGTTGATAAGTTGTTGAAAGGAAATGGGAATCGCGATCACCAGCAATTCACGGATAAAAGTACGGTCTTTTAGGAAGGAGAGGCTCATGGAGGAAGATGGGGATGATAAAAAAAGTCGCGCCTACTTTCGTGAGACCGCCGACTGATTTCTGTTCACTGATTACTGATCCTCAGGCGCGTCCCGGACAATATAAAGCGGCCTGCCTTTGGCTTCATCATATAAACGCCCAACATATTCGCCGAGAATGCCCAAAGAGATAAGCTGGACACCGCCGAGGAATAGCACCGCGATCAAGGTTGTAGCTTGGCCAAAGAATGCGCCTGAGCCCGTGATACGCATATAAATGACTACTGGAATGGCAAGGATGGAAACGCCCGCTGAAGCGAATCCAAAATATTGAGCATTTTGCTGAATGGATATTTCGTCACTCCCGCCACGCGCGCGGCGCGTTTGTATTTCACGCCAATTTGCTTAAACCCAACCCAGGCTGACATGCCGCGCGGAAAGCGGTGGCGTTCCTTCATTTGCTTGAGAACATTCACCACTTTGCGATCCATCAAGCGGAAGTCTCCAGTATCGACGGGAATCTTCACATCCGTGATGCTGTAGATCAAACGGTAGAACATGGCGGCGGTAAATTTTTTGAACCATGATTCACCTTCACGCTCGCCGCGCACAGCATAAACAACTTCGTAGCCTTCCTTCCATTTTTTTGCAAGTTCAAGGATGGTTTCTGGCGGATCCTGCAAGTCTGCGTCAATGATGATAATTGCGTCGCCGCGCGCGTAATCCCAGCCTGCGGTGATGGCAACCTGGTGCCCGAAGTTGCGCGCGAAAATGATCGGGCGCACGGTTTTATCCTTTTGCGCGAGTTCGCGGATTCCTTCGGTCGAGCCATCTGTTGAACCATCGTCAACGAGTAGAAGCTCCCACGGCTCGCCGGAAGAGTCCATCACTTTTTTTACGCGGCGATAGAGTTCAGGGAGATTATCGATTTCGTTATAGATAGGCGCAATAATGGAATATGTAATTTTCATAGGTCTTTTTTTGCTTTAGCCTGCGCACGGATGGAGGTGCGACGCAATGATCCAATTTTTTGCGGCGAATCAAATAATTGCTGACCATCCTCATCACCAAAGGGCGGTAGTTTCAATACACGGCGCCGTAAATATTCGAGGATGACCATCATCGAAGCCAGCATGGGTACGACCAAAAGCGCGCCCATGATACCTTCCAAAATAGTCGCGGCCATAATGGCGATAAATATCAACGCTTCATTCATGTGGACACTGCGTCCCATAATGTAAGGACGCAGCCAAAAATTTTTCAGATTGATCAACACCAAATAAACAACAAAAACAATAGCCGCCACCAGAAAATTTGAAAGCGGAATCCAACTGGAACCTTCCAATAATGCGACAGACATTGCCAGCGTAACAGCCACAAAAGGGCCCACGTCAGGAACAAGCGTGAAGAGCCCCGCGAGGGCACCCAACACCAAGGCGCCCGGTATCCCCATGATCAACCACGCGATCGTGAACACGATCCCAACGATGATCATCAACACGATCTGCCCGCGCAGGTAGGCCATCCACACGCCGCGCACGCGCCTGTATAGTTCACGCACATCATCATGATATAACGGCGGAGCGAGTTCCAATAATCGCACACGCATTTGCGGCCATTCACTCATGAATAAATGCACGCCCACGATGATCACCAAAAACCATAAGACACCAACAGAGGTTGTCTCAAGTAATGCCAGGGCTTTTTCAGGCAGCGGCGTCAGAACTACATTCTGCACATTCGCCAGGCTGGCCCCAAGTTGTTCAAAATGAAAAACCATTCCGCCTAACTGCACAGGCTGCGAAAGTACCACGCTGATCTCATTTGAAAGATCCAGCAAATCCTGCGCGACAATTTTTATTTCGTCAAAAAAGATCGGGGTTAAGATGGAGGGTACGCCCACCAACACGATCAATGAAGAGAAATATACAATGTTGACCGCAGCAATGCGCGAGAGTTTTGTCCGTTCCATTAATAAGCTGACAGCAGGGCTGATGAGATATGCGACAAATGCCGCAATGATCAACGCCTTAACAGCTTCGTGCGCGTATAGCAACAGCGCAACAATAGCGATAAAGATGATGATCCCAACTACATATCGGAAAGAATCGCTCC
>JAPLGS010000143.1:0-86698 GCA_026390015.1 Chloroflexota bacterium | reverse complement strand
ATATTATTTTTATTTTTCATAATAATTTTTTCACCGCTGACAAAGTTGGTTCAATGATCGGCGCTTCAATAACCGCCTTCAGCGCCGCGCGGATATCTTTGAGGCCGCTGCCTGTATTCATGATGAGGACAGGATCATCACTTCGGACGACGCCCAAACCTGCCGCTTTAACCAGACCCGCATAAGCCGCCGCTCCAGCCGGTTCGGGGAAGACTCCCATTCTACCGAGTTCCGCAATGGACTTGATGATCTCATCATCAGACACCGTGATATATTTTCCGCCAGTTTCCTTCGCGGCCCGCACCGCGCGGACTCCATCTCGCGGCAGGTCAACTGAAATGCTATCCGCGATCGTCGTGGCAGAGACAGGTGTGATGATTTCTGTGTTTGCGTTAAACGCATTTGCGATTGCCGCGGAACCTTCCGCCTGCACACCGATGATGCGCGGCATGTTTTGGATCCAGCCCAGTGCAAGCAGATCCTTGAAGCCTTTATGAATGCCTGAAATAATATTGCCGTCGCCTACTGAAACGAAAATTGTGAGCGGCGCATGATCGTCAAGTTGTTTATCTTTTTGATGCCACTCGCGATGAGCCTCCAGCCACCATTCCCAAATTTCAAAGGCGGCGGTCTTCTTGCCTTCCAATGTAAATGGATTATAGCCAGTGTTGCGGCAATACCAGCCAAATTCATTCGAGGCTTTGACGCTTAGATCGAATGCTTCGTCGTAGGTTCCATCCACTAAAATTACTTTTGCGCCGAAGATGAGCAGTTGCGCCACCTTGGCCTGCGGAGCGGATTTGGGCGCGAAGATGATTGCCTTTTGTCCCACTGCGGCAGACATGCCTGCCAATGCCGCGCCCGCATTACCTGTGGATGCAGTCACCACCACTTCAGCTTTGAGTTCGCGCGCGCGAGTCACAACGATTGCGCTGGCGCGATCTTTGAAAGAAGCTGTCGGGTTGCGAGACTCGTCTTTCAACCAGAGATGCTTGAGGTTGAGTTCTTCTGCCAGCCGCGGCAGGGCAAACACCGGCGTCCAGCCTGCGGCGTGCAGTGGAGTGGAGTCACCCTCAGGTTCGTCCACAGGCAGGAGAGGCAGATATCTCCAAAGCGAAGACTCAGTCCGCGAGGTGATATCTTCGGGGTGGAATTTCTTCTTGATGGCTTCGTAATCAGGGATGATATCCAGATTGCCGCCATCCTTCGGGCAGGTGTATGTGACCTGACCCGGCAGGTATTCAGCGCCACAAAGTGAACAACGATAGCCAGTGAATTTGTTCATAGGGTTCCTCTTGTTTGCTTGCTTGATTTTACCCGATAGTGAAGCAGACAGGCTTGAACCTTGAGAGTCCTTTTTCGATTGTATTTACCGCATTCCAATATAAGTCAGGTCAGCGCAACTGCTTAAAGATTAACTCAAAACGATCATTCGTGTTGAACTGAAACTCCATATCAAATCGGGCTTCTGCCAATTGAAAAAGAAGGTGGCTAAAATTTCTAATTGCGTTTGGGTCGCCACTATTGGAAGTATTGGAATATCCCAAGATCGGCTGGCAATTTGAGTCAACAATGGAAGTAAGCTTGAACAATTTGGTATCAGGGAAAAAGATGATTGTAAACGCCCCAATCATTTTTCCATTTTGTGTCAATTTGATTCCGAACGGTCCCAGAAATTCTTTCGATGCGAATTCATCGCTCGAGAGATAAACATATTTATCAGCTCCAACCTCAATGCTCCCTAGTTTTGCCGAATCAATATCGGCAAAATACTGCTTCAGGCAGCTTTCGTCGCTGCTTGTTACCACTGAGGACAAAGGAGTAAGGGATGTTTCTACTGTCCCGCTCGAATCAACAGATGAGGAAGACGGCGGATTTGTTTGAGCAGGAGGGGCAGGCGTCCTTTGAATCCAAGCAATGATTACAGGGCTGGAGAACAAAGCAGTAGCCAAAGTTCCGACGAGGGCAATCAACGCCACTATGATTGTTGTATCAAGTTTTCTGGAAGAACCACCTTTTGTTTCTTTGGAAGATTGCTTAGGCATAAGTCACGCTCCAATGAGCCAGTATTTTTTGGATATTATACGCCCCCTTTCTCCCAATTCCCCAAGCACGGGCAAAGGCACATGGTCGCAATCCACCCACTAACCAAAAGCGGATTCTCAGACTTGCAACCTTGAGAGTCCGTTTTTCATCATTCATCCTTCTGCATTCATCCTTGCTATTTTCCCCTTTCCCAAATCTCATTCGCGATCAACTCCTGATCAACGGGTGTCCTATCAATTCGCACGCCGACCGCATTGTAGATAGCGTTTGTGATCGCGGGTGTGGTTGGGATACTGCATATCTCGCCTACTCCCTTCGCGCCGTAGGGACCTGCTTCCACGGGATGCTCAACGACGATGGAAGTGATCTCTGGTGTGAGCATAATTCCAGGCACGCGATAACGCGCAAGCTGATCCGTGACCACGTTGCCGTTCTCAACGATGAATTCCTCGGTGAGCGCGTTGCCGAGTCCCATCATCACGCCGCCTTCGATCTGTCCCTGCAAGCCAAGCGGATTGACCGCCATGCCTACATCGTTGGCTGAGATGACTTTCAGAACGCGCACTTCGCCCGTCAACTTGTTGACTTCCACTTCGGCAGCCTGCACACCGAATGAAAAGGCAAAGTGCATGTCGCCGCCTTCGCCGAGCGGTTTGGTCTTGGGCGCTTCATACATGTAACGCACGAGCGGATTTTTTCCCGCGGCTTTCATTTCCTTGTAAACTTCGACCCAAGTCATCGAATGTCCGTTGACATGCACAATGCTATTCTCAAATCGAATCTGTTCAGGCTTCACATCATATTTTTCCGCCATCGTCGCGGTGACTTCATCACGCAGAGTCTTGGCGGCATAACGCGAGGCATTGCCTGTGACGAAGGTCTGGCGTGAAGCGGTTGTCGGCCCGCCGTTGGGGGTCAAGTCAGTGTCCATCACAAGCACGCGCACTTTTTCGGGCGCAACGGACATTTCTTCAGAAACGATCAAACGCATCACGGTCACGAGTCCCTGCCCAAGTTCAGCGGCGGAACTGCGGACTTGGAATGTGCCGTCTTCGTAGAGTTCCACATCCGCGCCAGAGATGTCGGGAGCGCCGCCGCCGAGTCCTGTGTTCTTGTATGCCGAAGCAAAGCCCCAGGCGCGTACCAATTTCGGATTGGCGGGATCAGTGATCGGCGTGAATGGATCTGAGTTGTGTTTGCGCATCTCCGCATCCACCCGGTCAATACATTCCATCAAACCAACGGACTCTTTCAATTCCTGTCCTGTATTGGTGATACTTCCAACGTGCAGCGCGTTCATGCGGCGCAGGTCAATACGGTCAACACCTAATTTTTCAGCGAGCATGTCCATCATGGATTCAACCGCGAACGCAGATTGCGTCACGCCGAATCCACGGAACGCGCCCGCGGGCGGATTGTTGGTGTACATGGCATAGCAATCAGCGCGGACATTCTCCACATCATACGGACCTGCAGCGTGCGTGGTGGCGCGGGTCATCACCTTCTCTCCGAGAGACGCGTACGCGCCGGTATCGCCGTAGAGTTCGGTATCCACTGCAACGAGTCGGCCGTTCTTCAGCGCGCCCATCTTGACGCGGATCTGCGTGGCGTGGCGCTTGGGGTGTACCAGCAAACTTTCGTGGCGATCAAACAACAACTTCACGGGGCGCTGAGTCACATTCGCAAGCAGGGCAACGTGGATCTGTCCCATGATGTCTTCCTTACCGCCGAAACCGCCGCCCATCAGTTGACCCACAACGCGGATGCGAGACTCATCCCAACCTAACGCGCGCGCAACCTGTGTTTTATCCTGATATGGAATTTGCGAGCCGACATAAATTTCCATGCGACCATCAGGCAACGGCACACCGATGCTGCATTCGGGTTCGATGAAAGCGTGGTCAGTGGCCGGCGTGTGGAAGGTATGCTCAAAAACCAGATCGGCTTTCGCAAAACCCGCATCCATATCACCCTTGCGGACTTTGATGTGCTTGAGCAGATTACCTTTTTCGTGGATTTGTGGGACGCCTTCTTCACGCGCCTGAACTGCATTCGTGATGACAGGCTGAAGGTCAAACTCCGCTTCGATCAACGCGGACGCCTGCTCGGCGATATCCTGAGTTTCTGCGGCAACGATGGCAATTGAATCCCCAACATAGCGCACCCGCTCACCGATGCCTACAATCGCAGGCCAATCGTAAATGACGAGACCGTGATTGTGCTCACCGGGGATGTCATCGGCGGTTAGAACCGCGACTACACCTTTCAATGCTTTGGCTTTTGAAACATCCAACTTTGTCAAAAAGCCATGCGGAATCATCGCACGTTTGGCTTTGGCATACAACATCCCATCAAATTTCAGATCGTCGGTGTAGATCGCTTCGCCGGTTACTTTTTCAACGGCTTCGGGTCGCAAGTGACTATGCCCAACTGTTTTGTGATTATGAATTGAATCAGGAATGTGCGTCGGCTTTTGAACGGCTTCCCCTGTCCGTAATGCTTCAGCCGCGGCGATGATGGCATTTTCAATCGAAGGATAACCCGCACAGCGGCAGAGTGTGTCCTTGAGCGCAAAGCGAATATCATCGCTGTTTGGATTCGGATTGCGTTTAATCAAAGCATACGCGGTCATGATCTGGCCGGGGATGCAGAATCCGCATTGGACTGCGCCCTGTTCCACGAAGGCTTCCTGCAACGGATGCAGTTTCATCTCTTCGTGGACGCGCTGTGCAAGTCCCTCGATGGTGACAATGGTCTTGCCATCGGCGCGCTCGGCAGGATAGACACAGGACATCATCGGCTCTCCATCCACAAGGACGGTGCATGCTCCGCATTCAGCTTCTTCGCATCCGATCTTTGTGCCGGTCAGTCGCAGCCGTTCACGGAGAAGAGTGGATAAAGTCTCGCCCGGGAGAGGGTCAATAGTATGTTTGGTGCCGTTAACTGTAAATGAGATTTGATTGTTCATAATTTTCTTCCTAATATAGTCGGTGGTCGAGTAGTCTCGAGTGTTCTTCGAGAGGCGTACACTTGCACCGCACTGCGTTTGGTGCAGTGCAGGTGTCGAGACCACCTATTTCAAGTTTACTTTTAATTGCTGGTTTAGATACGGGCTTCGCCCTACTCAACCAGCGGAGTTTAGTTGATATTTTATTTTGCGCGTTCCCACGCGGCTTCAAATACATCGCTAAATAATCCGCCAACGATATGCTTGCGATAGTCTGCGCTGGCGCGGCGGGCACTGGTGCGGAATTTGACTTGTGCGAGAAGTGCTTCGAGTGTGCGGGAAAAAATCTCTTCGTTGAAGGATCGTCCGCGCAGGGTATCTTCTGCTTCGGTGGCGCGGAACGGAATTGGTCCGCCGGGGCCGACGGCGATGTGAATATCTTTGACAACATCCTTTTGGCGTTCGAGCCAGACCGCGCAATTCAAAATAGGCAAAGCCACACCTTGCGGACGCATGATGCGTTTGAAGCAAGAAGCGGTAATTCGTGATTGGTAATTGGTAATTGGAATGTAAAAACCAACGATGATTTCTTTGCCTTTATCTAGCGCGGATTTGCCAGGACCAGCAAAGAGCGCAGTGAAAGGCATTCGGCGTGTTCCCGCGGGGCTGGCAACTTCGGCTTGGGCGTTGAGCGCAGTCAAGGCAATAGTTCCATCTGCGGCGGGGAGAGCGTGCGCAACATTGCCGCCGAGCGTAGCCGTGTTGCGGACTTGCGGCCCGGCGATCAAATTCGCAGCCTCGACCAATGCCTGGGCGTGAGACCCAACCAAAGGGTCGAGCGCGACGCGATTGACTGCGACTGCGGCGCCGATGAAGAGTTCATCGCCTCTCAATTCGAGGACGGACATCTCCGCGACAAAGGTCAAATCAATTAAAGTGTGGATGGGGGTGTGGCGGCCTTGTTTCAAATCAAGCAAGAGATCTGTTCCGCCTGCGATGGGCATGACGGAACCAGACGCAGAGGTCAGGTTTTGAATTGCTTCTGCAATGGAAGCAGGCCGTTTATATTCTTGCCATAGGTTCATAGGTGGTGTCCTTCCTTTTTTGGGACGGCGGCACTTTTCGATGGGTTTGCCCAACGCCGCTGCTGGCTCTGCACACGCCAGCGAGCGACCACCGAACCGATGGATTTCGATTGTACTACTTTAAAAGTTAAGCGGGAGCTTTTTCCTCAGGATGCACACCTGCCATTAGCAGGCCGAGTCTTTCACGGGTTGCGTTCTGACGCGGAAGAATATCCATGATCCTGCCTTCGTAGATGACCGCGACACGATCTGATAGAGCGAGGATTTCATCGAGGTCTTCAGAGATGAGCATGACAGCCGCGCCTCTTTTGCGCTGGTCAAGCAGCTGCTCGCGGACATATTCTGTCGCGCCAATGTCAAGTCCGCGGGTCGGTTGGGCGGCAATGATGGCGCGCGGATTTCTGGAAATCTCACGGGCAAGCACGATCTTTTGAATGTTGCCGCCTGAAAGATTCTTCGCGAGAGTTTCCTGCGAAGGAGTCTTTACATGGAACTGCGCGATCAATTTATCAGTATGCGTGGAGATGTCTTTTAATTTCAAGAAACCAGAACGGGAGAACTGGTGTTTGTGATGTTCGCGCAGGATCATGTTTTCAGCAACGGTAAAATCCTTGATCATGCCGTCGCGCATTCTTTCTTCGGGAATATAGGATAACATGCGGTCGGTTAAGTCACCTGGTGCAAGGCCTGTAACATCCCTCCCTTCAAGGTAGACTCGCCCGCTGGTTGTTTTTCGCAGACCTGCAATGGTATCTGCCAATTCGCGTTGACCGTTGCCAGAGACACCGGCAACCCCAAGGATTTCGCCTGAGTGGATCTCAAGACAGACTTCACGCAGGCCGGGCGTTCCGAGATCATTGCCGCAGCAAACATTTTCAAGTTTCAAGCGGACTTCGCCAATATCCACCTTGCCGCGATCTGGAGCAAAGTCAACATCACGACCGACCATCCAATTGGCAAGGTCTTGTTTCGTAGTTTCAGATGTCGGACGAGTACCGATCTTTTTTCCATTACGTAGAACAGTCACACGGTTGCTGATCTCGACGACCTCATGTAATTTATGAGAAATGAAAATAAGTGCATAGCCATCCTTCACCATCTGGTGCATGATGACAAAAAATTCATCCACTTCCTGTGGGGTTAATACTGCGGTCGGTTCATCGAGAATAAGCAACGCTGCGCCGCGATAAAGTGCCTTGATAATTTCGACCCGCTGTTGTTGACCAACGGATAACTGCCAAACATAGGCGCTGGGATCAATTTTCAAACCGTAAATATTGGCCAATTCCACAATGCGTTTGGACACACGGTCAAGATCGGTCAACGGGCCGCGGGAGGAGGGCAGTCCCAAAGCGACGTTTTCAGCAACAGTTAAGGATGGCACAAGCATGAAATGTTGATGGATCATGCCAACGCCAATATTGATCGCATCGGTCGGCGAGGCAATGCTGACAGGTTTCCCATTCAATAAAATTTGACCTTCATCCGGATGATACATACCATACAGGATCTTCATCAACGTGCTTTTGCCTGCACCGTTTTCCCCTAATAAAGCATGGACTTCGCCGGACTTCACGTCAAAGTCCACATGGTCACTGGCGAGCACGCCGGGGAATCGTTTGGTGATACCGCGCATCTCAATACTGTCGATGCGAGTCTGGCCTGAAGGAAGTTTATTTGAGTCAGTCATTGCGCCATCCTAAATTTAGACCTGACAGGTTTTAAAAACCTGTCAGGTCTGGATATTAAATTAACTACGGAAGGGTGATCGTGATCGTTCCGTCAATGATCCCTTGAATGGTTGATTCAGCCAAGGCAGTGGCATCAGCGGAGAGAGCATAATCCGGGTTGAATTCCACAACTTCGCCGCCATTGGCAAGATTGGCTTTGAAAGACTGTCCGCCAAGGGTGCCGCTATTAATGAGGGTGATGATCTCTCTGAGCGCAACTTCCCAGTGATAAACCTGTGAGGCAACCACAATGGTTGGAGCCAGAGAGGTCTGGTTTGATTGCGTACCGAACCAGAGAGCATTGGCTTCTTCGGCTTTGCCGATCGCGCCTACAACCATCTGGGCGGTGCCGGTCAAGGCATCAGCGCCTGCGGCGATGTGCGTTGTCGCGGCTTCAGAGGCCAGCGCAACGTCAGAGAATGAACCGATGTAGTTCACGTTTACTTTGACAGCAGGATCGGTCGTCGCGACACCGGCTTTGAAACCATCCACATAAAGTTTTGCATCACCAACTTCGATCGGGCCAACAATACCGATCACCTTGCTGGTGGAGAGAGTCGCTGCCAATACACCGTTGACATAGCCGCCTTCCTGTGAAGCTGCTTCGTAAGCGAAAATATTGGGCACACCGAATGTTTCGGCAGTGGTGCCCCAGGCGAAGCTGGTCTCTGGGAAGTCAGGAGCAATTTCCTGCAAGGAGGAACCGTACTGTGAACCATGAGCGATCACCAGATCATAGCCTTCTGTAGCGTAATCGCGAATGGCGGCAGCGGCATCATCCACATTGAACATACCGTCAGAGTAAACGAATTCAAAGGCGTCAGTCCCGCCCATTTCTTCCTGAATACGAGTCAGAGCATCGAACATGCTCTGACTAAAAGCCAGATCATTGATGGCGCTCGGCATGATCACGGCGACACGGAACGGTTCAGCCGGCGCGGCGGGCGGCTCTGTGGCTACGGGAGCTTCAGTTGCGGAGACAGGGGCCTCGGTAACAACAGGTGCTTCGGTGGCGGCGGGAGCAGCAGCACCACATGCCGTGAGGATCATGGACAACGCAACGATCAAAGTCAATAACCATATAAATTTCTTCATCTTCTTCTCCTTGTTTCAATTGTGACGATCAAATGTTTACAGTAATTTAGTACGGCTTTTATGCATAGTTTTACCTGATTTACTCACCTCCTTTTATGAAAGGATCAATCTTCCCGCTCGAAGGGTTTCGTCAACGCTGATGGCGCTCGAACTCTTGAGACAGTAATTACCAATACCAAAATCGTAAGCACATAAGGCATCATCACCGCAATTTCAGAGGGGATCGGAATGCCCAAAACTTGAATCCATAACTGCAATGAGTTGACCATGCTGAACAAAAGCGCGCCGCCCAAAACTCCCCATGGACGCCATGCGCCAAAGTACACCAACGCGACCGCAATGAATCCAAGTCCGCTGGTCATGTTTTGTTGAAAGACGTTTAATAAAGCGATGGAAAGGGATGCGCCCGCAATCCCGGATAATGTCCCACCGAGAATGATGGTGAAATAGCGGATACGCGCCACGCTCACACCCAGCGAATCCGCCGCATCGGGGTTCTCACCTACCGAGCGGATCTTCAGACCGAGAGTGGTCTTATTCAATACAAACCAGGCAAGCGGTACAAGCAGATATGCGCCATAGACCAGTATGTTCTGGCTAAAGAAAATTTCGCCTACACCCGGAATACTGCTGAACCACGGGATCTTGATCGGCGGAAAGCCTTTTACTGTTTCAACTGTACCCATCAATTTCTGGAACAGCAGATCGCTCAAGCCCAAGCCGAAGAGATAAAAACCGATCCCGCTGATGCCTTGTTGAGCGTGTAAATTAACGGTGACGAACGCCATGATCAATCCCATCAACGCGCCAACGATCATGGCGGCCAGTATGCCCAGCCATAAACTCCCGGTTGTCAATGCAACGTAAAAAGCGGCGAACGCGCCCAACAGCATCTGACCTTCCACGCCCAAATTGAGCACACCGCTGCGCTGACCGAATGTCTCGCCGATGGATGCATATAAGTATGGAGTAGCCAGCCGAATGCCAGAAGCTAGAATACCAATTAGAACAGTGACAGTGAATAATTCAGAGATCATGCGCCGCTCTCCACTTGCTGGTATTGTTCAGGATCAGATTGCGGTGGAGATTCGTCATTTTGTTTCGCAGCGGCCAGCCTTCGTCGCTGCCTCCGCCTCCGCCAAAATTCACTGCTCACAACAAAGACGACAACCAGCCCATTCAAGGCAATGATCAAGGCCGACGGGACTTGTACGACTCTCTGCATTTTATTGGCGCCCACCAACAGCGCGCCAAACAGGATCGAAGCGGGAATGGTCAGGATCGGATGCAACTGTCCGAATAATGCAGCCACAATCCCATTGAACCCGGCGCTGCCAGTGAAGCCCGAAGATGATCCGTCTGTGATCATGCGGTAGTTGACGCCGAACACTTGAGTTGCCCCAGCCATACCCGAAAAAGCTCCGCTCAACAGCAAAGCCAATACAACATAACGCTGAACTTTTATCCCGGCATAACGCGAGGCATTTGGATTTTGTCCCACAGCGCGGATGCGATAGCCAAGCGTTGTGCGCCATAACAGAATGTAAACAAGAACTGCCAGAATAACAGCGATCAATGCGCCAAGATGCAAACGTGTCGGCGCCAAACGCGGCAGGCGGAAAATTTCCAAGAGGCGGGCAGTCTGAGGGATTTTCGAAGCAAGCTCGGCCTGCGAAGGATCGATCATCGGTCCACGCAAAAGGAAGTTCATCATCTGCACCGCGATCGCATTCATCATCACGGTGCTCAAGATTTCATTCACCCTAAAATAAGCCTTTAGTACACCCGGTATGCCACCCCAGATTGCGCCCCCTAAAAATCCAGCGAACATGGAGAGCGTGATGACCAGCCAGCCCGGTAAACCTGTAAAGTTAAGGCCAACCCAGGTTGCCAAAATCGCGCCGATGATCATCTGCCCTTCGCCGCCGATGTTGATCACATCGCCGCGAAAGGAGATGCAAATCCCAAGTCCCACCAGCAATAAAGGCGTTGCCTTGACGAGAGTTTCTGCAAAAGCGTTGGTGCTGCCGAATGCACCATCCCAAAGAGCCTTATACGCCTCAATCGGATTGACCTTCAACAAAAACAACATGACTGCACCAAGAAGCAATGCCGCCAATGCCGCAAAAACCGGCAGAGATGCGTCGATCAGACGAGATACCCATTCACTTTGAATTATTTTTTTCATCGAGTCAACCGCCGTTATATTGAATTCAGATTCTGATCCCGAGTTGAGATCAAATTATCCGTACAAATAAATTGCGCGGCTTTTCAAGTCAATGCTGCTTTAGATTTTTCTGTCAACAATAAATATCGAACCCTATATATGTAATACAAAGCGGGATAAAAATCCCGCCTTGTAAAATTTATTTTCCGCGTTCACCGCGCACATAGGGATTACCCAGCGCAGCCGGCGCACCGATGCGCTTGCGCATTGCTTCGCGCGAACCGATTACCAAGACAACGACTGTGAAAAGATACGGAAGCATTTGCAGGAAGAATCCAAGATATGGATTGTAATAAAAAGGATTGGCAAATCCCAATAAAACAAGCGGCCCTTGAATATCCAGAATGAGGCGGCGCAGCGCTCCGAAAGCATACGCGCCAACCGCCGCGCGGAATGGGTCCCATTGAGCAAAGATAACCAACCCGATGGCGATCCAGCCCTGCCCGCCAGTGGTCAATTCGCTGAACCAGCCTGGCGAAACAGCAAGACTGATCGTCGCGCCAGCCAATCCCGCCAACATGCCGCCCACGAAAACGTAGAAATAGCGCATCCGAAAAACATTGATGCCCAACGCATCTGCGGCGGAGGGATACTCGCCCACAGCGCGCAAATGCAAACCCGGGCGTGTACGATTTATGTAATACCATGATAACGGCACAAGCAGATAGCCAACGTAAACCAGCACACTTTGATTGGTGAAAAATATTTTCCCAATGATCGGGATAAGAGTAAGCAATGGGATCGAAAAATCTGGTAGAAGTGCAACCGTCCCAGCCTTGCTTAATCCCTCGCCTAATACCAGGCTGATGCCTGCTCCCAGAAAAGTGAGTGAGAGGCCGCTGACAACCTGATCTGCCTGCAAGGTGATCACAATAAAAGCATGGATCTGGCTGATGAGTCCCGCAAAGAGCATCGCCACCAAAACACCCAGCCACGGATTTCCCGTTGCAATGGTGGTGCTAAACGCACTCATCGCGCCGATCAACATCATGCCTTCCACTCCAAGATTTAGAACACCAGCGCGCTCGGAAAATAATTCACCAATGGTGGCAAACAGCAGAACCGTTCCGCTGGCAATACCAGCCTGTAAAATAACTGTGAAGTCCATGATCTATTCCTCCCCGCGTTCAATGACGATTCGATAGCGAAGCAGAAAATCACTGGCGATTAGACAAACCAGAATAATTCCCTGGATCATCTTGGGCACGCCCGAGGGTTGAATTTCACGCCCCGCGAGGATCAACGCCCCAAACAATACAGAAGCCACAATAATAACCAGCGGATTTAATTTCGCCAGCCACGCCACGATGATTCCTGTAAAGCCATACCCGGCCGCAAGCGGAGCAGTCTGCAAACGATGGACAACACCCGTCACTTCAGACATGCCGCCCAACCCAGCGAGTGCGCCTGAGAGCATCATCACCCAGATAACATTCTTGGTGATATTAATCCCCGCGTAGCGTGCCGCCTGCGGGTTATCACCGATCAAACGGATCTCATATCCCCAGCGGCTGCGAAAGATGATGAACCACAAAATGATCGCGGCAACGATCCCGATCACCAGGCCTAGGTGAGTAGTTAGTCCGCGAAAGATCGGGAAAATTTTTGCGAAATCGGTTAAACGCGGAAGGTTGGCAGCCACCGGAAACTTGGGTGACATCTGGAAACCACCTTCCGTCCAAACGCCGAAGATCCAAAAGTTTACCCATGCCACAGCCACATAATTCAACATCAATGTACTGATGATCTCATTGACGTTAAACTTTGCTTTTAAATATCCGGGAATGAATCCCCATAAAGCGCCGGCGGCCATGCCTGCCAGCATCATCACCGGAATAAATATCCAGGGCGGGGTCTCGGCGGGCAGTACAGGCGCAAGCACAATCGCGCTCGCCCCGAACGCGCCCATGATGAATTGTCCTTCGGCGCCGATGTTCCATAACTTCATTCGGAACGCAACCGAGCAAGCCAAAGCCGCCAAAATGATCGGAGTCGCTTTGACGATCGTGTCTGAAATCACACCAATATCGCCGAACGAAGCCTTGGCAATATGGATATAAGAACGAATCGGGTCGCCGCCCGCGAATGAAATTAAGATGCCCCCCAGGATCAACGCCACGAGGATCGCGCTAAAAGAGACTACGGCTGGAAACCAGGCGGGCGGTTCACTTAAACGCGGTTCAACGCGAATGCGAAGGGGTGTTCTTTGTTTGATAGATCTTGACTCAGCCATTTGCGACAACTCCTTCTTTTTGGATTTGATCAAGCGGGGTACCCGTCATCATTTGACCGATCGTATCGACCAGCGCCTCATCCTGTCCCTCGCCCTTGATCATTATCTCCCCCATGATTTTTCCTTCGTAGATCACATAAACACGGTCACATAACGAAAGTAGTTCTTCCAATTCTTCAGAGACCAGCAGAACCGCCGCACCAGCCTCACGCTGAGTCAGCAGCAAACGGTGGACTCCTTCTATCGCGCCAACATCCAGCCCGCGCGTAGGTTGAACCGCGACCATGAAGGATGGCAATCCAGATATCTCACGCGCCAGGATCACTCGTTGAAGATTTCCACCGGATAATAATCGAACACGCGTTGAAACATTAGGCACAATAATATCGTAGGCCTGCTTTAGTTCATTGGCGAGTTTTGTCGCCGCTTTCATATCCAGCAAGCCGTTTTTCAAAATAGGCGACTTGCGATATTTTTTCATAATAATATTATCTGTGATGCTTAAATTTGGGGCACTGCCGACGTGGTTGCGGTCTTCAGGGACATACGCCATGCCATGTTGAATTCCAAATAAAGTACTATGATTGCTGACGGTATCTCCGCCAAGCAGAACCTGCCCCTGTTTGCATTGACGCATCCCAGAGATAACCTGCGAAAGCTCGCTCTGCCCGTTGCCGGCCACTCCAGCCACGCCCACGATCTCACCCGCGCGAACGTTGAGCGAAAGCCCGCGCAGTGCGGGCAAACCCTTATCATTTTCAGCATAAATATCACGAACATCCAAAACAACATCACCAGGTTGGCAGTGTTTCTTATCAAGCGCAAAAATAATATCACGCCCAACCATCAAACGCGCCAATTCCTGACGAGAAACCCCCTTTGAAGCTACACCGGAAGCTGTGGCAACACCCTTTCGCAAAACGCTAACGCGGTCTGCGATTGCGCTGACTTCCTGCAATTTATGACTAATAAAAATAACTGATTTCCCCTGAGCGATCATGGCACGCAAGGTATCAAATAAACCTTCAATCTCCTGTGGCGCAAGAACAGCGGTCGGCTCATCCATGATAAGCACGTCCACGCCGCGATAAAGCATTTTTAGAATTTCAACACGCTGTTGTTCCCCCACCGATAACTGCCAGACCTTCGCGCGCGGATCTACCTTCAAACCAAACTCTTCTCCCAACGCTGCGATCTTTGAATCATATTCAGGCAAATTCATAATGAAGCGCGGTTCATCCAGACCTAGTAAAACATTTTCAGTGACTGTTTGTGACGGCACCAGCATAAAATGTTGATGCACCATGCCGATGCCTGCATTGATCGCGTCACGCGGCGACGAGAAAATTTTCGGCGCGCCATTGACCAGAATTGTTCCGGCTTCCTGACGGTATAACCCAGCCAGCACATTCATCAAAGTGCTTTTGCCCGCACCATTCTCGCCAAGCAAGCCGTGTATCTCACCGTGCAACAACTTAAAATCAACGTGGTCATTTGCCAATACGCCGGGAAATCGCTTGACGATACCGCGCATTTCCACAATAAGTTTTTGTTCTGTTGAGGAGATTTGCTCTGTCACTGGGTTACTCCTGCATTAAAGTAAAAATATTGATCATGCCCTGTAATTTCTTGAAATTCATTTCCAAGTTCACAGGACAATTGATACAAAGAGAGCCAGAACACTTGCGAGTCCTGGCTCTTTTATCAAAAGATTATTTGGGCAATTCGGCGGTAATGCCTTCGGCCCACCACTTCATACAAACCTTAATAGTGCACGGTAAGCCAAATTCCGGGAACGCATCGAGGTCAACCTGTTCGAGGCTTTGGCCAGCGGGCAAAACTACATTGCCCTGATTATCGTTGATCGGGCCTGTGAACACATCAAAACGGGTGAAATCACCAGCGAGCATCTTGGCAAGGGTATCTTTCACTTCCGTGATTACTGCAGGATCGAGATCAGCAACGCCGGGCTGCATGGTCTGGCCTTCCATAAAGCCAAACAAACCCAAAGCGCCGGTTTCGGCATCGAAGTAATCGTAACCTGGAACATAGGTGCCTGCGATCACTTTTTCAGCGATGCCTGCATAAATTGGTCCCCAGACCCAATACGGAGCGGTGAGGCAATGCTCAACCTTGCAGGAGCCGTACCAGTCATAGGTCACGCCCCATTTTCCTTTTTCCTGGGCAACGTCAGCAACGGCGGGGGTATCCGCGCCGGTGAAGACGACTTGCGCACCCGCATCAAAGAGAGAAGCCGCGGCTTCTTTTTCGATGATGGGATCATGCCAGGTGTTGAGCCAGCGGACATCCAAAGTACATTCGGGGCAGGTCTTCCTCATACCGAGTGCAATGGCGTTGCCAAGGCGAATTTCTTCGGGTATCGGGAAGGTGGCCATATAACCAAGTTTAGGATTGCCATCTTGTTTGGCGCGCGCGCCAGCCAACATACCAGCCAGATACTTCATATCTTCCATGGCGCCCATCAGGTTGCCAAAGTTGGTGAAGTTGGATTTGATGCCGGTCAGATGGATGAACATTGTGTCAGGGAATTCGCCTGCCACAACTTCCATTGGGTCACCGAAGCCAAAGGATGTACCAAAGATCAAGTTGAAGCCCTTGCGGGAAAGGCTGCGGAATACCTGTTCAGAGTCAGCGCCTTCAGGAACGTTTTCAATGTAAGCAATGTTCACATTCGGAACATTATCCTGAATATAGACCAGTCCCTCGTAATGTGCCTGTGACCAGCCGCCATCATCGTGCGGTCCAATGAGAACCATGGCGACATTAAATTTGCCAGCGACTACTTCGGGGATCTGGAAGCCCTCTGCAGCAGCGGGGGCTTCAGTTGCAGCAACGGGGGCTTCGGTTGCAGCGACAGGGGCTTCGGTTGCAGCGGGTTTAGCGCCACCGCAAGCTGAAAGGACGAGCATGAGTGCCAGCGCGATGATCGCGAGGCGGGAAATATTTTTACGCATTCTTCTTCTCCTTGTGAAATTTGAACTTTACATTCGGCACTTGCATTATAGTATTTAACTTCGACCTCCTTTTTATTTTATCAGGACAATTTTACAAAAAAGAGCCAACTTTGCATAGAAAGTTACATTATAAACTTTTAAGGTAAACACTCTAAAATATTTTGTGCTTTATCTAAAGTGACTTTCTGCTCAAGTGCACTTTTTGTATCACGCTCAATACGAGCCCATAGTTTACAAAGGGCTGGCCTAACAAAATTCTTCGATATCTTATAGGAAACCTGGGATAATTCTACCGCTTTTTCCCAATCTCCTGTGTGAGCATATCCTTCAATGAAAACGAAATATTCTTCAGGGTCGTTGGGATGATCGGCCAAAGTGAAAGCTTTGTTACCAAGTTTCACCACCTGATCCCAGTCCCCTTCCTGACGGGCTAGTTCTGCTTGTGTAAAATAAAAACACCAGCCATGCTGCGGTTCCTCACTATAAAACTGTTTCGGCAGAACTGCTTTTCGATCAAACAAAATCACATTTTGATTGGAATATTGCGCATTCTCTCTTAATAATTCCGGCAGCAGACGGTTGCCTGCATCAATTTCAGGATCGATCACATGCAGACAGCCTGGAGGGTCATAATTAAAAAAAACGATATTGGATGTATTTCCATAAAACGTAGGTCCCACGTAATAATGTTCGTGCGGTTGACCAGGCTCGAGGCTTGTCAAAGTTTTCCCGATGCGGACAGAAGCGAAGTAAAGGATCACATTCATTTCGCCTGGCGGGCTGTATATCCAGTTTAGCGGGCCGGTCAATGAGTTATCTGAAAAATAAGTGACGGGCAGATCATTTGAAATTAAGATGGTTCCTTTTTCCAGCGCGGGAATGCGTGTGGACATTTGCCAGAATAAAT
The DNA here is from genome assembly GCA_026390015.1 of Chloroflexota bacterium. GTDB lineage: Bacteria > Chloroflexota > Anaerolineae > Anaerolineales > Villigracilaceae > Villigracilis. Next base: position 69,453 of record JAPLGS010000143.1, on the reverse strand, counting down.
CCTGCTGGGTTTTCCAGTCACTGCGAAAAATCTCTTCCAAACGAAATTGTCTGCTGACAGCGAAACCGATCAATAATGCGACCAGTATCATTTGCGTGCGTTGACTTTTGATTAGCGCGATCAAACAAGCCAAGATCAGACTCGACCCCATCATAAAGGGCAGCATGAAACGGTCAATTGAAAAATTAAGTTGAGGCACAATCCCGATGATCCAAACTGACCCGCCTGAGAGTCCCCAAAAGACGAGGCCGATCAAGCCGGCTTTTTTTGCGAAGTCACGATCATTTGAATCGGCGGGAGATGCGAATTTGAAAAGAAATAATCCGACCAGCAAAATGACTGAGAATAACAGAACCAGCATCAAGGTTATTGTGAGCGGGCCAAAGCCAGTCAAACCGATGGTGGCGAAGGAATATATCCACACTTCAAATATTGTCCGCCAAAAACTAATGGCGATGTTATTGATCAGGAGCAATAAACCGCTGGGAAGATCATTCCGAAGGGCATCCAACAATACATATTTGTAGCTGGCGTTTTGGAAAGTGAAGAAGAACATGCGCCAAAACGTCACACCGAGAAAGATCATCAAATAAGGTGTGAAGTGTAGAATCGTTTTTTGCAATCGGACTTTTTTCGTTCTACCCAATATTTGCCAAAATAGAAAGATTCGCGCGAACTCAAGAAAATAAAAATATTCCATCGTCAACAAATTAATTGCGGCAAATAAATAGGAAGCGCTGAATAAAATTACGCGGTATTTTTCAGACAGTAATGCCAGCAGGGATAGATAAAGTGATAATAGATAAAACGATAACACGATGTAAAAATGGCTGTACATCATGGAGATAAAGTGCTGACCCATGCCCGGATAAACAAGAAAAAGTAAACTTGCCCACAACGCGGGTCGTGGATGTTCTGGCCATAACAGGCGCAGGATCGACCAGAACAAGAGCGCTGTGACCCAGCGTAAAATCATTGCCAGTAATTGCCAGATCCATGGATTCGGTCCAATGATTGGCATGCTAAGCTGATAGATCATCCCCCAAAATGGACGGCTGGTTGAGAAAGTTTTTGTTAGCATCTCCGGGCCGATCCGATAATAGATCCAGGCCCAGGGAAATTCATCCCAATAAAAACCGCGCTTCCAAAAGAACAAGCCATAGGTCAGCGCGGCAATTAAAAGCATGAACCACACGCTACTGCGTGCTGTAAATTTTATTTCACTCAACCGTCCAATCCATTTTTTCATCAGCGTTACGCAACGATCCAGGTACCTGTTTCACCTTTTAGTGCGCGGCCAATATTTTCAGGGTTGGTAATGAGCGCTTCCTTGCCGCCATTCTCAAGATACCAGATCACAGCTTGAATCTTGGGAGCCATGGAACCTTTGGCAAAGTGGATGCCTTCGGCAAGATAAGCCTTGGCTTCGGCGAGCGTGATTCTGTCCAGCCATTTTTGATCGGGCTTGCCAAAGTTGATGGCGACTTTTTCAATGGCAGTGGAGATGACAAAAAGATCCGCTTTAATTTTTTGAGCCAATAGTGACGAGGCGTAATCCTTATCCACGACAGCGGCGATGCCTTCGTAATTACCATCGCCGGGGTCAATGACTGGAATTCCGCCGCCGCCGACAGTGATGGTGATGATGCCTTTCTCGAGCAGAGTTTCCACTGTTTCGAGTTCGACGATCTCTTTCGGCAGAGGCGAAGCGACCACTCGCCTCCAGCCGCGGCCTGCATCTTCGACCACGCTCCAGCCTTGCTCACGCTGACGGCGCTCAGCTTCCTCTTTGGTCATGAATCCGCCAATGGGTTTGGCTGGTTTCGCGAATGCCGGGTCTGCTTTATCCACAAGAGTCTGTGTGACGATCGTTACTACTTTTTTCTTGATGCCGCGTTGATAAAGAATATTTTGCAAATTCTGCTGGAGGGCGTACCCGATCGCACCCTGACTGTCGGCACCGCACACATCCAACGGGACTTCATGCATACCTTCGACTCGCGCAGCGATTTCGGAGCGTCTGAGGATGAATCCAACCTGCGGGCCGTTGCCGTGACCGATGGCCACTTCCCAACCTTGCTCGATCATATCGGCGATGTGGAGAGCTGTCTCTTTTGCAGCTTTGTACTGGCTTTCAACACTTACATTTTTTTCATCAATAATTAGCGAGTTGCCGCCGATGGCGATTACAGCGAGTTTTTTCGTCATAGATTCTCCTGGTGGCAGGTATACAAGTAGACAGGGAAACAGGTATACCGGCACACATGTGTTTGGAATTATTCTTGTTTATCATTTTCATTATTTTCTTTGTAATTAGCAACATCATATTCTGCCTGATCTTCGTGAACGGCCTTATCGCCAAACTCCTGAGAGCCTGTCTTCTGGCGGCGAACATAGCTCATATATCCATTTAAGGTTTGCTCGCTAACACGAATCAATTTATATAATTCTTCGAATTTTTCCTGATCAATATAGCTCAGAACTTTTGCGTTAATCAAAGGAGCCAAGGTCTCATTCAATTCACCGCGGGCAATCGAATAAAAACGCAGACTATCAAGAAAATGATATCGTCCGTATGCTTCACCTATATTTCCAGTGACGCCTTTGGCCGAACGGCGTATCTGAGAATACAGGTCAATTTTTTCATCAGGAGGCAGGGTCTTTGAAAAAATATGTATCTTTGCCATTACTTCAAGCGCGAGTTGATAGCACTCCAAATCCTCAAAACCGCGCTTTCCAGGCGGCCCCGGCGATTGATAAAAAGGCTTTCTTTCGCTCACGCCTGCCTCCTAACCTGTTTACGTATTTACCTGTTTACGTTCTTACGCCATCGTCAACGCCATGACAGCTTTCTGCGCGTGCAGGCGATTTTCGGCTTCGTCAAAGACCACTGACTGCGGACCATCCAAGACACTGTTGGTGACTTCTACTTCACGATCAGCAGGCAACGGGTGCATGTAGATCGCGCCGGGTTTGGCGACTTTAAGTTTCGCATCATCCATTAACCAGTTCTTGTACATGTCTTGAAGTTTTTTGCCTTCGACTTTATCGGTCGTCGTCAAAAGAGGTCCCCAGGATTTGGCATAGATGACATCCGCATCCTTGCAGGCTTCGGTCATGCCGTCTTTGGTATCAATAATTTCGAAGTTGGTGCCTGCGATCTTTGCCTGCTCTTTGGCCTGCTCCACGATCTCAGGCATGAGTGGAAACTCTGGCGGATACGCAAGCGTCACATCCATGCCGAAGCGCGGCATCTGAAGAATAAGCGACTGCGGAACGGAAATCGGCTTGAGGTAGGAAGCCGCGTACGCCCAGGAGACGACGATTTTCTTCTTGCGCAGATCCTTGCCCTTTTTTTCCATGATGGTCATCAGATCAGCAAGACACTGGAAGGGATGATAAATATCACATTGCATGTTTAAAACAGGAGCGCGGCTGGATTTGGCTACATCGTTCAAATATTTATTGCCATCACCAAAGTCACAATGACGAATGGCAATGCCGTCAAAATAGCGCCCGTAGATCTCGCCGATCTCGATAGGCGTATCGCCGTGCGAAATCTGGGTGGTGTTGCTGTCGATGAACGCGCCGTGACCGCCAAGCTGCGCCATGCCCGCTTCGAATGATCCGCGGGTGCGCGTGGATGAGAAGAAGAACAACATCGCCAGCACCTTATCACGCAAGTATGGATGCGGCTCACCGAGTGCGCGTTTGCGCTTTAGATCCCAGGCTACTTCCAAAACAGTTTCAACTTCCTCTTTGGTGAAGTCGAGGTCGCCGATCAAATCACGTCCACGAAAATTTGTTTGCATAATTTAGTCTCCTTGTTTTTTGTTTGCGGATTTATTTGATCAACGACGAAAGGATCGCGTAGAATTCTGTCGCCTTGACCATGTCATCAAGCGAAACAGAATCTCTGACAGTGTGAGCAGTCTCTTCGTCGCCGGGACCAAACCCAATGGACGGAATGCCCGCTTTGCCAGCCCAGTAAATGCCGTTCGTGGAGAAACTCCACTTGCTGCTTGGGGTGTCAGTAAGTCCGATCGTTGTGCGTGCCAACTGCCCCGCAGTTACGAGCGGATGTCCTTCATCCAGTGCCCAGGCTGGGAAATATTTATCAACGGGGAAAACAAAGCCGGTATAAGATGGTTCGTCGTAGAAGAGTTCTTCAACTTTGACCGAATCTTTGAATTCAGCGGGAATCAGATCTTCGACCTGTTTCTTGACTTGTTCTTTTGTTTCGCCAAAGGTCATGCGGCGATCGATATAGATGATGGCTTCGTCGGGGACTGCGTTGAGGGATGGGGTTTGAACATGCATATCGCTGACCGTGATCTTGCCGTGACCTAAAAATTCATGGTCGCCAAGTTTGGGTTCGAGGTCGCGAATGCCTGCGATGACGGGCAGTAGTTTATAAATGGCGTTGTCACCAAGATGATTGCTCGCGGCGTGCGCGGACTTGCCCTTGGCTGTTACTTTCATTTCAAGACGACCTTTGTGACCGCGATAAACTTTCATCTTGGTCGGCTCGCCGATGACGACGAAATCAGGTTTGATCTTCGGGTCCACTTCCACGAAAGTGTTGGGGGCGATGCCGTCACACCATTCTTCCATGTTGCCGAAATAGTAGGCTGTCCAACCATCCAGCAGGCCGAGGTCACGCGCAATGGCGAGTCCATAAATCATGCCGGGCGTGCTGTTTTTTTCGTCGCATGCGCCGCGCGCATAGAGAATGCCGTCTTCAACTTTGCCGATAAATGGATCCCATTCCCATTCGCTTGGGTCGCCCACACCAACAGTGTCGATGTGTGAATCAAAGACGATCACTTTTTTGCCATTCCCAATGCGCCCGATGGTGTTGCCCATTTTGTCAAAGCGGATTTCATCGTAGCCAAGCTTTTTCATCTCGGCTTGAATGCGCTCGCCAACGGGACCGATCTTCGATTCCATGGAAGGGATGGCACAGATCTCGCGCATGAATTTAATGATGTCCTCGCGGGAGGCGTCTACACGCTTTTGAATTTCTTGAATTTTGTCTGTCATTATTTTCTCCTTAATAAGTTACAAGTTTGCGGGTTGGTAATTCCAACCTGAAAACTTTTCAACAAAGTTAGTTTCCCACCCGCCTCACAACATGGAAGTGGAAATATCCGGGGATAAAGTAACTCAACGAATAATCGACAATCTTGCCGTTGACATCGAATAACTGCGAATAGAAATGCAGCAAAACATCACCACGCTGAATCTCAAGTGCCTTGGCAACATCTGCGGTTGCGCCGATGGCGCTGACATTGGCGCGGGAAGATGACAAAGAATCGCCGCGACCCAGTAAAAAGTCGAGGACTGAGCCGTGAAAATTTTCGGGCAGATCTTCGGAGTGCAGTAATTCTTCCGGCAAAATATCCACCAGATAGGCAACCGGGCGGCCGTCTGTATTCACCACACGCTGCACACGAGTCAAACGCGCGCCTTGAGAAACATTCAATGCGGCCGCGAGTTCTTCATTTGCCGAGACAGCTTCAACGCTCAATTTGCTGACTGACACTTCAAACCCCAAACGTTTCGCCATGGTCTCAAGGCTTTCAAGCACTTCAAGGCCGCTATCCAGCGCAGGCGATTTGCCGACGACAAAAGTTCCTGATCCCTGCCTGCGGCGGATCAAGCCCTGAGTTTCAAAAGAACGCATCGCTTCACGCAGGGTGGCGCGCGAAACGCCAAGTTCCTTCGACAGTTCAGGTTCAGACAAAAGGCGTTCGCCCGCAGGTGTGCGCGCGATTAAAGCGGCAAGATCAATTTGCAAACGTTGAAACGGAAAATTTGACATACTTCCTCAATCATCCAATACAGATACAAAATCAAAATTCGTCACATCCACAAGTCCCTTATCTGAAATGCGCAGTTCGGGGATCACTACCAGTCCAAGCAAACTCAATTGCATGTTCGGGTTGTTCAATTCACTTCCGCACATTTTGAAACCTTCGAGCACCGATGCGACTTTCTTCGCCACGATATCGGCGTGTTCATTCGACATCAAGCCCGCGATCGGCAGATCCACCAACCCGATCACTTGTCCATTCATGACCACCACCTGACCACCGCCGCACTTCGCCAATTCATTCGCGGCAATCGCCATGCACTCATCATCCGTGCCGACCACCAGCATGTGATGGCTGTCATGCGCCACGGTCGAACCAACCGCACAATTTCTTGTGAATTCAAATCCATTTACCAAACCCACCGTAACCTTGCCGGTCGCGCGATGACGTTCCACCAATGCGATCTTCGCGAGGTCACGTTTCAAATCTGATTTGACTTCGCCATCTTGAGCGATGACCTTCATCTTAAGATGGCGGGTCGGCGCCTGATTCTCGATCACACCGATGACATGCGCATCAATTTCGGACCCGGTAGCTGCTCTCGTCCGAAGGGCAAAATCCTGCGGTTTGAGGGTTCTCTTCAAATGCACAGATTTCGTGGCCCATTTGGGATATTTCACAGCAGGCAGATCGATCATTAGTTTTCCATTTTCGGCAATGATCTGTCCTTTAGCGATGACCATCTCAGCTTTGAAATTCATTAAGTCTTCCACGAGCACCACGTCTGCCCAGCGGCCGGGTGCGATCATCCCCATTTCTTTAGTGAGACCAAAATGCTCCGCGGAATTGATGGTCATCATTTGAATGGCAGTCATCGGATTGAGACCTTCGCTAATCGCATGGCGCAGAACACGATCCATGTGACCCTCTTCGGTGAGCGTTGCAGCATGTGAGTCATCGGTACAAAGGATGAAGCGACGCGAATCCAATTTCTTTTCAGTGATGGCTTTTATTCCGATCGAAACATCATGCCAGGCAGAACCATAACGCAGCATTACTTTCATGCCTTGTCGCACGCGGGCAACGGCATCTTCAAGGCGTGTGCCTTCGTGGTCGTCTTCCGCTCCGCCGGCGGCATAACCATGGAACGGCAGACCAAGATCGGGCGAGGCATAATGTCCACCGATGGTTTTTCCAGCGGCGTGAGTAGCTGACATTTCATCAAGTAATTTCTTATCACTCTTGAAAACGCCGGGGAAATTCATCATCTCGCCGAGTCCGATGATACCTTTCCATTTCATCGCTTCAGACACTTCCTTGGGACCGATCGAGGCGCCCGGTGTCTCAAAACCCGGCGAGGATGGTACACACGAAGGCATTTGTACCCAAACATGGATCGGCTGTTTTTGGGCTTGATCTACCATCAACTTGACGCCTTTGAGACCAAAAACATTCGCAATCTCATGCGGATCCACGAACATGCCGGTTGTGCCGCGTACTGCCACAGCCCGCACAAACTCGGTGACCGTGACCATACCTGACTCAACATGCATGTGCGCGTCGAGAAGCCCGGGTACAAGATAACGTCCCTGAGCATCGACAATTTTTGTTTTATCGCCAATGGTGTGACTCGCATCCGAGCCGACGTATGCAACGTGACCATCTACAACAGCAACATCTGTGCCGGGAATGATCTCACCTGATTGCACGCTGACCCATTTTCCGCCGCGGATGACAAGATCGGCATGGGCGCGCCCCATGGCAACATCAATTAGTGTTCGAGTTAGTTTTGTGGAAGATGACATCTTTATGATCCCTACAATGCTGATTTGTGATCATCCTCTAAAATCAGAAGCGATAAAGATAAAGACAACGTAAACAAGATAAATAAAAGGGAAGAATGGAAAGATCCACGCGAGCAAAGTTTCATCCCGGCTGATGGCAAAAGCAGACAGTAGCGGGAAAATAGGCAGCAGCCGCACAAAAAGCAGGCTTCCACCCCACGCACCCATTGTATATGCAAACGGAATGATCAGCAGTGCGGCAATCATCATCAAACCTGTTTCCCTTCTAATCAAGGCAAGCAGCATAAAAAACATCACCAGAGCTGCAACAACTAAACCTGGAATTCCTCTTGAGAGCACAATTAAAGTATCGATCAAAACACTCATGCTCAAAACCCTCCGGCGGACAATAATCGTTTTGCAGCTTTATTATGTTTTTCAACCAACTTGCGTTCGTCCACTGTAACGAGCTGACCTTGCTTGACAACAAATTTTCCATTGACCACGGTGTAATCCACATTGGACGGTTGACCAAAGACAACGGCAGCGACAGGGTCGTGCATGCCGGCATAACCAATCCGATTCAAATTCACAGCGAAGAAGTCGGCGCATTTACCTGCTTCAAGACTGCCGATATCTTTACGTCCCAGCACGGCCGCTCCCCCACGCGTGCCAAGGTGAAGCGCTTCGCGAGCAGTCATCAGTTTGCGGCTGGAATCATTTGAAAGTGAGAAGCCAGTCATGCCATCTTTGACGCGCGACACCAACATCGCATTGCGAACTTCAGCTAGAAGATGCGAACCATCGTTGGAGGCGGAGCCGTCCACGCCGAGGCCAACGTTCACACCAGCCTTTAGATATTCCTTGACAGGCGCAATGCCTGAGGCGAGCCGCATGTTTGAAGTGGGACAATGTGCCACGCCGCAGTTATGTTTGGCGAAGACTCTGATCTCTTCATAATTCACCCAGACGGCGTGTGCGAACCAAACATCATCGCCGATCCAATCTACTGATTGCATATAACCAACGGGACGATATCCAAATTTATCCAAACAAAATTGTTCTTCATCTTCGGTTTCAGCGAGATGCGTATGCAGATGCACGCCATATGCCCGCGCCATTTTCGCAGATTGTTTCATCAAGTCACCACTAACGCTGAATGGTGAACACGGCGCGAGCACGATCTGAGTCATCGCGCCGATTTTTGGATCGTGATATTTTTCGATGAGGCGTTGTGAATCTTTGAGAATAATTTCTTCGGTATCCACCACTGAATCGGGCGGAAGTCCGCCTTTGGATTCGCCCAGACTCATCGAGCCGCGCGATGCTTGCAGGCGCATCCCGATCTCGGAAGCCGCGGCAATTTCATCGTCCAGTTTTGATCCGTTCGGAAAAAGGTAGAGGTGATCCGCTGCGGTGGTGCATCCTGAAAGAGCCAGTTCTGCCAGCGCGGTCTGAGTCGAAATAAAAATATCGTCGGGCGTCAGGCGCGCCCAAATTGGATATAAAGTTTTGAGCCAGTTGAAAAGGTTGGCATCCTGCGCGGCAGGCACGGCGCGCGTGAGCGTTTGATAAAAGTGATGATGGGTATTGACGAGACCCGGAAAAACAATGTGACCTTTGAGATCGAGGATTTCATCGGCGGTTTGAGGAAGGTCTGCGCTCAAGCCGACCAGTTGAATGATACCGTCTCGAATAAAGAGACCACCCTCGGGAATCTCCCGTTGATGGTCGTCCATGGTAACAATAAGCGCATTTTTTATGAGAAGAGTTGTCATTAGCTGTTTCCCGTTAGTGATTAGCGGTTGTTGAGTTGTCTGACAACTTCTAGTGTAGCAAAAAAAGGGATGGATGTCAAATAGGTTTTCACGTTTGAAAGTTAGCGCGTTTAAATATTCCAAGATTTCGTTCTGGCAAATTTATTAATGTCAGCGATTCAGAAGGGATAGTAAATGAAGAACATCATGGTTATAATCACCAGAAAAATTGAGCTATAGCGTGGCACACAAATCCCTCACCAGCGGATATCGCAGCGCGATCCATATCGTCAGCTAAAATAACCGCGCGTCGGATATATTCAAATTTGAGTAATGTGCCTGATCTTGTTAACTAACATGGACGAATTCCCACCTCTTGACCTCCTACGACTGCTGCTTGCCCGGCTTGAAAGGATATCAGCTGATTCAGTTTGGGCGCATCGCGCAAGCGGAGTCCGAGGAGCGTTACTCAGGATGCTGGACAAGCTCGAGAATGGCCGACCTGTTCACAGATCCGAATTGAAACGATTGACAGTGATGGGGTTCGATATTTTAGAGCAATCAGCCAAAGAGAAATTTTAAAGCCCCCGGACTGCTGATCCACAATTTTTGATTTCAAGTTGCATTAACATTGCCAATGCCTGATTGCATTTTCCCGCCTTTTCACAATTCGATTCTATTGACGATGATCCGATAAGCGAATCTTATTCATTCAGAATGCATGAGTTCTAATCCTTATTAATTATGAGCCCATGCTGGCGGGCAAAATTAGCGGCTTCTTTTCGATCAGAAAGATTAAGTTTCGCAAGGAGGGAATGCACATGGAATTTGACTGTGTTCTCAGAAATATAAAGATGACTTCCAATTTCCTGATTGGTTAAACCGGCTGCGACCGCGCGTAATACATCCAGCTCTCTTAAGGTAAGTGTATTCTCAGCTGGACGTCCCTTCTTTTTAGAACGGGATAGCTCTTCCATCAGGCGCATGGTCATACTTTGAGATAGTGCGCTTTCTCCATTTTGAACGGATCGAATCGCAGCAATCAATTCTGAGGGATGAATATTTTTCATTAAATATCCCTTGGCGCCGCTGCGAATGGCCGCAAAAAGATCGTCATCATCCTCAGACATGGTTAGGAATATTATCTTGCATGAAGAGCTATTCTCAAGTATCGCGCGGGCGGCATCTGCCCCGGTGCCGTCGGGCAGATTGTAATCCATCAAAATGATATCCGGCTTGAGATCTTTAGCCAACTCGGTCGCTTCACGGACTGTTCCGCCCATTCCGACAATTTCAATATCCGCCTGAGGGCGAACGATGGCTGCCAGACCTTCGCGGAAAAGTACATGGTCGTCAATGATCACTATTTTCATATTTTAGTTAACCTGTAAATAAAGTTGTCCTATCTGGTTATTCATAGGGTACAGAGATGGTGATGTTCGTGCCAGCTCCAACCTCAGATTGAATTGAGATCGAACCATTCATTAATTCAGCCCGCTCCCGCATAAATTTTAAGCCATAATGGTTTTCAGCCTTAAGTTTGCCTGCCGCGATCCCGCAACCATTATCAACGAGCTCAAGGGTCAAAGAAGATTCATTCCAGAATAATTTTATAAAAACCTGAGTGGCACCAGCATGTTTCTCTATATTACTGAGTGCCTCGCGATATATATAAAATAACTGCCTCATTTGGCTGGATGTTAATAATTGCGGCTCGCCATCGCTTTTAATGTTGATCTTGATCTGTGAACGTTCCTCGACCTGCGCTGCGTAACGGGTAAAAAAGCGGAACAGGTCGGCAATATTTTCTGTTTGAAGGACAGCCAGCGTTCCCCGCATGAGGTCATAAGACTCATTCGCCACTTTGCCCATGCTCCTGATTTCCGTTTTTATTTCTTCATCCGTATGAGGATACTCGCCTGAAAGAAAATCCAGCTTCATTCTCAGGTAGCTAATATTTTGACCAACCGTATCGTGCAGATCACGGGCGATATTGATCTGCATGGAATGGATCGTTTCGGTTAGTATTTTCTCTTTCAGAAAACGTTCGCTAATTTCCTCTTCAGCTAGTTTTTGCTCAGTGACATCACGATTGCTCACACGGCGCCCCAGGTAGCGGCTGTCTGCCCCAAAGAGCGGGCGGCAGTTATGGCTGATCCAATGCTCATTACCATCATGAGCTATGATGCGGTATTCTATATTGATAGCGCCTACCGAGGCATCATGAGAGCGTATCAGGTGCCTTTTAAAAATCTCTTGATCATCTGGATGAACGATCTCCATTAACAACTCAGGATTGGCTACAAAATCACCAGGATGATAACCTGTAATACGTTCACTGGACGGGGAATTGTATATGACTTTATCCTGCCCATCCATCCACATCTCCCAATCAAATGTCCAGTCGAGCAAATTTCGAAACTTCTCTTCACTTCCGCGCAAGGCGACCTCTGCCTGTTTGCGCTCGGTTATATCCTGGTTGATCGCGATAAAATTTTCTATCCCACCAGATGCGTTAAGTACCGGTGAAATCGTTAACTCAGAAATAAAGTTACTGCCATTTTTTTTGCGATTGGTGATCTCACCATACCATACAAAACCCGCAAGGATGGTATCCCACAAATTCTTGTAGAAATCCTGCGACTGGACCCCTGATTTCAGCAAGCTGGTTTTTTTTCCCAGAATATCTTCGATCAAATATCCGCTCATTTGTGCAAACGCCTGATTGGCCCAAATAATGATCCCATCCTTGTCTGTGATGACAACTCCATTCGCCGCAGTTTCCAGCGCTTTAGTTTGGACACGAAGCTGCACCTCCACTTGATAGCGGCGATCAATTTCCGCTTCACGCTCAGAAATCACATTTAATAATGGCCGAAGTGAAAAAAAATACAACAAAGGTGTCGCCAAGGATATCAACATGAATGAGTCGATGATCGAAAGCTGGAGATAGGTTAATGATTTAATTAATGCAATCGTCCCCATAGAGAACAATTCAGAAATAAATAATCCCCCGATAATGATGATTACCAATCTGGAAGGAGTTAACTTTCTTAACATTTGATCATCCTTTGCAGACAATAAAAATCACCTGAAGCATGTAGCTGCTGTAAAATTTTTGAGCAAATAAAAGAGATTTTAATTCCCATACTTCTAATGATCCTACAACATGTACTAAAGCAATAAATATTTGATCAAGAATTTTTATTATTCCTAATTATACAACACCTGAAGAGCAGGTCAAATTAATAATTTACAGTATTTTTGGGTTTGTTCTTTTTCATCCAAACATTTTCCCCATTCCTTTGCCGCCTGTTTTCTGGAGCGTCTTCATCATTTTTTGTATTTCGCGGAATTGCTTAACGAGGCGATTCACATCCTGCACTTGCATGCCGCTACCCGCCGCGATACGCCGCCGCCGTGATGCATTTAAAAGATCAGGGTCGCGTCGTTCCTTCAACGTCATTGAATTAATGATCGCTTCAGATTGCTTGAAAGTTTTCTCAACAACCGTTGGGTCTACGCCGCGCACGGACTGTCCCATTTGACCGGGCAGCATATCCATGATCTGCGCGAGCGGCCCCATCTTTTTCATTTGTTTCATTTGATTAAGCCAATCCTCCAGCGAGAACTGACCCTTCATCATCTTCTGCGCCTGCCGCGTCTGCGCGTCCATATCCTGCCCGTCATAGGCGGCTTCGGCTTTTTCGATCAAGCCGATCATGTCACCCATTCCCAAAATTCGAGATGACAATCGCGAGGGATCGTACGTTTCAAGCGCATCGAGTTTTTCACCGGTGCCGATAAATTTAATTGGAATGCCCGTCACCGAGCGGATGGAAATCGCCGCGCCGCCGCGTGAGTCGCCATCCATTTTTGTGAGAATCAAACCTGTTAGATTGATAGAATCTTTGAAACCCTGCGCGATGTTCAACGCTTCCTGACCGATCATGGAATCGACTACGAGCAGGATATCAATTGGGTTGACATTCGCGGCGATGTCTTTTAACTCATCCATCAGTGACGCATCCAACTGCGACCGACCAGCTGTATCGATGATCACCAAACCGAATCCACCCTTTTCAGCTTTATCAACGGCGTGCCTGGCGAGTTGCGGCGGAGTGAGTGAAATGTCAGTTTCGACTTCAACATCCAGCCGCTCACCGAGTTGCTGTAATTGTTTGATAGCGGCGGGCCGATACGGGTCACCTGCGACTAGCAGAACACGCTCCCCTTTTGCCTTCATCAGCCGCGCAAGTTTGCCTACGGCTGTTGTTTTACCAGCGCCCTGCAAACCGACCATCATGATAACGCGCGGTTTTGGTCCCGTGAGATTTAATCCAACGGGTTCACCAAGCGCCGCGATCAATTCGTCGTTGACGATCTTGATGATCTGCTGACCGGGATTCAGCGCCTTGGATACTTCCGCTCCGACGGCGCGTTCACGCACTTTGGCAATGAAAGTTTTGACCACGCTAAAATGTACATCCGCTTCGAGCAGAGCGAGGCGCACTTCACGCATGGCGGCATCCACATCCGCTTCGGAAAGTTTTCCGCGGCGACGAAGATTATCGAAAATTTGGTTGAGTCGTCCAGTGAGTGTTTCAAACATGAGTAAATGCTCCAGAGTAGGAACAGCATTTTAGCTTGTAGCAGGTTGAGGGTCAAGTAAGAAGCGCTGCTTTTCCTCCCCTATTTTCTTAACATTGAAACCGAAACTACTTATACTGGCGCGTGTTGTGTTTCTAACAACCAATCTGAGTTTTGGAGGATACATGTCAACAGATAAACCGCTGGTGAACGACAGAAAAGAGATTTTCGGCTGGGCCATGTACGACTGGGCAAATTCGGCTTTTAGCACAACGATCGGAACTGTGTTTCTTGGGCCGTATGTAGCGTCACTGGCGCGCTCGGCGGCCGAGGCAGCAGGGACTACGACCGTGCCGTTCTTTGGCATTCCAGTCGCGCCTGATTCATTCCTCCCGTATTGCATTTCATTTTCTGTTGGAATGCAGGTTTTGTTCCTCCCCATTTTAGGCGCCATCGCAGATTACTCGCACATGCGAAAACGTATGATGCAGATTTTCGCCACCATCGGCGCAGTTGCGACCATCTTGATGTTCCTCATCACCGGCGGATTGTGGTGGTTGGGTGGCGTGCTTTTCATCGTTGCGAATCTGGCCTTTGGCGCTTCAATGGTTTTCTATAATTCGTACCTGCCGGATATTGCAAGCGAAGATGAAAGAGACCGCGTTTCTTCCTATGGTTGGGCAATGGGATATTTGGGCGGCGGCATTTTGCTCGCGCTCAATTTGGCGTTCTTTACTTTTAGCGAAGACCTCGGCGTACCCGGTGATCTGGCAGTCCGCATTAACCTCGCATCGGCCGGTGTTTGGTGGCTTGGCTTTTCTTTCATCACCTGGAGCAGATTGCGCACACGGCACGCGGCGCGCTCCCTGCCGTCTGGTGAAACCTATGTCAGCATCGGCTTCAAACAACTCCGCAAGACGATCGGCGAAGTAAGACATTTCCCAGAAACATTGAAATTCCTGATCGCTTACTTTTTATACAATGACGGAATTCAAACCGTGATCGCAGTCGCTTCGACATTTGCGGCCGCGCCCCTGATTCAAGGTGGGCTGGAACTTGAACAATCAACATTGATCGCCGTTATTTTGATGATCCAATTCGTGGCCTTCTTTGGAGCTTTGTTCTGGGGCAAACTCGCGGGCTGGATCGGCGCGAAACAATCGGTAGTCGTCAGCCTGGTGATCTGGTCTGGCGTGGTGATCTACGCGTACGGCGGATTAAAAGGCCCGACTGCAACCGCTCAATTCTTCATCCTCGGCATTTTCATCGCGATCGTGATGGGCGGTTCGCAAGCCATCAGCCGAAGTCTATTTGCGCAGATGATCCCCAATGGCAAGGAAGCGGAGTTCTTCTCTTTCTATGAGATCAGCGAACGCGGCACTTCCTGGATCGGGCCGCTGGTATTTGGCCTTGCAAATCAGATGTTCGGAAATTTGCGCATCGCCATTCTGTCATTGATCTTCTTCTTCATCGCGGGCTTGATCCTGCTGCCCTTTGTGAAGGTTGATAAAGCCATCGCAGATGCGAAGAAGTACGAAGGCAATCAGTAATCAGTAAATAGTGATCAGTAAATAGTGAGAGCGCCTCGGCATTTTTTCGCGAGGCGCTTTTTTTTAAGATTTGCGTTTCTTCTTCAGGAACAACGGTGGCATTTTGAATTTCGGCGCGCGGTCACTGGACCATGGCGCTTGCGGAGCCATTACAAGTGTGCACAACACCAAAAGGACTCTGTCATAGTTGACTCGCCAGCCTGCGAAATCTGTCCACGCTTTTTCACGGTCTGCTTTCAGCGACACGCCCGCTTTTTCCAATTTGAATAACAGCTCATCAAATTCTTCGCGCTTAATGCTGATCGGGTCTGTTGGATATTTTGGCGCTTCGGGATATGGGATATCAAAATAATTCGTGATTCGCCGCAAGGCAAGAGAGCCCGCGCGAATGCTCAGTGCCGCAGAAGCATCCGCGGGAATATCCACTGCAGAGAGCGTGATCGCTGCCGCATCCAAAATTGCGCCCGAGGCCGTGACCCATGAATTATCAGAACGCGGGGAGCGGAAAAAAACCAGCGCTGGCAAAGTGGTGTGGCTTTCTTCAATATCTGCAAACCAGGCTTCCCATGTTTTCCAATAATCACCGAGCTTATCCAAACCATGAATGCGATTGAAACGCAGTAGCATTTCCAAAGCCGAAGGCGGATTGCCTGCGCGCACTTCCAACATACTGACGGCCTGCTCTCGCCGCGAAAATGCGGCATACATAGTCGGCAAATAGGCCATAAGCAAAGCAACCAAAATCAACCCGATCAACGCTTCTGAAAAAGACAGAACGGTCACAATGGGAATATTTGAAGTAGCGAATCCCAGCGTCAACAACGATGAACCGCTATATCGAAAATCCGCAAACCAATCCCCTACACCCAGTGACCAATACATGGCGGCGTATCCCGACATGATGAGTGCGTACCAGGCCGGCACAAGCATAATCAAACTGATGGGAGAATAATAAGCCATGATCTGATCGCGCTGTTCGTAGTCATGAAAAAACTTTAGGATGAATTCAAATATTCGGCGCATAATCCCAAAGACGATGCGATTCAATTGACTACGCGCGGCGCGCGTCAACACGAATGTGGACAACGCCGAAAAGATCGTCAGAATAACTACAACAAGCCCAATGATGAAAACCAAAACTTTTATAAGAATATCCATAGGCGGTGATTATAAATGAAGGCAGAAAAAAATTTCCCATCCTTTGATGGGTAATTTAATTTATTGCAAGTATTGCGCAAAAGTATTTCTAAAATCGTCTTCGGAAACATAACCAATAAACTTTTTCAAAACCTTACCGTCCGCATTCACCAGATAAAACTCAGGCTGGGAATAAAAACCAAGGTCGCTCTGGAATGAGTCAGTGTTGGGATCGTCGGCATCAAGAAAAGCAAACTTGATCTTGCCAGAATATTCCGATTCAAGCCCATGAACCATGGGCGCCATTGCGCGGCAGGTACTTCACGTAAAGCGGAAAAATTCCACTAATTGCAATTGACCCGATGCCAGACTGACTGTGGATGGATCAGTAGCTTCGAGATTTGGGCCGCGCGATGTGGCTACAGCAACAACTGGCGGCGATTCATTCGTGACTTGAGGCTGGGCGACACTTTCAGAAGTTTGCGTGGCCGCTTGAGGCGGCGCGGGAACTTGAGTCGCTTGCGGGGCGCAGGCTGCCAATAAAACAGCGACCAGGCCAAAGGTCAGAAAAAAGATGCGGGGATTCATTTTGTCTCCTTATTTTTAGACAAGACAAGTCCAATTCAATATATCTTACTCAATCCATAAGACTATCTTTGACTGAAATAAAATCCTACGCTATACTTAATTTTTAGTCGTACACAAATAACATAAAGCTTAGGAGGCTTTCCAATGGCAAATTTCAAACTCACGTATGCAACCATGTTCAACCCGCCTGAAGAATTACACACCGGATTCGACAAGGCTGTTGAAAAACTTAAACAAAATATGGGACAGGAATACGGTATGTTGATCAACGGCAAGGAAGTTTTCGCCGATGATAAATTTGATGACCGCTCACCCGTCAACACGGATTGGGTTCTGGCGAAAATGCAAAAAGGAAATGCCAAACACGCTCAGGAAGCCTTATCTGCCGCGCGCAAGGCTTTCCCAGGTTGGAGTCACACACCGTGGCAAAAGCGTGTAGAACTGCTTCGCAAAACTGCTTCGTTGATCGAAGAGCGCATCTTTGATCTGGGCGCGGCCATGGCATTGGAGGTCGGGAAGAATCGCATGGAATCTTTGGGCGACGTGCAGGAGACAGCTGATCTTATTTATTACTCGTGCCATCAAATGGAAAAGAATAACGGCTATATTGTTGAAATGGGCAAAGATCCGCTCGTTGGTTACGATGCCAGCAATGTGTCTGTACTGCGCCCGTACGGCGTGTGGCTCGTTATTTCTCCATTCAACTTCCCGCACGCGCTGACTGGCGGGCCTTCGGGCGCGGCGCTCGTGGCTGGCAACACGCTCGTCATCAAGCCTGCCACAGATACTGCGTGGATCGTGCGTCTGCTGGTGGATTGTTTCCGCGACGCGGGCATTCCCGATGGCGTGGTGAATTTTGTCAGCGGACCCGGCTCCACGCTTGGGCAGGCGCTTGTTGACAGCCCCGAAGTGGATGGCGTGACCTTCACAGGCTCATTCGATGTAGGCATGAAAATGTTCCAGGATTACGGCAAACGCAATTATGTACGCCCGATCATTTTGGAACTCGGCGGAAAGAATCCCGTCATCGTCTCTAAGAATGCGGATATGGAACGCGCCACGATCGGGATCATCCGCTCGGCATTTGGTTTGCAGGG
This sequence comes from Chloroflexota bacterium, assembly GCA_026390015.1. Lineage (GTDB taxonomy): Bacteria > Chloroflexota > Anaerolineae > Anaerolineales > Villigracilaceae > Villigracilis. Next base: position 51,134 of record JAPLGS010000143.1, on the reverse strand, counting down.
ACAGAAATGCTCCGCCGCTTCACGTGTTATCGTAGAGGATTCTGTTTACGATGATCTGGTCAGCCGTTTGAAAGACGCCGCAAACAAATTAGTCATTGGTGACCCAACCGACCGCGCCACATATACCGGCCCAGTCATCAACGCATCCTCTTACAAAGAGTTCAAAGATTTCTGCGAAGAGATCAATCAAGGCGGCGGTACATTCCTGACAGGCGGCAACGTGAAATCAAGCGGCATGTTCGACAAGGGATATTTCTGCGAACCAACTTTCGTTACAGATCTGCCTTTTGAACACCGCTTATGGAAACATGAAATGTTCCTGCCGATCACAACCATCGGCAGAGTCCACAATATGGATGAAGCGATGAAGATCGCCAACGAGGTGAACTATGGACTGACAGCCGGCTTCTACGGTTCACCCGAAGAAACGGATTGGTTCTTTGATAACATCGAAGCAGGCGTCACCTACGCAAATCGTCCGCAAGGCGCGACGACGGGCGCGTGGCCTGGTTTCCAACCGTTCGGCGGCTGGAAAGGTTCCGGCTCCAGCGGCAAGAACGCGGGCGGTCATTACTACCTTCCACTGTATATGCATGAACAGATCAGAACATTGGTGAAGTAAGAAGCATGGTGTACCACATACAGGTAAACAAGTTGACAGATAAATATCAAACATGTTTACCTGTTTTCTTGTAAGTATGTTTGACGAGTCGCAGGTAAAATAAGCCAATGGAAAATAATGAAGATCCGATTATCGTTCGGGTGGGAACATTCTTCCTGGTGATGGGAATCGCCGTTTTCCTGCTCTTCGTCACATCCGACCTCGCCGATAAAGTGGATTTTGATTATCTATTCATATCAGTTTTACTGATATTTATAGGCTGGTATTTTCGGCGCGGAAAAGCACCGCCGCCATCAGCCGGGCGTTTTTCTTATGTCAACAAATCACGTGAAGATGCCAGAAAAAGAAAAGCTGAAAAATTAAAAGCCAAACAGGATATAAAGAAAAGATAATATGTCAAAACTCATTTCACTCAAAAAAGCAATTGCAAAATTTGTGAACGATGGCGATATTCTCTACGCCGCAGGATTCACGCATCTCATCCCGTTCGCAGCGGGACATGAGATCATCCGTCAGGGCAGGAAGAATCTCACACTCGCGCGCGCCACACCCGATCTAATCTATGATCAAATGGCGGCGGCGGGCTGCGCAAAAAAAGTTATCTTTTCTTATATGGGGAATCCTGGTGTTGGATCTTTGCGCATCGTGCGGACTGCCATCGAAAAAGGGGAACTCGAATGGGAGGAATATTCCCACTTCGGCATGATCACCCGCTTGCAAGCGGGCGCATCAGGATTGCCATTTTTGCCGATGAATCAAACCGGGGCGACCAGTCTCGAACATGTCAATCCGCTTATCAAACGCATTCCAGATCCGTATGGCGGCAAGGATGTGATCGTAGTGCCTGCGCTAAATCCAGATGTAGCCATTGTGCACGTACAGCGCGCGGATAAAAATGGCAACGCGCATTTATGGGGAATCATCGGTGAACAAAAGGAAGCGGCCTTCGCTGCGAAGAAAGTCATCCTGACAGCCGAAGAGATCGTGGACGAATCAGTCATCAGGTCCGACCCGAACCGCACGATGATCCCCGCGAATATTGTGGATGCAGTCTGTCACGTCCCATTTGCGAGTCATCCATCTTATTCACAAGGTTATTATGACCGTGACAATGAGTTCTATCTGGCGTGGGATAAGATCAGCGAATCGCCAGACTCTGTCAAAGCCTATCTTGATGAATGGGTTTACGGTGTAAAAGATAGAAATCAATATTGGGAAAAACTTGGCGCGAAGACTCACAAGCGTTTGAAGGTGAAGGCGCTATATAGCGAGAAAGTAAATTACGGGAAGTATTGATAAAAGATCCGATGTCTAAAAAACATCGGATCTTTTTTTATGCGGGGAATTTTAAGTTGACAAATTCAAAAAACGTCATATACTAAACATATCTCACTTTTCTTATATATCGTCACAATATAGAGATACATTATCCAGATGTTGTGTTTCCTCATAAGTGGCGGATCAGTCTTTGGATGGGAGCATCGCGGAGTGCAGGGATTTGGTGGATGGCGCCGAGCTTTCAGCAGTGAAGCGTTTGCGTAAAGCGGGGGAAAAGTTGTCGGTCATAAAAGAGCGAAGTATCCTGGCAAAATTTATCTTTTTTTGCAAATAAAGAGGAGAAATTTATGGATGATATTGATAAATAGATCAATAACCGTTTCGTCTTCAATCTCAGGCTAGTTAACCAAAGGAGAACACCCATGAGCGATCAATATAAGTACAATCTTTCCGAAAATGATTTGCCAACATCCTGGTACAACATCAACCCTGATATGCCCGTTGACCCGGCCAAGACAGCCTGGAATGCGGTGTTAAATCCGCAAACCAAGGAACCGGTTACGCCGGAATTCCTGTCCGTGTTGTTCCCCATGAAATTTATTCAAGAAGCAGTCAGCATGGAGCGCTGGATCGAGATCCCCGAAGAAGTGCAGGAGATCTACAAGCTCTGGCGGCCGACACCGCTCATCCGCGCGCGGCGTCTCGAAAAAGCTCTCGACACTCCCGCCCACATCTACTACAAATATGAAGGCGCTTCCCCGGTCGGGTCGCACAAAGCCAACACAGCTGTCCCGCAGGCGTTTTACGCCAAACAGGAAGGCTGTGTGGGATTCACGACCGAAACTGGGGCGGGACAATGGGGAACCGCGCTCGCGATGGCGACAAATATGTTTGGTTTGGAATGTCACGTTTACATGGTGAAAGTTTCGTACCACCAAAAACCGTACCGCCGCATTATCATGGAAAGTTTTGGGTCAAGCGTGGTCGCCAGTCCTTCGGATCAAACCAGCTACGGGCGCAAGATGCAGGAATTGTATCCTGACACCCCGGGCTCGCTTGGCATGGCCATCTCAGAAGCGGTCGAGGCGGCGGCAACATCCAACGGCAAGTATAAATATTCGCTCGGATCGGTATTGGGGCCCGTCTTAATGCACCAGTCCGTCATCGGGCAGGAAGCGTTAAAGCAGATGGAAATGGCGGGCGAATATCCCGACGTCGTGATCGGCTGCGTGGGCGGCGGCAGTAACTTCGCCGGAATTGCATTCCCCTTCATTCGCGAAAACCTGACCAACGGCAAGAAAACGCGGATCGTGGCCGTCGAGCCGACCGCCTGCCCGACCCTGACCAAAGGCACTTATGCCTTCGATTATGGCGACACCGCACAAATGGCACCCATCGTCAAGATGCACACGCTCGGCCACGATTTCGTCCCGCAGGGAATTCACGCGGGCGGCTTGCGCTATCACGGCATGGCGCCGCACGTTTCCGCGCTAGTGGACAGCGGTCATGTTGAAGCCATAGCCCTCGACCAGTTGGATACCTTCGAAGGCGCGATGATGTTCGCCCGCGCGGAAGGTCTCTTCCCCGCGCCAGAATCCTCCCATGCTGTGCGCGCCGCGATCAACGAAGCGATAAAAGCCAAGGAAGAAGGTAAAGCCAGGGTTATCGTCTTCAATCTCTCCGGTCACGGATTCTTTGACCTGACTGCGTATGACGATTACAGAAAAGGCAAACTGGAGAAATTCGAGTATCCCGAAGAAAAGATCGCAGAATCCATGAAGAATTTACCGCAGGTTGCTTTTTAGCAGTAAACCCAATTCGTTCATTCCTCCAACTTTGGAGTTGGAGGAATGAACGCTTAAAAACAAGCGCTAAGGCGTACCCTTGAATCGAGATGAGTGAGAAGAGATGATTTCTCAAACAGTATTAGGAAACGAAGCAATCGCGATAGGAATCATAGAAAATGGTTGTCGCGTGGTGACAGCCTATCCCGGGACGCCTAGTTCTGAAATTCTGGCTGGGGTTATAAAGCATAAAAAACGCCTTGAGAGGGATGTATACACGGAATGGTCTATTAATGAAAAGGTAGCTTTCGAAATTGCGTTAGCCGCCAGTTGGACCGGGCTGAGGGCTGCTGTTGCGATGAAACAAGTAGGCTTGAATGTGGCCTCGGATCCGCTCTTTAGCGCCGCATATACCGGTGTGCGAGGCGGGTTTGTCATTATCTGTGCTGACGACCCTGGTCCCCACTCATCCCAGACCGAGCAAGATTCACGATTAATGGCTCTTGTCGCCAAGGTACCTGTCTTCGATCCATCTACTCCTGCAGAAGCGCGGGAGATGGTTAAGGATGCGTTCACACTCTCAGAACGATATAAAATTCCCGTTATCCTGCGCCCCACAACGCGCTTATGTCATGCGGTACAGAGTCTGATCATAGACGGCGATCATTCTTCGGATGATGGGATTCCTTCTGTAAAATTCCAGCGTGATCCGCCGCGTTGGACTGCCACGCCAAAATTCCGCAACCTGCTGCATATTGAGTTGAACAAAAAGTTGATCGATATTGCGGACGAATTTTCCGATTCCCCGCTCAATTACATAGTTGAAGCGGATAGCGGCGGCAAGGTCGGGATCATTGCCTCCGGCGTTGCGTTCCATACCGCTCAACAAGCGCTGCATGAATTAGGCGTGCGGGTTCCGATCCTCAAAATTGGCACGCCTTTTCCACTGCCTCAAAAACTGGTTAATTCATTCTGCGCTCAATTTGAAACCTTGATCGTACTCGAGGAGCCTGACGCCTGCATTGAGATTCAAATTTCAGATCGGGACTGCGTGAAAGGTCGGCTTGACGGTAGTATACCAAATGCTGGCGAATTGACGCCGGAAGTGGTTTTCTCCGTATTAAGTAAAACTCTGTCAGAGACTGGCTATCAAGTGAACGCGTCGCCTGAAGACCTGGAGCTGGCGGCGCTGATCAAGGGACTCCCTTTGCCGGTAAAACCTCCTCGCTTGTGCCCGGGTTGCTCGCATCGCTCCGCCTTCTTCGCCATGAAACGCGCCTTTGGATCGAACGCGATCTATCCCGGTGATATTGGCTGCTATACGCTGGGAACGAACCTGCGGGCAGTGGATACTTTTGTAGACATGGGCGCTTCGATCACCATGGCGAACGGTTTCTTCCAAGCCAATCGCCTCGTGAAAGACGAACGCCCGGTAGTTGCCACGATCGGAGACTCTACATTCCTGCATTCAGGCGTCGCGCCATTGATCAACGCCGTTCACACTGGGGCGCGGTTCGTGCTGCTCATCCTTGATAACCACACTACCGCGATGACCGGTTTTCAACCCACTGCGGCAAACGATTATCTCGCAGATAGAACCGAAGCCCCGCGCAAAGTTTCCATCCCCGATCTTGTGCGCGCGTGCGGCGTGGAATATGTGACCATTGCCGATCCTTATGACCAGGAAGATTTCATCCGCATTTTAAAAGAAGCGCAGGCTCACGCCCAATCTCCGGCCGGGGGAATAGCCGTTCTTATCGCGGAACGTCCATGCACGTTATATGATCAGAGTCCGATATTGGAACATCCCGTCCCGGTTGTGATCACGGAAGAATGCGATGGATGCCGGTACTGCACGGAAGCTTTCGAATGCCCGGCGCTTGTCCTGCGTCCCGATAAAAGCCGCGTGGATGTTAATTACAGCGTTTGCGTTGATTGCGGACAGTGTATAGACGCCTGTCATAAAGGTTTTATTGTTCCAAAATTGCTTGAAATTTCCCCATCCTAGTTTTCCATAGTTCGTTATTTCAACAACGCTGAAATCATATCGAATATCAACCAATGATCATTTATGGATATTAAACTCATTATCACCGGTAACGGCGGACAGGGTATTGTTTTTCTAACGCGCTTGTTCGCTCAAACCGCGGTCGCGCTTGGGCATTCAGTAATGGTATCTGAAACGCACGGAATGAGCCAGCGCGGCGGCTCTGTGATCTCGTATTTGAAGATCAATGGCGATGAAGCTCCTCTCATCCTGCGCGGGACTGCTGATTTTATGATAGCCCTGGACTCGAATGAAGCTGTCAGGAATTTGGCTTTACTGCGGCGCGCGGGAATCGTTTTTGTCAACGCCGACGATGGACTGCTGCCCGAAGTGGAATCTCACCTCGAAAGACTAAACATCCAGGTGATGAGCCTGCCTGCAAGCAGTCTCGCGCTTGAATTGGGTGCATCTTCCATTGCGAATATTATTATGGCGGGCTTTGTCGTAGCTCACCCTGCTTTGGATATTCCCATGAAAAAAATGACCGCAACAGTTGAGAAGGCTTCAACACGTAACGCTGAATTAAATTTGAAAGCGTTGGAAACAGGCTATCAGGCAGGCATGAAATTTTTTTCGGCATAAAAATTATGCGTCCCTTCAACCACTTCACTCCAACTACTCTTTCTGAAGCCTTATCTCTTCTCGCAGAACACAATGGCAAAACATCTGTGATCGCCGGCGGCACCGACCTATTGCTCAAGATGAAAGCCGGTCTCAGAAAATCGGATGTGGTCATCAATATAAAGCGATTACCGGATCTAAGTTGTCTCACATTCGACGCAGTTGACGGATTGAAACTTGGCGCTTTAACTACGCTGCGAGAACTCACCCGCTCCCCGATCATCTTTGAACATTACCCGGTTCTGGCACAGACAGCGCACATTATGGCGTCCGAGCAGATCCGCAGTCTCGCGACGGTGGGAGGAAATCTTTGTAACGCCGCTCCCTCCGCCGATCTTGCCCCGCCCCTCATAGCGTTGGACGCTTCGGTCAACCTGATCGGTCCGGCGGGCGAGAGACAATTATCATTGGCAGATTTTTTCACGGGTCCAGGAAAATCCGCGCTCCAGCCCGGAGAATTGCTCAAAGAAATTACGCTGCCTCCGCCTGTGGGAAAAACCGTTTACCTGAAACACTCTCCGCGCGCTTATATGGACATCGCCATAGTCGGCGTCGCGGTACGGATTCGGTTTGAGGGCGATCGCTTCGCGTGTCGCGAGGCGCGAGTCGTTCTTGGCGCGGTTGCGCCGGTGCCGTTGCGCGCCCGTCAAAGCGAAGATGTCTTAGCGGGGCAGACGCTCACCGAAGAGCGTATCCTCCAAGCCGCAAAAACTGCCGGGGAGGAATGTTCTCCGATTGATGATGTGCGCGGCGCGGCTTGGTACCGGCGGCGCATGGTGGAAGTTCTATTGAAGCGAGGCATTAAGTCAATCCAATGAAAACTCTGATTACGCTCAACGTCAATGGCGATACCCACGAACTTTATATTGATACCCGCCGCACCCTATTGGATGTGCTGCGCAACGATCTGGGACTCTTGGGCGCGCACCGCGGCTGTGACTCTGGCGATTGCGGAGCATGCACGGTTCTGGTAAACGGACTCCCGGTCACATCCTGTATGATGCTGGCTGCCGATTGGGACGGTGCCGAAGTGTTGACCGTGGAAGGAATCATGGCTGACGGCAAACTTCACGCCATCCAAAGCGCCTTGATCGAGAAAGGCGGAATTCAATGCGGCTTTTGCACGCCGGGCTTTGTGATGAACGCATTGTCTTTGCTTAAAGAGAATCCCCATCCGACTGAGACTGAAGTGCGGGCGTGGCTTTCTGGCAATCTGTGTCGCTGCACCGGATATGTCAAAATTGTCGAAGCGGTGATGAGCGTAGCGGGAGAAGGCTCATGACGAATCAGATCATCGGTCAACGAATCCCCAAACTGGACGCATCCGCTAAAGCCACGGGCAAAGCCACTTATGGACACGACATCCGCTTGCCCGGGATGCTGCATGGCAGAATTTTATATTCCCGCTATGCTCACGCGAAGATAGTGAACATGGATGTATCGCGCGCAAAGAATCTGCGCGGCGTGAAGTGCGTCCTGACTTCGGCTGATAATCCCGCTCATCTTTTTGGATACGGCAAAGACAACAAACCTTTCAAAGATATTGCGCGCAGTTTGCGAGATGAAATCGCGGGAGTGGTCGCGATCGATCCTGATATTGCCGAGGAAGCTCTCGAGCTCATCACGGTCGAATACGAACCGCTGCCCGCGATCTTTTCACCCACAGAGGCATTGGAGGAAGACGCGCCTTTGATCCACCCTGAGCGCAAATCTCAATCCAATATGTTCCATAGTTATCACTATGCTCATGGAGATCTGGAGCAGGGCGAGCGCGAGTCGGATGTCGTGGTCGAAGCCAGTTATACGGTTCCCTATGTGACCCACGCTTGCATGGAAACCAGCGTGGTCGTCGCTCAATTCGACTTGCGCGATCACCTGACCTTATGGAGCACCACGCAAATCCCATTTCTGTTACAGCGTGATCTCTCCGAAGCGCTGGGAATCTCAGGCAGTCAGATTCGCATCATTCAGACCGCAGTTGGCGGCGCGTTCGGGCGCGGACTGGATATCTATCCGTATGAACCCATCGCCGCGTTAATGGCGCGCAAGGCAGGACAGCCCGTGCGCCTGGCGTTTTCTCGTCACGAAGAATTTACCGCCGGTCCCGCGCGCCAACCCGTGGAAGTCACCATTCGCGCCGGCGCAAAATCGGATGGCACGCTCACCTTCCGCGATGTTTCCAGCGTTTTGGATGTCGGCGCGTACATTTCCTGGGGCTCGGTGACTCCGCTGGTGATGATGGAAACTACCGCCTCGTTGTATCAAGTTCCTCATGTTCGCTTCCAGGCCGACTGTGTTTACACCAATAATTTGATCACCGGCGCAATGCGCGGGTATGGCAATCCTCAATCAACTTTCTTCGTTGAAACGATCATGGATCGTTTAGCCGAGGCCTTGAAAATGGACCCGGTGGAATTCCGCGTCCGCAATGCGAATGTTCCCAATTCAGAGACACCGCAGGGTTTGATCATCACATCCTGTGGACTGAAAGAATGTCTGGAAGTTGTCGCGGCAAATGCGGATCAAGGTACGCATGTCTCGTTTTCTAATACTGGGCAAAGCGCAGCGATCAAGCGTCCGCTTATCGAAATAGATTCGCCGCATTTGAAGCGCGGAATAGGCTTTGCCGCCACGCTCAACGTTGGCGGCGGAGCGCGCATTTATCGCAGCGACGGCTGCGGCGCGACGGTCAAAGTGGATGATTTTGGACACGTCACCTTGATCACCGGTTCCACCGAGATCGGGCAAGGCTCTGAAACCGTACTGGCTCAAATTGTGGCGCAAACTTTGGGCGCAAAAATGGAAGACATTACGGTCCTCAACAGCGACACCGATATCAAACCCTGGGATGTTGGCGTGCATGCCAGCCGCACAACCTTCATCGCCGGCAATGCGGCTCAACTAGCCGCGTTGGACGCTCGCTGCCAAATATTCGAGACTGCGGCGGAATTATTAAAAGCGAATCCCGAAGAATTGCAATCCAACGATGGCACCGTAACGGTCAAGGATGACCCAACACGATCTCTGACAATCGCGCAAGCCGCGCGCAGCCGTCATTTCAAAGAAGGTGGAAAAGTTATTCTTGGCGAAGGCTGGTACGACCCGCCCACCAAACTTGTAGATAAGGATACGTATAAAGGAAATATTTCGGCGGCTTACGGATTTGGTGCGCAGATGGCTGAAGTGGAAGTGGATACGGAAACCGGCAAGGTGCGCGTCTTGCGGCTGGTTTGCGCGAACGATGTCGGGCTCGCCATCAACCCGATGGCGGTCGAAGGTCAGATCGAAGGCGGCGCGCAGATGGGACTGGGTTACGCGCTGACAGAAGAGCTGATCGTCAGGGAAGGCAAAATACTCAACCCGGACCTGCTCGACTACCGCTTGTTCACATCCGCTGATATGCCCGAGATCAAATCCATTATCGTTGAAACTGACGATCCCAAAGGTCCATTTGGCGCGAAAGGCGTGGGCGAAATGGGCGGCACACCCACCGCCGCAGCCATCGCCAACGCCATCTACAACGCCATTGGAATTCGGATGACGCAACTTCCCATGACCCCGGAGCGGGTACTGGCGGCAATTATCCAAAAGGAGACAACCGAATGACCGGACTGCGTTTCAATCAAAACTTGTTAAAGGTTCCGCTATACATTGGAGGCAAATCCATTGAAGCCGTCAAAGAGGAATTTGGCTTGGATGACGTGATCAAGATGGCGTCCAACGAAAGCCCCAACGGTCCTTCGCCGATGGCGTTGGAAGCCATTCGACTCGCATTAAAAGACGCGCATCGGTATCCAGGCATAGGCGAACGCGACCTCCGTCGAAAACTTGCCGGACGCTTCGGCGACGGTTTCACGGAAGATAATTTTGTCACCGGCAATGGCGGCTCGGATATTTTGAGGATGATCACCCAGGCTTTTTTGTTCGAGGGTGGCAACGCGGTGATGTGTTCCGCGACCTTTCCGCTGTATCATATTTTCGTAACCATGTACGGGGGAGAGAATCGCCAGGTGCCTTACACAGCGGATTACTGTCACGACCTTCCGGCCATGCTCGCGCAAATTGACGCTGAAACGCGCATCGTCTTCCTGTGTTCGCCCAACAATCCGACCGGAACGATCATCACTAAATCCCAGTTGGATGGTTTCCTCGCCAAAGTTCCCGATCACGTTCTCGTCGTATTGGATGAATCCTATAACCGCTATGTAGTGGCGGAGGATTATCCAGACAGTTTGGAATATATCCGCGCCGGTAAAAGCATCATCGCCGTGCGCAGTTTTTCCAAAACCTCCGGACTTGCCAACTTGCGCGTCGGTTATTTGATTGCGCCCATAACTCTTGCGGATTACGTGCGGCATGCCCAACTGCCCTTTCACACTTCCGACATTGTGCTGGCGGCGGCCATGGCAAGCATGGACGATTATGAATTCCATGAACACAACCGAAAGACCATCCTGGCAGGGCGGGCGTTTTTACGCGACTCACTGCGCGGGCTGGGATTGAGCTGCCTGGACAGCCACATGAACTCAGTTCTTTTGATCGACCCGCCCATCCCGCCTGCAGAATTGGAGCTAGCTCTGTTGCGGCGCGGCATCATCGTCCGTCACACTGCCGGGTTTGGAATTCCAAACGGAGTGCGGGTCACGGTAGGAACGCCGGAGGAGAATGTCATCTTTATCGCGCGGCTGGAGATCATCCTGCGCGAAAAACTTGGAATCCCCGAAGGAACTTCTCTAGAGTCAAAATTAAAACTTATGGAGCGGGTATGACCTACGTAAAAAAAATCGAACGCGTTGCCCTGGCCGTTCCCAACCTGGAAGAGGCGCAGCATTTCTTTGAAACCTGGTTCGGGGCAGAGTTTGCCCCGGAAGAGTTGATCGAGGATATGGGCATCCGCTACCGCCCGTTCGAGATCGGCGAAAGCAAAATGGAATTGCTCGAGCCCACCCGCGACGATAGTCCGGTGGCAAAATTCCTCAAAAAGAATGGCGGACCCGGCGTTCATCACATCACCTTTGAAGTGGACGATCTCGACGCCGCGATTGCCGAGCTGGAGCAGCGCGGCGGACGCATTGCATATCGTCACACTTATGACGAAGGCGTGACATTCGAGGGCAAAGTTTGGCGGGAGGCATTCGTGCATCCCAAGGACGCTTTTGGCGTGTTGATCCATCTGGCAGAAAAAAAGCCCATCCAACGCGCTGAGTGAATTGTTTCATGACTCTTTTCAAATCCCTTACCGTGCTTTCCATAGAACAAGCCACCACCCTGCCCTACTTAACACTTAAGTTGGCGATGGATGGAGCGCGAGTCATTCGCGTTGAGTCCCCGCCACGAGGCGACCCGAACCGCTGGGTGGGGTCGCCAGTGTTAGCCAATCAAGAAAGTGGGATGGGATTCGAGCAGGGCATGAACGCCTATTTCCTTCCCAATAATCTGGGAAAGCAATCCATCACCCTCGACATGAGTACTGAAGCGGGGCAGGAATTATTACACAAGCTAATTCGCGAACTGCCGGTTGATATTTTTGCCACCAACCAACGCCCCAGTTCGTACAAAAAACTCGGCATTGATTACGAAACATTGAGCGCCATCAAGCCGGATCTGATCTGGGTCGGGATTACGGGATTTGGTCCGCAAAGCAACGAAGCAGCCTACGATCCAATCCTACAGGCGCGCGCCGGTCTCATGGATCTGACGGGCGAACCTGACGGTGACCCGATGGTTTTCGGCTTGCCGATGGTGGACTTGGGCGCGGGCGAACATGCTTACGGCTTGGTGATGAAGTCGCTTTATCAACGCGCCGTTAGCGGAGAGGGTGCCCGATTGGATATATCCATGTTCCAATCTGCAGTCTCGTGGATGGTTTCGCCCGTCATGCTTTCGAACAGTTTCAACATCCCCGTCACCCGCCACGGAAATACCCATCAATTCTTCGCGCCGGTGTCGGTGTTTGCCACTGCGGATAGTTTTGTCTATCTGGCAGTCGGCACCGATAAGCAGTGGGAATCCATCACGCGCCTGCCGGGGTTTGAAACCCTCGCTGACGCCGAATACATTCGTAATTCCGGGCGTATTAACGCGGCGAGAGACCTAAATCAAAAACTGGCAGTGATCATAAAACAGCAATCCACCCAGGGGATGATCGATAACTTCAACAATGTTGGCGTCCCCATATCCAGAGTCAACCGCATCCCCGAAGTGTGCGCCGACCCGTTGATCGCTGAACACTTGGTGAAAGCGCGCGATCCCCGAACGGGAATCGAAATCGCTATTTCCCCGCCGCCGGTCATTTCCAACTACCTCAAAGAGCGCGGGATGACGCTGGAATTTCCTCCACGGCTGGGCGAACATAACGAAGTTGTATTCGGCGCGTTGGGTTGCGACGTGGCAGCCCTTCGATCCCAGGGAATCTTATAAATCCGATGAAAGATATTTCACAGACTGAAGAACAAAAACTTTTCCGCAATTCCATCCGCAGCTTCGTGGATCGGGAAGTCATCCCCACAGCGCAAGAACTGGATGAGCAGGGCGAATTTCCGCGCGAACTTTTCCAACGCTGCGCGGTCAACGGTTATTTCGGCTTGCGTTATCCCGAATCTGTCGGCGGAATGGAGGCTGATTTTTTCACGTACTGCATGATGATGGAAGAGTTGGCGCGCGGTTCTCTCTCGCTGGGCGCTGTGGTCGCCATGCAAACCTTGATGGGCACCGACCTGGTCTTTCGATTCGGCACCGACGATCACCGGCAGCGGTTGGTTGAACCCGCAATGAGAGGCGAAAAAATCGGAACCATCGCCATGACAGAACCGGACTTTGGCTCCGATCTGGGCGGCATCACAACGCGCGCCACACCGAGGGAGGATGGCTGGGTCATCACTGGCCAGAAGATGTGGATCACATCCGCGACCATGGCGGATTTCTTCACCGTCGCCGCCAAAACCGACCCCGAGGCTGGATTCAAAGGAATTGACTTTTTTCTGGTCGAAAGGGGAATGCCAGGAGTAAGCGTGGGACGCAAGATCAATAAGCTGGGCGTGCGTGCCTCTGAAACATCGGAATTGATTTTGGATAACGTTAAAGTCCCGTCTGCTAACTTGCTGGGCAAACAAGGAACCGGCTTCAAGAATTTAGGGGAAATCCTGTGCCAGATCCGTGTGATGACCGGCGCGCTGGCATTGGGATTGGGGCAAGCCGCACTGGATTCTGCGATCAAATATTCCAACGAACGGGAACAATTCGGCCGCCCGATTGCCGACTTCCAGGCGATCTCGCATAAAATTGCGGAAATGGGCACGCGGCTCGAAGCTGCCGACGCGCTGGTCTGCCGCGCCGCGCGGGATATAGACGCGGGTCGCCGCGATGTTAAATTAGCGTCTATGGCAAAGTTATTCGCAACGGAGGCCGCCAACTTTATCGCCGATGAGTGCACCCGCATTTATGGCAGCTATGGCTTCGCCATGGAATATGACGCCCAGCGTTACTATCGTGACGCGCGCTTCCTGTTGTATGGCGGCGGCACATCAGAAATTCTGCGCACCAACATTGCCCGCGAAATGGGCGTGCCTGCAAATCGTAATAAGTAAAGATACAAATATCGCACCTACACTTGCAGTGTCACACATATCTGGAGAAATATACATGACAACAAAACCCATACGGATTCTCATCGCCAAGCCGGGACTCGACGGTCACGACCGGGGCGCAAAAGTGATCGCCTTAGCATTGAGGAACGCCGGCTTTGAAGTGATCTACACGGGACTTCACCAGACGGTTGAGCAGATCTTTGACACCGCCCTTCAAGAAGATGTGGATGTAATCGGTCTGTCTATTCTTTCCGGCGCGCACCTGCCCATCGCCGAGAAGTTGATGGCTAAATTGAACCAGACCGGCATGAACGATAAGATCGTTCTAATTGGCGGTAATATCCCCGAAAGAGATATTCCATCCCTGAAAGCGCTTGGCGTCGCGGGCGTATTCCCAACCGGCAGTTCATTCGATGAAATTACCACCTTTATCCAAAGCAAGACTCTAAAAGTTTCCTAAAAATATTTAGGGTCTTCGCAAATAGACAGGAGTCTTTATGAGCTCTAAAATCCGAGAAGTTGTTCTGGAATCCGGTATCCAAGTTAAACCAGTTTACAACCCTGAAGATGTTGATCCCAAAAAAGAGATTGGCCAGCCGGGAGAATTCCCCTTCACGCGCGGTATTCATCCTTATATGTATCGGCAGCGACCTTTCACCATGCGCCAATATGCCGGGTTTGGCGCGCCACACGAAACCAATCAGCGTTTCAAATTTCTGATCGAAAACGGGCAGAACGCGCTCAATGTCGCCTTTGATCTGCCCACCCAAATGGGATTGGATTCAAGCGATCCGTTGGCGGAAGGAGAAGTCGGGCGCGTCGGGATGGCGGTGGACACCCTGGCCGATATGGAAGTCGCCTTCGCTGGGATTCCCCTCGATCAGATCAGCGTATCACTCACCATCAACGCTGTAGCCGCTCCCATCATGGCGATGTATTTCGTGGTCGCCGAGAAGCAGGGGATCCCACTGGCGGAAGTGCGCGGCACAGCCCAAAACGATATTCTCAAAGAATACATCGGACGCGGGGCTTGGATTTTTCCGGTAGAGCCAGCTGTCCGCTTGATCGGCGACACCATCGAATTCTGCGCCGGCCATGCGCCTAAATACTATCCAGTCTCGGTTTGCGGCTACCACATTCGAGAATCAGGCGCCAACCCCGTGCAAGAGATCGCCTACGCCTACGCCATTGCCAAGGAATATATCCAGCGCGGATTGGGGCGCGGATTGAGCGTTGACGATTTCGCTGGGCAGATCTCGTTCAACCTCGATATCTTCGGCAACTTCTTCGAGCAGATCGCCAAATTCCGCGCGGCGCGGCGCTTGTGGGCGCGGATCATCCGCGATGAATTCGGCGCGAAAAATCCCAACACCATGATGATGAAGATGATCGCCGGCGGCGGTGGCGGCGGCTTGACGATTGAACAGCCGGAAAACAATATCGTGCGCGGCGCGTATTACGCGCTCATCTCCGCGCTGTCCGGCACGCAGACGATGGCGCTCTGCAGTTACGACGAAGCCTATACCATCCCCACCGAAAAAGCCGCGCTGATCTCGCTCCGCACCATGCAAATGCTGATCGAAGAAATGGGCATTGGCGACACAGTGGATCCGCTCGGCGGTTCGTACTATGTCGAAAGCCTGACCGACGAAATGGAAGCGCGGATCGTTACTGAAATGCAGCGCGTGGATGACGAGTGGGGCGGAATCGTGAAAGCGGTCAGTGAAGGTATCGTTCAAGGGGAAGTGGCGCACCAAGCCTTTGCGTACGAAAAGGGGATTCAAGATGGCTCCATCCCGAAGGTGGGCGTCAACCGCTATCGCATGGAAGAAGAAAAACGCGATGTGGCTTTACACGAATATAACTCCGCCGCCGCAGAAGATGCGATTCGCCGCACTGCGGAAGTGATCGCGCAGCGCGACTCAAACGCGGTCAAAGCCGCGCTGGAAAAAGTCCGCAACGCGGCCAGCAGTGATCAAAATCTCATGCCATCCTTAATGGAAGCCGTTCGAGCTTATGCGACCATAGGCGAAATTACAGGCGTGCTGAAAGATGTCTTCGGCAAATTTCCAGAGCCGGTGAATCTATAATAGGAGATTTTTTATGCGCCTCGGCTGTGATATTGGCGGAACCTTTACTGATTTCGTACTTCTCGACGATGAGACCGGACAGATCCTGGTATACAAATGCCTGACCACGCCCGGCGATCCATCCGACGCCATCGAGGAAGGGATTCGGGATTTAACCTTGCGCGTGCCCGATCTGCCGCTGAAGATGAGGGAAGTAATCCACGGCACCACGTTGGTCATTAATGCCATCATCGAGCGTAAAGGCGCGCGCACGGGATTGATCACCACCAAGGGTTTTCGCGACGTGCTGGAACTCGGGCGGGAATTCCGTTATGCTCCTTACGATATATTTTCCGAATACCCCGAACCGCTCGTGCCGCGCTGGCTGCGTTTGGAGGTGGATGAACGCGTCCGCACCGACGGTCGCGTGTTGAAAGCATTGGATGAAACGCAAGCGCTAGAAACGATTCGAAAATTGGCTGACGAAGGAGTGACTTCGATCGCGGTTTGCCTGCTCAACTCCTTCGAAAACCCCGCGCACGAACTCACGCTCAAAGAACTCATCGCCAAAGAATTCCCCGAAATTTCAATTTCCATATCCTACGAAGTCCTGCCTCAAATACGGGAGTATGAACGCACCAGCACGACGGTCACCAACGCGTATGTCAAACCGCTCACTGAAAGTTACCTGCGGAAACTCTTCAACCGATTAAATTCCCTCGGTTTCAGCGGACAATTATTCATCATGTTATCCAGCGGCGGCATTACCTCTGTCGAGACGGCTGCCGAATTCCCGGTGCGGATCATCGAGTCGGGTCCCACAGCGGCTGTGATCGCCGGTCAATTCTATAGCCGCTTGTTCGATCTGCCTGAAATGTTCTGCTTTGATATGGGCGGCACCACTGCCAAATCCTGTTTGATACAGGATGGCATCGCCGGGGTCGTCCCCACTTTTGAAGTCGGGCGCGTGCAGCGTTTTATGAAAGGCAGCGGACTTATGATTCAAGTCCCGGTGGTGGATCTGATGGAGGTCGGCGCGGGTGGCGGCAGCATTGCCAGAGTGAGTCGCCTGGGAACTTTGCAAGTGGGACCAGACAGCGCGGGCGCCGATCCCGGTCCGATCTGCTACGGCTTGGGCGGTGTTGAGCCAACAGTCACCGATGCGGATCTTCTGCTCGGCTATCTGGACGCGGAATATTTCCTCGGCGGCGATATGAAATTGGATCTGGAGGCGGCGCGGAAAAGTATCGAAACGCGCCTCGCCGAACCGCTGGGCGTATCCTACATTCAGGCAGTCTGGGGCATTCACGATTTGATCAACGAGACGATGGCGGCGGCGGCGAAGACTCACATCGCGGAACGTGGCGGGAATCCCAAACAGGTGACGGTGGCTGCCTTTGGCGGCGCGGGACCGGTTCACGCGTATGGGCTGGCGCGCAAACTTGGCGCCCCAAAAGTGATCGTGCCGCCCAACGCCGGCGTCGGCTCGGCTTTGGGATTCTTCACCGCGCCGCGCGCCTTCGATTTGGTTCGCAGCCACAAGACTCCGCTGGTCGGCGCAAACTTTGACGAAGTGGAAACCTTATTCCGCCGCATGGAATCTGACGGTGAGCGTACCCTGCGAACGGCAGGCGCGACCAATAAAGTCTCCTTTGTCCGCTCCGTGGAGGCGCGCTTTATCGGACAAGGTTACGAAACCAATCTGCCGCTCCCCGATGGCTCCTTCGCCGATTTGGATCCGTCAGATCTACGCCGTCAATTCGATCAGGCGTATGAAAAACTTTACGGGCGCACCTACCCCGAAATTCCAGTGGAGTTTGTAAACTTTAGAGTGCGCGCCAGCCTGCCAGTCCAAGCGCTGGAACTGCCCCGCCTGAAAACACGCGGCAGCCTAAACGAAGCCTTCAAAGGCGAACGCCTGGCCTATTCCGATAAAACGCACGACTTTATTCCTTTCAAAGTCTATGACCGCTATAAACTATCCCCGGACGCAACCTTCGCGGGTCCGTCAATTGTCGAGGAGCGCGAATCAACAGTGATCGTCGGCGAAGGCGCCACCGTTCGGATAGATGATTATGGATTTTTGTGGATCGATATGAAAGCGGAGCAATCATGACGCCATCCAAAATTGACCCCATCACACTCGAAATTCTCTGGCGGCGGCTGATCTCCATTGTGGACGAAGCCGACGCCACCGTCGCCCGCACCGCTTTTTCCAGCGTGTTGCGAGACGCTCACGACTATACCTGCATGTTCACCGATCAACATGGGCGCGAACTGGCGCAGGGAACTTTTGCAACCCCAGGCCAATCTGGCGCAATGGCGCTGGGCATCAGGAAACTCGTGGAGAAAATCCCTGCGGATTCCTTCCACGCGGGCGATGTCTTTATCACCAACGACCCGTGGGCATTGGCTGGACATTTAAACGATGTCTGCGTATTCAGCCCGATCTTCTACCAAGAACGATTGGTGGCGTTTACCGCGTGCGTGTTGCACCATTCGGATATTGGCGGGCGCGTGGCTTCGGACAATCACGATGTCTTTGAAGAAGGGCTTTTCATTCCGCTGATAAAACTCTACGAGCGCGGTGAGTTGAATCAGGCGGTGATGGACATGATCCGCTGGAATGTGCGTATGCCGGAAAATATCGTCGGCGACCTCCGTTCGCAAATCGCGGCAAACCACGTCTGCGCGGAGCAGATCCGCCAGATGCTGACAGATTACAACTTCGACGTGTTGGATGAACTCGCCGATGAGATCATCACGCGCAGCGAAAAAAGCGTGCGCGCCGCCATAGAACAAGTTCCAGACGGCATCTACCGCGCCGAAGGCGTCATCGAACAAATGGAAGGGCGCGAAGATATCGTCATCAAAGCCAGCGTGGAAATTACCGGCAGCGACGTTATTGTAGACCTCGCGGGTTCTTCGCCGCAAGTGGATTGGGGCGGCAACGTGGTTTACAACTTCACCTTTGCATACGTACACATGGCGATCAAAAGTATCTTCGACCCGTACATCCCCAACAATCAAGGCAGCGTTTCACCTTTAGTTTTAAAGGCTCCTGAAGGCAGCGTGGTAAACTGCCGCTTCCCAGCCGCGGTGGCGGCCCGAATGCAGATCGGTCACTTCATGACTGAGATCATCTACCGCGCTCTGGCGGATGCTCTGCCGAATCGAGTCATCGCCAGCAGCGGAGGAACTCCCGCGACAATGAACATATTTTACGGACGCCGCAACGACGGCAGTTCCTGGCATTCGGCGATCATCCGCGGCGGAGGCATGGGAGCCAGCAGCCTGAACGACGGCGAGCAATGTTATATCTTCCCCGCAAACGGCGCCAATACTCCAGCGGAAATTATGGAAAGCGACACCCCGCTGATCGTGGAGATGCGCGAACTATTGCCCGATTCGGGCGGCGCGGGAAAACTACGCGGAGGCTTGGGTTGTCGCATTGTTTACCGCGTTCCTGACGATGAGACCGCGCCCATCCCACCGGTGAATCTGGGAATCCAATCCGGGCGTTTTCGACTCGCCCCGCAGGGATTATTTGGCGGTCAACCCGGCGCGCGCGCACAATTCCTGGTCAACGGGAAACCGGGAAATCCCTACGGCTTGACAAGACTTCAACCCGGAGATGTAGTGACAATGGATGCAGCCGGCGGCGGCGGATTCGGCGACCCGCGCCAGCGCGACCATGACACCCTGCTGAATGATATCCGCGCTGGAAAGGTCACAGCGGCTGGCGCTAAAAAAGATTATGGCGTGGATGTTGCGGATGAAAAGCCAAGCTTCAAATAACACCGTAACCCAAGCTGTGGTTTGGGAATTTTTAAGTTGACAAATCTAAAAAAAGTCTTATACTAAATATATCTCACTTTTTTTACGCTATGATACAATAGTGAGATATGTTTTTAACAGACATTTAATATCCTCACGATTGGAGGTTCTGCATGGATTTACGATTATTCAATAAGTGGCAGGGTCAGTCATTGGATGGGGTCATCGCGGAATGCCGGGAATTGGTGGAAGACGCCGACTTTCCAACAGTGAAGCGTTGGCGCGCAGCGGGGGGAAAAGTTCTCGGTCATTTTCAGGTTTACTTTCCAGAAGAGATCGCTCACGCAGCCGGGATGTTGCCGCTGAAAATCCGCGGCGCAGCCATCGATTGTACTCATTCAGATTCCCATTTTGGCTCCTATCTGTGTTCGATCCTCAAGACCTCGCTCGAACTTGTGATGAGTAAGAAAGTCGAATTGGATATGTTTATCACTCATCCAATATGCGATGCGGCGCGCAATCTGGCGGCGGTCTGGGGACGTAATTTCGATTATCCGTGCCAGATCCTGTACCTGCCCCAAAACGCAAATTCCGCCGCATCCGCGACTTACTTGTGCGAAGAGTATGCGCGTGTACAAGCGGACATTGAAATGATAACGGGGAACAAGGTCACGGAGGAAGCGCTGAAAAATTCCCTCTCGGTCTTTAATGAAAATAGAAGTCTGTTGCGCCAGTTATACGCAATTAAGCGTGAGCAACCCTGGTTGATCTCGGCCTATGAAACCTATTTATTGACAAACGTTGGCGGGATGATCATGCGCGAGGAACACAATGAAATACTCAAAGCCGTGATCCCGCTGATCGAAACTCGACCCATCAAACGTCACGATAAGATTCGGGTGGTCTTCGAGGGCGGCTTCTGCGAACAGCCTCCGCTTGATCTGATCCGCACCATTTCGCAATCCTGTTACGTGGTGGACGATGATCTATTGATCGGCTTGAGATGGATCCTTGAAGACGTATCACTCGAAGGCGATCCATTGTTCAATTTGGCGGAAGCGTACCTTGAGAAATCAAGTTACAGTCCCGTCCAGCACGACTCGCGCAAACCAAAGGAAAAAATGCTTTTGGAGAGGATCGCCAATTCACACGCAGAGGCGGCCATCATCACCGCCGCGAAGATGTGCGAACCTGGTCTTGAAGAACAGGTGGCTTACACAAAAGCGCTGGACGAAAAAGGGATCCCCTACTTCGTCAGTGAATTTGAAGAAAGCATGACCAGTTTCGATCAAATGGAGATCCAACTGGAGACGTTCACGGAAAATATTCTGTTCGGCTAATGTCGGTTCCGCCGCAAAGAACAAGAACGCTTTCGCAACATCATTTGGCAAAGGTGAAAAAATGACAGAAGATAAAAAAGGTGACATCGTTGGACGTGGTAACGTGGAAGGGGCTAACCTGTTCCGTGAATGGTTTGCGGAATTAACCGACGCGGCGAAAAATAATCAAGGCGCGGCGTATGTCTTCGTGATGGGCAGCATGGCGGAATTATTGAAGACATTCGATTTTCCGCTTGTCTTTCCCGAGATCACCGCCCTGCAAACCGCAGTGCGGCGCGTCGCGGATGAATATCTGACAGTCGCCGAAGACTACGGATATTCGCCCGATATTTGTGGATACGTCAAAGCGGATATCGGCGTTCACTTGCGCGAAAGGGAACACCCGATGGGGAAAATCCCCAAGCCCTCGTTGACCGTCTTGACCAACGCCTGCAACACCTATGTCAAATGGGCCGAGATCTGGGAGCGCATGTACGGTATCCCCGTTTTCGTTCTGGATGTGCCAGCCACGCGCGAGGCCGGCGGACAATTCCAACCCGGCAGTTCCGACTTTGCGCGCGATTGCAAATACGTGGAAGCGCAGATCAGGGAATTGATCACTTTATGCGAAAATATATCAGGCAAGAAATTCGACATTGACCGCCTGCGCGAAACTCTGGCTTATGCCAACGATATGAATGTCGGGTGGAAGCGCGTGCTTGAACTTAACAAAAGTAAACCGTCGTTATTCAATGCGTTGACGGATGGCACGGCCTATCTGGGAGTCTCGAATAATTTTCGCGGCACAAAAGAGGGCAGCCAATATTTCAAGAACCTTGTGGAAGAAATGGAATACAAAGCCGCGCGCGGCATCGGCACACAGACCGAGGAAAAATATCGGCTGGCGTTCGTTGGCGTGCCGTGCTATCCCATCTTCCGCCGCTTCAGCGAGATGTTCACACAATGGGGCGGCGCATTCGTCCACTCCACATATCTGAATTTCGCCTCGGGCGGCGCCAACATGGGATTTGAATACGATGTGAACCGCCCCATTGAAAGTTTGGCGGAAGGCGCGTTGATCAGCATCCGCGACGCAATGGACAGCATGTTCCATCATGACCGCATGATCATTAAAATGGTCAAGGATTATGAACTGGATGGCGTCATCTACCATCCGATCAAATCCTGCCGCACAGTCTCGACCGGTCTGGCGGACGGACGTCGCGCGATGATGGCGGCCACGGACACGCCGAGTCTTTTCATTGAATCAGACATGATGGACAAGCGGGTTGTCTCTGAAGCGCAGATGAAGAATCGCGCGGATGCCTTTTTTGAAGGTCTGGCATCGCGCCGCTTAACGGCAGCCAAGACTGCGTAAATAATGCGCTGCGAGCGGAGCGAAGCAGTCTCCTGTAGGATGAGATTGCTTCGTCGGAAAGATCTTCCTCTTCGCAACGACAACTGATACTGGAGGTTTTTATGGCATACGCCGCAGGTGTAGATGTAGGTTCGACGCAAACAAAAGCGATCATCATCAATGAGGCAAGGGAAATCGTCGGGCGTTCCCTGATCGATACAGGGGCAAACGTGGTACTCGCGGCTGAGAACGCGTACGACGAAGCGCTCAAGAACAGCGCCATCCAGGAAGAAGAAGTTGAGTATGTGATCGGAACAGGCTACGGCAGGTATCGCGTCACGTTTGGAAATGCGCAGGTGACGGAGATCTCCTGTCACGCGCGCGGCGCTTCGCACATGTTCCCCAACACAAAAACCGTGCTGGATATGGGCGGACAGGATACGAAAGCGATTCGCGTCAGCCCGAACGGCGAAGTACTGGATTTCTGCATGAACGATAAATGCGCCGCTGGAACAGGCCGCTTCCTCGGAGCCGCCGCCGCCGCGCTGGATATCCCGCTCAGCGAACTTGGCAGCGTTGCCATGCAGTCGGAAAGACCCGTCAAGATCAGCACCACTTGCACAGTCTTCGCTGAATCAGAAGTTCTCTCGTGGCTGGGCAAAGGCAAAAAGATCGAAGATATTCTTTGGGGCGTGCATCTCTCCATTGCATCGCGCTCTGTTGGCTTATTGCGCCGCGTTGGAATCGAAGAAGAATTGACCTTCACAGGCGGCGTCACCAAAAACCCGGGGGTGATCAAGGCACTCGAACAGGCGATAGGTTTCAAATTAAATATCAGTGACGACTCGCATTACATCGGCGCTCTCGGAGCCGCGTTATTTGCATTCGATCATATCGTTTCAAGCCGCGCTCCCTCAAGCGCAAAGGAGGCTGCATGACTTACGTTACAGGGATCGACGTTGGTTCCACGTACACAAAGGCCGTGATCCTGCGTGACGGAAAAGAGATCGTCAGCCGCGCCATGCTCAGTACAGGCTTTCGACTCGAAGAAGCCGCGCGCAAGGCGTATCATAGCGCGCTCGATCTGGCGGGACTTCAAGAGGCTGACTGTTCCTATCTGGTGACCACTGGCTTTGGGCGGCATCTCGTCACGTTCCGCGACATCAACGTGACCGACATCAACGCCAGCGCACGCGGCGCGAACTTTCTTTTTCCAAACACGCGCACAATTTTGGATGTCGGCGGGCAGACGATGAAAGCCATCCAACTTGTTGAAGGCGGAAAGGTCAAGTCGTTTCGTTTGAATGATAAATGCGCGGCAGGCACAGGCGCGTTCCTCGAAAAGACGGCGCGTTACATGGGCTACAAAACTGAAGAGATCGGCACACTGGCGGCTGTCTCGAAGCAAGCCGTACCCATTTCAGGCGTGTGCGCGGTGTTCGCTGAGTCAGAAGTCATCAACCATCTTTCACAGGGCTCCTCCCCCTCAGACATTATGTACGGAGCCATCGTCTCGCTGGTAGCCCGCTCCACGCAATTGATCAAGCGCGTCGGTTTGACCCCGGAATTCACTTTGATCGGCGGCATCCTGCGCTACGAATCCATGGGACGCGTTGTGCGCGAGCAGCTCAAGACCGACGTCAACGTGGCGGAAGGTGACATGGTTCAATTCGTCACCGCCTTAGGCGCGGCGATCCTGGGCTTCCGGCGCATGGAAAAATTGGAGAAAGAAGTAGTAAAAGCTACGCCTTCTTAAACACAACATCCACCGCACTGCAGCTGCACTGAACGTGGTCACGAAGGAAAAAATATTAGCATCCTTCATATTTTGACTTCAGCCAATCACAGGAGGATCGTAGATCATAATGGCGACAACAGAAAGACCATCCATTCGGACCCAGTTTTTGATCTTCACGTTATTCGGTGAATTCATCCTGGCGCGCGGCGGCTCGATCTGGACCTCCAGCCTGCTCTCTCTTTTGAATCATTTAGATGTTGGCGAGCACGCCGCGCGCATCACACTCTCGCGCATGGCGCGTAAAGGCTGGCTTGCAACCCGCAAAGAAGGACGGCGGAGTCAGTATTCACTAACTCCGCGCGGTTGGTCATTGCTCATTCAAGGAAACAAACGCATCTACGAACCTCCGCTCAAAGAATGGGATGGGCTGTGGCAAATCGTGATCTTTTCGTTGCCAGAGAAAAAACGGAGCTTGCGGCACGCCTTCCGCACGCAACTGCCCTGGCTCGGGTTTGGACAACTCGCGCCGAATACGTGGATCTCGCCGCATAATCGCAAAACAGATATCACCGCGCTCGGCAGTGAACTCGGCATCCAGGATCATATTGAAATATTTTCAGGGATCCACATGGGACTCTCGGAAGACCAGCAGCTCGTTCAACGTTGTTGGGATCTGCCCAATCTGACGACTCAATATAAAAAGTTTCTAAAAAAATTTGAAAAGGAATTTCTTGAGTGTAAAAGCAATGGAAAACATGCACCGTCTCTGGATGATTGTTTTGTGCGCCGCTTCTGGTTGATACACCACTACCAGAATTTTCCACGCATCGACCCCAATCTGCCGGCCGCATTGCTTCCCTCAGATTGGATCGGATTCAAGTCGCGGCAGTTGTTCGATGATTATCACAGCATACTGGAAAAGCCCGCCAATCAATTCGTGGATGAAGTGCTTGGGCAGGATAAAAGTTGATATCACGCGGGGAATGAATCAGTCTCGTATTTCAAGGTGATTGCTTTGCCGCAAAAATAGATTGCTCCTCACACCGAGATAACAAAAGGAGAATAAAAAATATGGATATATTGAAACAACAAAAGACCGACTTCAAGGAGATCCTCTTTGAAAAGAAGAATTGGGTGGCGCGTATCACCATCAACCGCCCGCAGGTGTACAACTCCTACAGCACCAACGCGCTGGAGGAACTGGCACAGGCTTTCCGTCAAGCCGCATTCGATGATGAAGTAGCGGTCATCGTCTACACCGGCGCGGGCGACAAGGCTTTTTGCACAGGCGGGGATGTCAAAGAATATCAGGAACGCTACACGCGTTCTCCGCACGACTACTGGAAATATATGCGTCTCTTCGGCGCGTATATCGAAAGTATCGTCAACACAGGCAAGCCTGTCATCGCGCGATTGAATGGGATGGCGGTCGGCGGCGGAAATGAATCTAACCTGGCGTGTGATCTGGCCATCATCGCGGAACATGCCTGGGTCGGACAAGTCGGCACGGGCGTCGGAAGCGTCGCGGCGGGCGGCGGGACTCAATGGCTGCCCATCACTGTCGGCGACAGGCGCGCCCGCTACATGTTGATGACGAATCGCCGCATCCCCGCCTATCAGGCGCTGGAATGGGGACTTGTCAATGAAGTCGCGCCATCCGTCAAAAAAGATGGCGAGTTCATTAGTCACGCCACTCCAGAGCAAATTTCCAAGGCACAAAAAGGGTTGGATGGATACAGCATCGACCTCTCCAAACTCGATGAAATGGTGGAAGCACTCGCGCAGGAACTTGTGGATAAATTCGCGGAGTGCACACGCTTCACAAAAGAACAGACCAACTTCTGGAAAAATTTCAGCTGGCATCAAACCATTGGAGCGGCGCGCGATTGGCTGTCCATCCACTACACATCCTGGGAGCCGCTTGAAGGTATGACCGCCTTCGTCGAAAAACGTCCCGCGCGCTATCGCATGTTGCGTGAACGCGCCGCGCAAGGCAAGAGCAGTGAATTCATCTGGGGCGCATACGAAAAGACCTGCTCCGCTTGCGGCGCGAAAGCCCTGCCGGAAGATTTCACTCATTGCGGCGCGTGTGGTGCAGAATTGCAATGACCGACTCATTCATCAGTGTTGAGACGAAGAACGGCACCGCCACCCTAACCTTGAACAGGGCTCCGCTAAACGTGCTTAACATCGCCGCCTTGAGTCAACTAGAGTCAACGCTGGCAGAGTTATCGCGCGACGAAAATATTCGTCTCCTCATCCTGCGCGCCGCAGGGAAAATGTTCTCGGCTGGCGTCGATGTTGCGGATCACACTCCCGATAAAGTCGGCGAAATGATTCCGCTCTTTGACCGTACCTGCCGCGCACTTGCGAATTTCCCCTGCCCCACTCTGGCAGTCGTTCACGGTCATGCCTTGGGCGGAGGCTGTGAGTTGGTGCTGTGCTGTGATCTGGCTGTGATGACGGAGAACGCGAAGATCGGTCAGCCTGAAATCCAACTTGCCGCATTCGCACCCATCGCCGCCATGAGACTGCCGCTGATGATCGGTTATCGCGCCGCAGCGGATGTGCTCCTCACAGGCCGCACCCTCACCGCCGATGAAGCATTGAAGATCGGGCTCGTCAATACTGTCGTCCCAGTTAACCAATTGGAGCAATGGGTTCAAGAGAAGACTACGCAGTTATCAAACCTAAGCCGCACCGCGCTCACAATGACCAAGCGGGCTTTGCAGTCAGGCTTCGGCGTTTGGGATTCATCGGCATCAGAATTGGAAACACTTTATTTGGATGAATTGATGAAAACCGAAGACGCGCACGAAGGCCTGGCGGCTTTCATGGAAAAACGAACTGCTGTTTGGAAACATAAATAAACCAGACCCTAAAGGTTTTCAAAACCTTTAGGGTCTATTGGAGAAAAAATCTATGGCATCACGCGGACTCACCTACGATGAATTTGAAATTGGAAACATATACCCATCACAAGCGCGCACCGTCACCGAAGCGGATGTAGTCAACTTCGCTAGTCTCTCAGGCGATTTCAATCCACTTCACACAGACGCGGAGTTTGCAAAGTCAATGCCTGTGGGCGAAAGGATCGCGCATGGCGTATTGATCCTGGCCATGGCGACCGGCATGGCGAATTGGATGGGCATCTTTGAAGGCACCACCATCGCATTGATGGAACAGGTCACACGTTACAAAGGCGCGGTGAAATTTGGCGACACGATCCATCTTGAAATGGAAGTGTCGGAAAGGAAACCCACATCAAAACCAGACCGCGGCGTGGTTAAGTTTGCGGTGCGTGTTCGTAATCAACGCGATGAAATTGTCATTGAAGGAGAGTGGACTCTCCTGATGAAAACAAAATCGTAAACTGACATTGCGAGCCCCGATAAGGCGAAGCAATCCCCTTGTAATACGGAGATTGCTTCGTCGCAAAGAACGCTCCTCGCAATGACATAAAAAATAAATTGGAGGGCAGTATGTTACTAAAAGATAAAGTTGCATTGATCACAGGCGGCGGGAATGGAATCGGACGGGCCATCGTTTTGCGCTTTCTTGAAGAAGGCGCCAAGGTCGTGACCATTGATATGGATGAAGTTGGGCTGGCAGAAACAATCACAGAAGCGGAAAAGGCGGGCGGCAAAGTAACAACCATAAAGGCGAACGTTACTGTGCGCGAAGATGTTCAAAATGTTGTCAACACCATCATCAAAGAACACGGCAGGCTTGACGTGCTGATCAACAACGCGGGCATCACGCGCGACTCGTTGACCACCCGCATCAAGGACGGCGAGGTCAAGTTGATGTCTGATGAACAATGGGACGCGGTGCTGAACGTCAACTTGAAAGGCACATGGCTCTGCGCGCAAATTGCATCCGTGGAAATGATCAAACAAAAATATGGGCGGATCGTCAATACCGCTTCAGTTGCGGCGATCGGACATTTTGGGCAGGCAAATTATGCCGCGTCGAAAGCGGGCGTGGTCGGCCTGACACAAACGCTCGCTCTGGAATGGGCGCGCTTCAACATCGCCGTCAACTGCATCGCGCCGGGCGGCACGAAGACGCGCATGACGGCGGCCATCCCTGAAAACGTTATGGCCAACTTGCTGGAGAAAATTCCGCTGAAACGCTTTGCCGAGCCTTCCGAGATCGCGGCGGTGCACGCCTTCCTGGCCAGCGATCAGGCTTCGTTTATCACGGGGCAGGCGATCTTCGTTGACGGCGGTCAGACCGTGGGAGCTTAACATGGCGTACCAAAAAACATTCATCCCCTACGGCGGATATTGGTGCTCGCCCTTTGCGCGCTGGCAG
Organism: Chloroflexota bacterium; assembly: GCA_026390015.1. Lineage (GTDB taxonomy): Bacteria > Chloroflexota > Anaerolineae > Anaerolineales > Villigracilaceae > Villigracilis. The sequence goes on along the minus strand of JAPLGS010000143.1, from coordinate 22,619 downwards.
GGAAGTTTTGCAAGTTTACATACGATTAAATTCGCGGCGGACGTGACGCGCAAAGCGCTGGCAGCGCGCAACATCCAGCCCGGCATATTCAGCAACGTTTATCTCGGCATGACCGTCCCCGCGCCAAGTTCATTCTACGGCGCGCCGTGGCTGGCTGGCATGATCGGCGCGGAAGGGGCAACGGGTCCCGTTTTCTCACAAGCCTGCGCCACATCCGCGCGGGTGATCGGCAGCGCAGCCCAAGCTGTGGAAACAGACAGCAGCGATTCCATCCTGTGCGTCACCGCCGACCGCACATCCAACGGACCTCACCTGCTTTATCCGAATCCGAACAACCCGGGCGGACGCGGCGACGCGGAAGATTGGGTCTGGGACAACTTCAACCGCGATCCCTTTGTGGGCAATGCCATGTTACAGACGGCGGAGAATGTCGCGAAGGAAGCGGTCATCAGCACCGCCGAACAGCATGAGGTTGTATTGATGCGCTATGCTCAATATCAGAAGGCGCTAGAAAACGACGCGGCTTTCCACAAACTTTACATGACCCCGGTCGAAGTTAATCCGTCTGGCAGAAAAGTCATCGCGACTGTCACGGACGATGAAGGGATATTCCCCTCGACCGCTGAAGGCTTGGGGAAACTCAAACCTGTCATGCCTGATGGAACGGTCACATTTGGCGGACAAACTTTCCCCGCTGATGGTAACGCGGGCATGATCGTCACAACACAGGAGAATGCGCGCGAACTCAGCAAAGATTCAAAGATCGAGATTCAAATTTTATCTTTCAGCGAAGGACGCACTGCAAAAGGCTTTATGCCCAAAGCCAACGTCCCCGCGGTGCGCGGAGCACTGGCGCGCTCGAGCGTGGATATAAAAGACATCAAAGTCATCAAGACCCATAATCCCTTTGCCTTGAACGATATTTTCCTCAGCCGCGAATTGGGCGTTGGATTGGATAAGATGAACAACTACGGCTCATCGCTCATCTGGGGACATCCGCAGGGACCGACGGGTATGCGCCTCATCATTGAGATGATCGAAGAACTGGTGATGCTCGGTGGCGGCTATGGGTTATTCACAGGCTGCGCGGCCGGCGATACTGCCGCGGCAATTGTGTTGGAAGTACGCGCAAAGTAATTTTATGACCGACCTGTATCCATTTTCAACAACGATCAAGGTGCGCTTCAACGAGACCGACGCACAGGGACACGTCAACTTCGCGCAGTATCTCAATTATTTCGATGTCGGATTGATCGAATACCTGCGCTCCGTTGGCTTTAGTTATCAGCGCATGCTCGATGAGAATATGGATATGCTCTATGTGGACTCGCACGCGTCATACAAGGCGCCTGCGCATTTTGACGACATCCTAAGAATTCACTGTCGCACCGGGAAGATCGGTAATTCAAGTGTGCGTTTTGATTTTCAGATCTTCAACGAAACCAAAGATCGTCTCACGGCAAATGGCGAGATCACAGTCATGATTGCAGACCGCAAGACCTTCCAGAAAAAGCACGTCCCCGATCATTTTCGTCAGGCATTGGAGGAAGAAATAAAATGAAAGCTGCTGTTTTTCATGCCCCTAATCAGCCATTGGCTGTGGAAGAAATCCCAACCCCAACCCCGGGCGCGGGGGAGGTTCTCGTCAAAGTGGCCGGCTGTGGAGTCTGTCACACCGACCTGCACTACATCGATCATGGCGTGCCGACCTTCAAGAAGCCGCCGCTTGTGCTGGGACATGAAGTCTCAGGCACAGTTACCGGTTTGGGTGCGGGAGTCTCGCAATGGAAGGAAGGCGCGCGCGTTTTGCTTCCCGCCGTCTATGGCTGTGGACAATGTACCATGTGCCGCACTGGACGCGAAAACATCTGCGAGAAAATGGTGATGTTCGGCAACAACGTGGATGGCGGTTACGCGGAATACATGCTCGCACCCGCCAAGGATATTATCGCGCTGCCAGATGAACTCCCGCTCATCGAAAGTTCCATCATCGCGGATGCAGTCACGACGCCCTATCATGCAGTGGTCAATCGCGGACAGGTGAAGCCCGGCGATACGGTCATTGTCTTCGGGTGTGGCGGCATCGGATTGAATCTGATCCAGATCGCAGCGGCGGTCGGAGCGCGGGTCATCGCCGTGGACATGCTCGATTCAAAATTGGAATGGGCGAAGAAGCTTGGCGCGCAAGCCACGATCAACGCGAAGACTGTCGAGCGCGTGGATAAGGAAGTCCGCAAATTGACCGGCGGCGGGGCGGATATCGGTTTTGAAGCCATCGGCAATCCTGTGACGCAGGCCCAAACATTCTCGTGCATTCGCACGGGAGGACGCTTCGTGGTGGTCGGCTTTACCGACAAACCAATGACTCTCGATACGGGGCGCGTCATGTACCGCGAAATGGAAATTGTTGGGTCGCTTGGCTGCCGCGCAGTGGATTATCCGCGGGTGCTGGAACTGGCCCGTCAGGGCAAAATAAAAGTGAAGGAACTTGTCACCGCGCAATTCGCACTCGACGATATCAACGCCGCCTTCGATACACTGCGCAGCGGCGAAGGCATCCGCTCGGTGATCGTGCCGTAAAAGAAGTAATCAATAACCAGTAATCAGTAAGTTCCACTGAACACTGATTACTGACTACTGACCCTGCCATGATCATAGACTTCCACATACACCTCAGCCGACCGGAGCATGAACTTCCATCAGTGATGGATTGGACGCGTTCCAATTTCAAAGGAGACTTTGATGAATTTATCGAACAGAAACTCACCCCTCAAGGCATTCGTCAATATTTACAGGAAAACGATATTGATTGGGCTGTCGGTCTCGCAGAAGTTTCGCCGATCACAACCGGAGTCGCGGATAACGAGTACGTCGGCAAATTCTGCGCAGAAGCCAACCGAATCGCCGACCCTGCCTCAGGTCCACTTGGACGCTTGTTGCCATTCGCCAGCATCAATCCATTCATCATCAATGATCTTGCCGCCGAACTCGAGAGGCTCGTAAAAGAATTCGATTTCCGCGGCATCAAAGTGTATCCGACCTACCAGCATCATTACGTTAACGACCCGCGCATGTATCCGCTTTATGCAAAGGCGCAGGAACTTGGAGTGCCGATGATGGTGCATACGGGTTCATCGGTCTTCAAAGGTGCGCGCATCAAATATGGCGACCCATTACTGCTGGATGATGTTGCGATCGATTTTCCAGAGCTGAATATTTTGATGGCTCACTCGGGCAGACCGTTCTGGTATGAACAGGCGTTTTGGATGGCGCGGCGGCATCCAAATGTGTATATGGAAATCTCGGGTTTGCCCGCCAAAAATTTATTGGAATATTTTCCACGGCTGGAAGAACTTGCAGACAAAATCGTTTATGGTTCCGATTGGCCCGGCAACCCGGATTTGCAGCGCAACCCAAATTCGATCAGGGCATTGCCAATTTCGGAAGAATCAAAGCAAGCCATCCTTTATGGGAATGCGGCCAGGATCTTGAAAGTTTAGCTGTCATTGCGAAGGCGGCGTTCTTCCGCCCGAAGCAATCTCCCATTGTGCGGGGATTGCTTCGTCGCGAAGAGCAAGAGCACTCCTCGCAATGATAATAATTTCGGAGGTAGCATGCGCGAATTTTTATTAGGCAATGAAGCCATCGCCCGCGGAGCATGGGAAGCGGGGGTGAAATTTGTCTCGGGGTATCCCGGCACGCCAAGCACCGAGATCATCGAGACTCTCGCGATGCGTTTCCCTGAAACCAATCCGCGCTGGTCGGCGAATGAAAAGGTTGCATTCGAGGAAGGCATGGGCGCGGCTATTGGCGGACTGCGCGTGCTGGTCACGATGAAGCATGTCGGTTTGAACGTGGCCGCAGATGCGTTCATGGTCTTTCCATATTCAGGCACGAACGGTGGATTTGTTGTTATTTCTGCGGATGACCCCGGCATGCACTCCTCGCAAAATGAACAGGACAATCGCTATCTGGCACGCGTAGGAAAAGTCCCCGTGCTGGAGCCGAGTGACGCGCAAGAATGTCACGACTTCATGATCGCGGGCTTGGAATTATCGGAGCAATTTAAATCACCTGTCATGCTGCGTACCACCACGCGCCTCGCGCATCACAAGGGACTGGTCGAAGTTGGCGAGCGCAGAGAAGTTGAAAAGAAGGAGTTTGTGCGCGACGCAAAGCGCTTCTCGGTCCCGATCTATCGCTTGATACGCCGACCCGAAGTTGAGAAAACGCTGAATGCTCTCACTGCTTACGCTGAGACGTGTTCCTTCAATCGCATGGAACACAATGATAATAAATCAATCGGTGTGGTGACTTCGGGAATCGCATATCAATACGTCAAAGAAGTTATGCCGAATGCTGGAGTCTTACGATTGGGAATGACCTTCCCATTACCAGCAAATTTACTGCGCGAGTTTTGTTCACAATATGAAACCGTCTATGTCATTGAAGAAGGCGAGCCGTTCATTGAAGAATACATGCGCAATTTGGGAATCACAAATCTCAAAGGCAAGGAAATATTCGGCCTGATCGGCGAATATTCGCCGGGACGTTTGCGAAGCGCACTTGCCCTTGGCGATCCGCCCAAACCTTTTACGGAACAAGTCAACCTTATCCCGCGCCCGCCGATGATGTGTGTCGGTTGTGGACATCGCACAGTCTTCGCAGCGTTGAAGCAGTTGAAGGTCACCGTATCAGGCGATATCGGTTGTTACACCATGGGCGCGCTTCCTCCCTATGAAGCAGAACACACCACCTTCTGTATGGGAGCCAGCATCGGCGTGGCGGTTGGATTGGAGCAAGCCGGGCACAAAGATACTGTCGCGATCATCGGAGATTCAACCTTCATACACTCGGGCATTCCGCCATTGATCGACGCGGTCTACAACAAGAGTCATCTCACGCTTGTGATATTGGATAACTCCGCAACAGGCATGACCGGCAGTCAGCAGAATCCTGCATCAGGAAAAAATCTCCTTGGGGAAGAAACGCCCAAACTTGACCTTGAAGCTTTTTGCCGCGCAACGGGTGTTAGCTCCGTCGAAGTGGTGGATACCTGGCAGCGCAAGGAAATCGTCAACACGATTCGACGCGCCATCGCATACAAAGGACCATCAGTGGTGATCGCTCGCGGACCATGCAACCAACTTCCAGAGATAAAGAAGCGGCATGTCATCCCCTTTATTGTGGAAGAGGAATTATGCACAAAATGCGATGCGTGCTTCAAGGTTTGGTGTCCCGCCATTACGCGCACTGAACAAAACTTCCCCGTTATCGCCGCGCATGAATGTACCTCCTGTACGGTCTGTGCGCAGGTTTGCCCAACGGACGCGATCAAATTAGCGGAGGCATTTGCATGAACACATACAGTTTAATGTTCGCGGGCGTCGGCGGTCAGGGCTCGTTGTTGATCGCCGAGCTCACTTCGCTGGCCGCGGTCAGCGCGGGCTACGATACAAAACAAACCGAAGTGCACGGTGTGTCACAACGCGGCGGAAGTGTGGAGACGCATGTGCGCTTCGACCGAGTTGAGAAAGTCCATTCGCCCATCATCACGCCTGGCGAAGCGTTCGCTGTGATCGGTCTGGAAAAACTGGAAGCACTGCGCTTTGCCCATTATGTTGATCAAAAAAATGGAACTATCTTTATTAATGATCACGAATTGATTCCCGCCTCGGTCGCGGATGCGGAAAAAATCTATCCGCACGAAACTATCGAATATTTGAAATCAATGGGATTACGCGTCATTGTACTGCCCGCATCCAGAATGGCACGCGACCTTGGCGATGGGCGCATGGCAAATGTTGTGCTGCTTGGTGCGTTGTCCACTATATTGCCCATTCCTCAGGATCTGTGGGAGAAGACGATAAAACTTCGAATTCCCGCAAAATACCTGGAAGGCAATTTGAAAGCCTATCAAGCTGGCAAGGAAATGATGAGTTGAAGATCATTTTGTCAAAGGAGTAAAACCATGTTCGAAGGCCCGAAAAACACTCACGAATTGATCTATGATTGGAATCTGGTGGATGCGCCAGAAAAACCAACACGCCGAATCAGGGTTACGGATGAAACCCTGCGCGACGGATTGCAATCCCCTTCCGTTATCCAGCCCGAGATCCAGGATAAGGTCTACCTGCTCTATTTGATGAATGACCTGGGAATTGACACGGTGGATCTTGGCCTGTGCGGCGCGGGGGAAAAATTCAAATACCACGTAACGGTGCTGGCGAAGGAGATCGTCAAACAAAACATGCCGATCCAAGCACAGAGCGCGGCGCGTTCCGTTATTTCAGATATCACTCCCATTGTGGAGGTGTCACAGGAAGTGGGCATCCCGATCGAGGCCGCCATCTTCGTCGGCACGAGTCCGATCCGTCAATACGCGGAAGGCTGGGATCTTAATTTCCTGCTGAAACAAACTGAGGAATCCGTGAGTTTCGCGATGAAGAACGAAATCCCCGTCATGTTCGTCACCGAGGATACGATCCGCACACAGCCTGAGACTCTTCGTCAGGTGTACACCGCCGCCATCCGCGCGGGTGCGCACCGTATCTGTGTATCGGATACGGTCGGGCATATCACGCCGCACGGCGTCCGCTCATTGATCACTTTCCTGCGCAAGGTGGTGGATGAAATTGATCCAAACATCGGAATTGATTGGCACGGACACAAAGACCGCGGCCTCGATGTTATTAACTCGCTGGCGGCAATTGAAGCGGGAGCAGATCGCGTCCACGCCTGCGGGTTGGGAATTGGCGAAAGAAGCGGCAACACCCCGATGGAAATTCTGCTGGTCAACCTTAACCTGCTCGGCTGGGCAGAGCGCGACCTGACCAAACTTCCTGAATATTGCGAAGTGATCTCCGAAAAATGCGGCGCGGTCATTCCATTCAATTATCCCATTGTGGGCGCAGATTCTTTCCGCACAGCCACCGGCGTCCACGCGGCCGCAATGGCCAAAGCCCTCAGCAAGAATGATGATTGGCTTGCGGAACATGTTTATTGCGGCGTACCATCCAGCATGGTCGGGCGCGAACACACCATAGAAATTGGACCCTTGTCCGGCGAACATAATGTTCGTTTCTTCCTGCGCAAGAACAAGATCGAGGAAAACCCTGCGTTCGTCACAAAAATTCTGGAAGTCGCCAAACGCTCCAATCGCCTGCTCTCCGACGAAGATGTCAAGCGAATCGTCACTGTGATGAGCCGTCGACAAAGAGCCAACCAGGAAGTCTCTGATGATGAACTTGATCGCGAACTCACAAAAGATAAAAGGAGAATGTAATTTGCAAATCCATATCAGGCTGGCAGAACCGTTCTGGCGATCAGTAGGCATACGCGACTTAAGTTTGAATATCGCGGATGGTTCGCGAGTATCCGATCTGCTGGCCTTGCTGCGAAAGGATTATCCGGCGTTGTCTGTGGAATTGGATCAATCACCGCCTCATATTTTCATTGAAGATATGGAAGCAGATGCTGCATCTTTCCTGACCGAGGGCGGGCACCTGCATATTGTCTGGCCTGTGGCTGGTGGCTAGGACTCCGATGAAAAAGTCAACCATCGCGATCATCAACCTCTCCACAAGTGAGATACACGTTGACGCCGTGCCTGATGAATTAACGCGCGCCTATCTGGGCGGACGCGGAATGAATATGGCGTACCTGCGTCATTACCTGCGCGCACACGGCGACCCACGCGATATTGATGCGTTCGACCCGCGTAATCCGCTCATCATCGGCGCAGGCCTGTTGACAGGCACCATCGCGCCCAACGCCGCGCGTTTCAATGTCTCGGCGCGTTCCCCTGAAAGCGGGATATTGGGAGACTCAAACTGTGGTGGTTTTTTCGCGGCGGCCATGCGCAAAGCGGGATTCGACCGTCTCATCATTTTGGGTCGCGCTCAGGAACCATCCTATTTATTACTCGAGGATGGAAAGATCAGCATCCTGCCAGCGGACAGACTCTGGGGGACAAGGATCATAGAAGCGCAGGATCAACTCAAAGCGAAGCATGGAGCGGGAACTGTATCCGCAGTGATCGGTCCATCGGGAGAAAATCTGGTGCGCATGGCGGCCATCATGACAGGTAAAAAGAACGCGGCCGGGCGCGGCGGCATGGGCGCGGTCATGGGCAGTAAGAATCTCAAAGCCATCGTAGCGCGCGGCGGCGAAGCGATCGAGGTCTCACAAAAAGATACCCTGCGCACGCTGCGCGTAAAACAACAGGAGGATCTAAAAAAATCAAGGATCGTGCAGGTGCTTGGCAAAGTTGGCACACCTTTGTTGTATGAGGTTAGCAACCGACTTGGCGCGATCCGCACACGTAACAGCCAGGATAATTTTTTTGAAGATACACTCAATGCCGAGGAGATCGAAAAATTTTCCGATAAGATGCTGGCCTGTACTTCGTGCGTTGTGCATTGCCGTCATCGCAATACATTGGGAGGCGAAGGTCCCGAATATTCAACGATCGGATTGCTCGGCGCGAACGTTGGCATTGCGCCGACTGAACAGGTGATTATTTTAAATAATCTGGTTAACGATCTGGGATTGGATGCTTCATCAACAGGCACGATCATCGCCTGGGCTATGGAGCTTTACCAGCGCGGATTGATCAACGATTCAATGACAGGCTCACCTTTACGTTGGGGAGATTATGAAACCGTCCACGCCTTGATCGAAGACATCGCATATCGGCGCGGATTCGGAAATACGCTGGCAGAGAGTTCACAGGCGGCACGCTTCTTCCCGCCCGAGGCGCGCGATTATTTGATCGCCGTAAAAAATCTGCCGCAGTCTGACCCGCATGATGTGCGCTATTTCAAAGGCTTTGCATTGGGAATCGCAGTTGCCAGCCGCGGCGCGGATCATCTCCGCAATCGTCCCACGCTGGAAGTCTTCAAACTTCCCGATGAAGCGCGTGCAAAAATTTACGGGCGCGCCAATGATCCCGACCCAACGGGCTACAAAGATAAAGGGCTTATCATCGCGTGGGGTGACGATATTTTCGCGGTTGGCGATTGCCTGGGTCTATGCAGGTTCATCACGCGCGGATTTAACAGCCCGCACTTGCTGGGCTATGAAGAATTTTGCGAACTGATCTCGGCAGCGACTGGATTCGAATATACGCCTGAAACTCTGCGTGCCGTGGGACGCCGCACATTGGATACCGAACGCCTCATCAACGCGGACTTCGGCTTGACACGCGCCGATGACACTTTGCCAAAGCGCTATTTTGATGAACCCATGCCCGCGCGTAAAACGCAAGGCCATCAGATCGACCGCGCACAATTCCAAAACATGCTGGATGAATATTACATGGAACGCGGCTGGGATAAAGATGGACATTTACCTGCGGATCGGATCGCGGAGATAGATAGTGTTTTATCTGAAATCAAGTATAAGGAAGTTCTCTACCGGACATTTTAGAATCGGGACGCTGAAAAACGCTGATTCAAAATAAATAAATCTGCGCTTGTCTGCATTCATCAGCATCCAAACGAATTTTATACCGCAACAAAAAAAGGAAACCATTTATGGGACATACTCTCGCAGAAAAAATTCTTGCCACCAAATGCGACCAGAAGGAATTATTCCCCGGTCAATTCATCAATGCGCGCGTCGATCTGGTCATGGCTTCTGAACTATCGGGGATCCTCGCCATTGAAGAATTTGAAAAAATCAGGAACGCGCGCGTGTTCGACCCGAAGAAAATCGTCTTCATCATGGATCACTTCACGCCCGCCAAAGACATCAAAAGCGCGGAGATCGTCAAAACATGCCGGGAATTTGCTGATAAACATGGTATCCGTTTTTACGATGTGGGGCGCGCCGGCATCCAGCATATTCTTTTGCCAGAACAGGGATTGATCGCGCCGGGAGATTTGATCGCCGGCGCAGATTCACATACATGCACGCACGGATTTATCGGCGCGTTCGGCACGGGCATCGGCTCTACAGACGCGGCTGTGGCAATGGCGATCGGCGAGATGTGGATGAAAGTCCCTGAGAGTGTGAAATTTGTTTATCACGGCAAACCGCAAAAATGGGTGGGCGGGAAAGATTTAATCCTGCATACCATCGCGCTGATCGGCGTCGAAGGCGCACGGTATCAAGCCATGGAATTTACGGGCGAAACGATTGACAGTATGCGGATGAACGACCGTTTCTCAATGGCGAATATGGCAATCGAAGCCGGGGCAAAAGCGGGCCTCTTCGCAGCGGACGAAACCACCCGCGCATATCTCCATTCTCGCGGCAGAGACGATGGCCTCTACCTGCGAAGCGACCCGGACGCGGAATACTCTGCCGTCTACGATATTGATGTATCCAACTTTGAGCCATTTGTCGCGGTGCCCTTCATCCCGGAAAACGTCAAGCCGGTTTCGGAATTAAAGGAATTGGAAATCAATCAGGCAGTGATCGGCATGTGCACCAACGGCAATATCGAAGACTTGCGCGCGGCGGCGGAAATCCTAAAGGGACGGAAGATTCATCCACGAGTTCGGGCAGTGATCATCCCCGGCTCGCAAAAAGTTTATTTGGATGCGCTGCGCGAAGGCTTAATAGAAATTTTCATTGAAGCCAATTGCTCGGTCAGCACGCCCACTTGCGGCCCTTGTCTTGGAGGTCACATGGGTGTACTCGCCTCCGGCGAACGCTGTATCTCCACTAGCAACCGCAACTTCCGCGGACGTATGGGACATATCACCAGTGAACTCTATCTCGCGAACCCCTACGTCGCTGCCGCATCAGCTGTCGCGGGAAGAATTATTTCACCATCAGATTTATAAACTGATCAAGCCAGGCGGTTTCCCAAATCTGCCTGACTTAAGGAAATAAACTCATGACCTATGAACACTTTCACAACATGACCATCGGCGAATTATTGAGCGCGCAGGCGACTCGTTTTCCAAATCAGATCTTTTTACGTTTTGACAAGGAACGCTGGTCCTACGCGGATGTGGAACTGAAAGCAAGCTCACTCGCCGCAGGACTGCGCGAGTTGGGACTGCAACCCGGCGACCGCATTGGAGTGACCCTGCCGAGCACTCCTGCGTATGTAATAACGATCTTTGCCGCCGCCAAAGCAGGTTTGATCCTGGTGCCGATCAATGTGCGCCGCGACCGCACAGATGCGCTCGCGCGCTTTGCAAAAACAAAACCACAAGCGCTGATCACCTTCTCGGACCCGAAACAATTCAACGGGTTGGATCATCTTGAAATGGCATTTGGCCTGCGCGAGAATCTGCCTGAGCTGCGCTTTGTAATCTCCACATCCGCCTCGAAGGCGCAGAAAAAAGATGGTGTCATTTCCTGGGACAGTTTATTAAAGGATACCGCGCCGCTTGCGCCTGCCATCGCAAAACCTCAGGACGCGGCGGCCATCATTCACTCCCTGGGCAGTTCAGGCGATCCGCGCGGCGCGATCTTGACTCACGGTGGGCTGGTACATAACGCGGCGGCTATCGCATCGCGGATGGATTGCACAGCAGAAGATGTTTTCCTTGGCACGATCCCGTTTTCCAATGCCTTCGGCTTTACCGCCATTACGCTGGCTTGCGCAGTCGCAGGAGCGCAATTGGTCTGCATGCCGCACTATCACCCCAGCGAAGCCCTGAGATTGGTCAAAGAGGCCGGCGTTACCGTGCTCTCAGGCGTACCAACCATGTTCGCGCTGGAATTGAATCACCCTGACTTTAATACAGCTGCCTGCGCGACCCTTCGTACAGGCATTATAGCGGGTGCGCCCTGCCCACCCGAACTTGTAATGCGCGCGCGCGAAAAAATGGATTTTAAACTGTTGATCGGTTACGGGTTGACCGAAGCCTCACCCGCCGTCACAATGACACAACTTGACGACGGTCCCATCACCGCAACCGAATCAGTCGGAATTCCCTTGGACGACATCGAACTAAAAGTTGTCAACGCTGAAGACGTGTCGCTGCCGTATGGCGAAGAAGGCGAACTCTGTCTGCGCGGCTACAATGTAATGACTGGCTATTGGGAAAACCCCGAAGCTACCGCGCAAGTTCTTGATAAGGAAGGTTGGCTGCACACAGGCGACCTCGCAATCGTCGATGCAGATGGACCGGTTCGCATCGTTGGGCGCAAACATGAAGTCATCATCCGCGGCGGATTCAAGATCTATCCCGGTAGTATTGAAATGGTTCTGCGTTCGCTTCCGGGAGTCAAAGATGCGGCAGTGGTGGGCGTCCCCGACTTGATCTTCGGCGAGTTGATCTACGCGTGTATCGTGCCTGATGAACACTCAAAGCTGACCGTAGAGGAAACGCTCGCTTATGCTGAGAGTCACCTTCCAAATTACGCCCGCCCGGATCGAGTGCTATTCTTCGATCTTCTACCGCGGCACACGCAGCGCGGTGGACTCGTACAAAAAAGTTATCTGCGCGAACGCGTCCGCATTCACGGTCACTCGTGGAAATTTGGCAGAAACGTGGATACCGATGCGATCATCCCCGCGCGTCATTGCAACACCGCTGATCCACGTGAACTATCCCTGCATTGCATGGAAGACGCCGACGCAGACTTCGTCAAAAAAATGAAGCGCGGCGATCTCATTGTCGCTGATTCAAACTTCGGCTGCGGGTCGTCGCGTGAAGTTGCTCCGCTCACCATCAAAGCCGCGGGCGTCTCGGCTGTCATCGCCAAATCGTATGCGCGCATCTTCTTTCGCAACGCCATCAATATAGGTCTGCCGATTTTGGAATGTCCACAGGCGGTGGATGGAATCAACGAAGGCGACGAGATCGAAGTGGAACCAGCCACGGGTATTATCCGCAACCTGACAACGGGTACGCAATACCAGGCCGTTCCCTTCCCCGATTTTTTGCGGCGCATCATCGAAGTAGGCGGATTGCTGGCTTACGCAGAAGAACGCCTCGCAGAAAAATTAGGATAAAACATGGAGAAGATCAATGAAAACATATAACATCGGCATTCTTGGCGGAGATGGAATCGGTCCGGATGTTGTGGAGGAAGGATTAAAAGTTTTGCATACAGTCATGAAGGACGGCGATTTCGATTGCAACTTCATCGAATATCCTTATTCCGGCGCGTATTATCTCAAGACAAAGGAACTTGTTACTGACAAGGTAATCGATGAATGGCGCACCCTGGATGCGGTTTTTCTAGGCGCGATCGGACACCCGGATGTGGAAGTTGGATTGGTCGAACGCTCAGTCATTCTCGGCCTGCGTTTCGGGCTTGACCTGTACATTAACCTGCGCCCGATCAAACTCTACGCTGAGGGACTTTGTCCGCTTAAAGGCAAAGGCCCGAACGACATTGACTTTACAGTGGTGCGCGAAAACACAGAAGGTGAATACTCGCAAATCGGCGGCATTCTGAAGAAAGGCACGCCGGATGAAGTTGCGACCTCGACCAGCATCTACACCCGCGTCGGAGTCGAACGCGCCATCCGTTATGGATTTGAACTCGCACGTTCCCGCAGCACGGATCGAAATCGCCCGGGTCGTTTGACCATGGTGGATAAAGCCAACGCCATCCGCCCACAGGAGATCTGGACGCGCACCTTCGCCGAAGTTGGGAAGGAATATCCCGATATCAAACAGGATCACGCGTATGTGGATGCATTCACCATGCTGATGATCCAAAAGCCTGAGTGGTATGATGTGGTCGTGACCACCAACCTATACGGTGACATCATCACCGATCTCGGCTCGATGCTGCAAGGCGGAATAGGCATCGCCGCATCTGCCAACCTACACCCGGGCAAGACTTCCATGTTCGAGCCGATCCATGGCTCCGCGCCTGATATAGCAGGACAGAACATCGCCTGTCCGCTTGGCGCAATCATGGCAGTTAGCATGATGATGAACTATCTAGGTGAAAAAGTCGCGGCAAAATGCATCGAAGACAGCGTGGCATATTTACTTGCCAGCGCACAGATATCCTCCGCTGACGCGCGCAGCGGCATCAGCACAACCCAAATGGGAGCCATGGTCGTCGAGCAGATTCACGCGAAGCGGTCGGCGGCGTAATAAATAAATCGCGCAGAAGATAATCAAAAAGGAATAAATCCTATGAAAGCTACAGAAATATTAATGGAAGAACATCGCGTTATAGAAAAAGTATTGGAGTCGTTGGAGACAGCCGCAAATCGGATTTTGGAAGGCCAGCTGATTCCGATGGATTTCTTTTTCACTGCGGCTGACTTTATTAAGAATTTTGCGGATGGATGCCATCATAAAAAAGAAGAGGGAATCCTCTTTGTGGCATTGGAAGCAAATGGAATGCCGCAAGATGCTGGCCCCGTAGGCATGATGTTAGCAGATCATGAAGAAGGCCGCCGCCTGACGCGCGCCATGATAGAAGGCGCCGAGCGGGTTCAGGGAGGCGACGCGACAGGGTTATCACAAATTGCCAAAAATGCACTGGACTACACAACGCTATTACGCGAACATATTCAAAAGGAGGATAATGTCCTCTTCCCGATGGCGGATGACATTATTCCCGTTGAACAACATCAACAATTGATGGCGGATTTTAATCGCATTGAGAATGAAGATGAAACTCACGAAAAATATCTGCGCATTGCAGACGAGCTGGCGAAGGCTCTGATGGCATAATCAACCAATATCAAATAGAATGGGGGACTTCCCGCATTACAGGAATTGGGGAAAATTAGATCTTAACAAATCCCTTGATTACACGCAAGTCTTCTGGCACAATAGACCTCTATACTTGGCAAGAAAAATATCATTTCGAAAGTTCACGAAGAACACCATGCCTATATCACACATTCCATCGCAGGATTTCGGAGGCGATGGTCTCAACCTGTTATTTTTACATGCCAACGGCTATCCGCCGGCCTGTTATCGTCCGTTACTTGCGCGGCTTGCAAAGAGCACTCATGTCACGGCCATGCTCCAGCGCCCGTTATGGGAAGATAGCCATCCAGAAGGCTTTCACGATTGGACTCTCCTTAGCGAAGACCTGCTCCGTTTTTTGGATGAAAACGAATCAGGCGCACCGATAACTGTCCTCGGCCATTCGATGGGCGGGATCGCTGCTTTGAGAGCCGCGCTGCGCCAACCACAAAAATTCCAACACCTCATTCTTATTGACCCTGTTCTGCTTCCACCATCCTACATCGCGCTTTGGAAGATCTCACTCACTTTCAATTTCGCGCATCGCCTTCATCCGCATATCACATCCACCCTGTACCGCCGACGCGAATTTGAGGATCTTGATCTTTTATTTAAGAGATATCGGAATCGTCCCGCCTTCAAATATTTGGACGATGATGCCTTGCGCGCCTATATCGAAGGAATAACAAGCCCCAAAGAGAACGGCGGCTACCAACTGATCTATAGCCCGGAATGGGAATCGCGCATATACTATGCCAGTATCTGGAACGATATGGAAATATGGCGCGCATTGCCGAAGTTAAAAGTCCCGACACTTATTATTCGCGGCGCGGAAACAGACACATTTTGGAAAAGCACCGCACGTAAAGTAAAACACCTCAATCCATCCATTCGCATCGAAACGATCGAAAGAGCCACGCATCTGGTCGCGTTGGAACATCCGCAAAAAATACTTGAGCTCATACAAAATTTTCTTACAGACTTTTAAAAATTTTCACCTTCAAGGAGAAAACCCATGACCAAAACAACCTATTCCTCCGCCGAGTTGATGATCGTCAACGCTGCGCGCCTGCTTAAAGATGGCGATGTAGTTTTTGTCGGCGTGGGCCAACCCAACCTTGCCTGTAATTTAGCCAAACGGACACACGCTCCAAACCTGGTGATGATCTACGAAGCAGGCGTGATCGGCGCGGAACCCGAACGCCTGCCGCTTTCCATCGGCGACCCAACTCTCGTGAGCGGCTCGCTGTCAGTTGTCAGCATGTATGATATTTTCGCAAATTACCTGCAGCGTGGCAACGTGGATGTGGGTTTCATGGGCGGCGCTCAAATTGACAAGTACGGCAATATCAACGCCACAGTCATTGGCGGATATGAACATCCAAAAGTACGTTTGCCCGGCTCGGGCGGTTCGCAGGAAATCGCCGCGTGGGCAAATCGCTGTTACATTATGACTCCGCATCAAAAACGACGTTTCCCTGAAAAAGTGGAATTCATGACCTCGGCTGGATTTATTGGCGGCAAAGGCGACCGTGAAAATGCCGGCCTGCGCGGCAGAGGAATGGTCGGCGTCGTGACAGATATTGGCATGCTCGAACCAGACGAAAACGGTGAAATGATCCTGACCGCGCTGCACCCAGGCAAAACCGTTGAAGAAGCCAAAGCCAACACTGGCTGGGATCTGAAAGTTGCCGCGCAAGTACGAGTGACCGAACCGATCAAAAAAAAGGAATTGAAAATTTTACGCGAAGAGTTGGATCCAACAGGAATTTATCTCAAAGGCGCAGGCTAGCCATACTCGACACGCACCAAATATCCCCTTTACGTAAAGCGGCTGTCAGGGTATACCAATCCAGATGAACGCTTCACCCATTCGGCACATCCTCTTTGATCTTGGCGGCACGCTGATGTACGCGCGCGAAGATTGGGCGTCCACGCTTGAACGCGCAGATCAAACCCTCACGCAAAAATTACACGAACATCACATCCAGTTAGACACGAGAATATTTCGCGCACAATTACATAAATATTATGAACAACGTGATAAAGATCTTCAAGAGACCACCTATCATTTTGTTTTACGCGAACTGCTAAAAGAGTTGGGACATGCCGAAGTCGCCGAATCAATTCTCAGGTCCGCGCTGGACGCGATGTTCTCCGTCACACAAAAAAACTGGGTGCCTGAAAATGACGCGCTCGATACTCTCCAAAAACTTATATCCAAAAATTATCAACTCGGAATTTTCTCGAACGCCGGCGACGATAAAGATGTACAGACACTCGTTGGCAGTTTTGGTATTCGCCCGTATTTTGATTTTGTACTGACCTCGGCCGCGTGCTATTATCGCAAGCCGCATCCGCGGGCGTTTGAGATCGCGCTCGCGCAATGGAACATCGCGCCCGAAGAAGCCGTGATGATCGGCGACAATTTACAAGCGGATATTTATGGCGCAAAAGCTTTGAACATGCGAACGATCTGGCTCACACGCCGCGCAAAATTTACTTCAGATGAAAAACAGCGCATCGAACCTGACTTTAGCCTGCCCGGTCTTAATGAACTTTTGCCTGCCCTTGAACAGCTCAACTTCCCACGCATCTGACACAGTTCATCCATCAATGTGGGGGTACAATCTTCAAGTGTCTAATAAATTCCTTCCATACATCGCGCTCACGATCGGGATTAGTGCGCTCAGCCTTTCGGCCATGTTCGTGCGCTGGGCAGAGGCGCCAGGCCCGATCACCGGTTTTTATCGTTTGCTAATTTCCACGATCTTTCTCACTCCGCTTTTTATTCGGCAACAAAAACAACTCGAACCCCTTGATAAAAAATATCTGATCTTTCCATTATGGGCAGGCATCTTCACCGCGTTCGATTTTGCATTGTGGAATTCCTCTTTGAAATTTACAACCGCCGCCAATGCAACCTTGCTTGGCAACACATCGCCGTTGTGGGTTGCATTGTTCGCGCTCATCATATTCCGCGAAAAATTTCGAAGAGTTTTTTGGGTTGGACTCATCATCGCACTGACCGGCGCGGCATTCGTCATGGGCAGCGACTTCCTGCGCCACCCCACTCTTGGCATCGGCGACCTAATGGCAAGCAGCGCGGCGATCTTTTACGCATTCTATCAACTCACCACGCAGCGCGGACGAAAACATATTGACCCGTTCCGCTACACATGGCTGGTTGGCGTGAGCGCTACGATCGCGATATTCTTTTTGAATCTTATCTTGGGAAATTCCTTCACGGGTTATTCCACCCAAACCTGGATCATCTTTTTCGTGACAGCGGTTGTTTCTCAAATGGTCGGCTATCTCGCGATCACCTACTCGCTTGGACATTTGCCCGCATCGGTTGTATCCCCCACGCTGATCGGACAGCCCATCCTGACCACCATTTTAGCAATTCCCATGCTTGGCGAGATTCCCAACGCCACGCAATGGATCGGCGGCGCGGTGGCTTTGGCGGGAATTTACATCGTCAATCAATCTCATCTGCAAACACAAAAGGAAACTCCAAACGCCTGAACGCTTGCGATGCGTTTTGAAATTATCCCTGCACATAATTTTCTTTTGACCCGTTATTTCATATCATCAGCACAAGGAGAACAACATGCAACTAGACGCTATTCTCGAAGTAGCCATAGGATTGGTTGTAACCTGGCTCATCATCAGCATGGCAACCAGTCAGATCCAGGAAGCGATCATGGAAGTGCTAAACTGGCGCGCAACATTTCTTGAACAAAGGCTTCAAGAAATGTTCAAGGACCGTACCATGGTGATGCAATTCTACAAACATCCATTAATTGAGTCACTAGCTACGAAAACAATTTGGGGTAAAAAGCGAAACCCAACCAATATTCCAAATCCCATTTTTGCCAAAGCCGCTGTTGATATTTTTCTGAACGCGGGCAAATCTGGGAGTGACATTCCTGCAGGCACACTGAGTCTGGCCGCCATGGTGGACAGTATTCAAGACAGCATGAAATATATGGAAAACAAGAATCACATTTTTGCGCGAACGCTAAAATACCTTGTTCCCAAACTGGATGAAGAAACAACAAATGTGGAAACAACACTTGCCGAGTATCGCGGAAATGTTGAAGATTGGTTTAACTCCAATATGGAACAGGCCACGATCTTATATAGAAAATACGCGTCCATGATCGCGCTAACCCTGGGATTTGTGCTTGCATTGGTTTTCAACGTCGACTCTGTAGCCATAGTCAATCAACTCTGGCGTGACCCAACCCTGCGTCAGGCAATTGTCGCGCAGGCGGGAAACATCAACCCCGAAGAGAGTTTTAGCGTTACGGGAATTCAGGACAAACTGAACGAATTATCCCTGCCGGTCGGCTGGGATGAAAAATCCACGCCCCAAGATATAAACGGATTCGGACTCAAAGTACTCGGTATATTTCTTACCGGGTCGGCCTCGTCACTGGGCGCGCCCTTCTGGTTCGATGTGTTGAATAAATTGCTCCGCTTGAAATCCGGGCAAACTGCGAAGAAAACAGAAAAAGGATAGATTAATATGGGCCGCGAAAGCGGCCCATATTATTTCTTGTTGTTATAATCAAACCATGTCCAACGACCTATTTGACCATGCCATGCACGAGCGATTAAAAAGCGAAGCCCCGCTCGCCGCGCGGATGCGTCCGCGCACTTTGGATGAATACATCGGGCAGGAACATATCGTGGGCCAAGGCAAACTTCTGCGGCGAGCCATCGAAGCGGATAAACTTTTCTCGTCCATCATTTTGTGGAAAGGTTTTATCACTCGCCATCTTTTTCTAGCGGCAGATAGGGAATCAATCCCTTGCGATAGGCTTCTTCTTGCAAGTGACGCGGCAGGCGGCGGGCATCCACGATGGAACCGTTGAGCATTACGTTCCAAGCCATGAAATTATTTTCCATGCGGCTAGGCAATGTCCAGCGCGGTTCCATTATGCAATCTTGAGAAACTCCCTTACTCAATTATGGCTGGAATGCGTTCCAAGCCCAGGACTTCGGCGGCACGCAGGCGGAAAAGTCCGTCGGTCAAAATGTAACCATCGGCGGCGCGGCGCACTTGAATGGGCGGCGTAATTCCCATCCGTCGGGCGCGTTCAATAGCTTTTTCCAATTTGGCGGGGTCAAGGCTCAAGGCTTGCATGGAACGCGGTAATCGAATGCGGTTGATTTGGATCTCGACACTGTTGGCGGGTTTGCTGTTTGGATGATTTTCCACTTTGGGAGTTTGGAATGGGACGACAAGACGGAACCCTGTCTCGCTGATAAATGATTCTATCACCCCAAGCATTTTCTCCGCTTCGGGTAAGCCTGCCACAACCACGCTGACCTCGGCTTTTTCGAGATAAATACTGGGACCCTTCGTAATTGAGAATCCCGCTTTGGCAAGCATTGCGCGCGCAACTTCGAGAATCGCTCCTTGATTGGGCTGCGGATTAACAGCCAACCGCCAGCCAGTTTGTGAAGCAAGAACTTCGAGTTGTTCCTGATACCGCTCCGCAACCTGGCGCGAAATAAACGACAGCACAATTTCATCACCTTTCAAACTGGTGCGATAAAGCGTGCTGCCTTCCAAAGCAGATTTGATATGGGCATACGCCGCGTTGATTTCCATTTGCACGCCGCTGGGAATGGCGGAAATTGACGCAACCTGCTGAGTCCCTTCCGTGATGTCCAGTTCCCAGCCGCTGATTTCAAAAAACTGGTCGCAGATTTCATCAACATCGCCATTCAAAAAAGAGAAAGGGGCAAGAGATACAGCCACACTTTTTTGGTCACGGTAAATGGCGGGACCTTTGACAATTTGCCAGCCACTGGGCTGCAACTCGCGCACGAGTGCATTCAGCGCCGCCTGATTCGTTTCGGGTGTGATTTCAACTTGCCAGCCAGTCTCCTCGCGCAGGGCTGAAATCAAGTCGGAGTAGTGTTTGCCAGCCGCATCGGGGAAGTCAAAGGTCAGGGTGAGGATATGCTCCGCCAGGCGGTAGCCGCTTTTTCGCAGGCGCACGGCGGGCGGAAAAGTTCCGTTGGCAACCGCCATTGCTTGATTCGGCTCCATGATGGTTGTTCTGAGGGGACGCAGTTGATGGGCGGATAAATCTGACGGGGGAGTTTCGCCGAGGACAGCGAGCACTGATTCAGGGTAGACAGACTGTCCCAAACCGGGAGCAACCTCCAGCCAGAGATGATCACTTTCCAAAGCTAGGCAAAGCCCCACAGCCGCATCATCGCCTTTGATGAGAATCCACTTCCCCAGCGCATCCGCAAAATCAGCCATTTTCTCGCGGCGCTGACGGCTGAGTTCAGCCCAATGCGCGCGCGGGTCATCGGTTGAGTCTGGCTTTTGGAAACGGGATTTGCGCTCAAACTTTAATTCCACCGTTTGCCCGGCGCGTGGCAGATGAACAATGCGCCCGCGTTGGCTGAGAGCTTTTTCGAGACTCTGTCGGGCGGAGGCATCTCCGTGAACGAGAAAAACATGCTCAGGGTTGAGGGTTTCGGTCAGGCTGATGAGTTGCGCTTCGTCGGCGTGGGCAGACAGCGAGTAGGTTCCAAGCAGACACTGGACATTCACCTTGTCCTTGCCGAGGCGGATGCTTCCAGAACCACGCTCGGTCAACTCCTGCAAACGGCGACCAGGAGATTCCTCGTCTTGATAGCCAGTGAGCAAAATAGCGTTCTGCGGTTTGGGCGCAAGCGCGCGGGCATACGAGAGCGACGGTCCGCCCGCCAACATGCCCGAACTGGAAACAATGATTGCCGCGCCCGGATTCCAGATGAGGGCGTTGCGCTGTTCACTGTTCGCAATCGGGCGGATGCGTTCGTTGAAAAACTGGCTATTTTGTTCCTGAAGCGCGAGAGGCAGCGCCTCGCCAAAACTGGGGTACGCCTGACAAATGGTACGCACCATGCCATCTGCCCAAACAGGCACGGGAGGCAGTTCACCGCGCCGCTGGTATTCGTTGAGAATGAGCAAAACTTCCTGAGCGCGACCGAGGGCAAAAGCAGGAATCAGAACTTTGCCATCGGCGGCTGTGACTTGCGCCACCGTCTCGATCAGGTTGCGTTCCTGAACGGCGCGGTTGGAATGAAGCCGCCCGCCGTATGTGCTTTCGAGAATGATGGCATCGGGATGAAACGCTGGCGACTGCGCCCCGTCCACTGTGCGTTGAGGCGAAATGGAAACATCGCCGCTGATCAACAGCCGCCCTTCGTCGCATTCCAATCCGATCATAGCGGCGCCCGCAATATGCCCAGCTGGGAAAAATGTAGCCGCCAGCCCATCCGCCAGCGGAATCCGCGTTTTGAACGGAACAGGAATCAGCGCAGACATCAGCCGCTGGACAGCGACATCATCAAAAAGCGGCAGTTCGCCTTCCTCATCCAACCGCGATTGCATGATACGCCGCGCATCCTGATGCAGGACACGCGTGAGTGCCATCGTGGGAGCAGTGGCATAGACGGGGGTATCCGGATACCGTTCAACCACCAGTTCCAGCGCGCCAGTATGGTCGGTGTGGGCGTGGGTAACGAGAATGGCATCCAGTTTTCCAGAACCCGATTCAATTTGACTCAACGCTGGCAGTTGATCAGCCGCCAGCCCCCAATACGATCTTGGCGAGGGGCGAATGCCGCAATCCACCAGCACGCGCCGACCAGCGGTTTCCACCAAAATACCGCTCGCACCAACTTCATCCGCGCCGCCTAAAAATGTAATCTTCATCTGTGTGTCCTTATTTTACCAAATGTTCCGTAAAGCTCCCTGCTTTAGCGGTGGATATCTAAGGAACGGTTTTGCTTGTAGTATACAGCGATTAGCTGTATACTAGTTGCTATGAATGCACAAACTTATAAAAGCAATCGTCATATTTTCTACTCCTGTAAGTACCATGTTGTTTTTTGTCCAAAGTATCGCCGCAAGGTACTTGTGAACGGCATAGAGATTCGATTGAAGGAAATCATTCAGCAAGTCGC